>NZ_JBDQQS010000001.1:0-847245 GCF_039888615.1 Hoeflea sp. CAU 1731 | reverse complement strand
AAGATCCGAACTTGTGAGAAACTCACTGTGATCATCCATGGAGCTACTCCGTGAGAAAATACATCTCGAACGGACTCGCAGATCACAAACCTACCGGAAAGGTGGGGTCAAAACACCGCTTACACTGAAATTCCGTATCCAGTTGGCATTTCTGTTGCTAAAGGTGTGCATACAGCGGATTTGCATCGTAGCGCATTTTTGCATGGAATCGAATTCATGCGTCGAGGGAATGAAGGATTGCAGCAGGAAGATGATTAAATGCAGGCATTTGAATTAGGCAATTTCTCCAAAACAAAAATAAGTCGCATCGTCTCCAACAGACTAACTAGACTTCTTGCAAAGTATAGCGGAGATATCCCAGACGCCGGCAAGCGAGAACTCTATGAGTATGCAATCACAGCTTTGTTTATTCTAGAATCCATATCGCAACCGCTAATGACGGAGAAGCATTCGCAAGCACACAAATCGCCCCGTGAGAAGCAAAAATTTGTGGTATCAGCCAGAACATCAGGTCTTGGTGACATGATGAACCAACTGACACATGCCATGTGGTATGCACGCAACAGTGGTCGCCGTGTCTTGGTAGACTGGTTAGGTTCACGTTACTACACTGAGAGAAGCGCCACAGAGAGGTTTGATATATTTGAGCGCTTTTTCGAGTGCGACGACATATCTTCCTCGCCCAGTGACCTCGCCCTTGGTCAAGGCGCCGCTGTGGAACCTTCACCCACCGAACTTTCGGCTGCAGAAACGGAGGAAGTTGAAGCGCCGTTTATAGAACTTTTTTCAATTTTAGGCCGCGATATTCCCCTGGAGATTGTCAGGCTCACTCGCCCTGTGGATTTTCTGCCACTAGACGTTCTCGCGCCATTCTACAACAAATTGAGAGTGCGCGATCGCGTTACTGCACCCGTTCAAGCGACTTTAAGCCAATTGAGCACAGCGATTGGTGTTCACATACGTCACGGAAATGGTGAGTTGTACAACGAAGAGGATGAGTTGGTCCTCTTCGAGCGGTATAGGGAAGCAATTGTCAGATGTAAGGAATTGAATCCCAACTCATCGCTGTTTCTCGCAACTGATAGCAAACTCGTGGAAGATTGGTTTGAAGGCGAGTTTGGCAATCACCTAAAGCTTCCCAAATACCTCCCCGAAGAAAAAGGTCACGCCCTCCATCATCCAGATTCAACGAGTAAAGCAACGGTATCTCGCCTGGATGTTTTTGAGGGAGCACTGCGCGATATGGTTGCTCTTGGTCAATGTAAAATACTGGTCTGTGACACCTGGAGTTCCTATACACGCGCTTCTCAGGCATGGGGCGGCGCCAATAAGAAAAATGGCCGTCTTTTTCCCATCAAAGTGCCTCGAAAGTCCTGGGAGCAACTACAAGAACTTAAACGTATTCGCAATTAATAATACTAACCATAACGACCTTCCCGTATTTCATCGACATAGGCAGAAATAATAACGGATTGCGCTAAACAAGGAGAATGAACTGTTGCGGTGGATGCCCCCACCCGCCGGCATCGTATACCATGACGTGTGTCTAAGTAGGTGTGCATCCTCAATCCTGGAAACTGACGTCACCGCCGCCCGTCGCAGAGTTGCGGCAGGCGGCGGTGTATCGGGTGTCAGGCGGACAGTCTGACTGGCGGCTCGTTTCGGCTCTTCCAGTCGCTGCGCATCCGGTCCATGCCGGCGATCAGGGCCTTGGTGACCTGATCCCTGTTTTGGATGTCTTCTGTATGCAGCCATACAATGCCGGAATCCTTACCCCGCGCGTTGAGCGACAGCGCGAAACCGACGGGCTCATCGGCGTAGGTCGCCAAAATAATGAAACCTGTGTCCGGGCCGCCGCCGCCGTGGTTCAGCAGCGAGAGTGTCCGGCCGATCCGGTTTGGATCCAGGGGGGCGGAATATCGGCGGCTCGCCCGCTTCATCAGGCGAGTGACTTGCATGAAATCGCCGAGGGTTTCAGCTCGCCTGGTCTGCAGCGGATTTTCTGCTGCAGAAAATGCAAGGTGCAATGGATAAGCTGCCGAATCTGACACCTGGTTCTTTTTGTAGGTCTGATAAGTCATCTTCTGTCTCCTTATTCCAGGGATCAGCCCGCATAGCGCTGGTTGTTCGGCGACGCCTGATCCTGCAGACACCCGATGCGTCGCCTGGGCGGCGCCACCGACCGAAACACTCTCCTCGAGAAGCTTGGTGTGTCGGCTTGTCTTTTTCTAATGTCGGTTGCCGACGGGGATATTCAAATTAATTCGGTGTAAGGTAGCGCAGTGCACTGACATATTGGGTTCAGGCCAATTGCGGCCGGTCCCGAATAGGTGCGCAGTCATGAGGTACGTGTTGCTCCGCTGCAAATCCGATGGTTGAGGCGGCGCACCAAAACCTGCTAAGGGTATTGTTCCGAATATAGTTATAACGTACCTTTAATCGGAACATTGGATGGCAGAATTTAATATGACTGCAGAGACCTTGGCGGCGGCGTGCAGGGATCGTGCGTTCTCGTTTACAGACGCGGATGCGATTGTTACCGATAATCCGGATCACATCGGCTATCTTTGCGGCTACCGATCCATTCTCCATGACATGGCGCCTTACCGGCAGTTGCTGGTCGCAACACGAAGCCGGTGCGTGCTGGTGACCGGCGCCAGTGACGCAGGCGCGGCGCGTGAGGTCGTTGGAGCGTCCTGTCGGATTTGGCGATACGGGACATTCTTCGTCTATGGCGTCGAGGAGGAAAACAGCATCGCGACGCACCCTGCCAACGCGGATTATGAGGACGCTGTCCTGGCCGCACTTGAATCCGAGCTGCCAGGAAAAGGCGCCATGCTGCTTGATCTCGACCGCGCGGACACGACGGCGATTGTCACCCGCGCGTTGTCAAATTGGCGATGCTTGCCGGCGGCGAGCGTTCTCGCCAGATCGCGCGCGGTGAAATTGTCCGGCGAGTTGGATCGTCTTCGTCATGCCTCGCGGGCAACGGACGCCGCCATAGCGTCGGCAAGCAAGATGATTTGTCCGGGGGCAACGGAACTGGAACTGGCGGCCGAGATTTCGCGCGTGATCGTCGCGGAAGGCGGCGTTCCACGATTTGTCGTCGTGACGTCCGGGGAGCGGAGTTCGCTCGTGGACGCTTTTGCGACCGAGCGCCGGATAGAGCAGGGCGATATCGTGCGCATCGATGTGGGGGGACGTTTTTCAGGGTATCATTCCGACATGGCGCGCAGTTTTTGCTGCGGTGAACCGGAGCCGCTGACGGAGCAGCGATACGACGCGTTGCTCGACGGCGAGTTGACGGAACTCAACATGATCAGACCCGGCGCTTCGGCGCATGACATATTCGAGGCAGCCGTCGCCGCCGTGCAAAAAGGCGGCATACCAGACTATAGGCGCAACCACTGCGGCCACGGGATAGGCATTGCTTCCCACGAATTTCCCTATATCGCATACGGCAATGAGACGGAACTGGAGGCGGGAATGGTGCTTTGTCTGGAGACGCCTTACTACGAAAGAGGGTGGGGCGGCATAATGGTCGAGGACACCGTCATCGTGACGAATGAAGGGTATGAGCGCATTACGCCCTCGTTGCGCGCATTGCGACAAGTCGCTCCGGTTTGAAGGTTGCGCGGATGCAGGAAGATCGCACATGACGAAGAACCAGTCTCTGGAACGTGGGCTTGAACTTCTGGAACTCGTCCAGAAATCCGACAAGCCGCTTGGCACGCGCGATATGGCCCGCAAGTTGGGTGTCAGCCCGGCCGCCGTTCAGCGTCTCGTCAATACGCTCAATGAAAGAAACTATCTGGCGCGTGATCCGGAAACGCGCCGTTATCGCGTCGGCTACCAGGCTATTTTGTTCGGCAATGCGATCGCGCGCAGTGACGCGCTGCTGGTCGAGGGGCGCAGAGAACTTGAGGAGGTGACGCGAAAGCTCCGCGTGGATTCCTACATGGCGACGCTGCAGGGACAAAATGCGTTCTACCTTTTGTGCGTTACGGGAGAGGCGCTTGTTTCGGTGCGCTGCGAACCCGGCGACACGATCCCGCTTCATTCCACGGCGATCGGAAAATGCATTCTGGCCAGCCTGCCTGATTCGGAGATACTCGAGATACTTGGCCCAGGACCCTATCAGGCGATCACCGGCAGCACATTGACGACACCGGAGGCTTTTCTTGCCGAAGTCGAAGCAACGCGCGAACGTGGTTACGCCATTGTCGAAAACGAAAACATCGAAGGCATAACATCGGTCGGCGCATTGCTGGATCTGCCGAATGCGCCGTCGAAAACAGCGATCAGCATTTCCTTCTCGCCATATTTCTCGAAAGACATCGACACGGAGGAGGCGGCTGCAGTGATCCAGGCCGCCGCAAGAAGAATAAGTCGCAGCGTCGCCATTTAGAGCGCAATTCGTCAGTTCCTTACCAATGATTGTTGATCGCCTGGAATGATTCGCTCTATCCCGGAGACATCTTCATGACCGGCACACCGGAAGGCGTCGCGCCTGTTCAGTCCGGCGATGTCATGCATGCATGGATCGATCGGGTCGGCGAAATGTCGGTGCGCGTGTCGGCCTGATTGGCCTTCAAGCGCTTTTTTCCGCGATGCATCGTTTGATCGCGCGTACGATGCCGCGATAGCCGGTGCATCGACAAACACAGCCGGCAAGTTCAGCTCGAATCTCGTCTTCATCGGGCCGATCCAGCCGGCTGACGATATCATAGGCTGTCGCCAGCATGCCGGGCGTGCAATATCCGCACTGCAGAGCATGCTCCTCGCGAAACGCCTTGCGAAGGCGCGACATGAGGGGATCCTGGTCATAACCTTCGACGGTTGTGATCTCGACGCCATCGCAGGAGGCGGCCATGGTGATGCAGGATCGGATCGGCATTCCGTCCATTAAAACAGTGCAGGCGCCGCAGGCGCCGTGCTCGCATCCCAGATGTGTGCCTTTGAGTGACAGCCGTTCGCGGAGAAAATCGGCAAGGTTCAGTCGGGGGTCGATTTCCGTGCTGACTTGTCTGCCGTTTACGGTGAGTGACAGTGTGGTCACGTTCGAACCTCCTCCATCGCGCGCCTCAGGCACACAGTATGGATCTGTGTCTCGTAGCGGCCGAGTGAGCCGAGAGCTCCGGTCAGCGCATCCCGGATAGTGTCGTCGTCGACAGCTCCTTCCTGGAGCGCCTTTTCGAGCATGGCAAATCGTTGCGGACCGCCAATGGCGCTGCTGCCGGCGACAACGCGGCAGAAGCCGCTTTCCGGATCTTGGACGGCAGCCGCGATCGCCTCGCCAAAGGCTCCGGCTTTCTTGCGCATCTTGTGAAAAGACCACCGCAGGTCAGGGGAGGCCTTGGGGACACATATGCCGGTCAGTATCTCGTCTTCCTGCAAGGCCGTCGTGAATACATCCATCATGAATTCCTCGACAGGAAGCTTTCGATTTCCGTTTGTTCCGGAAACTTCCACATCTGCGCCAAGCGCTATCATCGCCACCGGCCAGTCAGCGGCGGGGTCGGCATGGGCGAGGCTGCCGCCGACGGTCCCTCTGTTGCGAACTGCCCGATAGGCGATATTGCGGGCGACATGGCGCAGCATGCCGCTGCAGTGACTATCTGCCCCGCCATCCTCTATGCGCGCATGGCTTATACAGGCGCCCAGGCGGATGTGATCTCCGATATCTTCGATTGTAGCGAGTTCCCGAATGGCTCCGATGTCGACGAGCGTTTCGGCGAATGCCACACGCAGGTTCAACATGGGAACCAGCGACTGACCGCCGGCTAGGACGCGGGCCGCGCCACCGCCGTCGGCAAGAATGGCGACGGCCGCCCCCACCGTATCCGGCCTGTGGAATTCGAGAGCCGGCGCCTTCACTTTGATACCTCCAAATCGGCTATGGCGCGATCCTGAGCGTCAAAGATCGCTCCGAGAACGCGCTTTGGCGTGGCCGGCACGGCGCATAATTCTGCTCCAAGCGGCCTGAGCGCGTCGTTGATCGCGTTGACCACGGCCGCCGGCGGCGCAATGGCGCCGCCTTCACCGACGCCTTTTACGCCAAATCGGGTATAGGGCGATTGCGTCTCACTGTGATCCAGCCGGATTATCGGCGTCTCGGCCGCGGTCGGCAGTGAATAATCTGCAAATGTCGTTGCCAGCGGCTGGCCCTGATCGTCGAAAGGCGACTCCTCGAACAAGCCAGTGCCAATGCCCTGAACGACGCCGCCGAGCACCTGGCCGTCGACGATCATCGGATTGACCCGCGTACCGCAATCATCGACAGCGACGTAGTCAAGCAGTTCGACGGTTCCCAGTTCCGGATCCACCGAAACCGTCGCTGCATGGGCGGCATAGGCGAACGGACCCTTGTCGCCATCGGGTCTATACCCGCCCGTTACCTCAAGACCGTCACGCAACACGTCTTCGGGAAGTTCGTAGGGTCTGAAGTGCCAGGTTTCGGCTGCCTCCGCGATCGTCATCGTGGCGGTAGGTCCTCTCAGTTGCCCGTCTTCCAGGTGTACGTTGGACGGCTCGCATTGCATCAAATGGGCTGCGATCTCCCGAAGTTTCACCGCGATCTTGTCGCAGGCGGCGGCTACCGCGCCGCCTGTCATCACAATGGCGCGCGAGGCGTAGGTGCCAGTTGAGAACGGCGACAGTCCGGTGTCTCCGTGACGCAGAACGACACGATCCGGTTCTATGCCAAGAACCTGGCTTGCGATCTGGGCCATGGTCGTTTCCATGCCCTGGCCATGCGATTGCACGCCGACACGCAATTCCAGGCTGCCGTCCGGTTGCATGAGCGCCGCCGCCTGTTCGAAACCAGGCATCATCGGAATGCCGATATGCGAGATCGTCGATGTCGAGACGGCGGTATGTTCGGTGTAGATTGCGTATCCTGTGCCCAGCAAGCGTCCGGGCGCGGGTGTCTTTGGCCCTTCCGCTACCATCTCCATGGCGCGGAGTAGACAGGCCGGATAGTCGCCGCTGTCGTATTCCTTGCCGGTGATCGCTTTGTAGGGCATCGCCTCAGCTTTGACGAGATTGTCGATCCGGACCTCGGCCGGGTCTCGTCCGACTGCCCGGGCGACGGCGTCCATGGTGCATTCAATGGCGAAACAGGCGCCCGGTCTCGCCACCGCCCGGTAGGGGGAGAGGGGTGGTTTGTTGGTCACGACCGTTTGCGTTTTGACCCTGTAACCACCAATGTCGTAAGGCCCCGTGAGAATGCCGCTTGCCTGTATCGCGTCGAAACCGTTGGTGTGCGGCCAGACGGAATAGGCCCCGCCATCTGTGGTCAGTTTCGCGTCGATAGCAAGTACGCGCCCGCGATCGTCCGCATAGGCGGTCATTTCATAGCGGTGCTCGCGGGCGTTGGCCCCGGCGGTCAGATGCTCGAATCGGTCTTCCAGCCAGCGCAGTGGTCGGCCGGTTTTCATTGCCAGCGCCGCGACAATGATCTCTTCCGGATGGAGAATCGCCTTGTATCCGAATCCGCCGCCCACGTCTGGCGCGATGACCCGGATCTGCCTTTGCTGCAGCCCAAGGGCCTCGCACAGGGCGGTTCGTATCTGGTGCGGAGACTGCGTCGAGGAATAGACCACCAGTTGGTCGTCGCGCTCGCTCCAGTAGGCCAGCACTCCTTTTCCTTCCAGCGGAACCATGGCCTGACGGGCCATGTCAAGCACTCGGGTCACCTTGACAGGCGCGTTGGCGATGATCTCGTCGATTCCGGAGTCAAAGCCGGTTTCCATCGAGACATTGTTGTCCCAATCGTCATAGAGCCTTGTCCCATCGTCTGACAGCGCGTCATCCATCGACGCAATGACCGGCAGCATTTCGAAGTCCGGCGCCAGCGTCTCCACCAGATCTTCCGCCTCCGCCCGGGTAGGTGCAATGCAGGCAGCGATGATTTCGCCGACATAACGTGTGCGGTCTAAGGCCAGCGGAGGCGCTGCGACAATACGATGACCCGGCACTTTGGATGCTGGGGGAACAAGCTTCACATCTGAAAGATCAGCGGCTGTGAAAACGCGACCGTCGGCGTCGACCGGCGTGTCGATTGACGCTATGCGGGCGTGCGCCAGAGGTGAGCGGAGGAACGCCACGTCAAGCATTCCCGGAATATCGATATCGCCAATGAAGCGACCACGTCCCTCCAGGAACCGCGCGTCTTCCCGGCGCAACATGGAGGCGCCTATGCCTGTTTCTTTTATCGTCATGCGGCCTTCAGCTTCATACTGTCCTCCTCAGAATCCTACGAAAGAGGTAAGCCAGGTCGCTGTTCCTGGTAAAAGAAACACCACCAGAAGCACCAGGAGCTGACACAGCACGAACGGCATGACGCCGAAGGCCATCTGCCGATAGCTCATGTCCGGTGGCGCGATGGATCTCAGATAAAACAGCGAGGGGGCCATCGGCGGCGTGAGATAGCTGGTCTGGATCGCGACAATTGCAAGCACGCCGAACCATATGGGATCAATGCCTGCGGCCCTGAGCAGCGGATCGTAGATCGGCACACATATCAATACGATCGATATCCAGTCGAGCACGAAGCCGAGCAACATGATGATAAGAAGGATCACGAGAATCGTCTGGTTCGGCGTCAGGTTCATCGCATCGAGGAAGCCCTGGATGAGCTGTCGGCCGCCATTCGCTTGAAAGATCGACGTGAACATCGTACCGCCGACTACGATCAACATCACCATTGCGGTGATGACCAGTGTCGCGCGCGTCGCCAACCAGAGAACAGAAGCTTTCAGTTCTCCATAGAAAAGGGTCAGCAATATCGTCCCAAGCGCGCCAACGCCGGCGGCTTCGGTGGGCGCGGCTATCCCCGCCATGATGGATCCGACAACGGCGAACACCAGCGCAAGGGCTGGAAGGAGCGACGTGGCCGTGATGCGAAGTTTTTCGTTGAGCGGTATGGCCAGTTCATCGGCGGCGAGCGGCGGACCATCCTGTGGTCGCACGGCGCAGCGCAGCAGCGCATAGCCAAGGAAGAAGGCGACCATGAGCAGGGAAGGCAGCACGATGGCGGCGAACATGTCTCCGATGGAGACCTGGGCCTGCGTCGCATAGACCACGACGACGATTGAGGGCGGGATCATTGTGCCGAGCGATCCTCCCGCGCAGATCGTGCCTGCGATCAGATCGTTGGAGTATCGATATTTCTGCATGGCGGGGATCGCCATCATGCCGACCATAACCTCCACGGCGCCGACAATGCCGGTTCCGGCGGCGAAGATCGCACACATGGAGATCGCCGCCAGCGCCAGTCCGCCGGGGAGCCGGCCGAGCCAGAGGCGCATCGCATCGAACAAACGCACGGCGATGCCCGAGCGTTCAAGCATTGCGCCCATGAACACGAACAGCGGGATCGCCGCATAGGTCGGATTGGAGGCGACGGAATCGAGAAATCGAAAGAGCTGATTTGGCGCGATATCGCCGAAGGAAAGCAGCGCGAAACCGAACGCCGTGGCGATGAGGCTGAAACTGACCGGCAAACCCAAAAGGATCAGCGCGAACAGCGCCGGAAACATCAATCCGGCCAGAAGCGGATCATGCATGCCGTTGGGCCGCCTTTGTAAAGTCGCGAATTGCGGTCACGAGGATCTGCAGCGACAAGGCCGCCAATCCGATCGAAATGATGCTGTAGAACGGCCAGAGCTTTGGCGCGAATGCGCTTACCGGGTCCACCGAGCCGCGTTCATAAGCGCTTATCGCCTTGTTCGCAGCCACCCAGCTGATCGCCGTGAACGCCGGCAGCGCAACGCACGCCATGAGCAATCCGGAGATAAGGCAGCGAAGCCTTTCGGGCAGCATCTGAGCCAGGAAATCGATGCTGACGTGACCCTTTTCCTTGAGCGCGAAGGCGGCGGACAGAACGAACAAGGCGCCGCCAAGCATGTAGGTCATGTCGCTCGCCCAAAGGGTGGGCGCATTGAAGACATAGCGGCAGACGACTTCGTAGATCATTACGCCGATCAGCAAAATGACCATGACGCCGGCGACCACGGCAAGCGCGGAAGACAACCGATCAATGATCGTCATTGGCGGACCCCATAATGCACGAGGCCGGCGCAGGGCGCGCCGGCCTCCAGGTGATTATTTGCCGTCGATATGCTTGTAGGATGTGCCGTCGGCATAGAGATCCTGGAACGCAAAGTAGCTTTCGCCAATTTTCTCCATCCAGTCATTTCCATCGGCAGCCTGCTCCTCTGCCTTTGCCACAGCCCAGGTGCGTCCTGCTGCGGTGATGGCGTCGGTCACCTCCTTGGGAAGCACTTCCATTGTGTTGTCGCCGGCCTTGAGTTCTTCCATAGCAACAATATCCTGCATTCCCGACTGTAGATAGCTTTCAAACACAGCGAGTTTCGCAGCGGTCGTTACAACATCCTTCAGGTCATCGGGCAGGGCGTCCCAGGTTTCCTGCTTCACAATGAACTCGTTTATGCCGGCGGGAAAATGCAGTCCCGGACCGATAATGAACTTGGCGGCTTTCTGCAGCCCTGCGATCTGGTTGTCGGCGGGACCGGACCACTCGGCCACATCGACGCCGCCGCGATCTAGCATCTGGTAGACCTCCGAGCCGGTGACGAAGACCGGCGCGGCCCCGAATTCATCGGCCAGGATCGACGCCCAGCCGCCTGCTGCGCGGAATTTAAGACCTTTGAGATCCTCGACGGAATTGATTTCCTTGTGCGAATGCCAGAGTTCCGTACCGACGACGCCCCCGACCAGTGAGTGAAGTCCAAGGGTGTCGCGCTTGAACTCCGTGAGGAGATCCTGGCCACCGCCTTCATAAAGCCAGTAGAGCATTGTTTCCGGGCCCATGCCGCCCGGGTGGCCGGCGTAGAATGTGTTGGCCGGATCTTCGTTCACGGCATAAAGCGGGGTAATCATCGCAGCATCGGCGGTTCCGTCCAGCACCGCTTCGTAGTTCTGGGTGGCCGGCGCCAGAACACCGACGGGGTAGGGCTCGATGACAAGTCGTCCCTCCGACAACTGGTTTACCCGGTTCGTGAATGGCTCGACGATATTCTTCCACAATCCCCACGTTTCGCCAGCATAACTGGACATGCGCCATACTATAGGGTCATCCTGCGCCAAAGCCTGGGAGGCAGGCAAAAGGGTCGAGGCGACGATTAAGGCTGCCTTGAGGGTATGTTTCATTGGTCTCTCCTGTTGAGCCTGGTCTCCAGCGACGGAGATGTGGCATTCTTGTGTTGTTCGAAGCTGAGGCAGGGAGCCCCGAATAGTTTCTGGGGTGTCGACAACTGCCTCCGGCGAATTGGACGAGTTTCGCTTGATCCTGTGGTTCGGGTCCATAGTTCCGCTATTCGTATAGTTGTTCCGAATATCGACGCATAATTTGGTTTTGTAAACAGGTTCGACGGCACGTATTTCCGGCATCTTGCACAATTAAACGTCAGAGATATTCTGCCCGGCAGCGAGGATTCGCAGGAAAGCCGCGATGTTACAGGCATATTACGTGAATTTGAAAATTTCGACAGGTGTATATGAAATTTGGTGTAGCTAGAAGAAATTCAGGTTACATGGGGTATATGTTGCTATTATCGGAACAATAAGCTGCTTGTACGCAAGCGTGGTTGTCCGCCGACGCCGACACGATAGATCGGCGCCGGTGCATTTTCTTGAAGCTGTTACCTTAAAACAATCATGCAGAGCTGCACTGTCGTTGCATCGAAAGCGCGCGGATTTTGCATTATGCCGCGACAGCTTTTGCGCAGTTTTATCCTGTCGCCATCGCTGAGCGACGCTACTGCCGCTCCAACGGATTGGGATCCGCCACCGCCACCGCCAGAGCCGGATCCGCCGTTGCCGGCGCCACCTTCGGATCCTCCTCCGCTTCCGCTTCCTCCTCCGCCCGAACCGGATCCGCCTCCGATTCCAACGTCAACTCCCACACCGGCGCCAATTCCGCCTGTTCCTACGCCAGCGCCAACGCCAACACCGGCGCTTGCAACGCCGCCGACATCCGCGCCTACGCCAACACCAGCACCGACGCCGCCGCTTCCAGCGCCTGCGGCTGCTCCGACGCCTGCGCTGGAGTTTCCAACGCCAACGCCCACGCCCGCGCCAACTCCGACGCCTGAACTGCTTGCTCCGACGCCAGCGCCTACGCCAGCGCCGACGCCTCCAACGCCGACTCCAGCACCAACCCCGACACCACTTTGAGCCGATGCAATTGTGGTCGTCCCAAAAAATGCAACGCCGACAATTAAAGAAGCGATCCATTTTGAAGTTCGATAGTCTCGACGATTTTTCATCTTTACTTCTCCCTTGCTGGTCGCCCTACAATAATAATAGTGCAGCGTAAAAATAAAAAAACAAGAAATTTTGTTCCAAAAATAGTAATAAAAATATTTATTAAAAAAATAATCATTGAATACTTTGTTTGTGTTGAAACAATAATCGCAATTCACGCCTGCCAATCAACGCTCGATGCAGCAATTGCAGCCCTACGATTTGTCTATAGGTAGTCAGGCGCGGCGATGTGCGGTGTCGTGCGTATGAAAATTTCGTGACTATCGGTTTTTTCGGACAGTCACGGGAACCCCGTCATGAAAATGCGCGTTTTCAGAGCGAATTTGAGATCAACAGCAGTTTTCCATGTAACGTCAGCCAGGCGCGAAGTGGGGACCAGACCGCAAGGCGACAAAGAGAGTGAAGCGTAGAGAGTTTGTTGCAGGCAGCGTAAGCCTGCTTGGTATGGCGGCGGCAGGGTGTGTATCGGCTCCGAGGCCTATGCCTGACAGGCAGGGTTACGGCGTCAGCGTCGGTGTTTCGTCGTACTACCGTTCGTTATACGGGCCAATGCCACAGGAACGCTTTCCTGTTCCCGCTGTTGATTTGAGCCGGGTCCCGGAGCGGTTCTGGCGTCGGGAAGTTGACTATTATGCGGGATATCCGGTTGGTTCTCTCGTCGTCGACACAAATGAATTCTACTTGTATCTCGTTCAGCCGAACAACACGGCGATACGATACGGCGTTGGTCTTGGACGCGCCGGTTTTTCCTGGTCGGGAAGCGGCTATATCGAATGGAAGCAAGCCTGGCCGACATGGACGCCTCCCGCAAGCATGATCGCGCGTCAACCGGAACTCGCAAGGTGGAGCGCCGAGAACGGCGGCATGCCGCCTGGTCTTGATAATCCCCTCGGCGCACGCGCACTTTATATATTCCAGAATGGCAAGGACACGCTTTACCGGATTCACGGGTCGCCGGAATACTGGTCGATCGGTCAGGCGGTTTCCAGTGGCTGCGTCAGGCTGATGAACCAGGATATCGTTGACTTGTATAACCGGGTGCCCACCGGTTCGAAGTTGATCGTCATTTGATAAGAAGCCAAAGAACGGTTCTGTTGAAACGACGTAACCATACGCCGGGGTGTCAACTATCCAGTCGGGCGGTAGAAAATTCTTAATACCGGAATAATATTCAATTACAGTATGCTTCTGAATTCAGGAGGTTATGCTGGAAAATCTTCTCTACGCCTATGCATGCCTGTTGGCGGTGTTGACGCTCATGTCTGCGACCAACGCGAGTTCTGACAAATGGCCGACCGGGCATGCGTTTCGCTATGTTGCCCTTACTGTCGCTATACTTGCCTCGTTTGCGGTCAATCTGGCGATAACGTCCGTTGCGGAAATTCCTGCAGCTGGACCACTCGCCTTTCATGCGGCCTTGATTCTACTTTATTTTTCCTATCCTGTCGCGGCGACCGCAGTCGCCTTACTGGTGACGTATATTGTAGTGTCGAAAAATGCCGAGCTCTCGATTCTCGCGGAACTCGTCCCGATGCTGGGCGTCGCACTCGGTTTGAGAGTCGTCGGTCGAAACACCTATCGTGTCACTTGGCCGGTGAAAGTGGTTTCGATCGCAAGCGCCGCCGCAATCGCATCCATTGTCTCGACAGTCTTGTTCGGCGCGACTCTACAGTTCGTCATAGCCAATCTTTTCATGACGGCGCTGGTTGTTTGGGCAGGCGCATATTTCTTTGAGAGAGAGAATGCGTTGCGCGATCGCAGGGCGTACTGGCGGGAAAGAGCGCAAACCGACCATCTGACGACACTTTACAATCGAAGCCGTTTCGAACGTGACATTTCCATCCTGATGGCGAATGGCGATATCGGCCTTTTGCTGATCGACGCCGACAATTTCAAGATGGTCAACGATCGGTTCGGACACGAGGCCGGCGATATCGCGCTCACGCACATTTCGCAAGTGCTCTATAGCGAGTTGGCTGATCCACAGAAGGCGTATCGTATAGGCGGTGAGGAGTTCGCCGTTATCGTTTGTGATCATTCCAGCGAGCTGATGGTAGAAATTGCGGAAAACATTCGGGACAAAATCGAGAAGAGTTCTCTAATCGTCAATGGCCAGTCCCTCAAGATGACCGTGAGCATAGGTCTGACGTTCGGCAAAAGGGGCGAGAGCTCTGCTGAAGTCATGCGTCAGGCCGATAAAAGTCTTTACAGGGCAAAGGATCGTGGCAAAAACTGTGTCGATGTTTTTGAAGCGGCTCAGTCCGCCGCATAGTTGTTACTACTCCGATCCATACTCAAAAGGTATTCCGATTTGGAACCGAATAGCGAAAATCCAGGCAAATCGATTCTCATCGTGGACGACGATGCATTCGACAGAAGCCTGATTACCCGCAATTTGCGAACCGAGCTGCCGAACTACGATCTGGTCGAAGTGTCGGACAGCAGCCAGGTGATTTCAGCAATGGCGAAGCGACGACCCGACTTGGTACTTCTCGATATCTGGATGCCTTCTCCCGACGGATTTGAAGTGCTGGACGCAATCCGGTCCAGCCATGAATATAAGAGGTTGCCGGTCATCATGCTTTCGAGTTCCACAAATCCCGTCGACAAAAGCAGGGCGCGATCACGCGGAGCCGACGGGTATGAAGTCAAGCCGGCGAGTCTGGCCGGGTACAGAACGCTCGCCAAGGCGGTGTCCGCCCGCTTGCAGGAAGGTTGAAGGGCCGAACGCCCATCGCCGTCGACTTCAGTCCTGTGTCGCCCGTCTTCTGGAAACGGACCTTACATGATCTGGCCGATCAGGGATTTTGGCATCATCATGTGAACGCCCTTATGTCCATTCACAGCCTGGGTTACATGGAGGTCCGCGCCAACGCTGCAAAGCGAATATGCGTCTGCCTTGGATACGCCAGCCAGTTCGTTCAGCCACGCGATCATGTCGCGCAACGCCATTTCCGCGCAAACGTCGAGACTCGGGTGCATGCCCATCGTAACGTAGTGCGTTGACGTTTTAGCCCGCGGATATTGCAGCGAGAGGTCTTCGCGCAACACCAATTTGAACGTTCCCGTCAGCGCGGTTTCGAGAGCCGTCACGCAAACTTCCCCATGTCCTTGCACCGCGTGCCCGTCTCCACATGAAAACAGCGCGCCGTCGTTGAACACAGGAAGATAAAGTGTGCTGCCCGCGCCCAGATCCTTGTTGTCGAGATTGCCGCCCATCGCCCGTGGCATCAGCGTTGTGATGCGTCCCCACCCCGTTGGTGGGGCCACTCCCATGATTCCGAAGAACGGCGACAGCGGGATGTCGATTCCGCTATGATGGCGCCCCAGTTTCTTTTCCATGTCGATAGGGATGATTTTGACGATAGGCGCGTCGAAATCGTCGGGAAGTACGCCCGCCAGCGGCAGGATCGCGTTGTAGGCCCAGTCCTGACGCAGTTCTATCGACTGCACCTGAACCTCCAGAACATGCCCCGGTTTTGCGCCCTGGATTGCGACAGGGCCCGTCAGGATGTGTGGGCCAGGGCCTTTTTCACGGGCTGACGCGTGAACCTCTTCAAGTTCTGGCGGGACGATGAACCCATCTTCCGTGCGCGCTTTCGCGATTGGCTGGCCGGAAAGCGTCTCAATTCGCACGACATCGCCACTGTCTACCGTCAAAACCGGCGGCAATCTTGCGTCGAAAAATCCCCAATGACAGGTTTCGACACTGGATTTGAGCACGTGGTCCATTTGTTTTGTCCCTTCAGTAGTTCAGTTTGCAGCTTTGTTGTTGCTGCGCTGATAGTCATTTTGCATGTGGTCTGAGCATTGCTCTGAAAATACTGCACAAAAAATAGTCAATCCACTCTCGTGCGCATTATTTCCGCAAAATGTATTGACATACTACATTTCGCTCCACAAGACTGGGGTCAGTTTAAAGCGGCGCCTGTTCCGGCGCGCTGTCGAATCCCATCCAATCCCGTTTTGCTGGCGCCCTGAAAGGCAGATGCGAAAAATTCAGAGCAAGGAGATATATAATGCTGACCAGGCGATCCGTAATGCTTTCGATGGGCGCAGCCGCCTTTGCAGGGTCGACCCTGACCGGCGCGTCGAGGTCCGCCTTTGCCCAAACGAAGAAAATCAAGGTTGGCGAGGTTGTCAGAACGCAATTCTATACCCCGATGTATGTGGCGCTGGGATTGGGTTACGTGGAAGAGGAAGGACTGGATGTCGAACTCATTTCAGCGGGCGGTAGCGACAAGGTCGGCGCACTTGTCCTGACTGACAGCGTTGATTTCGGTCTCGCCGGACCGGAGGTCGCAATCTACATCACGAACGGCGAGTCACCTGACAAGCCTGAAATTTTCTGCGCTCTCACCGGCACGGACGGCTATTTCCTGGTGTCGAAGGAAAAGATCGACAATTTTGAATGGTCGATGCTCAACGGCAAGACGATCATGGCGCAGCGTCCTGGCAGCACGCCTGAACTTTGTTTTGAATACCTGCTGAAGGAGAACGGCGTTGATGAGGCGACAATCTCCGGTCTTGTAACCAATATAGGTCAGGCTGCGCGCGAAGGAGCCTGGCTTTCCGGCGACTATGATTTCGCCCTGATGATCGAACCCGCGCTGTCTCGGCTGGAAAAGTCTGGCGACCTTCATGTCATAACGTCGATCGGCAAGGAAATGGGGCGCGTGGAATACACCTCCTTCTTCGCCAAGAAAAGTTGGCTGGCGGAAAACGCTGACGTGGCCCAGAGCTGGACTAATGCGATCGCCAAGGCTCAAAAATGGATGGAAACCGCGACGCCGCAGGAAATCGGCGAAGTGATCAAGCCGTACTTCACCAGCGTCAGCATGGAAGATCACGTCCAGGTTATTGATCGCTACCTCAATGCTGGCGGTCCGATCTGGGCTACAAGTCCCGAAGTCGATGAAGACGGAATCGCCAAGTTGCAGGAATTGATGGTTTCCGGCGGCGTCATGGGCGCAGACCAGATCGTTCCCTACGACGCCGTTGTCACCAAAGAATATTCTGACAAGGCTAAAGAACTCGTAGGTAAAAGCTAATTGTCAACGAACTCAGTAGAGATTTCAAAGGTTTCACTGAGCTACTACACTCCAGAGCGTGAAACGCTCGCTCTGGAGGATATTTCGCTCAGTGTCGAAAGCGGTCAGTTCGTTGCAATCGTCGGCTCATCGGGATGTGGCAAAAGCACTCTCCTGTCCGTCGTCGCCGGACTGGTTCCGCCAACCGAAGGCAAAGTGATTGTAAACGGAAAGTACGTTCAAGGCACTTCTCCGAATATCGGTTACATGTTCCAAAAGGACACGTTGCTCGAGTGGCGAACAGTCTTGCAAAACGCTCTGCTTGGATCTGAATTGCTTGGATTGGACAAGAACAAATCAAGGGAACGGGCGAAAAGCCTGCTGACAAGCTACGGCTTGGGTGAATTTCTTCATGCGCTGCCAACACAATTGTCCGGCGGGATGCGCCAAAGAGCTGCGCTTGCACGGACGTTGTGCACGGCGCCGGAAGTACTCTTGCTCGACGAGCCGTTTTCCGCGCTTGATTTTCAAACGAAACTGGCTTTGTCCGACGAGATTTCCGGCATTCTCCGCGCCGAGGGAAAGACGGTCATACTGGTTACCCATGACATCGCTGAAGCCGTGTCGATTGCAGACCGTGTTATCGTGATGAGCAGGCGGCCCGGTCGGATCAAATCAGACCATCGCATCACCTATCCAAGTGCGGGCGGCGAGCGGCCAGGCCCGTTCAAGGCCCGCTCATGTCCCGAGTTCAATGGATATTTCCAGGCCGTCTGGGACGAGCTTGATGTTCACAAGGTTGAGTAATATCCGAAATGTCCGATGAAACCCTGACCGCAAGCGAACAAAAGGTCGCCCCGTCGCAGCCGGAAATCAGCGACGGGTTCGCGAACTACTTGCGGACACAGCGCCGCCGTTCCGCACAGGTGACCATGTTTCAATTCGGAATCGTCGTCGGTTTCCTGATTCTGTGGGAACTGGCTCCCAGGCTGCACTGGATCAATCCGATGCTGACGAGCTATCCTTCGGCTGTGCTGCGCACCTTGTGGGGTCTCATTCTTGACGGCAGTTTGTGGGGCCATACGCTCGCGACGTTCTACGCCACTTTGATCGGTTTCGTCGGAAGCCTCATTATCGGTATCGCCGTAGCCGCTCTTCTGTGGCTCTCACCGTTTCTGAACAAGGTGCTGGATCCCATCATAGTCGTGCTCAATGCTCTTCCAAAGATTGCTTTGGTTCCGGTCTTTTTCATCTGGCTGGGAGCGACGAGTTCGATTTACGCGATGGCGATCTCGATCAGTGTATTCGTGACCATTGTCATGCTTTATACGGGCTTCGAAGCGGTCGACGAGGACAAGATCAAACTTGCGAAGCTCTATGGCGCGTCCCGTATCCAGATACTGAGAAAGATCATCCTTCCCGGAAGCGTTCCGACGATGATTTCGGCCTTGAAGATCAGCGCCGGGTTGTCTCTGGTTGGCGTTGTCGTCGGAGAGTTCCAGGCTTCCAAGGCAGGCCTCGGATACCTGATCACATTCGGCGGCCAGATATTCCAGATGAATCTCGTGATGACGTCTCTGGTGATGCTTGCATTTCTATCGACGGTCCTGTTCGCCGCCATCAAATATTTCGAAAACTACATCTACAGGCGTCGCGGCATCAAATCCGGCCAGTGAGCCTCCTGACGTCTTATCCGGATTGTCTGGCCGAATCGACAAGCTCGCCGGGTATCTGGAAGCAGATGGTAGCGCCGTCATCGACTTTGGAATCGTCGATCCAGACAGTTCCGCCGCGAACCTCGACAAGTTGCTGAACGGCGGCGAGGCCAAATCCGTGTACGGCGCCTTGCGGGTCTGAATGCGGCGCGCTGCCGATCGGATGGTCTTTCGACGCGAAACCCTTGCCGTCATCCGAAACCTTGATGACAAGCCACTCGCCGTCGCTGTCTGTAAGCTCTTCAACTGTAACGGCGACGCGCGAATTGGAAAATTTGATGGCGTTGTCCAGCAGGTTTCTCAGGGCGATCTGGAGCGCAGCCTTGTCGGTCGTGGCCAGACATGCCGGCAATGCCACTGTTTTCGTCGAAAGAGGATCAAGTATCGCAACCAGGTCCGAGCAGATATGGTGCACATCCACTGTCTGGTGCGGCGCGAGATCAAGGGTGAGCGACCTTGCATAGGATAACATGTCGTCGATTTGCGACAGGGCCTTTTCTGTCATGTCGCCGGCCATTTCCAGAAGCTCTTTCTTGCCGTCTCCAAGATCCTCGAAACCCTCGCTAATCATCTCCACGATCAGTCCAATCTGGCGCAAGGGACCGCGCAAATCGTGGGCCGCGGTGGAGGTGAACAGTGCAAGATCGTCGTTAAGCGCCTTGATTTTCGAGTTGCTTTCCGCCTGTTTGAACTGTGTTTCCTTGAACTCGGTTATGTCAGTCGCAATGCCAATAATACCGGTAATGACATCGCCGGAGCGGATCGGAGACAGCGTGGTCTGCCACCATTTCGGTCCCGTCGCGAGGTCGATGTTTTCTTCATAGGTATAGGCTGCGTTGCGGCGCAGGCAGGCGCGGTAATTCCTGGTGATGGTATCGGCGGTTCGCTTCGGCAGAAAGTCGTGTGGGCATTTGCCGAACACCTCTTCGTTCTTCAATCCGCTGAGCTTTTCATGGCTGCTGTTGAGCTTGCGGAACCGGAATATCTCTCCTGGCAGAACATCGAGAACGAAAATCGGCACTTCGACCGAATCGAGAATCTCTTCCGCAGAAATAAGGGCAGACACCGGCATGTGAGGCTCAACCGTTTACGGCGCTCACCAGTTCTCTGACCTTGCGGGTATGCGCAACGGCCTGCTGCGCGCCGCGCGTTTGCGTCAGCAGATCGAATGAACTGTCTTCGTCGTCGGTGACCGCTGTCATCGCCTTGTCGGTGTAGTGCGCTGCATTCGGGTCGCGCTTTACGGTTCGAGCAAGCAGCAGAAGATCTACGATTGCGCGCAGGATCCGGCCGTGCTTCACAACCGTCTCGCCGACGTAGCGCGGCCAGAACACGACGGGATGTTCACGAGGCAGGCCGTGTCGACGCTCGTCGGGATGCTTGAGCCGGAGGACGCCGCTCTGCAACGGATGAACGCGTTCCAGCGGAACCGTCGTTTTGAAAGTGAAAAGCACCTTGAGCAGTCGGAACAGCGGAACGCCCGATCCGGCGGCGCGGCGCAGCAATGTGAGCGTGTGTTCCTTCGAATAGTAAAGCGACCAGGCCTCCTCGTAGATGGCCTTGAATTCCTCGTTGCTCATCTTCTCATGCGCGGTGCAGACATGCTCGAGATCGTAGATATTGAGATCGGGCTCCATGGCGATGCCCTGGTTCCACAGTTTCTGATGGTCCTCGGAGCCGGGCAGGGGCGTAAGCAGGAAGAATTCGATGATATCGAGCGGCAGTTCCTCCTGGATGATTTCGATATCCCGGCGTATCGATTCCGGCGTGTCGGAAGGGAAACCAAGAATGTATCCGGCCATGGTAATGATGCCTTGATCCTTCCAGGCCAAAAGCATCTTGCGGTATTCAGTAATCTTGTTTTGGCGTTTCTTCGCGCTCGCCAGATTGTCAGGATTGACATTCTCGAGGCCGATGAAAACGCGCGTCATGCCGGCGCGCTTGGCCTTTTCGATGAAATTCTCGATCTTGTGGCAGAGCGTGTCGACCTGAATCATCAATCCGATGGGAATGCCGTCGCGCTCACGCAGCAATATCAGCCTGTCGAAGATCGCTTCCCAGTGTCTGTTCCGGGCGAAGTTGTCGTCCGTGATGAAGAACTTGCTGATTCCCTGTTCCCAGTTGAGACGCACGATCTCTTCTATGTCATCGGCTGAACGGAACCGTGACTTGCGTCCCTGAACATTGATGATCGTGCAGAAGGAACATTGGTACGGGCAGCCGCGACCGGCATCGAAACTTGTGCTGAGTCCCAGCGTACGCTTGACGTTGACCTTTGGAAGAATTGGCACGGGCGTCTCATTGAGTCCCGGCAGATCGTTCATGAAATTGTAGACTGGCTGGAGCTTGTTTTCGGCGGCGTCGATCAGCACCTGGTCCAATCGACCTTCCGCTTCTCCGGCGAACATGGCAATGCCGAGATCGCGACAGGCGTCCAGTTCGATGGCCTTTCCGTCGAGCATCGCCAGGCAACCGGAAATATGGAAGCCGCCCATGGCGACCGGAACGCCGGCGTCTCGAAACGGCCGCGCAATATCAAGGGCGCGCGGGTACTGGTTCGATTGAACGCCGACAAGGGCGACCATCCCAAAATTTTTGTTCTGGCGCAGCGTCTTGAGCAGCGATTTGATTTTGACGCGCGTGTTGGTTTCGTCGATGATGGTGATGTCTATGTCGACATCTTCTCCGAGGACACGACGCTCCGCGCAGTCGGCGGCAATCCCGTAGACGGCGGCAAGGGAATTCGATGGGATCATGGCGCGCCACCAGCGAATGACGTAGCCGTCGTCATCGTAATGTGACGGTTTGATCAGGATGAGCTGGAAGCGACGTCTGGCTTGTTTGGTGTCTGCCAAGTAACGGTCCCTGTAACTGGATTTCGCGGACATCGAGTATCAAGCGATGCAAAGTCTTCGCGGCACTATATTCGTTTTTGCCGATAATATCGACCATCAAATCTTCAGAATTTCGAGATCCGCGTCTGTCCGCCAGATATGGCGCGCCGTTGAGGCAATCAAGTGATGGGCAAATTATGAAGATGGCCTGCAGGAGAGTTGCGAATCAGATAAGTGTATGCTTATGTATCCGAATGAACGGGAATAACGTCTTCAAAGCGTTGGCTGATCCGACGCGCCGCGCAATTTTTGAAAAACTGGCGGATGGAAGCATGAACGCCAGTGCGCTGCGGGAAGGCATGGACATCAGTCAGCCCGCCATGTCCCAACACCTGTCGGTCTTGCGCAATGCACATCTCGTCCGTGAAGAACGGCGGGGGCGCTACGTCAACTACGAGGTCAACCCGGACGGGTTGGTCCAGATTGCCGACTGGCTTGCGAAATACCGCGCCTACTGGCCGGCGCGTGTCGACGCCCTCAAGGCCTTGTTGAAGGAAATGGATCAATGACGCATTCGAAGAAGTGGCCGCTGAAGGAATTGGTTTTCGATTACTGCCTTGATGCTTCGCCGGAAAAGGTCTGGCGGGCGATCTCTGTCGATGAGTTCCGCGCCGAATGGTTGCCGAACAGCGATCTTGAAGAGGCGCAACCGATCGCCGAGACGCCTGGCGAGGAAATAAGCTTCCGAATGCGGGACGATGGTCAGTCGTCGGCTTCAAGCACGGTCACATTTCAGATCCGGTCTGATTTCCGGGGTGGAACGCGATTGAGAATCATTCATCAGGCGCCGGAAGCAGGGGCAGGGCGCAAGCCGCCCGTTGCAGCCAATTGCAATAAAGGATGTCTGTTGCGAGCGGCCTGATCAAAAGGCGCCGCCGCATGGCGGGATACAGGAGAAAATGATGAGCGGAACAACGCAATTCGTTCCCATGGTCGTGGAGCAATCCAGCCGTGGAGATCGCTCTTTCGATATCTATTCGAGGCTCCTGCGCGAGCGCATCGTGTTCCTCAACGGTGAGGTCAATGACACAATATCGGCTCTGGTTTGCGCCCAGTTGTTGTTGCTGGAGGCCGAAAATCCCGAAAAGCCGATCAACCTCTATATAAATTCGCCTGGCGGGGTGGTGACCAGCGGTTTCGCGATCTACGACACGATGCAGTTCATCAAGGCGCCGGTTCACACATTATGCATGGGGACGGCTCGCTCGATGGGGTCCTTCCTTCTGATGGCCGGAGAACCGGGACACCGGATGGCGCTGCCCAACGCCAGTCTTCACGTTCATCAGCCCTTGGGCGGATTTCAGGGGCAGGCGTCGGATATCATGATTCACGCCGAAGACATCCGGAATACGAAGCAACGCATCACCAGACTCTATGCGGCGCATTGCGGTCGGACGTATGAAGAGGTGGAGCGCACGCTCGATCGCGATCATTTCATGTCGCCGGATGAAGCGTTGGCGTGGGGCTTGATAGACGGCGTGCTGGCCCGGCGGGCCGAGGCCGCTTGAATTTCTTGTCTGAATCCCCATATCGCTTTCGATCTACGACGTGCGTAGAGCGGCGTTGGCGTCGATCAGATCACGGCGTCGTGAAAACATGGCGGCTGGCCTCTTTGCCTTGGGAAGTTTTGCTGGTATAGGATTTCTCGACATCGAAGGTGAGAGTGTAACCGGCGCCGGTCTCGATTTGACTTGGACGTGGGATTATTTTATTGCAATAATTCCAGATAGGCTCTTGTGAATTTTCGAATCGACGACTATTAAGAGTGGAAACAGACACGCGGCGCGTGGGACTGACGGGTCCTTTTTACGCGCCGTAAACGCGTGAGCGGCACATGGCATCAAAAACCAACCCCTTTACGTTTCTGCAGCAGGTACGCTCCGAAACGTCAAAAGTGACGTGGCCTTCGAGGCGGGAGACCATGATCTCGACGATCATGGTGCTTATTATGGTGTTTCTTGCCGCTATATTTTTCTTTGTGGCGGATCAGGCTCTCGGCTTCGTTGTGGGCTGGATTCTGAATGTCGGCGGTTGATACGGGCGCGAGGCGGGAGAAAGTAATGGCAGCGCGCTGGTATATCGTGCACGCTTATTCGAATTTTGAGAAAAAGGTCGCTGAATCCATCGAGGAGCAGGCGAAGGCCAAGGGATTGGATCATCTGTTCGAGAAGATCCTGGTGCCGACCGAAAAGGTCGTGGAAGTGCGACGCGGCCGCAAGGTCGACTCCGAGCGCAAGTTCTTCCCCGGCTATGTCATGGTTCGCGCGGATTTGACGGATGACGCTTATCATCTGATCAAGAACACGCCGAAAGTGACCGGTTTTCTTGGTTCGGACAACAAGCCGGTGCCGATTCCCGATTCCGAGGCCGAGCGTATTCTGACGCAGGTCCAGGAAGGCGTTGATCGGCCGAAGCCGTCGATCTCCTTCGAGATCGGAGAGCAAATCCGCGTTGCGGACGGACCTTTCGCGTCCTTCTCGGGAACGGTGCAGGAAGTCGATGAAGAGCGTTCGCGCCTCAAGGTGGAAGTATCCATCTTCGGTCGGGCGACGCCGGTCGAATTGGAATACGGTCAGGTCGAGAAGGTCTGATAGCTACGGCGGCGCAAGCCGTCTTGCGCGTGGGAGGAAGTCTGGCCAAGCCAGCCATGTCGACCGCACCACGCAACCGCAGCCGCCGGGAAGCCGGCAATCGGACAGGGTCGGGGCTCCGACGCCAGTCCCCAATCATGACTGGCCTCGGTCGGTCTAAAATAGGCAGAGAGTAGCATGGCTAAAAAAGTTGCAGGTCAGCTGAAACTGCAGGTGCCGGCAGGTGCGGCGAACCCGTCGCCGCCGATCGGGCCGGCGCTTGGTCAGCGTGGCATCAATATCATGGAATTCTGCAAGGCGTTCAACGCCGCCACGCAGGAAATGGAAAAGAGCGTTCCGATTCCGTGCATCATTACTTACTACCAGGACAAGTCCTTCACCTTCACGATGAAGCAGCCTCCTGTCAGCTATTTCCTCAAGAAGGAAGCAAAGCTGAAGTCCGGATCGAGCGAGCCTGGCCGTAAGGTCGCAGGCAGCATCACCCGCGACAAGGTCCGCAGCATCGCTGAAGCGAAGATGAAGGACCTGAACGCGGCCGATATCGAGGGCGCAATGGCCATGGTTGAGGGCTCCGCCCGCTCCATGGGGCTGGAAGTCAAGGGTTGAGACGATGGCCAAATTAGCAAAACGCACGAAGAGTGTTCGCGAAGGTATTGATAATACGCGCCTTTATGACCTCACTGAAGCAGTGTCGATGGTCAAGGAGCGGGCGACCGCCAAATTCGATGAAACCATCGACGTCGCAATGAATCTGGGTGTTGATCCGCGTCATGCCGACCAGATGGTCCGTGGCGTCGTCAGCCTGCCGCATGGCACCGGGCGTTCCGTACGGGTCGCCGTATTTGCACGCGACGCGAAGGCGGAAGAAGCCAAGGAAGCCGGCGCCGATATCGTTGGAGCGGAAGATCTGGTCGAGGCCGTGCAGGGCGGTCAGATCGATTTCGATCGCTGTATCGCGACGCCGGACATGATGCCGCTCGTCGGTCGCCTCGGCAAGGTGCTGGGTCCGCGCGGCCTTATGCCCAATCCGAAGGTTGGCACGGTGACGATGGACGTGAAGGCGGCTGTCGGAGCTTCCAAGGGCGGCGCCGTAGAGTTTCGCGTCGAGAAGGCCGGCATCATCCATGCGGGCGTCGGCAAGGCGTCGTTCGACGCCAAGGCGATCGAGGAAAATATCCGCGCATTCGCCGACGCCGTCATCAAGGCGAAGCCGACGGGTGCAAAGGGCAGCTACCTCAAGCGCATCGCCCTGTCGTCGACAATGGGTTCAGGCGTGAAGGTCGATCCGTCGACCATCGGATCCGCCTGAGTTTGAAAGAATTTTACGCCGGTTTCGGCCGGCGCAAAAGTTTCGGCCTTCGGGTCGAAAATCCGGACTTCGGTCCGGAATTCCTGTCCGAGATTGCAGGTGGTTCTCCTTAATCACTTGGCCTGCATGAGACGGGTAAGAACGGAAATTTCGGGCCTGGCGCCCGGTATTCGGTTCGAACCTTCTTTGCCTTGTGCCTGGATTTCGGTCCGGTTCGAGGGGACAGGATCCTCAAGCGTCGCTTGCGGGTCGTAAATGGCTCCGGGCGGCAAGGCAAAACCCGACAGGTTTCGAATAGTCGAACCTGTCAACTGGAGAGTGGCAGTGGAAAGAGCGGAAAAACGCGAATTCGTCACGACGCTGAACGAAGTCTTCAAGACATCGGGCTCTGTGGTCGTGGCCCACTATACCGGTCTGTCGGTCGCGCAAATGAACGATCTTCGTTCGAAGATGCGTGACGCTGGCGGCACGGTAAAGGTCGCGAAGAATCGCCTGGCCAAAATTGCTCTTCAGGGCACGGAGTCGGAAAAGATAACAGATCTTTTCCAGGGACAGACGGTCATCGCCTACAGCGAAGACCCGGTTACAGCTCCGAAAGTCGCCGTCGAGTTCGCCAAGAGCAACGAGAAGCTCGTTGTTCTGGGTGGCGCGATGGGGGCAACCGTTCTCGACGAAGTCGGCGTGAAGGCCCTTGCCTCGCTTCCGTCCATCGACGAGCTGCGTGCGAAGATTGTCGGCATGATCAACACGCCGGCCACGCGCATCGCACAGGTTGTCAGTGCGCCTGCGGGTCAGCTCGCACGCGTCATTAACGCTTATGCCCAGAAGGACGAAGCCGCCTAGGCGGACCTTCGCTGTAATACGAACCAGTTCGAACCGAACCTAAGGAAACTGAAAAATGGCTGATCTTGCCAAGATTGTAGAAGACCTCTCGAACCTTACAGTCCTGGAAGCTGCAGAGCTTTCGAAGATGCTCGAGGAGCATTGGGGCGTTTCTGCTGCCGCGCCGGTAGCGGTTGCTGCTGCTGCAGGCGGCGCCGGCGAAGCCGCTGCTGCTGAAGAAAAGGACGAATTTGACGTTGTTCTCGCCGAAGCCGGCGACAAGAAGATCAACGTGATCAAGGAAGTCCGTGCGATCACCGGCCTTGGACTGAAGGAAGCCAAGGATCTGGTCGAAGGCGCGCCGAAGCCTGTCAAGGAAGGCGTTGCCAAGGCGGAAGCCGAGGAAATCAAGAAGAAGCTCGAAGAAGCAGGCGCTAAAGTCGAGCTTAAATAACGGTTTTTCCGTTTCGGCGCGGTGCGGGATTTCCCGTTCCGCGCCGCTTCAGGAAAACCCTGAACTGATTACCCAAGAGCCCGAAATGGGTCCTTGGGTAATGGGTTCTCAAAGACCCGTTTTTTGCGAAGTCCCCTGGCCAGCGGCTTCGTCCGGTGCAGGCCCGAATGCAAGATACGAAGGAGCTCCGATGGCTCAGACCCTTTCGTTTAATGGTCGCAGGCGCGTACGTAAGTTTTTTGGTAAAATTCCCGAAGTCGCAGAAATGCCGAACCTCATCGAGGTTCAAAAGGCGTCCTACGACCAGTTTCTCATGGTTGACGAGCCCGAGGGCGGTCGACCGGACGAGGGGCTGCAGGCTGTCTTCAAATCCGTATTCCCGATCTCCGACTTTTCCGGCGCATCCATGCTGGAATTCGTCTCCTACGAATTCGAACCGCCGAAGTTCGACGTCGAAGAATGCCGTCAGCGCGATCTGACCTATGCTGCGCCGCTGAAAGTGACGCTGCGTCTTATCGTGTTCGATATTGACGAAGAAACCGGCGCGAAGTCCATCAAGGACATCAAGGAACAGAACGTCTACATGGGCGACATGCCGCTCATGACCGACAATGGCACCTTTATCGTCAACGGCACGGAACGCGTCATTGTCTCGCAGATGCACCGTTCGCCCGGCGTCTTCTTCGACCATGACAAGGGAAAGAGCCATTCTTCCGGCAAGCTGCTGTTCGCTGCTCGCGTCATTCCCTATCGTGGTTCCTGGCTCGACATCGAGTTCGACGCCAAGGACGTTGTCCATGCGCGTATCGATCGTCGCCGCAAAATTCCGGCGACCTCGCTGCTTATGGCGCTCGGCATGGACGGTGAGGATATCCTCGACATGTTCTACAGCCACTCCGTTTATTCGCGCGAGGGCGAGGGATGGCGTATCCCGTTCCAGCCTGATGCGCTGAAGGGCAACAAGACCATTATCGAGCTTGTCGACGCCGACAGCGGCGAAGTTGTGGCTGAAGCCGGCAAGAAGCTCACGCCGCGCTTCCTGAAACAGCTGACCGAGAAAGGCGTCAAGGCGCTTCGCGCCACCGACGAGGACCTTTACGGCACTTATCTCGCAAATGATATCGTGAACCTGGAAACCGGCGAGATCTATCTCGAAGCCGGTGACGAAATCGACGAGAAGACGCTGCCTGTCGTGATCGAGGCCGGTTTCACCGAACTGCCGATTCTCGACATCGACCACGTCAATGTCGGCGCCTACATTCGCAACACGCTTTCGGCCGACAAGAACGAAGATCGCCAGGACGCGCTGTTCGACATCTACCGTGTCATGCGCCCGGGCGAACCGCCCACAATGGAATCGGCGGAGGCGATGTTCACGTCTCTGTTCTTCGATCCGGAGCGTTACGACCTTTCTTCGGTCGGTCGCGTGAAGATGAACATGCGTCTCGATCTGGACGCCGAAGACACCGTTCGCGTCCTGCGCAAGGAGGATATTCTTGCCGTGGTCAAGACGCTTGTCGAATTGCGTGACGGCAAGGGCGAGATCGACGACATCGACAATCTCGGCAATCGCCGCGTGCGTTCGGTCGGCGAACTGATGGAGAACCAGTACCGTCTGGGTCTGCTGCGCATGGAACGCGCCATCAAGGAGCGCATGTCGTCCATCGAGATCGACACCGTGATGCCGCAGGACCTGATCAACGCCAAGCCGGCGGCCGCCGCCGTGCGTGAGTTCTTCGGTTCCTCGCAGCTTTCTCAGTTCATGGACCAGGTCAATCCGCTTTCGGAAATCACGCACAAGCGGCGTCTTTCGGCGCTTGGACCGGGTGGTCTGACGCGTGAACGCGCGGGCTTCGAGGTTCGCGACGTGCATCCGACGCACTACGGCCGCATCTGTCCGATCGAAACGCCGGAAGGTCCGAATATCGGACTGATCAACTCGCTCGCGACCTTTGCCCGCGTCAACAAATACGGCTTCATCGAGAGCCCCTACCGCCGGATTTCCGACGGTAAGGTCACCAACGAAGTGCTGTATCTGTCGGCCATGGAAGAGGCCAAGTACCACGTTGCTCAGGCCAATGCTGTTCTGACGGAAGACGGATCGTTTGCTGACGAGTTCGTCGTCTGCCGCCATGCCGGAGACGTGATGCTTGCTCCGCGCGAAACGATCGACCTGATGGACGTTTCGCCGAAGCAGGTTGTCTCTGTCGCCGCCGCCCTGATCCCGTTCCTTGAAAACGACGACGCCAACCGCGCCCTCATGGGCTCGAACATGCAGCGTCAGGCCGTTCCCCTCGTCCGCGCCGAAGCGCCGTTCGTGGGAACCGGCATGGAGCCGATCGTGGCGCGCGATTCCGGCGCGGCCATTGCCGCGCACCGGACCGGCGTTGTCGATCAGGTGGACGCGACGCGTGTCGTTATCCGGGCGACCGAGGAACTCGATCCTTCCAAGTCCGGCGTCGACATCTACACGCTGCAGAAATTCCAGCGCTCGAACCAGAACACCTGCATCAACCAGCGTCCGCTGGTCAATGTGGGCGACCGGATCGAGAAGGGCGACATCATCGCCGACGGTCCGTCAACGGATCTGGGCGATCTTGCGCTTGGTCGCAACGTGCTCGTCGCGTTCATGCCCTGGAACGGCTACAACTACGAGGACTCGATCCTTCTGTCCGAGCGCATTGTGCGTGATGACGTCTTCACGTCGATCCACATCGACGAATTCGAAGTCATGGCGCGCGACACCAAACTTGGACCGGAAGAGATCACTCGCGACATTCCGAACGTGTCTGAAGAGGCTCTGAAGAATCTTGACGAGGCGGGCATCGTCTACATCGGAGCAGAAGTCGCTCCGGGCGACATCCTGGTCGGCAAGATCACGCCGAAGGGCGAAAGCCCGATGACGCCGGAAGAGAAGCTGCTTCGCGCGATCTTCGGTGAAAAGGCTTCCGATGTTCGCGACACCTCCATGCGGATGCCGCCCGGCACTTTCGGAACGGTCGTCGAAGTGCGCGTCTTCAACCGCCATGGCGTGGAAAAGGACGAGCGCGCGATGGCGATCGAGCGCGAGGAAATCGAGCGTCTCGCAAAAGACCGCGACGACGAACAGGCGATCCTCGATCGCAACGTCTACGGACGTCTTTCCGACATGCTGGAAGGCAAGACTGTTGTCGCCGGACCAAAAGGTTTCAAAAAGGGCGGAAAACTCGACACGGAAACCATTCAGGAATATCCGCGTTCGCAGTGGTGGATGTTCGCCGTCGAAGACGAAAAGCTGCAGGGCGAGATCGAAAGCCTGCGCACCCAGTACGACGAATCCAAGAAGCGGCTGGAACAGCGCTTCATGGACAAGGTCGAAAAGGTCCAGCGCGGAGACGAGATGCCGCCCGGCGTCATGAAGATGGTCAAGGTGTTCGTCGCCGTTAAACGCAAGGTTCAGCCTGGCGACAAGATGGCCGGACGTCACGGCAACAAGGGCGTGATCTCGCGCATCGTTCCGATCGAGGACATGCCGTTCCTCGAAGACGGCACGCATGTCGATATCGTTCTGAACCCGCTCGGCGTGCCGTCGCGCATGAACGTCGGACAGATTCTTGAAACCCATCTGGGCTGGGCTTGCGCCGGCATGGGCAACAAGATCGGCAAGTTGCTCGAAGGCTACAAGGAAGGCGGCGATATCAAGCCGCTCCGCGACACGATGGAAGACGTGATGGGCGCCGGTCCTAAGGCCGAGCCGATCAAGGACTATGACGACGATTCCATCGTCAGGCTGGCCGAGCAGACAAAGCGCGGCGTGTCAATCGCTACTCCGGTCTTCGACGGCGCAGTGGAAATGGACGTCAACGAGATGCTCGCAAGCGCCGGGTTCAATGAAACCGGTCAGTCGACGCTTTATGACGGCCGCACGGGCGAAACTTTCGACCGCCAGGTCACGGTCGGCTACATCTACATGCTGAAGCTGAACCACCTGGTGGACGACAAGATCCACGCCCGTTCCATCGGACCTTACTCGCTCGTCACCCAGCAGCCGCTGGGCGGCAAGGCGCAGTTCGGCGGCCAGCGCTTCGGTGAAATGGAGGTCTGGGCGCTTGAAGCCTACGGCGCCGCCTATACCTTGCAGGAAATGTTGACGGTCAAGTCCGACGACGTGGCCGGACGCACCAAGGTCTATGAGGCGATCGTTCGCGGCGACGATACTTTCGAAGCCGGCATTCCGGAGAGCTTTAACGTTCTCGTCAAGGAAATGCGGTCTCTGGGTCTCAACGTGGAGCTGGAAAACACCCGCGTCGAGACGGAAGACCAGGGCGCCGAGAGACTGCCCGACGCGGCTGAATAATGATGAACCGGCGCGCGTGGAGGCAAACGCGCGCCGGTTCCAGCCATTGCGGATCCAATCGCCGCAAAATGGCCATAACGAGAGACAGGATTTATACAGGCGTCATGACACCGATTCCGGAACCAGCCGGACATGACGCCAAACAGGGGTAGAACCCCGCGAAGGAGACAGGCATGAACCACGAGGTCATGAACCTTTTCAACTCCCAGGCTCCGGTCCAGACGTTCGATTCCATCCGGATTTCGATCGCGTCTCCGGAAAAAATTCTTTCGTGGTCCTACGGCGAGATCAAGAAGCCGGAAACCATCAACTACCGTACGTTCAAGCCGGAACGCGACGGACTGTTCTGCGCGCGCATTTTCGGACCGATCAAGGACTACGAATGTCTTTGCGGCAAGTACAAGCGCATGAAGTACAAGGGCATCATCTGCGAAAAGTGCGGCGTTGAAGTCACGCTGTCGCGCGTGCGCCGCGAGCGCATGGGCCATATCGAACTTGCAGCCCCGGTCGCTCACATCTGGTTCCTGAAGTCTCTGCCGAGCCGCATTGGAACGCTGCTCGACATGACGCTGAAGGATATCGAGCGCGTTCTGTATTTCGAAAATTACATCGTCACCGAGCCGGGCCTCACGTCCCTAAGCGAGAACCAGCTTCTGTCGGAAGAAGAGTTCATGATCGCCGTTGACGAGTTCGGCGAAGACGCTTTCACGGCGATGATCGGCGCGGAAGCCATCTACGAACTGCTGGCTGGCATGGATCTCGACAAGATCGCCGTTGACCTGCGCGACGAACTGGCTGCGACGAGTTCGGAACTGAAGACCAAGAAGCTGATGAAGCGGCTGAAACTGGTCGAGAACTTCATTGAATCCGGCAACCGTCCGGAATGGATGATCATGAAGGTCATCCCGGTTATTCCGCCGGACCTGCGTCCGCTGGTTCCGCTCGACGGCGGCCGGTTCGCGACTTCCGACCTCAACGACCTCTATCGGCGCGTCATCAACCGTAACAACCGCCTGAAGCGGCTGATCGAACTGCGCGCGCCCGGCATCATCATCCGTAACGAGAAGCGGATGCTGCAGGAGTCCGTTGACGCCTTGTTCGACAACGGTCGTCGGGGCAGGGTGATCACCGGCGCCAACAAGCGTCCGCTGAAATCGCTCTCCGACATGCTGAAGGGCAAGCAGGGGCGTTTTCGTCAGAACCTGCTCGGCAAGCGCGTCGACTATTCCGGCCGTTCCGTGATCGTGACCGGTCCGGAGCTCAAGCTGCATCAGTGCGGACTGCCGAAGAAGATGGCGCTGGAACTGTTCAAGCCGTTCATCTATGCGCGGCTCGACGCGAAGGGCTATTCGTCCACCGTCAAGCAGGCCAAGAAGCTGGTCGAGAAGGAAAAACCGGAAGTCTGGGATATCCTCGACGAGGTTATCCGCGAGCATCCGGTGCTCCTGAACCGTGCGCCGACGCTGCACAGGCTGGGCATCCAGGCCTTCGAGCCGACGCTGGTCGAAGGCAAGGCGATCCAGCTGCATCCGCTGGTCTGCACCGCGTTCAACGCCGACTTTGACGGCGACCAGATGGCCGTGCATGTCCCGCTGTCGCTCGAAGCGCAGCTCGAAGCCCGCGTGCTGATGATGTCGACGAACAACATCCTGCACCCGGCCAACGGCGCACCGATCATCGTGCCGTCCCAGGATATGGTCCTCGGTCTCTTCTATCTTTCGATCATGAACGAGAACGAGCCGGGCGAGGGCATGATCTTCGCCGATATGGGCGAGTTGCATCACGCGCTCGAAAACAAGGTCGTCACGCTGCACTCCAAGATCAAGGGCCGCTTCAAGACCGTTGACGAGGAAGGCAATCCGGTGTCGGCGATCTACGAGACGACGCCTGGCCGCATGATCATTGGCGAGCTTCTGCCGAAGAACGTCAAGGTGCCTTTCGACACCTGCAATCAGGAAATGACCAAGAAGAACATCTCCAGGATGATTGACACGGTCTATCGCCACTGCGGTCAGAAAGAGACGGTCATTTTCTGTGACCGGATCATGCAGCTTGGCTTCGGCCACGCCTGCCGCGCCGGCATTTCCTTCGGCAAGGACGACATGGTCATTCCCGCCGCCAAGGCGGAGATCGTCAACGACACCGAAATGCTCGTCAAGGAATACGAGCAGCAGTACAATGACGGCCTGATCACCCAGGGCGAAAAGTACAACAAGGTCGTGGACGCCTGGGGCAAGGCCACCGAGAAGGTCGCGGAAGAAATGATGGCCCGCATCAAGGCTGTTGAATTCGACGACAATGGTCGCCAGAAGCCGATGAATTCGGTCTACATGATGAGCCATTCGGGCGCGCGTGGTTCTCCGAACCAGATGCGTCAGCTCGGCGGCATGCGCGGCCTCATGGCCAAGCCGTCCGGCGAAATCATCGAAACGCCGATCACGTCGAACTTCAAGGAAGGCCTGACGGTCAATGAGTACTTCAACTCCACGCACGGCGCCCGCAAGGGACTGGCGGACACTGCGTTGAAGACGGCCAACTCGGGTTACCTGACCCGTCGTCTCGTCGACGTCGCGCAGGATTGCATCGTCACACAGGTCGATTGCGGCACGGACAAGGGTCTGACGATGACCGCCATCGTCGACGCCGGCCAGGTGGTCGCCTCTATCGGCCAGCGTATCCTCGGCCGCACGGCGCTGCACGATATCACGCATCCGCAGACCGGCGACGTTCTCGTCGCTTCCGGCAAGATGATCGAAGAACCGGATGTGGTTGCCATCGAAGCCGCCAACGTCCAGTCGGTCAAAATCCGTTCGGCCCTAACCTGTGAAATGCAGAACGGCATCTGCGCCACCTGCTACGGTCGCGACCTGGCGCGCGGAACGCCGGTCAATATCGGCGAGGCCGTCGGCGTTATCGCCGCACAGTCGATCGGCGAACCCGGCACGCAGCTCACCATGCGGACCTTCCACCTGGGCGGCACCGCCACGGTTGTGGACCAGTCCTTCCTTGAAGCCTCCTACGAAGGCAAGGTCAGGATCAAGAACCGGAACGTCCTTCGCAACTCCGGAGGCAATCTGGTCGCCATGGGCCGCAGCATGTCGGTCCAGATCCTCGACGAGCAGGATGTCGAACGGTCGTCGCAGCGCGTCGCCTATGGTTCGCGTCTGTTCGTCGACGATGGCGATGTGGTCAAGCGCGGCCAGCGCCTGGCCGAGTGGGACCCGTATACGCGTCCGATGATGACGGAAGTCGCAGGCGTGGTCGAATTCGAGGATATCGTCGATGGCGTATCCGTATCGGAATCGGCCGACGAGACGACCGGAATCACCAAGCGTCAGGTCATTGACTGGCGCTCGACGCCGCGCGGCGTTGATCTGAAGCCCGCGATCGTCATCAAGGACAAGAATGGCAAGATCGCCAAGCTTGCCCGTGGCGGCGAAGCGCGCTTCATGTTGTCGGTGGACGCCATTCTTTCGGTCGAGCCCGGCCAGAAGGTTTCGGAAGGCGACGTTCTTGCGCGTGTTCCGATGGAAAGCGCCAAGACCAAGGACATCACCGGTGGTCTGCCGCGCGTCGCCGAGCTGTTCGAGGCCCGTCGTCCGAAGGATCACGCCATCATCGCCGAGATCGACGGAACGATCCGTTTCGGACGCGACTACAAGAACAAGCGCCGCATCATGATCGAGCCGTCGGAAGATGGCGTCGAACCTGCGGAATATCTCATCCCCAAGGGCAAGCCGTTCCATCTTCAGGACGGCGACCCGATTGAAAAGGGCGAGTATATTCTGGACGGCAATCCTGCGCCGCACGACATTCTTGCGATCAAGGGCGTCGAGGCTCTGGCCTCTTATCTCGTCAACGAGATCCAGGAAGTCTACCGGCTTCAGGGCGTTCTCATCAACGACAAGCATATCGAGGTCATCGTTCGGCAGATGCTGCAGAAGATCGAGATCACGGATTCGGGCGATTCCGCCTATATCGTTGGCGACAATGTCGACCGGATCGAGCTGGAACTGGCCAACGAACGCCTCGAGGAAGAAGGCAAGAAACCTGCCTTCGGCGATCCCGTGCTGCTTGGCATAACCAAGGCTTCGCTGCAGACGCCTTCTTTCATCTCCGCGGCTTCCTTCCAGGAAACCACGAAGGTGCTGACAGAGGCCGCCGTAGCCGGCAAGATGGACGCCCTCCAGGGTCTGAAGGAAAACGTCATTGTTGGCCGCCTGATTCCTGCAGGCACCGGCGGGGCGATGAACCAGATCCGTCGCGTGGCAAGCTCGCGCGACGAACTCATTCTCGAGGAACGCAAGAAGGAATCCGGCTCGGAAGAAGCTCTGCCGTTGCTGACCGGAGTTTCCGGAGACATGGCGGAGGCGCCGGTGAGCGAATAGCTTCTCCGCAACGCCTTTTTGAAACTGAAAGAACCCGGCTCTTGCGAGCCGGGTTCTTCATTTTTGGGCTGATTCGGAGAATACGGCTTTGGGCTCAAGCGGTTTCAACGTCAAAAGGTGACAATCGAAACTTCCCCTTCGACGGCGCCCTGGTAGGCCGAGGCGTACGGTTCGTCGTCCGGCATGCCTTCCATAACGCCGATCTGGTCGAGTTCGGCTTCCACGTAGCCTTCGCTGGCCATCGCGTTGAGGGTTTCGCGCACGGCGGTGTCGTCGTCCGGCGCCGAAAGAATAATATGGACGTCGATCGGGTCTTCGTCCTTGTCCAGGAAGGCCTTGCCGATGATGATGAACACGATCGGCTCGTCTTCGTCCTCCGCCTGCATGCTGCTTCTCCGTGGTCGCCCTGTTGATTCGGCTCTTTCTGCATGTTTCTGTCGCGAGGCACAAGGGAAGGGGCGGTTTGACCTGGAATAATGCCGCGGACCCCGCCGCGAGGCCGCCAAACGCCGAATTAGTTTCACAATAATTCGGTTCCGGTCTTGACGATGTCCAAGCCAATCAGTATGTACGCGCCACCAGAGCTGATGTGGAGTTTGCTGGTTCGGGATGACTCGTCCTGAAGTTCGCTCCAGACACGGTTCAAACTGCACGTTGATACAAAATGCTGCAAGCACGACACGGTTTCCGTGTCCTCTGCATTTTTTGGGCAAGCCGCCAATGGCGGGTTTGCCCGTTTGCGCATGAGTATGCGTGCACGGGAAACGCCCGCGAGGGCAACATGAAGAATTATATGAGGATGGTTGAATGCCAACCGTAAACCAGTTGATTCGCAAGCCGCGCCAGGTGCCGGTCAAGCGTAACAAGGTTCCTGCACTGGACGCCAACCCGCAGAAACGCGGCGTTTGCACCCGTGTTTACACAACGACTCCGAAGAAGCCGAACTCGGCGCTTCGCAAGGTGGCCAAAATCCGCCTGACCAACGGCTTTGAAGTTATCGGATACATTCCGGGCGAGGGGCATAACCTTCAGGAGCACTCCGTCGTGATGATCCGCGGCGGCCGTGTGAAGGACCTTCCCGGCGTTCGCTATCACATCATCCGCGGAGTTCTCGACACCCAGGGTGTCAAGGACCGCAAGCAGCGCCGTTCCAAGTATGGCGCGAAGCGTCCGAAGTAAGACAATCATTTTGCTGGTCATCCAGCGATAGTTGAGAGACTAGACCATGTCCCGACGTCACAGTGCAGAAAAACGTGAGATCAACCCGGATCCGAAATTCGGCGATCTCGTCATCACCAAGTTCATGAACGCCATCATGCTCGACGGCAAGAAGTCCGTAGCTGAAGGCATCGTGTACGGTGCATTCGACATCATCGAAGACAAGACCAAGCAGGAGCCGGTCGGCACGTTCCACGCTGCTCTCGACAATGTCGCTCCGCAGGTTGAGGTTCGTTCGCGCCGTGTTGGCGGCGCCACCTACCAGGTTCCGGTGGATGTTCGTCCGGAGCGCCGCCAGGCGCTCGCGATCCGTTGGCTGATCAGCGCCGCGCGCAATCGCAACGAGACAACCATGATCGAGCGCCTTTCGGGCGAACTCATGGATGCGGCGAACAACCGCGGCAACGCCGTCAAGAAGCGCGAAGACACGCACAAGATGGCTGACGCCAACCGCGCGTTCTCGCATTACCGCTGGTAAGTTTTACGAATTTACGCATCGAAAGGCACTGAAATGGCCCGCGAATATAAAATCGAAGACTACCGGAATTTCGGTATCATGGCGCACATCGACGCTGGCAAGACGACGACGACCGAGCGCATCCTGTACTACACTGGAAAGTCTCACAAGATCGGCGAAGTCCATGACGGCGCCGCAACGATGGACTGGATGGAGCAGGAGCAGGAGCGCGGCATCACGATCACGTCCGCTGCGACCACGACCTTCTGGAAAGGTCGCGACGGCAACATGCGCCGCTTCAACATCATCGACACGCCCGGACACGTTGACTTCACCATTGAGGTCGAGCGTTCGCTGCGCGTGCTCGACGGCGCCGTTGCGCTGCTCGACGCCAACGCCGGTGTCGAACCGCAGACGGAAACCGTTTGGCGCCAGGCTGACAAGTATAATGTCCCGCGGATGATCTTCTGCAACAAGATGGACAAGATCGGCGCCGACTTCTACCGCTCCGTTGATATGGTGAAGAGCCGTCTTGGCGCGATCCCGGTGGTCATGCAACTGCCGATCGGCGCTGAAAGCGACTTCAAGGGCGTGATTGATCTTATCGAGATGAACGCTCTGGTATGGCGCGACGAGTCGCTCGGCGCGCAGTGGGATATCGTTGAAATTCCGGCTGACCTTAAAGACAAGGCTGAGGAATATCGCGAAAAGCTCATCGAAACCGTCGTCGAAATCGACGAGGCTGCGATGGAAGCCTACCTCGAAGGCGATATGCCCTCCAACGACCAGATCCGCGCGCTTGTGCGTCAGGGTACGATCAACGTCGACTTCTTCCCGATGTTCTGCGGCAGCGCCTTCAAGAACAAGGGCGTGCAGCCTCTGCTCGACGCTGTCGTCGAATACCTGCCGAGCCCGATCGACATCCCGGCCATCAAGGGCATCGACGCCAAGACCGAAGCCGAGATCAAGCGCGTTGCGTCCGATGACGAGCCGTTGTCCATGCTCGCCTTCAAGGTCATGAACGATCCGTTCGTCGGTTCGCTCACTTTCGCGCGCATCTATTCTGGAGTGATCGAAAAGGGCTCGTCCGTGATGAACACGGTCAAGGAAAAGCGCGAGCGCGTTGGCCGCATGTTGCAGATGCACTCCAACAGCCGTGAAGACATCGACGTCGCCTATGCCGGTGATATCGTTGCTCTCGCCGGTCTGAAGGAAACCACTACGGGCGACACGCTTTGCGATCCGCTGAAGCCGGTCATCCTCGAGCGCATGGAGTTCCCGGATCCCGTTATCCAGATCGCCATCGAGCCGAAGACCAAAGGCGACCAGGAAAAGATGGGCATTGCGCTCAACCGACTGGCTGCCGAGGATCCGTCCTTCCGCGTCAAGTCGGACGAAGAATCCGGTCAGACGATCATCGCAGGCATGGGCGAGCTTCACCTCGACATCCTGGTTGACCGCATGAGGCGCGAATTCAAGGTTGAGGCCAATGTCGGCGCGCCGCAGGTGGCGTATCGTGAAACGATCACCCGCGAAGCCGAAATCGACTATACGCACAAGAAGCAGTCCGGTGGCTCCGGTCAGTTCGCTCGCGTCAAGATCATTTTCGAGCCGAACACCGAAAGCGAAGAGTTCGAGTTCGTCTCCAAGATCGTTGGCGGTAACGTTCCGAAGGAATACATCCCCGGCGTTCAGAAGGGTATCGAAAGCGTTCTGTCTTCCGGTCCGCTCGCGGGCTTCCCTATGCTGGGCGTGAAGGCAACGCTCATTGACGGCGCCTACCATGACGTCGACTCCTCGGTGCTCGCCTTCGAAATCGCGGCGCGCGCAGCCTTCCGTGAAGGCGCCAAGAAAGCCGGCGCTCAACTGCTCGAACCGATCATGAAGGTCGAGGTGGTTACGCCTGAGGATTATGTCGGCGATGTGATCGGTGACCTGAATTCCCGGCGCGGCCAGATACAGGGGCAGGAATCGCGCGGCATCGCCGTCGTGATCAACGCTCATGTGCCGCTGGCGAACATGTTCAAATACGTGGACAACCTGCGCTCCATGTCCCAGGGACGCGCGCAGTACTCCATGCAGTTTGATCACTATGCTGCGGTTCCGTCGAACGTCGCACAGGAAATTCAGGAAAAATATGCCTGACAAGGGCTGAACTGAACAACAGAAATAAAAGCCCTTTCGGGCGAGGAAATACGGAGAGCCAAGATGGCGAAAGGTAAGTTTGAACGCAACAAGCCGCATGTGAACATCGGCACGATCGGTCACGTTGACCACGGCAAGACGTCTCTTACGGCAGCGATCACGAAGTACTTCGGCGATTTCAAGGCCTATGACGAGATTGACGGCGCTCCTGAAGAGCGTGCGCGCGGCATCACGATCTCGACGGCGCACGTCGAGTACGAAACGGAAGCGCGTCACTATGCGCACGTGGACTGCCCTGGCCACGCCGACTACGTGAAGAACATGATCACGGGCGCGGCACAGATGGACGGCGCGATCCTGGTTGTTTCGGCCGCCGACGGCCCGATGCCGCAGACGCGCGAGCACATCCTGCTTGCCCGCCAGGTTGGCGTTCCTGCGATCGTTGTGTTCCTGAACAAGGTCGACCAGGTCGACGACGAGGAGCTCCTCGAGCTCGTCGAGATGGAAGTTCGCGAGCTTCTGGACTCCTACGAGTTCCCGGGCGACGAAGTTCCGATCGTCAAGGGTTCGGCGCTTGCTGCTCTTGAAGACTCCAACAAGGAAATCGGCGAAGACGCTGTTCGCGCGCTGATGAAGGAAGTCGACGCCTACATTCCGACGCCCGAGCGTCCGATCGACCAGCCGTTCCTGATGCCGATCGAGGACGTGTTCTCGATTTCGGGCCGCGGCACGGTTGTTACGGGACGCGTGGAGCGCGGCATCATCAATGTTGGCGACGAAATCGAGATTGTCGGCATCCGCGACACGAAGAAGACGACCTGCACGGGCGTGGAGATGTTCCGCAAGCTTCTTGACCAGGGTCAGGCCGGCGACAACATCGGCGCGCTGCTTCGCGGCGTCGAGCGTGAAGGCGTTGAGCGCGGTCAGGTTCTGTGCAAGCCTGGCACGGTTACGCCGCACACGAAGTTCAAGGCAGAAGCCTACATCCTGACGAAGGAAGAGGGCGGTCGTCATACGCCGTTCTTCACGAACTACCGTCCGCAGTTCTACTTCCGTACGACGGACGTGACGGGTGTTGTGACGCTTCCTGAAGGCACGGAAATGGTTATGCCGGGCGACAACGTTACGGTTGACGTTGAACTGATCGTTCCGATCGCGATGGAAGAGAAGCTGCGCTTCGCCATCCGCGAAGGCGGCCGCACCGTCGGCGCCGGCATCGTAGCGAGCATCACGGAGTAATTCCGCTGGAATTCAAGACGCGCCGCCGCAACGCGGCGCGTCTTTGTTGATGCGGATCGATCCGCACCGAAACGAACGAAAACGGGCCGGACCAGAAGTGCCCGGTTGTTTTGAAACTGAGGATTAAGTCGAATGAACGGCCAGAACATCCGTATCCGCCTGAAGGCGTTTGATCATCGGATTCTCGATGCGTCGACACGTGAAATCGTATCGACGGCCAAACGCACCGGCGCGAGTGTGCGTGGACCGGTTCCGCTGCCGACCAGAATTGAAAAATTCACGGTCAACCGCTCGCCCCATATCGACAAGAAGAGTCGCGAGCAGTTCGAGATGCGGACCCACAAGAGGCTTCTCGATATCGTCGACCCGACGCCGCAGACGGTGGATGCCCTTATGAAGCTCGATCTGGCTGCAGGCGTAGACGTGGAAATCAAGCTCTAAGGAGCAGTTTCTGGGGTCGGTTGCGAAAAACCCTCGTGGAACTCGCGCAAGACCGGAACCAAAAATGGACAAGGATGAACCAATGCGTTCAGGAGTTATAGCACAGAAGGTTGGGATGACCCGCGTCTACAATGACGCCGGGGAACATGTTCCGGTGACTGTTCTGCGTTTGAAGAACTGTCAGGTTGTCGCCCAGCGCACTGAGGAAAAGAATGGCTACACGGCTGTCCAGTTGGGCGCCGGCATGGCCAAGCCGAAAAACACGACGAAGCCGATGCGCGGCCACTTCGCCGCCGCCAAGGTTGAGCCGAAGGCAAAGCTCGCGGAATTCCGCGTGTCGACTGACAACATGCTTGAGATTGGTTCCGAACTGACCGCCGAACACTTCGTTCCCGGACAGAAGGTCGATGTCACCGGCACGTCCGTCGGTAAGGGATTCGCCGGCGCGATGAAGCGGCACAATTTCGGCGGCCTGCGCGCCACCCACGGCGTGTCGGTTTCGCACCGTTCGCATGGTTCGACCGGACAGTGCCAGGATCCGGGCAAGGTGTTCAAGGGCAAGAAAATGGCCGGTCACATGGGCAGCACCCGCGTGACAACCCAGAACCTGGAGGTCGTTTCGACCGATTCCGATCGCGGCCTCATTCTGATCAAGGGCGCCGTTCCCGGCTCCAAGGGGTCCTGGATCCTTGTTCGCGACGCCACCAAGATCGCCGTTCCCGATGACGCGCCGCGTCCGGCCGGTTTGCGTGCGGCAGCCGCTGCGAAAGCAGCGCCGGCTGAACAGAGTGCTGAGGGAGCCGAATAATGGACATTAAGGTAACAACCCTCGAAGGCAAGGACGCCGGCAAGGTATCGCTGTCCGATACCGTTTTCGGTCTCGAGCCGCGCGATGACATTTTGCAGCGCATGGTTCGCTGGCAGCTTGCGCGCAAGCAGCAGGGCACCCACAAGACCAAGGGCCGTTCGGAGATTTCCCGCACCGGCGCCAAGATGTTCCGTCAGAAGGGCACGGGCCGCGCTCGTCACTCTTCTGCTCGCGCGCCACAGTTCCGTGGCGGCGGCAAGGCGCATGGCCCGGTTGTTCGAGATCATTCGATCGGTTTGCCGAAGAAGGTTCGCGCTCTGGCTTTGCGTCACGCTCTTTCCGTCAAGGCGAAAGCCGATGAAATCATCGTCATCGACGACCTCGCCGCCAAGGAAGCCAAGACGAAGACGCTGTCCGGATCGCTCGAGAAGCTCGGCGTTTCCAACGCGCTGTTCATCGGCGGCGTCGAACTGGACAACAACTTCGCTCTTGCGGCCCGCAACATTCCGAATGTGGATGTGCTGCCGGTGCAGGGCATCAACGTTTACGACATTTTGCGCCGGAGCAAGCTTGTCCTGAGCAAGTCTGCCGTCGAAGCGCTTGAGGAGCGGTTCAAATGACTGATCTTCGTCACTACGACGTAATCACCTCGCCGGTGATTACAGAAAAATCGACCCTGATCTCCGACCAGAACCAGGTCGTGTTCAATGTCGCGCGCACCGCTACCAAGCCGCAGATCAAGGCGGCTGTCGAGGCGCTGTTCGGCGTCAAGGTCAAGGCGGTCAACACGCACGTTCGCAAAGGCAAGGTGAAGCGTTTCCGCGGATCCATTGGCCGGCAGAGCGACGTCAAGAAGGCAATCGTGACGCTGGTCGAAGGCGAGTCCGTCGACGTCACGACCGGTCTTTGACGGCAGGACCAGAGGATAAGAGACTATGGCACTGAAATCATTCAAGCCGACCACGCCAAGCCAGCGTCAGCTGGTGATCGTCGATCGCTCGGGTCTGTACAAGGGCAAGCCGGTCAAGCACCTGACCGAAGGTCTGTCCTCCAAGGGCGGCCGCAACAACACGGGTCGTATGACCGTTCGCCATCGTGGCGGCGGACACAAGCGGACCTATCGCCTGGTTGACTTCAAGCGTCGCAAGTTCGATGTGGAAGGCACGGTCGAGCGTCTGGAATACGATCCTAACCGGACCGCGTTCATTGCTCTCGTCAATTATGACGATGGCGAACAGGCCTACATCCTGGCGCCGCAGCGGCTCGCCGCAGGCGACAAGGTCGTCTCGTCCGGGTCGGCCGTCGACGTGAAGCCGGGCAACGCCATGCCGCTGCAGTCCATGCCGGTTGGCACCATTGTGCACAACGTCGAGATGAAGCCCGCCAAGGGCGGTCAGATCGCTCGCTCTGCAGGCGCTTACGTGCAGCTGGTCGGTCGCGACCAGGGCATGGCGATCCTCAGACTGAATTCCGGCGAGCAGCGTCTCGTTCCGGGCAGCTGTCTGGCGACTGTCGGCGCTGTGTCCAATCCGGACAACGCAAACCGCAATGACGGCAAGGCTGGTCGTACGCGCTGGCTCGGCAAGCGTCCGCACGTTCGCGGCGTCGTCATGAACCCTGTCGATCACCCGCATGGCGGTGGTGAGGGTCGCACGTCCGGCGGTCGTCACCCGGTTACCCCGTGGGGCAAGCCGACCAAGGGCAAACGCACCCGGTCGAACAAGCAGACCGACAAGTTCATTATGCGCTCGCGTCATCAGCGCAAGAAGTAAGAGAGGAAGTCTCACGTGGCTCGTTCAGTTTGGAAAGGTCCGTTCGTTGACGGCTATCTTCTCAAGAAAGCCGAGAAGGTGCGCGAAAGCGGTCGCAACGAAGTAATCAAGACGTGGAGCCGTCGTTCCACGATCCTGCCGCAGTTCGTTGGTCTGACCTTTGGCGTCTACAATGGCAGCAAGCATGTGCCGGTGTCTGTGTCGGAAGACATGGTGGGCCACAAGCTCGGTGAATTTTCCCCGACGCGGACCTATTACGGTCATGGCGCGGATAAGAAAGCGAAGAGGAAGTAACAATGGGCAAGGCCAAGGCCGAGCGCCGATTGAAGGACAATGAGGCGAAAGCGGTTGCTCGCACGATTCGCGTCAGCCCGCAGAAACTCAATCTTGTTGCTGCCATGATCCGCGGCAAGAAGGTTGATCGTGCGCTCGCCGATCTCGAGTTTTCGCGCAAGCGCATCTCCGAAACCGTGAAGAAGACACTGGAATCGGCAATCGCCAACGCAGAGAACAATCATGATCTCGACGTCGACTCCCTGATCGTATCAGAAGCCTATGTCGGCAAGTCAATCGTCATGAAGCGCTTCCACGCGCGTGGTCGCGGAAGAGCGTCGCGGATTGAAAAGCCGTTCTCGCACCTGACCATCGTCGTGCGCGAAGTTGAAGAAACCGAGGAGGCCGCATAATGGGCCAGAAGATCAATCCAGTAGGCTTTCGCCTTGGCATCAACCGGACGTGGGATTCCCGCTGGTTCGCCGAGAAGGGTGAATACGGCGCGCTGCTTCAGGAGGATCTGAAGATCCGCGAATACCTGAACAAGGAGCTGAAGCAGGCTGCGATCTCGAAAATCGTTATCGAGCGTCCGCACAAGAAGTGCCGCATCTCTATCCACTCGGCCCGTCCCGGTCTGATCATCGGCAAGAAAGGCGCGGACATCGAGAAGCTGCGCCGCAAGCTGGCGGTCATGACCAATGCGGAAACGCATCTCAACATTGTTGAAGTGCGCAAGCCGGAAATCGACGCCAACCTGGTTGCGCAGTCGATCGCACAGCAGCTCGAGCGCCGCGTTGCGTTCCGTCGCGCCATGAAGCGCGCGGTGCAGTCCGCCATGCGTCTCGGCGCTGAGGGCATCCGCATCACCTGCGGTGGTCGCCTTGGCGGCGCCGAAATCGCTCGCACCGAGTGGTATCGTGAAGGCCGCGTTCCGCTTCACACGCTGCGCGCCGATATCGACTACGGCACAGCCGAAGCCCACACCGCCTACGGCGTCTGCGGCATCAAAGTCTGGATCTTCAAGGGAGAAATCCTGGAACATGATCCCATGGCTTCGGAGCGCCGCGCCACCAGTAGCGATAACCAGGGCAGCAGTAATCGCCGCCGCGAAAGCGCCTGATTGCGCGCGCGGCAGGCCAAGTTCGGAGAATAAGAAATGTTGCAGCCAAAGCGTACAAAGTATCGCAAGCAGCACAAGGGCCGCATCCGGGGCGTCGCTTCGGGCGGAACGGACCTGACTTTCGGTTCCTATGGTCTGAAGGCCCAGGAACCGAACCGCGTGAATGCGCGCGAGATTGAAGCTGCTCGCCGCGCCATCACCCGTCACATGAAGCGCGCCGGTCGCGTGTGGATCCGCGTCTTCCCGGACGTGCCGGTTTCGTCGAAGCCGACCGAAGTCCGCATGGGTAAGGGCAAGGGTTCCGTCGATTACTGGGCGGCCAAGGTCAAGCCGGGCCGGATCATGTTTGAAATCGACGGCGTCGCAGAAGACATCGCGCGCGAAGCGCTGCGTCTCGGAGCCGCCAAACTGTCGGTCAAGACGCGGTTCGTGCAACGGATTGCAGAGTAGGAATCGGAACGATGAAAGCCGCAGACATTCGTACGATGAGCAATGATCAGCTCAACGACGAGCTCGCGAAGCTCAAGAAAGAGCAGTTCAACCTTCGCTTCCAGAAGGCGACCGGACAGCTCGAGAAGACGTCGCGTATCCAGGAAGTGCGCCGCGATATCGCCCGCGTCAAGACAATCAGCCGCCAGAAGGCGGTTGCAGACAAGGCTTAAAGGACACAAGAACAATGCCAAAACGTATCCTGCAGGGCACCGTTGTCAGCGACAAGAACGACAAGACAGTAGTTGTCAGCGTCGAGCGTCGTTTCGCACACCCGATGTTCCAGAAGACCGTGCGCCGCTCGAAGAAGTACAAGGCGCATGATGCGGAAAACAAGTTCAAGGTCGGCGATACCGTATCCATTCAGGAATGCGCGCCGATTTCGAAAGACAAGCGCTGGACTGTCATGACCGACTAGGTCGGTCCGCAACAGACAAGAATGTATTAGAATCAAGGGTAGGGCGGATGCTCTTCCCAATTAGGTAAAGAAGGCGGTCTGACATGATTCAGATGCAAACAAACCTCGACGTCGCTGACAATTCCGGCGCCCGTCGTGTCATGTGCATCAAGGTGCTGGGCGGCTCCAAGCGGAAATACGCTTCCGTTGGCGACATCATCGTCGTCTCCGTGAAGGAAGCGATCCCGCGTGGCCGCGTCAAGAAGGGTGATGTGATGAAGGCGGTCGTCGTACGGACGGCCAAGGATATTCGTCGTGCGGACGGAAGCGTCATTCGCTTTGACAAGAATGCCGCCGTCCTCGTCGACAACAAGAAAGAACCAATCGGCACGCGTATCTTCGGACCGGTCCCGCGCGAACTGCGCGCCAAGGCCCACATGAAGATCATTTCGTTGGCGCCGGAAGTTCTCTGAGGAGATTACGATGCAGAAGATCCGTAAAGGCGACAATGTGATCGTGCTCACCGGCAAGGACAAGGGCCGTACAGGCGAGGTCCTGAAGGTGATGCCGAAGGAAAACCGTGCCCTGGTCAGCGGCGTCAACATGGTTCGGCGCCATCAGCGTCAGACCCAGACCGAGCAGGCCGGCATTATCAGCAAGGAAGCGCCTATCCAGCTGTCCAATATCGCTCTTGCCGTGGACGGCAAGCCGACCCGCGTCGGGTTCAAGATATCGGAAGATGGCTCCAAGGTGCGTGTGGCAAAGCGTTCAGGAGAAGTAATCGATGGCTGAGGCAAGTTACGAGCCGCGGCTCAAGACCGAATACAAGACCCGCATCCGCGACGTCATGCAGGAAAAGTTCTCCTACATGAACGTCATGCAGATCCCGCGCGTCGACAAGATCGTCATCAATATGGGCGTCGGCGAAGCGACGGCGGATTCCAAGAAGCCCGCCACTGCTGCTGAAGACCTGGCGGCAATCGCCGGCCAGCGGCCCGTCGTGACCCGCGCGCGCAAGTCGATCGCCGGCTTCAAGGTGCGCGAAGGTATGCCGATCGGCGCCAAGGTGACCCTGCGCCAGGCGCGCATGTATGAATTCATGGACCGGTTGGTCAACGTCGCGCTTCCGCGCGTTCGTGACTTCCGCGGCCTGAATCCGAAGAGCTTCGACGGCCGTGGCAACTTCGCCATGGGCCTGAAAGAGCACATCGTGTTCCCAGAGATCAATTACGACAACATCGATCAGCAGTGGGGCATGGATATTATCGTTTGCACGACCGCCGAAACGGACGACGAAGCGCGCGCTCTTCTGAGCGAGTTCAACTTCCCGTTCCGGCAGTAACGACAAGCGTAGAAAAGGACCTAAAGACATGGCTAAGGTTAGCGCAGTCGAAAAGAACAAAAGACGCCGCAAGCAGGTCGCGAAGGATGCGTCCAAGCGCGCCGCGCTCAAGGCGATGATCAGGGACCAGAGCACGCCGATCGAAGAGCGTTTCCGTGCGACTCTGAAGCTTGCCGAGATGCCGCGTGACGGATCGAAGACGCGCGTCCGCAATCGCTGCGAAGTCTCTGGGCGTCCGCGCGCCTATTATCGTAAACTGAACATGTCCCGTATTGCGCTGCGCGAACTCGGTTCGCTCGGCAAGGTTCCGGGCATCGTCAAGTCGAGCTGGTAAGGAGACGTCACATGTCTATGAGTGATCCCCTCGGCGATATGCTTACCCGTATCCGCAACGCCACCGGCCGCCGCAAGAACACCGTCAGCACGCCGGCTTCCAAGCTGCGCGCGCGCGTTCTGGACGTTCTGCAGTCGGAAGGCTATATCCGCGGATATTCCGAAGTCACCTATGACGACGGAAAGTCGGAGCTCAATATCGAGCTGAAATACTCCGAAGGCGCGCCGGTCATCCGCGAGATGTCGCGTGTCTCGAAGCCAGGACGCCGGGTTTATGTCTCGGTCAAGTCTATTCCGAATGTCGCGAATGGCCTCGGCATCTCGATCCTTTCGACTCCGAAGGGCGTGATGGCCGATCATGAGGCGCGCGAACAGAATGTTGGTGGTGAGGTTCTCTGTCGCGTCTTTTGACGTGGCGGTCCTCCTAACGGTCAGACAGGTTTGAAATTATGTCTCGTATCGGAAAAAAGCCCATTTCGGTTCCCGCCGGTGTGACTGCCTCGGTTGAAGGCCAGACAGTCAAGGCCAAGGGCCCCAAGGGTGAATTGAGCTACGTCGTCAATGACGAAGTGCTCGTGAAAATGGAAGAAGACGCAGTCGTCGTCACGCCGGCTGATCAGTCGCAGGGCGCGCGCTCCAAATGGGGCATGTCCCGCACGAACATCGAGAACATCATTCTCGGTGTGACGAACGGCTTCGAGCGTCGTCTTGAAATCAATGGCGTCGGTTACCGCGCCTCCATGCAGGGCAAGAACCTGCAGCTTGCGCTTGGCTTTAGCCATGATGTGGTCTTCGAGGCCCCGGACGGCATTACGCTTGCCTGCCCGAAGCCGACGGAAATCGTCATCACGGGCATCAACAAGCAGCAGGTCGGTCAGGTTGCGGCGAAGATCCGCGAATTCCGTCCGCCGGAGCCCTACAAGGGCAAAGGCGTCAAATATGCCGAAGAGCGGATTGTCCGCAAAGAAGGCAAGAAGAAGTAGGGACACCCAGCTATGGCAAGCAGCAAAGCTCTTTCGAAACGCGCCGGGCGTGTCCGCCGGCAGCTCAGGTCGGTCGCCAATGGTCGTCCGCGGCTTTCGGTCAACCGTTCTTCGAAGAACATCTACGCCCAGATCATCGATGATCTGGAAGGCAGGACACTGGTGTCCGCATCGACGCTGGATCCGGATCTGCGCAAGTCGCTGAAGACCGGAGCCGACACAGATGCGGCCGCCGCAGTCGGCAAGCTCGTGGCCGAACGCGCCACGAAGGCCGGCATCGAACAGGTCGTCTTCGACCGCGGCGCCTATATCTATCATGGCCGCGTCAAGGCTCTGGCGGACGCCGCCAGGGAAAACGGCCTCAGCTTCTAATCATTTGCCCGTTGAAACCGGAAAAGAAAAAGGACAAGGACAATGGCAAGAGAACCCCGCCGCGATAATCGCGGAAAAGACGACGATCGCGACAGCGAATTCGTCGACAAGCTGGTTCACATCAATCGCGTTGCGAAGGTTGTGAAGGGCGGACGCCGTTTCGGCTTCGCCGCTCTCGTGGTCGTCGGTGACCAGAAGGGTCGCGTCGGCTTCGGACACGGCAAGGCTCGAGAAGTTCCGGAAGCGATCCGCAAGGCGACCGAGTCTGCCAAGCGCAGCATGATTTTCGTGCCGCTGCGCTCCGGCCGCACACTGCATCATGATGTCCAGGGCCGTCACGGCGCCGGCAAGGTGCTGCTGCGTTCGGCCAAGGCCGGTACCGGAATCATCGCGGGTGGCCCGATGCGCGCCGTCTTCGAGACGCTCGGCATGCAGGACGTTGTCGCCAAGTCGACCGGTTCCTCGAACCCGTACAACATGGTTCGCGCAACCTTTGATGCTCTGGCCAACCAGATGCATCCCAAGGACATCGCCAGCCAGCGTGGAATCAAGTATTCGACGCTGCAGTCTCGCCGCGCGTCGATCATCGGCAGTGAGGAGTAATCTCTGATGGCTGAGAAAAAGGCAGAAAAGACGGTTACGGTCGAACAGATCGGCAGCCCGATCCGCCGCCCGCAGGATCAGCGCCAGACGCTGATCGGGCTTGGACTGAACAAATTGCATCGCCGCCGGACGCTGGAAGACACGCCGGCAGTCCGTGGCATGATCCGCAAGGTTCGTCACCTCGTGCGCGTCGTCGACGAAGCCTGAGGGAGTTGAAAATGAAACTGAATGAACTGAAAGACAAGGACGGAGCCGTCCAGGACCGCAAGCGGGTCGGACGTGGCATCGGATCCGGCAAGGGCAAGACCGGCGGCCGTGGCGTCAAAGGTCAGAAATCGCGTTCGGGCGTCGCCATCAACGGCTTCGAAGGCGGTCAGATGCCGATTTATCAGCGTCTTCCGAAGCGTGGCTTCACGAATATTTTCGCGAAGGACTACAACATCGTGTCGATCGGTCGCATACAGACCGCCATCGATTCCGGTAAGCTCGACGCATCGGGAACGATCGACGCGGTTGCGCTTCAGGCCGCTGGCGTGTTGAAGCGCGTGAGAGACGGCGTTCGCGTCCTGTCCGATGGCGAATTGAAGGCCAAGGTCAGCCTCGAAGTCGCCGGCGCGTCGAAGACGGCGATCGAAAAAATCGAAAAGGCTGGCGGCTCCATCAAGGTGCTGAACGCCGCCGAATAAAACCTGGCGGGCCCGGACGTTTGAACCGGGCCAGCCGATCCCCATATGGATGATACAGCGTCCCGGAGGAGGAAGTTGGAGGCATCGAATTCCTGGTTCATTCGAACCTTTGATGTTTCTTCATAGGCAATCATGACCGCATCCCGGTAACGATCCGGAGCTTCCCGGGGTGGCGGTCACGCGGAGATTCGCATGGCATCTGCAGCCGAACAACTCGCATCCAATCTCAATTTTTCAGCTTTCGCCAAGGCTGAGGATCTAAAGAAGCGCATCTGGTTCACACTGGCTGCGCTTCTGGTCTATCGGCTTGGCACATACATTCCCCTGCCGGGCATCGACCCCGACGGTTTCGCCCGCGCTTTTCAGCAGCAATCCGGCGGCATTCTCGGCATTTTCAACGTGTTTTCTGGGGGCGCCGTACAGCGCATGGCCATATTCGCGCTGGGAATCATGCCGTACATCTCGGCCTCCATCATCATGCAGCTCATGACGTCGGTGGTTCCGACGCTCGAGCAATTGAAGAAGGAAGGCGAACAGGGCCGCAAGGTCATCAACCAGTACACGCGCTACGGCACCGTGTTGCTTGCGGCCGTCCAGGCCTACGCGATCGCGGCCGGTCTCGATAGCAGTGAAGGCATCGTCACGAATCCTGGCTGGTTCTTCCGCATCTCAACTGTGATCAGCCTTGTGGGCGGCACCATGTTCCTGATGTGGCTCGGCGAGCAGATCACCGCCCGCGGCATCGGCAACGGTATCTCCCTGATCATCTTCGCGGGCATCGTCGCGGGGCTTCCAGGCGCCATCACAGGAATGCTGGAACTCGGACGCACGGGCGCTCTTTCGGCCGGCATCATCGTTCTGGTCGTGCTTATCGCCATCGGCGTCATCGCCTTCATCGTGTTCGTCGAGCGCGCGCAGCGGCGGCTTCTGATCCAGTATCCGAAGCGTCAGGTCGGCAACCGCATGTTCCAGGGCGATTCATCGCACCTGCCGCTCAAGCTGAACACGGCCGGCGTTATTCCGCCGATCTTCGCCTCCTCGCTTCTGCTCTTGCCGACCACGCTCGCCGGTTTTTCTAGCTCTACCGACCTGCCGGCCTGGGCGACGACGCTCTTGGCCACGCTCGGTCACGGACAGCCGGCCTATATGGTGCTCTATGCAGCGTTTATCGGCTTCTTCGCGTTCTTCTATACGGCCGTTGTGTTCAATCCGAAGGACACGGCGGACAATCTGAAGAACCACGGCGGGTTCATCCCCGGCATTCGACCGGGAGAGCGCACGGCCGAGTATATCGACTACGTCCTGACCCGCATCACCGTCGTGGGCGCGATCTATCTGATATTCGTCTGTCTCTTACCCGAAATGCTCATTGCGCAGACCGGAATCCCCTTTTATCTCGGTGGCACGTCCCTGCTGATTGTCGTCAGCGTAACACTTGATACAGTGGCGCAGGTGCAGGGACACTTGATTGCGCAGCAATATGAGGGCTTGATCAAGAAGTCCAAGCTTCGAGGAGGAAAGAGGGGACGATGAGATTAGTGTTGCTGGGACCGCCGGGCGCCGGCAAGGGGACGCAGGCGCAAAGGTTGGTCGAGAAGCACGGCATGCCACAGCTTTCGACAGGCGACATGCTTCGCACGGCCGTCGCCAATAAAACCGAAGTCGGCCTTCGCGCCAAGGCGGTGATGGACGCAGGAAAGCTGGTGTCGGACGATATCGTCAACGCGATAGTGTCCGAGCGGCTGGATGAACCGGACTGCAAGGACGGATTCATCCTCGATGGTTTTCCGAGAACACTGGTGCAGGCCGATGCGCTTGGCCGGATGCTTTCGGAAAAGGACATGCCGCTCGATTGCGCCATCGAGGTTCGCGTCGACGACGATATTCTGGTGGAGCGCATTTCCGGACGTTACACCTGCGCCACGTGCGGCGCCGGTTATCACGATACGTTTCTGAAGCCGAAGAAGGCGGGTGTGTGCGACAAGTGCGGAGGCACAGAGTTCAAGCGGCGACCGGACGACAACGCAGACACGGTTCGAACGCGGCTTTGGGCTTACTACAAGGAAACGTCGCCGCTGATCGGCTACTACCATGCAAAAGGACTTTTGTATGGAGTGGACGGAATGGCGGAAATTGACGCCGTATCGGAGCAGATTGACACTATTTTGGCCAATCTCTGACCCTTTGGGGGAGAATGACCGATATTTTTGACCGTTTGCGTCGAAAATTTGGATCTGGTGTGTTGACGATCGATACCCGAGTCCGATAGAAACCCCGCCAATTCGAGAATATCGAGCGGTTGGCGCGGTTTTCTAAATTCAGAGAACCGGGGCTGATCGCTTGTTTACGTCCCGATATTGGAAGCAGGCTGCCATTGTGGCTGTCGAGCAGAGACCGGAAGTCAAGGAGAACAGGCGTGGCCCGTATTGCTGGCGTCAATATTCCGACCAACAAGCGCGTTGTTATTGCGCTGCAGTATATTCATGGCATAGGCTCAGCCTTCGCCAAGGAAATCACGGAGAAGGTCGGCATCCCGGCGGAACGTCGTGTCAACGAACTTTCCGACGCCGATGTAATTCAGATCCGCGAAACGATCGACCGCGACTATCAGGTCGAAGGCGATCTTCGTCGCGAGCGTTCCATGAACATCAAGCGTCTGATGGACCTGGGCTGCTATCGCGGTCTTCGTCATCGTCGCAACCTGCCTGTCCGTGGCCAGCGCACGCATACCAATGCGCGCACCCGCAAGGGGCCGGCCAAGGCCATCGCAGGCAAGAAGAAATAGGGCTGCGCGGTATCGCGCTGTCCCGCCACCCGTCTTTGGGCAGGCTTTGAGAATTGGGGTCGGGGTTATCCCCGCCCGGTGTAGCCGCTGGAAATACGGCGGTGTAGAGATCTCTGAAAGGTAAGATATGGCTAAGGAAGCCCGTGTTCGCCGTCGCGAGCGCAAGAACATTTCGTCGGGAGTGGCGCACGTCAATTCGTCATTTAACAATACGATGATCACCATCACCGACGCACAGGGAAATGCAATCGCCTGGTCGTCCGCCGGCGCAAAAGGCTTCAAGGGTTCGCGCAAGTCGACTCCGTTCGCCGCGCAGATCGCCGCCGAAGATTGCGCCAAGAAGGCTCAGGAACACGGAATGAAGTCGCTTGAGGTCGAAGTTTGCGGACCGGGTTCCGGTCGCGAATCGGCGTTGCGCGCGCTTCAGGCCGCTGGCTTTACGATTACCTCTATTCGTGACGTAACGCCGATCCCGCACAATGGATGCCGCCCTCGCAAGAAGCGCCGCGTCTGACCGCATCGAACATCCAAAACCAAAGAGCGCATGACGCGCTCCTCTTGGTTCTCCAGCTCTTTTGTCACGATTGGATGGTGGCAAGGAACGGAAGGCAAGACATATGATTCAGAAAAACTGGCAAGAGCTTATCAAGCCGAACAAGATCGAGATCACCTCGTCGGGGCGCACCGGCGCCCGTCTGATCGCCGAGCCGCTGGAACGCGGTTTTGGCCTTACGCTCGGCAACGCGCTGCGTCGCGTTCTGCTGTCGTCGCTGCGCGGCGCTGCAGTCACCGCTGTTCAGATTGATGGCGTTCTTCACGAGTTCTCGTCGATCGCCGGCGTCCGCGAAGACGTGACGGACATCGTCCTCAACATCAAGGAAATCGCCATCAAGATGGAAGGCGACGAGCCCAAGCGCATGGTTGTGCGCAAGCAGGGCCCGGGCGCCGTCGTCGCCGGCGACATCCAGACGGTCGGCGATATCGAGATCCTCAATCCGGACCACATCATCTGCACGCTCGATGAAGGCGCCGAAATCCGCATGGAATTCACCGTCGCCAACGGCAAGGGCTATGTGCCGGCTGATCGCAACCGCGCCGAAGACGCTCCGATCGGACTGATCCCGGTCGACAGCCTCTATTCGCCGGTCAAGAAGGTCTCCTACAAGGTCGAGAACACCCGCGAGGGACAGGTTCTCGATTATGACCGCCTGATCATGACGCTCGACACCGACGGATCGGTGACCGGTGAAGACGCTATCGCATTCGCCGCCCGTATCCTGCAGGACCAGCTTGGCGTGTTCATCAATTTCGACGAGCCGCAGAAGGAAGTCGAGGAGACGCAGGCGACGGAACTCGCGTTCAATCCGGCTCTGCTGAAGAAGGTCGACGAACTGGAGCTGTCGGTCCGCTCGGCGAACTGCCTGAAGAACGACAACATCGTCTATATTGGCGATCTCATTCAGAAGACCGAAGCCGAAATGCTGCGTACGCCCAACTTCGGTCGCAAGTCGCTGAACGAGATCAAGGAAGTTCTCGCATCGATGGGTCTGCACCTCGGTATGGAAGTGCCCGCCTGGCCGCCGGAAAATATCGAAGATCTGGCCAAGCGCTACGAAGATCAATATTGAACCAGTAACCCGCAGGCTTGAGGTCTGCATCACAGGAGAAAGCTCATGCGCCATCGCAAGTCAGGCCGCAAGCTCAACCGGACTGCCAGCCACCGCAAGGCGATGTTCGCCAACATGGCGGCAGCTCTTATCGAACACGAGCAGATCATCACCACCTTGCCGAAGGCCAAGGAGATCCGCCCGATCGTCGAGAAACTCGTCACGCTCGGCAAGCGCGGCGATCTGCACGCTCGCCGTCAGGCTATCTCGAAGATCCGCGACGATGAAATGGTCCGCAAGCTTTTCGACACCATTGCGTCGCGCTACGCCGACCGCAATGGCGGCTATACGCGCATCATGAAGGCCGGTTTCCGCAGGGGCGACAATGCTCCGCTCGCAGTCATTGAATTCGTTGATCGCGACGAAAGCGCCCGTGGCGCAAAAGATTTCGCCCGCCTCGAAGCGGATGCGAATGAAGAAGAAGCAGCAGCATAAGAACTGACTGCTCCGAATGAACTCGAAGCCGGGCTGCAACGCCCGGCTTTTTTCGTTTGTTTCGAAGCCTATATACCTGGCGACATTACAATTTGGTAATCGTGACAAATTGCCTTCTTTATGGCAGTTCAGATCGATTATCATGGTAGCGATTCAATCAAATCAAGACCAATCGGAGTTGCCCCATGCGCAATAAGAGAGTGCTGTATCCTGTGATTTTGGCCGTTCTGGCCGTCGGGTCGGCAATCATGATCGCGCAGGCGCGGGCGCCGTTCGGCAACAGCGTTCTCGGCGGGTTTGTCGCCGGTTCGTTCAGCGAAACAAAGGTCGCTCATGTGCCGCTGCCGGTTCACAATGCGGCCGCGAAGCGCGTCGTGCCGAACAGCCAGGCGCAGTTGCTCTATTCCTACTCGGAACTCGTCAAGAAAACCGCCGGCGCTGTCGTCAACGTCTATGCCGAAAGGATGGTGCGCCAGTCGTCGCCCTTTGCCGGAGATCCTTTCTTCGAGCGTTTTTTTGGACAGCGCATGCCGCATCGCAGTCAGAAGCAATCGAGCCTCGGTTCCGGCGTCATCGTCGACGCAACCGGTTTGATTGTGACCAATAATCACGTCATCGATGGCGCTGACGAAATCAAGGTGGCGCTCGCCGACGGCCGGGAATACTCAAGCAAGGTTCTGCTGAAGGACAAGCGGGTGGATATCGCCGTCCTGCAGATTGAAGGCAATGATGTTTTCACCGCCATCGACTACAGCGATTCCGATCGTCTCGAAGTCGGCGACATTGTTCTTGCAATCGGCAATCCCTTCGGTGTCGGCCAGACCGTGACCAGCGGCATTGTCTCGGCGCTGGCGCGCAACGGCATCGGGATTTCCGACTTCGGCTTTTTCATCCAGACAGACGCAGCCATCAATCCGGGCAATTCCGGCGGCGCGCTGATCGACATGCACGGCAATCTGATCGGCATCAATACAGCGATTTTCTCGCGGTCGGGCGGCTCCAACGGAATTGGTTTCGCGATCCCCGCCAATATGGTGAAAGCCGTGGTCGATGCAGCCAAGCGGGGCGATGAGCGGTTCAAGCGGCCTTATATAGGGGCGACCTTCTCCGCAGTCACAGGGGATATGGCGGAAGCCCTGGGTATGAAAAGGGCCAGCGGCGCGATCGTCACGGATGTCGCAGAAAACGGGCCTGCCGACAAAGGCGGTTTGACTGTCGGTGATCTGGTCATTTCGATGAATGGCGTTGTGGTGGAGCATCCCGATGCGCTCGGCTACCGATTGGCGACTGCAGGTGTTGGCAGGGACGCCGAGTTCGAGGTCATGTCCCGCTCGAAGATCAGGAAAATCACCATCACCCTTGAAGCGCCTTGGAGCCGCGGCAAAGGGGCGGAGACCGTGATTTCCGGCAACAATCCCTTCGCAGGCGCAACTGTGGCTGACCTCGTTCCAAAACTTGCCGAGGATCTGAACATGCCAACGGGTCAGGAAGGCGTCGTGATTCTGGCGGTCGAATCCGGATCGCCCGCCGTGCGTTTCGGCCTGAAGGAGCGCGACATCGTCACGGTGGTCAACGGCAAAACAGTTACAAGCGTCAATCAGATGGTGGAAATTGTCAGCCGTCGTCAGCCCTATTGGAGGTTCGAGATCAATCGCGATGGAAAGCGGTTCAGCCAGTTGATACGATAGTCTGCATGTCAGACCTGTTTGCTTCACTTGCGGATGAAATGGCGGAACGCAGCCGGCCATTGGCCGATAGGCTGCGTCCGAAAAGCATTGCCGAGGTGACGGGGCAGGAACATCTCACCGGCGCCGACGGCGTGCTGTCGCGCATGCTTGCGACAGGGTCGCTCGGTTCGATGATCTTTTGGGGGCCGCCAGGAACCGGCAAGACCACGGTGGCGCGGCTACTCGCCAATGAGACGGATCTCGCCTTCGAGCAATTGTCGGCGATCTTTTCCGGCGTAGCGGATCTCAAGAAGGCGTTCGATGCGGCGCGCGCGCGTCGCATGTCAGGCCGGCAGACGCTGCTTTTCGTGGACGAGATCCATCGGTTCAACCGGGCCCAGCAGGACAGTTTCCTGCCGGTCATGGAGGACGGCACAGTCATCCTCGTCGGCGCAACCACGGAAAATCCGTCCTTTGAACTCAACGCCGCTCTGCTTTCGCGGGCACGGGTGCTCACGTTCAAATCGCATGCCGAAGAAAGTCTCGGCCGATTGCTCGAGCGCGCTGAAGCGCTCGAAGGCAAGTCGCTCCCGCTCGATGATGAGGCGCGGGCAAGCCTTGTGCGTATGGCGGACGGCGACGGGCGCGCCATCCTGACGCTCGCCGAAGAGGTGTGGCGGTCGGCGCGAGAGGGCGAGACCTTCGACGCAGAAGCGCTGCAGGAGTTAGTGCAGCGGCGAGCGCCTGTCTACGACAAGAGCCAGGACGGGCATTACAATCTCATCTCGGCGTTGCACAAGGCGGTGCGTGGTTCCGATCCGGACGCCGCGCTTTATTACCTGTGCCGCATGTTTGACGCTGGCGAGAGCCCGCTGTTTCTCGGCCGGCGTCTGGTGCGCATGGCGTCCGAAGACATCGGACTTGCCGATCCCCAGGCGCTTGTCGTTGCAAACGCCGCCAAGGACGCGTACGATTTTCTCGGGTCGCCAGAGGGAGAACTGGCGCTGGCGGAAGCCTGCATCTATCTCGCCTGCGCGCCGAAATCGAACGCGGCCTATGTCGCGTACAAGGCGGCCATGCGGGCGGCAAAGGAGTACGGCTCGCTGCTGCCGCCGAAACACATTCTCAATGCGCCCACAAAACTCATGAAGAGCGAGGGATACGGGAGCGAATATCAGTACGATCACGATACACCCGACGCCTTTTCGGGACAGGATTACTTCCCGGAAAAGATGGGTCGGCATACTTTCTACGATCCGCCCGAACGCGGCTTTGAAAGGGATATCCGAAAACGGCTCGACTATTGGGCCAATCTGAGACAGCGCAAGCAGGCGGCGGATGGCGAAGACGATTGACGATATGCTGATCGGCGTTCTCGGGGCAGGCTCGATCGGCTGCTATGTCGGCGGCTGTCTTCAGCAATCGGGATGCGCGGTCCGCTATTTCGGTCGTGAACACGTCGCGTCGGATATTCGGTCAGCCGGGTTGCGCCTGACATCCCATGACGGACGAATGGCGGACCTGCCTGCGGAGGCCGTGGATTTCAGAACAGATCTATCCGGACTGGAAGAATGCGACATCCTGCTCGTCTGTGTGAAAAGTCCGGCGACGGAAGAAACGGCCGCTGCAATGGCAGGCGCGATTGATTCCAACGCCGTCGTGATCAGTCTGCAGAATGGCGTCGCCAACGCCGATGTTCTGAGACGCCGTCTGCCTGATAGTACGGTTCTCGCCGGCATGGTCGCCTTCAACGTCGCGCGTCTGCAAGGCGCGCATTTTCATCTCGGAACGGATGGCGACATCTATATCGAGGATCACCCGGTCGCCCGCGTGTTTGTCGATCGCCTGAACGCGGCCAGCGTGAGTGCAAAAACATCGCTGGACATGAAGGCCGTGTTGTGGGGCAAGCTGCTCCTCAACCTCAACAATGGGCTCAATGTGCTCTCGGATATGCCGTTGCGTCGGCAGTTGCTCGATCGCGACTATCGCCGCGCGCTTGCGCTGCTTATCGAGGAAACGCTGACTGTGCTCAAAACCGCCGGCGTAAGCCCCGCAAAGATAGGAAAGGCGCCTCCAGGACTGATGGCCTCGATCCTTCGGCTTCCGAATTGGCTGTTCGAGCGCGTGGCGGCAAGCATGCTGAAGATAGACGACAAGGCCCGGTCGTCCATGCGCGACGATCTTGACAGAGGCCGCAAGTCGGAGATTGCCTTTATCAACGGCGCGGTGGTGGAACTGGCGGCAAAGCTCAATGCGTCCATACCGGTCAACGCCGCAGTGATCGCGCTCGTCGAGGATGCTTTCGCAATGGGACAATCGCCGGCGCTCGAGGGCAGGGATCTTCTTCAGCGCTTGCAAAAGGCGGCCGCGTGAGAACCAGGATTGCAGAGGGCGAAGAGGTGGAACCGTGTGCTTTTGGCTGCTTGTCAAGCAGCGTCGCCGCACTATATCGGTAGCTCCATTATAAGGGCTCATCTCCATTTCAATGCTGAAATTGAGGTTTCCCGAAACAAAGCCAGACTGGTGAATAGCCTGAATTTTCGTCGATTCCCGAAACAAAGCCAATTTGAAGAGAAGCCGGATTCGGCAAAATCCCGAAACAAAGCCAGATTGTCGGAATGGCCGAATTTCAACGGTTTGACGGTTCCCAAGGACGATGAAAGTCTCTAAACGCTAAGGAATGTACCACTTTCTCATCGTCGCTCTCGGAGGAGCCGTCGGGGCTTCGCTTCGTCATCTGACTAGCCTGTTGACCCTGCGGTGGTTTGGACCGGGATTTCCGTGGGGAACGCTGACAGTAAACATCGTGGGGTCATTCCTGATAGGCGTATTCATCGAACTGCTGGTCCGAAAATTTGATAGTTCGCAAGAACTGCGTTTGCTTGTTGCGACAGGGATTATGGGTGGCTTCACGACTTTCTCCGCCTTCTCGCTTGATGTCGTGGTCATGTGGGAGCGCGGTGCGACGCTGACGGCGGCGGGATATGTGCTTGCAAGTGTGGCGCTGTCGATACTTGCGCTTTTCGCGGGACTGGCGCTTGTTCGCGGCCTTACCTAGGAATGATCGGAATCATGGCGGGTGTAGAACAGAAAACCGTTGATAGCGACGAGAGCGGCATGCGCCTCGATCGCTGGTTCAAGACCCATTACCCGGGTCTCGGTTTCGGTCGCCTGCAGAAGCTTCTGCGGTCGGGCCAGATTCGCCTTGATGGCGGCCGCGCAAAAGCCGATACGCGTATTCAGCCCGGCCAGACGATCCGCGTTCCACCTCTGGATGCGGAGAAGCCGACGAGCGCTGCAAAATCCACCAATGCATCCGACGCCGAACGTTTGTCAGCTATGCTGATCTATGAGGATCCGAAGGTATTTGTGTTCAACAAACCTGCGGGTCTGGCCGTGCAGGGCGGCTCCGGGGTCGCGCGGCATGTCGACGGCATGCTGGAGGCCTGGCGCAACAAGAGAGGCGAGAAGCCGCGTCTGGTTCATCGGCTCGACAGGGATACGTCGGGCGTGCTGGTCGTCGCCCGGACGCGGCAGGCCGCGCAGCGATTGACAGCCGCCTTTCGTGAGCGCGCCACTGAGAAGGTCTACTGGGCTCTGGTCAAGGGCGCGCCGGGCAAGAAGGAAGGCCGGATCTCGACCTGGCTTGTCAAGGAAACGACGCCGGATGGGGATCGCATGCGCGTCGCAAAGCACGGCGAGCCGGACGCTGACCATGCCGTCTCCTACTACCGGGTGATCGAACAGGCGGGCCAGAACCTTTCCTGGCTTGAAATGCAGCCCTATACCGGGCGCACCCATCAATTGCGCGTCCACGCCGCCCATCTCGATTGTCCGATCATCGGCGACCCCAAATATTTCGAAGCCGATCAGAACTGGGATTTCCCGGGCGGCCTCCAGAACAAGCTGCACCTGCACGCCAGGCGCATTGTGATACCGCATCCGGACGGTAAGGGGACTGTCGATGTGACGGCGCCGCTCCCGCCACACATGGTCCAGAGCTGGAACCTTCTGGGGTTCGACAAGGATCACGCCGAATGAAGCTCGTTCTTTTCGATTGCGACGGCACGTTGATCGACAGCGCCCACGTCATCCACGCCAGCATGGAAAGGACGTTCGCCGAAGAAGGTCTTGCCGTTCCGGAACTGCATCACACCAAGTCCATCATCGGGTTGACGCTCGACAAGGCTATCTCGGTGCTTATGCAGGAAGAGATCAATGACCGGATCGTCAACATGGTCGTGCGCTACAAGCATCACAGTCTGACGATGCGCGAGGAGCAGGAGGTTCACGAGCCGTTTTACGACGGTATATGGGACCTGCTCGACGAGTTGCGCGGCCGGGACGACATCTTGCTCGGGGTGGTCACCGGAAAGTCGCGGCGCGGCCTTGATAATTTGCTCACGCGCCACGGCCTGGAGAAGGCAATCCTCACAAGCCGCACCGCCGATGAGTGCCCTTCTAAGCCACACCCCGCCATGGTGCTTGAATGCTGTCGCGACGTAGGCGTGGACGTGGCTGACACGATCGTGGTCGGCGACGCGATTTACGATATGCAGATGGCGCGGTCGGCGGCCGCCAGAGCGATTGGCGTTACCTGGGGGTATAGCACGCCGGACGAACTGACGGAGGCCGGAGCGCACAGCACGATCAGCCATCCGTCGGAAGTTCTCGATCACCTGATAGGCGTGACGGAGTAGATATGCGGGATTTGCTTGAAGAACTGTATGACGCGCAGAAGGACGCCGATCCAGTCCGTCTGGCCCAGGGACATTCCGGCCGGCAATTGCCCAAGCGTTTCTATGAACAGGCGGCTGCCGCTGAGGAAGACGGCGGGTTCGTCGTGCAACTCGACGGCAAGACCGTGCGCACGCCGGCCAGGTCTGTTCTGAAGCTGCCGACGCCGGCGCTGGCTGAACTGATCGCCGACGAATGGAACAGCCAGGAAAAATTGATCGATCCGGCCGCCATGCCCGCGACGCGGCTCGCGAATACCGCTCTCGACGGCGTAGCCCTGGAAGCCGAAGCAGTGCTTGAAGATGTTCTGCGCTTTGCCGGGACGGATTTGCTTTGTTACCGCGCCGGTTCTCCGGAGGGGCTTGTAGCCAGCCAGAACGAGGTATGGGATCCGATCATCGATTGGGCGCATTCCCGGCTCGGAGCCCGTTTCGTGCTTGCCGAGGGGGTGATGCATGTCGAGCAGCCATCGGAATCCCTGCGCGCGGTCAACATTCACCTGAAGCAGTTCCAGGATCCATTCGTCGTTGCGGCGCTGCACAGCATGACGTCCCTGACAGGGTCTGCATTGCTGGCGCTGGCGGTGGCCTTCCAGGAAATTGAAGCGGAAGAAGCCTGGGCTGCGGCGCATGTCGATGAAGACTGGAATATCCGGCAATGGGGCGAGGATGCGGAGGCGCGTCTGCGACGCGAGTTCAGACAGCGCGAAATGATGGCTGCCGCCAAAACGCTGCAGGCGGTTACGGGCGGTTGAGCGGCGTGGGTTGATTGGGCTACAAGGTGGCTGGAACAGAACGTATCGGGGGATCAAATTGAAAGACGTGTTGCTGGAATTGCAGGAGCGCCGCGCGGAAGCGAGAATCGGCGGGGGGCAGAAGCGCATCGATGTGCAACATTCTCGCGGAAAGCTGACCGCGCGCGAGCGCATCGCAACATTTCTCGACGAGGGCTCCTTCGAGGAATTCGACATGTTCGTGCAACACCGCTGCACCGATTTCGGGATGGAGGAAACCAGGATACCCGGCGACGGCGTCATCACTGGCTGGGGCACGGTCAACGGCCGAAAAGTATTTGTTTTCGCCAAGGACTTCACGGTTTTCGGCGGCTCTCTCTCGGAAGCTCACGCAGCCAAGATCACCAAGCTGCAGGACATGGCGTTGCGCAACCGCGCGCCAATCATCGGGTTCTATGACGCCGGCGGAGCGCGCATCCAGGAAGGCGTGGCCGCGCTCGGCGGATACGCCGAAGTGTTCCAGCGCAATATCCTCGCTTCCGGCGTTATACCGCAGATTTCTGTCATCATGGGGCCCTGCGCCGGCGGTGATGTCTATTCGCCGGCCATGACCGATTTCATCTTCATGGTGCGCGACACATCCTACATGTTCGTCACCGGACCGGATGTCGTGAAGACCGTTACCAACGAGACGGTCACAGCCGAGCAATTGGGCGGCGCGTCGATCCACACGACGAAGTCCTCGATCGCAGACGGCGCCTATGAAAACGATGTCGAGGCGCTTTTGCAGATGCGGCGTCTTATTGACCTTTTGCCACTTTCCAACACGTCGGAAGTTCCGGAAATCGACAATTTCCAGCCGATCGATGTTCCCGACAAGTCGCTGGATCTCGTGATTCCCGACAACGCCAACAAGCCCTACGACATCAAGGAAGTGATCCAGAAGACGATCGACGAAGGCGATTTTTTCGAGATTCAAGCCAAATTCGCCGCCAACATCGTATGCGGCTTTGGCAGGGTGGAAGGCCGAACAGTGGGGTTTGTCGCCAACCAGCCAATGGTTCTTGCAGGCGTTCTCGACAGCGATGCGTCCAGGAAGGCGGCGCGGTTTGTGCGTTTCTGCGACTGTTTCGGGATTCCGATCGTTACCTTCGTCGATGTGCCGGGCTTCCTGCCCGGAACGGCTCAGGAATATGGCGGACTGATCAAGCATGGCGCGAAACTGCTGTTCGCCTATGGCGAGGCCACAGTCCCGAAGGTCACCATCATTACACGCAAGGCCTATGGCGGCGCCTATGACGTCATGGCGTCGAAACACCTCAGGGGTGATCTCAATTACGCCTGGCCGTCAGCCGAAATCGCGGTTATGGGCGCGAAAGGCGCGGTCGAGATCATCCACCGCAAGGATGTCGGAGATCAAGAGAAGATTGCGGCGCATACGAAACGATACGAGGAACGGTTTCTGTCGCCATTCGTGGCGGCCGAACGCGGTTATATAGACGAGGTGATCATGCCGCATTCGACGCGCAAGCGGGTCGCTACTGGACTTCGGCTTCTACGTGAGAAAAATCTGACAAACCCATGGAAAAAGCATGATAATATTCCATTGTAGTCGTGCGGTAATTCCGTCAGATCGCTGAATCGCGGATCGGCGTCAGTCGGACGCCGGTGATGCGATAGGTTCCGTCATCCTGTCTGGCGAGAATGTAAACGGCCTGCCAGCTCTTGCCTTTCGTATCGGTGATCAGCAGTTCCTGTATCATCAACCTGCCATCGCCTTCGCTGGCGTTTCGGCCGAAGGTCAGATTTCCTGGACGGTAGATCGGGCCGTACCTGTTCTTCACCATTTCCATGAAGCGCTGGGTGTCTGGAAAGGCGCTCTTGATACCCGGAGCCGCAAAGGAATAGGCGGTTTCCCCATCATCGCTTCTAAACGCCTCGATCTGTTGTTTGATGATGCCTTGAACGATTTTGGCGTTGTCTTCGGCCCGCGCCAGTCCGATCGAGAGCATGAGCGAGAAGACCAGGAATGCCACCATACGCATGAAACATCTCCTTGTATCTCTTTTGTTCGCCCGTTTTATTTACGCTCACGATGCGAAATCAGATCACCTGATGGTACTCCGGATCTGCGATGGTGTCATCTGGTTGTCGTATTTGCACAAGGTGCATGACGCAGTGGATGGTCATGGGCCCGTCCAAATTGTGTCACTCTGACGGTCAAATGGCGTCGGTTGGTTCGGCGATGGACTGCTTGCGACAGAGCCATAGGACACTGCGGACACAACCGCAGAATTGATCTGATGCGATGAACAGTGGTTGTATTGTTCTCGCTCCTATAGGGCTGGGGCGTTGTTATGTAACTAAAAATAAAGGATTTTCAACAGCATACCGGCGCATTCCAGGGAATTGACTGTTGACTTGTCACCCTGCCTCTTGCGACACTGGCTGCGAATTAAAAAATGCCCGACCAACGGGCTTCCTCAATGAAGGAGGGGAATATGGGTGGTGTATTGCCGCTGGTCGGCAAGCGACTCCTGCTGGGCTTGGTGACCCTGCTGATAGTTTCTATAATTATTTTTGGCGCCGTCGAACTGCTTCCAGGCGATGTGGCCCAACAAATCCTCGGGCAATCTGCGACGCAGGAAACAGTAGACGCCTTACGCGAGGAATTGGGTCTGAACAAGTCTCCTGTTACCCGCTATTTCGAATGGCTTGGCGGCGCGGTTCAGGGCGATTTCGGAACGTCGCTCGCCAACAAACGGTCGGTGACTGCGCAGATCGCTCCGCGTTTCGCGAACACGTTGTTTCTCGCAGCCTATGCCGCGGCCATCTCTGTGCCACTCGCCATATTCCTCGGCGTTCTGACTGCGCTTTACCGAAATTCTGTCTTCGACCGGGTGTCCAATGCTCTCAGCCTCGTTTCCATATCCTCGCCGGAATTCTTCCTGGGATATGTTCTGATCGCTTTCTTCGCCGTTCAAAGCCAGCTCTTCCCGTCGATTTCGAATGTCACCAGCGGCATGGATTTCGATGACAGGATTTATCGGACCACACTGCCGGCGGTCACGCTTGCTCTCGTCGTCACGGCCTACATGATGCGCATGACGCGCGCTGCGATCATCAATCTGCTCGCGTCTCCCTATATCGAGATGGCGCGGCTCAAGGGCGTGCCCAACGCGCGCGTCATCACCCATCACGCTCTGCCAAACGCCCTCGCGCCGATCATCAACGTCGTCGCGCTCAATCTCGCCTATCTCATCACAGGTGTTGTCCTCGTCGAGGTGGTGTTCGTCTATCCCGGCGTCGGCCAGTTGCTGGTGGACAGCGTCACGAAACGAGACTTTCCAGTCGTACAGGCTTGCTGTCTGATCTTCGCGGCCACGTTCATCATGTTCAATCTCATCGCGGATGTCGGATCGATCCTGTCCAATCCGCGCCTGCGTCATCCGAAGTGAGGAGGGGATAATGGTTTCCTTTGCTGTCATCTATTACGCCCTCCTTATCATCGCGTGTTGCGTAGCCGCGTTTTACCGGCAGCGATCAGGGTTGATCGTCCTGTTCGTGCTGCTTTGTATTTCGCTGATTTCCGGATTGCTGGGCGGCGTTGATGTTCTGATAAAAATCACAATAGGGGTCGCGCTGCTGGCGGCCGCCGGCGGCATTTCGTACAGCTTCCGCGAAACGCTCACCTACATCTTGCCGCATGAACCCGCGAGACTCATGCGCAAGGCGCCGTTGACGGCGGCTTTCGGGTTGCTCGTCATCATCGCCTATGTCATCGCGGCGGTGTTTGCCCCGATAATCGCCCCTTTCGGCGAGGCGCAAGTGGTTGGCAGTTCCTTCGCGCCGCCGGACGATGTCATGATCCTCGGCGGCGACCAGCTCGGTCGAGACCTGTTCAGTCGCCTGATCTACGGCGCCCGCAACACGGTCGGCATCGCTGTACTGACGACGGCGATCGCTTTTATCGTCGGCACCGTCGCGGGCCTCGTTGCCGCGTCTATGGGTGGTTGGGTAGATCAGGTGCTGGGCCGGATCGTCGATATCCTGATGGCCATTCCGCAGTTGATCTTCGCGTTGCTTTTGCTGACGATCGTCGGCACCAGCGTCGTCAATCTGACCCTCGTCATCGCCTTGTTGTATTCGCCCTTGATATTCCGTCTCGTCCGGGCGGTCGCCGGCAATATCGTGGTGATGGACTACATTGAGGCCGCGCGGTTGCGTGGAGAATCGACCTGGTATCTGACAACGAAGGAAGTGCTGCCCAATATCACCGCGCCTCTGGCCGCCGAATTCGGGCTGCGGTTCTGCTTTGTCTTCCTTGCGATTTCGGCGCTGTCCTTCCTGGGTCTTGGTATTCAGCCGCCAACAGCCGACTGGGGATCGATGGTGCGTGAAAACGCATCGCTGATTTCCTTCGGCCTGCTGACGCCGCTTATTCCGGCGGCGGCTATCGCGTTGCTGACGGTCGCCGTGAACTTCGTGGTCGACTGGATGCTGCATATTTCGTCGGGATTGAAGGAGTAGACGATGGTGAAGGAAAAAAGCGTTCTGCTCGAAATCAAGGATCTGCGGATCGAAGGCTATTCGGACGAAGAGTGGACAGAGATCGTTCACGGGGTCAATCTGACCCTTCACCGCGGCGAGGTCATGGGGCTGATCGGCGAATCCGGAGCCGGCAAGTCGACCATCGGTCTGGCAGCCATGGGGTTCACCCGCGACGGGTGCCGCATCTCGGGCGGCTCGGTGCTGTTCGACGGCATGGACCTCACTACGGCCTCGCGTGCTGAGCGTCGGGCTCTTCGCGGCTCGCGGATCGCCTATGTCGCGCAGTCGGCCGCAGCCTCCTTCAATCCGGCGCACAAGCTGATCGAGCAACACACCGAGTCCGGGCGTTTGCACAAGATCAGTTCGAAGTCCGAGATGGAGGCTGATGCGATCGAACTCTACCGGCGACTGCGGCTTCCCAATCCTGAGGAGATCGGCTTTCGCTATCCGCACCAGGTTTCCGGTGGTCAGTTGCAGCGTGCAATGACCGCGATGGCGATGAGTTGCCGTCCGGATCTGATCATCTTCGACGAGCCGACGACGGCGCTCGACGTGACGACGCAGATCGAGGTGCTCGCGGCGATCAGGGACATTGTCGAGCAGTTCAACACGGCTGCCCTGTACATCACGCATGATCTCGCCGTCGTGGCCCAGATGGCGGACCGCATCAAGGTTCTCCTGAAAGGGGACGAAGTAGAGGAAGCCGAAACCAGGAAAATGCTGGCCGATCCGACGGAGGATTACACCAAATCCCTCTGGTCGGTGCGCAGTTTCGAGCGTGAGCAGAAGCCGCAACCGCCAGCAAGTGAAACGCCGCTGATCTCGGTCCGTGGCGTAGACGCCTCCTACGGTCCCGTACAGGTGCTCAAGGGTGTTTCATTCGACATCTATCGCGGTCAGACGGTGGCCGTGGTTGGCGAATCCGGTTCCGGCAAATCGACGACCGCCCGGTGCATCACCGGGCTGCTGCCGCCCGACGCCGGCGAAATCCTGTATGACGGCGAGGTGATGCCGGCCCGGTACCAAAACCGCAGCAAGGAGCAACTTCGCCAGGTCCAGATGATCTACCAGATGGCGGATACAGCGCTGAATCCTAAAAAGACGATCGGTGAGATCATCGGCAGGCCGCTGCAATTCTATGGCGGACTGCGCGGAGCAGAACTGAAAACGGCGATCGACCAGTTGCTGAATCAGATCGAACTCGAACCTTCGCTCTATTACAACCGGCTGCCGTCGGAGCTCTCGGGAGGGCAGAAGCAACGCGTCGGTATCGCGCGCGCGCTTGCGGCAGGCCCCACCTTCATCATTTGCGACGAAGTGACCAGCGCGCTCGATCAGCTTGTCGCGGAAGGAATTCTGCGCTTGCTTGACCGGCTGCAGAAGGAACTGGATCTCGCCTATATGTTCATCACCCACGACCTTGCGACCGTGCGAGCGATCTCCGACGTGGTCGTCGTCATGAAGGAAGGCGAGGTGGTTGAACAGGGACCCAAGGATGTGATGTTCAAGCCGCCGCACCACGAGTATACGGACCTTCTTCTGTCATCGGTGCCCGAAATGGATCCGGACTGGCTCACGCATCTTCTTGAGGAACGCGGCGTGGACAATGTCGGCGAGGCGGCGCACGACAAAAAAACCTGACGTCGAGAACGCCAGGTTTTTTGAAAGTCTTGTGAGCTCCGGATCGAAATCCGGAGCTCTTTTTATTGATCTCAGCTTTCGAACCACCAGCGCTCGTAACCGCGGGCGCCGTCAAGCTCCCAGTTCGAGGCGATGAAGTCGCCGTGGGCGACATTGTCGCGACGGCCCATGACGCGGTTGATAAAGAACGGCACGACCGTTCCGCCATCGTCGCGGCACAGAAGCTGCATTTCCTGGTACATGTCGCCGCGCTTGGCTTCGTCCAGTTCGGACTTCGCTTCGACAAGAAGCTTGTTGAACTGGTCGTTGACCCAGTGGCTTTCGTTCCAGGCTGCGCCTTCCTTGTAAGCCAGCGAGAACATGACATCCGGTGTCGGACGCGCGCCCCACTGCACAAAGACAAACGGTTTGACCAGCCAGACGTTTGACCAGTAGCCGTCATTCGGCTCACGCACCACATTGATGTCGATGCCGGCCGCCTTTGCGTGTTCGGAGTAGAGCACGCACATGTCCACGGCGCCGCTCATCACGCTGTCTGCGGCGGAGAGGTCGACATTGATCGATCCGAGGCCGGATTTTTCCATGTGGAACTTGGCCTTGTCCGGATCGTAGGAGCGTTGCTCCAGATCCGCCCAGTAGGGCAGGGACGGCGCAATCGGATGGTCGTTGCCCAGGCTGCCGTAGCCGAAGAGGATCTTCTCGATGATTTCTTCACGGTTCATGGCGTATTTCAGAGCCAGTCGCACATCAAGATTGTCGAAAGGCGCAACGTCGCAGAACATCGGTAACGTGACATGCGAGCCGCTGGGCACATTGTCGATCTTGATGCCAGGCGCGCGTTCCAGCAGGCCGACAGTCTTGAGATCGACCGAAGTGATCGCATCGACGTCCCCGGTGACAAGCGCCGTCTGGCGTGCGTTAGCATCGTTCAGCGTCAGCATGTTGACGGAATCGAAATAGGCGCCTTCGCGGTGCCAGCCGTCATGCCTGGAAAGCTCCGCGCGTACGCCCGGATCGAAATTGTCGATCTTGTACGGGCCGGTGCCGTCGCCACTTTCCCAGTCGACGCCGCCGTTGCCGTCCGACGGCAGCATGACGAGGTGGTAGTCGGAGAGCAGGTAGGGCAGGTCGGCGTTGCCCGCAGCCATCTTGATCACGACGGTCAGGTCGCCGTCAGCCTTGATGTCCACAACGTCGGTGAGGAGCGCCTTGGCCGCCGAAGTGGTTTTCTCTCCGCGGTGGAAGTTGAGAGACGCCACAACGTCTTCGGCGGTCAGCTTCTTGCCGCTGTGGAACGTGACGTTGGGGTTGAGCTTGAAGGTCCACTCGGATGCGTCGGCCGAAGCTTCCCAGCTGTCGGCGACATCCGGACCCAATTCGTTGGTGTTGGTGATCAGCGTGAGATAGCCGCGAACGGCGTGCGAAAGCTGGATCATGAAAACGCTTTCCGTCGTTCCCGGATCCAGGCTGTCGGCGGTGTTGCCGTCATGAACGCCCACGCGAAATGTTCCGCCCTTTTTCGGCGTCTGTGCAGCGACCTTTGTAGACCACAGGGTCGAGGCGGCGGCTGCCGTCGCGCCAGTCGCCAGCGCGCCTTCCATAAATCCACGGCGGCTCAGACGCTTCTTGCGAGCCTGCTCGATTATGGATTTGATAAGTGCGTCGGTTTCTTGCTTTTTCATTTCGTTTCCCGTTTTTTGAGCGATAATTATCGTAATTTTTCTTGTTATGGCCGCAGTCTAGCAACATCGAATTGAATGTCCATGGTCGAAACCCGACACTCAGGGCTGCATTTTCCCCGATAAGTCGTGGCTGAAGCGCACTTTGTGCAACTTCTGCTTGGTTCAGGCCGCTTGTGCGGTGGACAGCTCGATATAGCGCGCCATGTGGTAATCCACATCGCCAAACTGATGATCGATCATGATGAGCCGCTTGGCGAAATGCGGCAGGGAATACTCCCAGGTCATGGCGATACCGCCATGCATCTGGATGGCTTCCTCGGCCACGAGCCTGCCGACCTGTCCACACAGCGTCTTGGCCGTGGAGACCGCCTTTTCCCTCTCGATCCTGTCGAGCTCAAGCCTTCCGGCCGCATTGATGACAGCCGAACGGGCCTGTTCGATCTCGGTCAGGACCGTCGCCATGCGGTGCTGTAGCGCCTGGAACTTGCCAATCGGCACGCCAAACTGTTTGCGGGTCTTGAGGTAGTCGAGCGTGATGTCCCGGCAGATTTCCATTAGTCCGATCGATTCGGCGCATAGGGCCACATTGGCCCGCGCTACGGCCATTTCGATCGCCGGATACGCCTTTCCTTCAGCGCCAAGGACAGCGCTGTCAGGGACTTTCACGTCGTTCAGCGAAATTTCGGAAGCGCGCAGACCGTCGATCGTTGGATAACCGCGTATCTCAACCCCGTCCGCGTCGGCCGGGAGGAGAAAGGCGCAGACGCCGTCTTCGTCCCATTCTCCGCCGGATGAGCGCGCCGTGACGACCAGCAGGTCGGCCGTGTCGGCGTTAAGGACAACCGCCTTGTTCCCGTTGAGGGTCCAGCCATCCGCGCTCCTGGAACAGGTGGTCTTCACGGCGCAAACGTCGTAGCGGCTGTCGGGCTCTCCATGCGCAAGGGCGGCGAGGCGGCCGCCGGCGATGATGTCGGCCAGCGTCGATTTCTGTTCGTCATCGCCGAGCCGCGAAATCACGCTGCCGGCCAGTACCGCCGACGCCACGAAAGGTTCAACGACAAGGCCGCGGCCAAGCTCCTCGAAAAGAACGCTGATATCGAAGCCTGCGCCTCCGAAGCCGCCATCCTCCTCGCTGAACAGAGCGCCGATCAGGCCGAGTTCGGCGAATTGGCTCCACATCTCCCGGGAAAAACCATCAGCCGAATCTGCGATCTCGTGTCGTTTCTCCAGCGGATAATTGTCTGCGACAAATCGGGCGACCATGTCCTTCAGCATCGCCCTGTCTTCGGTAAGTGTGAAGTCCATTCAAAGCCCCATCATCATCTTGGAGATGATTCCGCGCTGGATCTCGTTGGATCCACCGTAAATTGTGATCTTGCGATTGTTGAAGTATTCGGCCGCAACAGGCGCGGCGTAGTCCGGTCCGATCGGTTCCTGATTGTATCCCGCGTCCAGCGCCTCCGACACGAAGGGCATGGCGTAGGGGCCAAGAGCGCGCCGGGTCAGGTCGTTGATCGCCTGGCGGATCTCGGTTCCCTTGATCTTCAGCATCGAACTCATAGGCCCTGCATTGGCGACGCTGTCCGGCGACGAGAGCAGCCGCAGGTTCGTTGTGGACATGGCGTCGAGATCCATTTCGATCTGGGCAAGCCTTTGTGCGAAGTAGGGATCTTCGATCAGCGGTTTGTCGCGGATCGTCTGAAGCTTGGCGATGTGCCGCAGATGCGCCAGCGCAACTTTGTTGGCTCCGACATTCGCGATATTGGTCCGCTCGTGGGTCAGGAGATATTTCGCGTAGGTCCAGCCCTTGTTCTCCTCCCCGATGCGGTTCTCGACCGGCACGCGGACATCGTCGAAGAAGACCTCGTTCACTTCATGCGTGCCTTCCAGCAGGATGATCGGCCGCACCGTGATGCCCGGCGTATCCATATCGATCAGCAGGAAGGAAATCCCCTCCTGTGGCTTGCCTTCGGTCGAGGTGCGCACGAGGCAGAAAATCTTGTTGGCGTATTGCCCAAGCGTCGTCCATGTTTTCTGACCATTGACGACATAGTGATCCCCGTCACGCACAGCCCGGGTCTTCAGCGAGGCGAGATCCGAACCGGCGCCCGGTTCGGAATAACCCTGGCACCACCAGTCGGATCCGTCGAGAATGCGCGGTAGGTAGTAGTCCTTCTGCTCATCCGAGCCGTACTTGATCAGCACAGGGGCGAGCATCTTGAGGCCAAATGGAATGATCCGCGGAGCGCCGGCCGCGCAGGATTCATCCTCGAATATCTGTTTCTGTACGGCGTTCCAGCCGGTGCCGCCATATTCCACCGGCCAGCCGTCGGCGAGCCATCCGCGGCTGTTGAGGATGTCATGCCAGCCCTGCATGTCGTCTCGAGTAAGGCGCTTGCCGGTCAACACCTTGTCGGAAAGAGATTTCGGCAATTCCTTGTCCAGGAATTCGCGAACTTCGTCGCGAAACGCCAGTTCCTCATCGCTATAGTTTAGATCCATTGCTCGATCCTTCGGTCAGTCATTTTGTCAGTTCAGAGGCGATCCGCTTTTGCTACGCGGCCTTCTTGTTCAGCGAGTCGAAACTCTCGCCGCGCTCCACGAGATCGACCAGCAGTTTTGCCGGTCTCCAGAATTCCGGATCCTTTTCCTCAAACTCCCGGATATCGGCCAGAATTTTGTCCAGTCCGATGATATCGGCCTGTTTCATCGGACCGCCGCGCCACCTTGGAAAACCGTAGCCGTAGAGCATCGCGATATCGACATCGAGCGGACGGAGCGCAATGCCTTCCTCGACGATGCGCGCGCCTTCATTCACCATCGCTGCGAAATAGCGGCGCATGATTTCCTCTTCGGTAAAGGTCTTCGGTTCGATTCCTTTTTCTTCTCGCACACGGTCGATTATTTCGAGGACTTCCGGGTCTTCCCTGCCGCCGCGGCCGCCCTGGTCGTAAATGTAAACTCCGCGTCCGGTCTTCTGTCCGAACCGGCCCAGCTCGGCGATCCGGTCCATGTGATCATGCGCGTAGCGTCCGTTCCATCCCGAGTCGCGCAGCCGCTTGCGGTTCGCGTAGCCGATGTCCAGCCCGGCAAGGTCGCCCATCTGGTGTGGTCCCATCGGGTAGCCGAAATTCACCACGGCTTTGTCGATCTCATAAGGACTTGCGCCTTCCTCAATCATGTAGGCGGCCTGGGTCAGGTAACGCTCGAGAATACGGTTTCCAATGAAGCCGTCGCACACGCCGGCGCGTACTGCTGTCTTGCGCAGTTTCTTTGCAAGCGCAAAGCCTGTGGCCGTCACGTCAGGCAGGGTTTTTTCGCCGACAACCACTTCCAGCAACTTCATGACATGCGCGGGCGAAAAGAAATGCAGTCCCAGAACGTCCTGCGGCCTGCCGGTCATGGCGGCAATCTCGTCGATATTCAGATAGGAAGTGTTGCTGGCCAGCACTGCGCCGGGCTTTGCGTGCTTGTCGATCCGCTCGAAGAGCTCCTTCTTGACGTCCATGTTCTCGAAGGCGGCTTCGATGATGATGTCTGCGTCGGCAATGTCGGCGATATCCGCGCTGACGGAGTAGAGGTCGTTGGCCAGCCGGTCGCGATTCGCCTGATCGATCTTTCCGCGCTTGAGGCCGTCATCGAGAATCTTCTCGACATTGGCGCGACCCTTGGCTGCGCTTTCTTTATCGCGTTCGACCATCGTGACGGGAAGTCCGGAATAAAGCATCGCGCAGGTGATGCCGGACCCCATGGTGCCGCCGCCGATCACGGCTGCGCGGTCGAGCGGACGCGGCGCGCCGGTTACGAGTTCCGGCACCTTGCCGACTTCGCGGTCGGCGAAGAAGGCGTGTATGAGCGCATCACGCTGTTCTGTGCCGAGCAGTTCGATGAACGCGTCGCGTTCGAATTTCATGCCTTCGTCGAAGGGCAATTCGGTCGCGGCCTTGATAGCCTCGACGCATTTGATCGGCGAGATCTGTCCGCGCGCCTTCTTTTCGACGGACGACAGTATGCCATCGAACAATGCCTTGTTACCCCTCGCGGCCGCGATCTTGTCTTCCATTTCGCTGGTCCGGCGCACGGGCAGGTTCTCGTTCATGATTCGATGTGCGAAATCGATTCCCGCCTGGAGGGGATCGTCGCCATCGTCGAGAGCATCGATAATGCCAAGTTTGAGAGCTTCCGGGGCGCCGACATGGCGTCCGCTGACGATGATATCCGTGGCCGCCTCTACGCCTATAAGACGAGGCAGACGCTGGGTTCCTCCGGCTCCCGGCAGCAAGCCGAGATGGACTTCGGGCAGGCCGACTTTGGCGGATTTCAGCGCAACTCTGTAGTGACAGGAAAGAGCCGTCTCCAGACCGCCGCCGAGCGCCGTTCCGTGTATTGCGCAGACCACAGGCTTGTCAACGGCTTCGATCGCATTGACGACCTCATAGAGGACTGGATGCATGATCGGCTTGCCAAATTCGCGAATGTCGGCGCCTGCGATGAATGTTCGTCCCTTGCCTACGATCACGGCGACCGCCGCCGACGCGTCTTTGTTAAACCGTGCGGCGGCTTCCATCAAACCTTTACGCACAGCGTGGCCGGCCGCGTTGACCGGTGGGTTGTCGATGGAAATGACGGCGACGCCGCCTTTGTCGCCAGCAAGGATTTCATAGGACACGTCTTCGGACATCAGCGAACCTTCAGTGCATGAATTGGGAATATTGTCGTCTAATTGAGACCTGTACCCCATCCGGGGTACAGGCAGTTTAATGCAGGCTTATTTTTCTCCGAGAGTTTTCCAGGCGCCATCCTGGATCTGGGAGATGACGACGGCGTCGCCTCCCTGATGGTCATCCGCGGAGTAGTCGATAAGGACGCCGGTGATCGGATCGGTGAAGCTCAGGCTTTCCATTGCTTTCTGGAAGCTTTCAGCATTCAGATCCGGGCCAGCCTCTTCAAACGCCATGACCAGACCTTCGGCAGCCGAGCGACCGAGCAGGGCGCCGGTGCCGGGAAATTCACCGAACTCAGCCTGGTAGGATTCAATCCACTGCTTGACGTAGGGATCATCCATGCGGGTCGTCAGGTCCGGCCAACCAGCGGCGGCGTAGAAGCCGTCCGTTATGCCTTCCGGCACCTTGGCGACAGCGGTGTGAAAGGCGGCGGACGATCCCAGGAACTTCATGTCGTCCATTCCGAGTTTCTTGGCGGTTCCAAGCACTGTAATGAGCTGTCTGATGCCGAGCGCCAGAGCGATGGTGTCGCAGCCTTCATTCTTCAGTTTGGTGAGTGAGCCGACGAAATCCTGCTCATCGGGCTTGTGCGTTGTTTCCGCTGCATAGGTCATGCCGAGCTTGTCGACGGAATCCTTTGCGCCTTCCTGGATTTCCTTGCCGAAATCGGTCGGAAGGATCATGGAGCAGACGACTTTGGCTCCCTCATTGTCCCTGAGGTATTCGATCCCGGCCAGGGTCTGGTCGTAATAGGACGAGAAACCAGCGTATTTGATGGGCGACGGCGGATCGATCATCTGACGCGCGGCTGTTAGCGGGCCGACATTGGCAATGCCTTTTTGTTCCAACAGCGGGAAACTGGCGATATTGATCGGCGTGCCAAGCGACAGGAGCATGACGAACACCTTGTCGGAATTGACCAGCTTGTTCAGGTTCTGCATGGCCTTCGGCATCTGGTAGCCATGATCTTCTGCGATCAGGCGCAGCTTGCGGCCATGGACGCCGCCCTTGGCGTTGACTTCTTCAAAATACTGCCGCGTGGCGTCCATTGCCGGCGCGCCGAAGGCGGCGAAGATGCCGGACATGTCGTTGTTCGAGCCGATAAGGATTTCCGTGTCGGTGACGCCTTGGGTCTGCGCCATGGCCTGCGGCGCGATTGCCGTGGACAGGGCCAGCGCCGCAGCGATGGTCATATGTTTGATTCTCATGATAGCTCTCCTCCTTAGCGAGATATGGATCTATGAGTACATGTTATCTATCAGCGCTTTGTGTTTTTTCTCCACGAAGCCGCGCTTGAGTTTCATGGTTGCCGTTAACTCTTCGTCTTCCGCGGTCAACAGAATGTCGATGAGACGAAACGCCTTGATCTGCTCGACCCGGGCGAACTCCCTGTTGACCTCGTCGATAATGCCCGCAATCAGGTCCTGCACCTCCTGCGCCGCGCAAAGCGAGGCGAAGTCGCCGAACGGGATCCTCCGGTCCTGCGCGTATTTTTCGACATTCTCCTGATCGATCATGATCAAACAGGTCAGGAACTTGCGACCGTCGCCGATGATGACGGCGTCCGAAATATAGGGCGAAAATTTGAGCTTGTTCTCGATTTCCGCCGGAGTGATGTTCTTGCCGCCGGCCGTAATGATGATGTCCTTAAGGCGGCCGGTGATCCGAAGGTATCCTTCCGGGTCGATCTCGCCGACGTCGCCGGTCCTCAGCCAGCCGTCCGGCGTGAATGTTTCCGCCGTCTTCTCGTTGTCGCGCCAGTAGCCCTGGAACACGTTCGCCGCCTTGTACTGGATTTCGCCGCCGTCGGCGATGCGCATGGCGCCGCCGGGCACGACCTGACCGACGCTGCCGACCCTGTTGTGTTCGACCGTGTTCAATGAAATCAGTCCGGCGCTTTCGCTCATGCCGTAACCTTCATAGAGATCGACGCCGATCGACTTGTACCAGCGGATCAGATCAGGCGATATCGGGGCCGCCCCGGTCGTGCCCCGCCGCAGCCGGTCCATTCCGATCATGCGCCGCAGGTTCTTCAGGACCAGATGGTCCCAAAATCCGTAATGCATCGCGGTGAGCAAGGGGACCGGTTTCCCCTTGAAAAGATAATCGGATCGTTTGCGGCCCGTTGCGACGGCGCGGTTGAACGCCCAGCGACCGAAGGGCGTCGCGTCGCCGATCATGATCGAGATGCGGGAGTAGATCTTCTCCCAGACCCGCGGCACTGCGGTGAAAATGTGCGGGCTGACCTCCTGCACATTGTCGAACACCGTCTCCGTGCTCTCGGCGAAATTGACGGTCGACTTTGCCGCAAGTGGTCCGAAGACCGATATCAGGCGTTCGAGAATATGGCACAGCGGCAGGAAACAGACCTGCTCGTCGCTTGAGAACGCCGGTAGAGTCACCGCGGCGACGGACGTCGTGTACATGATGTTGTGGTTCGAGACCATCACGCCCTTGGGCTTGCCCGTCGTTCCGGACGTATAGATGAGTATGGCAAGATCTTCCGGTTTGGAACGCGCGATCTCCTCCTCGAACAAATCCGGATTGTTCTTCAGGTGGATCCGGCCGAGATCGTAAAGCTCCTCAAGGAACATCACGCCGTCGTCGTGAAAGTCGTGCAGGCCTTCGCGGTCCAGTACGATGACCTTTGAGAGGCCGGGCATGTCGTTTCTTGCGGACAGAAACTTGTCGAGTTGCTCGTCGTTTTCGACAACCAGAAACTTGCTCTGAGAGTTGTCGACCAGATAGGCCAGCTGCGAAGCGGAGTCGGTCGTGTATACGCCGGACATCACACCGCCCATGCATTGGGTGGCGAGGTCGAAGTAGATCCACTCCTTGTTGTCTTCAGAAAGGATCGAAACGACATCGCCACGCTGCAGGCCCAGAGACGCCAGTCCGTGACCAATCAACCTGACATGTTCGAGAAAGTCGTTCCAGGAATAGGAAAGCCATATCCCGTATTCCTTTTCCCGGTGGGCCGTGCGTTCACCCAGTTCCCGGCAACGCTGCAGGAAAAGCTTCGGCAGCGTGTCGCACCCGTCAATGAAATACGGCCCGGTGTTCAGGTCGGCGTTGAGACTGACACCGTCGATGACCGTCTGCGGTGGCAGGGATTGCATTTGTCCCATCGATATGTCCTCCCTTGTCTTTCTAGCGCCAGGTCTTGCGCTGTTTCCAGCGTCTTTGTCCGCGCTGCGTTTCCTGGTGAGCGCCGAGATAGAATTCCTGTATGTCCTTTGACTGGGCGAGCTTCTTGGCTTCTCCGCTCATCACAATTCTTCCCAGCTCCATGACATAGCCGTAGTGGGCGACATCCAGCGCAACCTTGGCGTTTTGTTCAACCAATACCATGGTTACGTTCTGTTCGCGATTGAGGCGGCGGATGATCAAGAAAATCTCCTTGACCAGCAACGGGCTCAGACCAAGGCTTGGCTCGTCCAGCAGCATGATTTTCGGCCTCGCCATCAGACCGCGGCCGATCGCCAGCATCTGCTGTTGTCCTCCCGACAATGTGCCGGCCTCCTGCTGGCGTCTTTCCTTCAGGATTGGAAAGTACTGGTAGACGAGATCGAGATCCTTTTCGATTTCCGCGTGATCCGATCGCGTATAGGCGCCCATGCGCAGATTTTCCTCTACGCTCAATATGGGAAAGATTTCTCTCCCTTCCGGCACATGGACGATGCCGTCGCGCACAACCGCGTCAGGCGCCGATCCTTCAATGGCTTTTCCGTTGAAATGGACGGTGCCTTTTTCGGGATCCATCACGCCGGAAATCGTTTTCAGAAGCGTCGTCTTGCCGGCGCCGTTGGCGCCGAGCACAGTCACGATCTGACCTTCCTGGACCTGCAGGCTGACCCCGCGGATGGCCATGATCGGACCGTAGAAGCTTTCGAGATTGTCGATCTTGAGGAGAGACGGGGAATGCATGTTCACAGGACTGCCTCCTCTTGTTCGGTCAGATCGTCGGCGCCGATATAGGCTTCAATCACGGCGGGGTCGGACTGCACCTCCTTGGGAGATCCGATCGCCAGCATCTTGCCGTCGGCAAGCGCCAGAACCCGGTCAGAAACAGAGCTGACGAGATGCATGTCGTGCTCGACCATCAGGACCGTGATGCCCATGACCTTCTTGATGTCCTCGACCCAGAAGGCGACGTCCTGGGTTTCCTCGACTGACAGTCCGGAAGCAGGCTCGTCCAGCAACAGAAGCTTGGGTTGAATTGCCAGAGCCCGCCCCATTTCGACGACCTTGCGCACGCCGTACGGAAGCCCGGCGATCAGCTTGTCGCGATAGGGCTGCAGGTCGAGAAACTCGATAACATGCTCGACGGCTTCGCGGTGATGGCGCTCCTGATCGCGGACGAACGGCGTAAAGAGCATGTCCGACAGGAAGGACGAGCGACAATGCGTGTGTCGTCCGACGAGCAGGTTCTGCAGGACTGAGGAATGTTCGAACAGCTCGATATTCTGGAAAGTTCGCGCGACGCCGAGTCCCGGTATGTCGTGCGGCGCCGTGCCGAGGATCGACTTGCCTTCGAACAGAATGTCGCCGTTTGCAGGTGTGTAAAACCGCGAAATCAGGTTGAACACGGTGGACTTTCCGGCGCCGTTCGGACCAACCAGCGCAAAGACCTCGCCTTCCTCGACGTTGAAGGAGACATCGTTGACGGCGACCAGGCCGCCGAAACGCACGGTCACGTCCTTGAGTTCGAGAAGGCTCATCGCGTGCGCTCCGTCTTGAGGTAGCTCTTCTGCCGGCGGAACATGTCGCGCCTGTAGAAGGGAAACAGCGAGAAATAGGTTCGGATCTTGATCCAGCGACCGTAGATCCCGAGCGGCTCGAACAGGATGAAGATAACCAGCAGACCTCCAAAGATCGCAGTCTCTAGGCCGGGTATCGTGATCGATCCAACCCCCAGCATTTTTGCGATACCGTCGCGGCCGAACGCGATGACAAGCGGCAGGAGGCCAATGATGATCGCGCCGAAAAACGCGCCGTGGATCGAACCCAGCCCGCCGACCACGATCATCAGAAGAAGCGTGATCGAGATGATGATGTTAAAGGTTTCGTTTGTGAACACGGTTGCGAAATGTCCCATCAGCGCTCCGCCGAGGCCGGTGATGAAACAGGATATTGCAAATGCGATCGTTTTCGTGCGGGCGACGTTGACGCCCATGGCTTTTGCCGAGACTTCCGAATCCCTCACCGCGCTAAAGGCGCGTCCAATGGGTGAGCGAATAATGTTGCGGTAGAAATAAAGCACGATGAGTGTGACGACGAGCACGAGCCAATACAATTCATCAGGATGGCCGTATCGGCTGAACTGGAACCCGAAAATCTGGATGTCCGGCGCAAAAATTCCACCTACGCCCCCGGTGATCGGTTCCAGGATGACGATCAGATCTTCCGCCAGCACGGATATTGCGAGCGTTGCGATCGCCAGATAGATGCCGTGCAATTTGGTCGTCGGCATTGCGATGATGGCGCCCGCCACGCCTGCCGTCAGGCCAGACAGTGGAAACGACAGGATAAACGGGATGCCGAGCTGGGTTTGATAGATGACATTGGAATAGGCGCCGACGGCCATGAACGCCGCGTGGCCGAGGCTGACCTGGCCGGACTGGCCGACGAGAATCATCAGGCCCATGCCGCAGATCGCCCAAATCAGAACCAGTGTGGCCTCGCCAATCAGATAGTCGTCGATCAGGAAGGGCAGGGCGATGGCGACGACGAGCAGCAGCAGGTACCAGAAGGCCTGCGACTGATGCTTGAACATTCTGATATCGGCGTCGTAGGAAGTCTTGAAGACAAAACGCATTCTGACCGCCTCACACTTTTTTCGTCTGGACCTGGGACAAAATCCCATGGGGTCGGATGAACAACATCAGAACAAGCAGCAGGTACGGCATGATTTGCGAATAACCTGCCGGCATGTAACGCGCCGAAAAAGGCTCGATCAGTCCGACAATCAGGCCACCGAGAAGCGCGCCAGGCAGGCTGCCGAAACCGCCGATTACAGCGGCCGCGAAGGCCTTGATGCCGAGCAGGCCTGCGTTCGGATCGATTGAGCTTTTGGAAGCGAACAGGATTCCTGCGATCGTTGCAACGATTCCCGACAGCGCCCAGATCATCGAATGGATCCTTTTGACAGGGATGCCCATGTAGTAGGCGGCGAGCTGGTTCTGCGAGGATGCCTGCATGGCGACGCCGAGTTTTGTTCGGGCGAAGAACAGGAACAGCGTCAACGTCAGGATAATCGTCACGGCGATCACGACGATTTCGTCCAACCCAAGCACAAGGCCGCCGAAGCGGACTTCCACGCCGGTCATGGGCGATTCCAGGGACTGCGGTTCATGTCCCCAAATGGCGCCCGCGATAAAGCGAATGACGAAGCCGAGAGCGATTGTCAGGATGACAACGGCGACCTGAGATTGTCCGAACATGCGTCGCAGCACCACGAAGTCGAGGAGGTATCCAAGAAAGCCCATTATGCCGATCGCGAGGATGCAAGAGAGCCAGAACGGCAAATCCATGTATTCGGCGTTGTTGAAGCCGAGCGTGATAAAGGCGCCCAGCATCATGAAATCGCCCTGAGCGAAGTTGACCGCTTCCGTCGCCTTGTAGATCAGCACAAAGCCGAGAGCGATCAGTCCGTAGACGCACCCGTTTGCCGCGCCGCTTACGAAAAGCTGCAAAATATCCAAATCCGAGGCCCTCCCAAGCCCGTGTCGGAACCGCTCCTCGCGCGGTTCCCAGTTATCGAACGACCTTTCGTCCGGTCTCTATAATCATGGTGTCAGCATCACCTTGGCGTGGGCCTTCTGTAAAGCCGGAACCAGATCACGCATTGCATTTTCCAGGCGAATCACGGCGTCGACTTCCGTTTGCCACTTGCCCGACACGAAGCGTTCCTGAACCTCGGCGATCGCCTGCATTTGCTGTTCTGGCGTGGTGTCCATAAACCAGCGCGTGAGCCAGAAGCCCTCGATGTGCTTCTGCATGAAGACGAATTGACCCATTTCCGGGATCACGGGCGGCTCAGGATCGAGCTTGCCATAGACCACCCAGCGCGCGCCGGTCGGCATTGCCGTGAACAGGTCAGCCGAAACCTGGTTGGCGACTGCGTCGAGCAGGAGGCGCGGCTTTTCAACCTTGATGACCTCTTTCGCCTTTTCGATGAAATCCGCAGAACCAGTCACTAGAACATGCTTTGCGCCCAGTTCCTTCAAATGCGCGACTTGGCTTTCCTTGCGCACGATGCAGATCGGAGCGACGCCGTGATCGCGGCCTAGCGCGGTCATCAACTTGCAAAGCTGACTGTTGGCCGCCGTCATAATGAAGCTGGAGACGCCAGCCTTGCGCGCGATATCGAACATCGCCAACGCGGTCAGCGGATTGACAATATGTCCCGCCGCGTCCTCGTCGCGCATGTCGTCGCGGACCGGAATGCAAACGGTGGCGGGCGTGACGGCATATTCCGCCCACGCGCCCGAGTTTGGCGTCTGCACCGTGAATGCCACGCGTTGGCCAACCAGCGCCTTGGCGCGGCTTCCCTTGCCTGAAACGACTTCGCCGACGGCCTCAAACCCCGCCGGCGCTCCCTTGACGCGGGGTTGGCCGTATTCGCCCTTGATGAAGTGAAGGTCGGAAGGGTTGATGGACGCCATGGCGACCTTGATCAGAACCTGACCGTCCTCGATTTCCGGCGTCGGGATACGCGCTGCTTCGAGATAAAGCCCCAGATCGTCGATCTGCGGGCCTTCGCGTGTCCCGGAGAAACCGTCGTGTTTCTGGATCAATGCAAACATGTCGTTGGAACTGCTCACGATGGGGTGTCCTCCGGAACCAGAATGATCTTGCCTGTCGCGCCGCGATCGAGCACGCGTTTAAGAATGGCCGGAGCGTCGGCGAGGGGATAGCGTCCCTCGATATAGGGTTTGACCGTGCCCTGCATGCGCCAGCCGATCAATTCCTTCATGTTGTCTGCGTAAACTTCCGGCTCGTACCGGGTGAATGCACCCCAGAAAACCCCGACCACCGAGAACTCCTTTACGAGAGTCAGGTTCACGGGAAGGGAGGGAATCCTTCCGGAGGCAAAGCCGATAACGAGCAGGCGACCGTTGCGCGCCATGCAGCGACAAGCCGTGTCGAAGGCGTCGCCGCCTACAGGGTCGAAAAGCACGTCGACGCCCTTGTTGCCGGTCAGATTGCGCAGGTCGTCCTTGAGATTGTCGTAGCCGATGGCCTCGTCGGCGCCGCTTTGCCTCGCGATTTCCTGCTTCCGCGCAGAGGCCGCAACCGCGATGACCCTGGCGCCCATGGCCTTTGCGATTTGTATCGCGGCGATCCCGGTGGAGCCGGCTGCGCCCAGAACCGCGACGGTTTCGCCGGGCTGCAGTTCCGCGCGCTGCTTGAGCGCATGATGAGACGTGCCATAGGCGCAGAGCAGGGCGCAGGCGTCCGATGGATCAAGACCGTCCGGCAGCGGGAATACAGCCGACTGGTCGGCCGTCACCATCTCGGCGTAAGCGCCGAGTTGATTGAGAACCGCTACCCGGTCGCCGGGCTTGAATCCTTTGACATCAGGACCAACGGTTTCCACAACGCCGGCTGCTTCCATGCCGGGAATGAACGGTGTGGCGGGCTTCATTTGATAGAGACCCTGAACGAGCAGACCGTCGGGGTAATTGACGCCGATCGCCTCTGGCCGGATCACGACAGAGGTCCCGGTCGCAACTGGATCGTCGATCTCCTTGAGAGCGAGACCCTCGAGGGGTCCGTAGTCTTCACAGACAATCGCCTTCATCTATACGCGCTCCTGGGTGTATTTGCGCAGTTCCGTGCGCGCCACTTGCCTGCGGTGAACGGCGTCGGGCCCGTCCGCGAGCCGCAGCGTCCGCAGGTTCGTCCAGGCCCGCGCCAGCGGCGTATCCTGGGATACGCCCTGACCGCCATACATCTGGACCGCCTCGTCGGTGATCTTGAGGGCGACCCGGGGCGCGACAACCTTGATCTGACTGATCCAGGGGGCCGCGGCTATCGGGTCGCCCTTGTCCATCATCCATGCGGCTTTCAGGCACAGGAGTCGCGCCATCTCAATCTCCATACGGCTTTCTGCGATGATGTCGTAGTTGGCGCCCAGTTGCGCCAGTTTCTTTCCGAAGGCTTCTCGCCGCAGCGCGCGCGTGCACATCAGTTCAAGCGCGCGCTCCGCTTGGCCGATCGCGCGCATGCAGTGGTGGATGCGCCCCGGCCCAAGCCGACCCTGCGCGATCTCGAAACCGCGTCCCTCGCCGAGAATGAGATTGTCCGCCGGAACTCGCACATCGGTAAAGCGCAGGTGGAAGTGACCATGCGGCGCGTCGTCATGCCCATAGACCTGCATCGGTCTCAGCTTTTCGACGCCAGGCGTGTCTGCGGGCACGAGTATCATCGAGTGACGCTTGTGTTTCGGTTCGTCCTCTCCGCCGGTCTTCACCATCGTAATGTAGATTGCGCAGCGGGGGTCGCCGGCCCCTGACGACCACCATTTTTCGCCGTTGAGCACGTATTCGTCGCCATCGCGGACGCAGCTCATCTGGATATTCGTCGCATCGGAGGAGGCGACGTCGGGCTCGGTCATTAGATACGCCGAGCGGATCTTTCCATCGAGCAGCGGAGCAAGCCACTTTTCCTTGTGTTCCTCGCTGCTGTAGCGCTCAAGCACTTCCATATTGCCGGTATCCGGCGCGGAACAGTTGAAAACCTCTGCGCCCAGATGCGCCTTGCCCATCTCTTCCGCGAGATAGGCGTATTCCACCGTCGTCAGGCCGTAGCCGCGGTCCGAATCCGTCAACCAGAAATTCCAGAGACCCCGGTCTCTGGCGGTTTTCTTCAGTCCTTCCAGAATTTCAGTCTGTCGCGGCGTAAAGGTCCAGCGATCTCCCTTGCCAACCTCCTCGAGGAACTCTTCCTCCAGCGGCAGGATTTCTTCGGTAACCATTGTTCTGACCGCTTCAAGAAGCGGTTGAAGACGTTCCGTGATCCCAAGGTCCATTTCAGACATCCTGCAAATACTCCTTCCCAATGCCGAGCCCCTGCAGTGCAAACCGTGTGCAACGGGAGGCTATTTCGTCGAGTTGTTCATCGTCGTCGGTGTCGCGTGGCGAATACCAGAAGATTGGTGAATTCAGCGCCATCAGAAAAATTTGCGTGGCGATGCCGGAAGACTCGAAATCGGCTTTCCCGCTCTCCTTGGCGCCTTCGATCACTTCCCGGAAGCGGACAGCGTAGGACTCGCGAAGACCCTGCAATTCCACCAGGGTCTCGCGCTGCTCCGGCGTCGTCGCCCCGCGCATCAGCAATGAGACGCCTTCCCACACGCACCGCTGAAACGGACGCGTCCTCAACATCGTCAGGCAATGGACCTTCGCCATCGCTTTCAGCTTTTCGATGGGATCGTCATAGGCCCTGCATAGCGGCTTGATCGCGGCCGCGTTCAGTTCCATTCCATAGCGATAGACATCGGCGAAGAGATCCGCCTTCGAACGGTAATGATGATAGATACGCCCCTTGGTCGAGCCAAGACGGCGCGCCACGTCGTCGATGCTCGAGGCATTGTAACCGCGTTCCATGAAACACAGTGCTGCTGCCTCCAGGATTTCCTCCTGATGTATCCGCGCTGTTCCGGTTTCGGAATCCGATGTGGCGCTCAAAATTCCTCCCAACGGCGCCTTGCGGTCGCGATCTTTTGTCCGTCGACGACCTCTTCTCCCATGGCTTGACCGTACTGCAGCTTGGAGCATACTACCGGGTATGTTGTCAATCGCCTTGTATCTGCTGCAAGCTGATGTCCATCATCGAAAAAACATATCGCTGGAGGACAGCATGACATCGCGAATGACAGGCAACAGAATACTGATAACGCGCTCGCAAGACTATATGGGGCCTGCCTGTGTCGACATGTTCATGAAGGAGGGCGGCGATGTTATCGCTGATGAGAGCGACCTGAATACGGAGGCTGCGTGCCGGAAAGTCATCGAGGAGGCCGGCCATATTGATGTGCTCATTGTCAATCTGGCGGCGCCGAATCACTATGGCGTGCTTGTGAGCGATCTCGCCGAGGAGGATTGGCTTCAAACTTTCGAACTGCTTGTGCACCCGCTTCAAAGGCTCGTGAAACACGCACTTCCGCCGATGATCGAACGCAGGAAAGGCAAGATCATCGTCGTCGGTAGCGCAACGCCGCTTCGTCCGATGGGAAGATTGTGCGCTTACAGCGCAGCGCGGGGCGCCCAGATATCCTACGTGAAATCCGTCGGTGTGGAGGTCGCCCGGCACAATGTGCAGGTCAATCTTATAGCGCAGAACTGGGTGGAAAATCCTGCCTACTACCCTCCCGAACTGATGGAGAACGAGAAGTTCCTCAAAAACCTGAAGGATCAGGTTCCCTTGGGCCGACTGGCGAAGCCGGAGGAGGACGCAGCTTTGGCGCTGTTCCTTGCTGGCGAAGAGAGCGACTTTTTCGTGGGGCAGGCGATACCCTTCAGCGGCGGCTGGGCGAGTTGAGCAGTCATTGATAAACGACGCCTTCTGGATTATGCGGTCGGCACGAATAATCCTTCTTAAACTGACTGGGTCAAAATCACCACATGCGGATATTCGCCTACAAGCCCGGGCATGACGGCCATGTCGCCGCGATCGAGGATGGCGGGCTCGTCTTCTCGATCGAGGCCGAAAAAGATTCCGGCAAGCGTTATGGCCCGATCGCCACGGACATGCTGCTGGATAGTCTGCAGAAGCTCGACTGGGTTCCTGATGTAATGGCGACGTCCGGCTGGATGCGTGAATTCCGGCCCATGGCCGATCCGATCGGGGCTGGCTATTACGGGTTTGACGGCAATTCCATTATCTCCAGCGAAACAAAGATGATGGGGCGTAGTGTCCGCTATTTCTCGTCGTCGCACGAACGATCGCACCTGATCGGCAGCTACGCCATGTCGCCGTTTCCCCAGGGCGAACCCGTCTATGCGCTCGTGTGGGAAGGCGTAATCGGCAATTTTTACCGGATCGACGAGGATCTGGTCGTTACGAAAATCGGTTCTCCCTTCAACGGTCCCGGGCATAAATATGGCTTCCTGTACGGACTGGCCGATCCGGCCTATCCGCTCGACGCCAGGAAGTCGCGCAGGGAAGACGCCGGAAAGCTTATGGCGCTGTCTGGTTTCGGCGAAGACGTCGCGCAGACGCCGGAAGAAGCGGCGCTGATCGAGCAAATCCTGGGCTGGGACGCCAGCGAATATCCGCTGATGAAGAAAGATTTTGCAGATTCTCCATTCTGTAATATCGGGCTCGACAGCCAGGAGTTCAGAAATCTCGCGAAACGGTTTCAGAACGAGATCTTCGGGCGTTTTTGCGCATTTGCAGAAGAGAACATGAAAGAGCGGCTGCCTATCCTCGTGTCCGGGGGATGCGGCCTGAACTGTGACTGGAACAGCGAGTGGCGCGGCTGCGGTTTGTTCGCTGACGTCTTCGTGCAGCCTTGCACAAATGATTCCGGTTCGGCTATCGGAACGGCTGTCGACGCCCAGTTTCATTACACTGGAAACGCCAAGCTGGACTGGACCGTCTATGCTGGCGAACGCTTCGTTCATGATGAAACCGATCTGAATGGTTTTGACGTCGCGCGCCTCGATCTCCGGGACTTTGTCACGGATTTGTCGGACGGAAAGATATTCGCCTGGGTCACTGGCCGCTATGAAATCGGTCCGCGCGCTTTGGGTAACCGGTCTCTGATCGCCGCGCCGTTCACCACGGAAACGCACCGTCGCCTGAACGCCATCAAGAAACGCGAAGGCTTTCGGCCGATCGCGCCTATTTTGATGGAAGAAGAACTCGACAGGCTTTTCAACAATCACGGCCCCAGTCCGCACATGCTGTACTTCCAGACCGTGAAAACCGATTCGCTCAAGGCTGTGACGCATGTCGACGGTTCGGCCCGCGCACAGACCGTCAACGCGTCGCAAAATCCGGAGATGTACAGGCTGCTGGAAGCGTTTCGGGCGAAAACCGGGTACGGAGTATTGTGCAACACATCGCTCAACTTCAACGGTCGAGGCTTTATCAACAGGATGAGCGATCTGGTCGCATACGCTCTGCAGACCGGCCTGGACGGTTTCGTGGTCGACGGGACCATTTACCACCGCCATGATCATGCCGGCGTTTCCTGAATCCGTTCCTTTCTTGTATGTGGTGCGCCACGGGCAAACCCACTGGAACGACCAGGGGCGCTTTCAGGGGCAAGCGGATATCGATTTGAATGACGCGGGCAGGGCGCAGGCCAAGGCCGCAGGACTTCGCCTGAAGGCCTTGTTAATCGACAGGGATCAGCGAATCGAAGAATTCGACCTCCTGTCTTCACCCTTGATCAGAGCCCGAAAAACCGCTGAGATTCTCTGCCAGGTCAATAGCTCCGATGTGTCTCGCATTCGCCTTGACCAGAGGCTCGGCGAATTGTCGTTCGGCGATTGGGAGGGGATGACCACGCTGGAGGTCAAGGCGCGTTTCCCTTCCTTGAGAAAAAAGCGGAAAGCCGACCGCTGGAACTTTCGTCCTCCGGGAGGAGAGAGTTACGTTGATGCAACACCGCGAATAAAAAACATGTTTCTTAATTTTCGTCGGCCATCAATTCTGGTTTGTCATACAGGTGTGATGCGAATAATACTCCATCTGCTTGGCGATATGCCTAAGGGCGACGCCTCGATCCATGTAATCGCGCATGGTGATATTCTGATTTGGTCTGACGGCCGGCTGATTTGTGATGAAACACCATTGCAAATATAACCATACTGTGGAAGCTGAGGTGAAAAAATTCGATAAGCCTATGATGCCGGGGACAGGATGGTTTTTCTGCAATGAGTGAAGCTTCGCCAGATCTGCTGCGCGTGGAAGATTTGCACGTGGAGATTGGCCCGCAAGAGAGCAAGGTCGAAGTTGTCAAGGGCGTCAGTTTTCGAATCCCCAAGGGCAAGACGGTGGCGCTGGTTGGCGAATCCGGCTCCGGGAAATCGATCATCGCTCAGACCATCATGGGTATTTTGCCGGATATCGCCGATATTACAGAAGGTTCGATAAAGTTCTTCGATCCTGACAAGAACGGCGAATTCGTCGATATCGCGACCTTGCCGCGAGACGGTAAAAGAATGCGTAATCTGCGCGGCGGACGTATTTCGATCATTTTCCAGGAGCCGATGACGTCGCTGTCTCCGGTTCACACCGTAGGCAACCAGATAGACGAAGCCCTGTATCTGCATCGCGATGTTTCGAAGAAGGAATGCCGCGAACTGACCGAACAGATGCTCGAGCTAGTCGGCTTTCCGAATCCCTCGCGCGCATACGGGATGTACGCGATGGAATTGTCCGGCGGGTTGCGTCAGCGCGCCATGATCGCCATGGCGCTGGTGTGCAATCCGGCCCTTTTGATTGCGGACGAACCCACGACGGCGCTCGACGTCACCGTTCAGGCGCAGGTGCTCGCCGTGCTGAAGGACGTGCAGCGCAAGCTGGGCATGTCGCTGCTGCTGATTACCCATGATCTTGGCGTTGTCGCGAACATGGCGGACGAAATCCTGGTGCTCTATCACGGTACGCTGATGGAGGCCGGGACGCTCAACGAGATATTCACAAACCCGCAACACCCGTATTTGCTCGCTTTGCTGGCGGCCGTGCCGCGGCTTGAGATGCAGCCTGGCGAGAAGCTGGTCGCGCTGCGCGAAGTGACGCAGGAACTGCCCGAGTCCTTCAAGGAGAAGGCGAAAGAGCGGAAGCAGGGCGAAGACGAAAAAATTTTACGGGTGAACAATCTTTCGAAAAGCTTCGCCGTCAAGAGTGAGCAAAGCCTGTTGGGATCCGCTGGAGAACATGTCCTGGCTGTCGACAACGTGTCTTTTTCCGTTCGTTATGGCGAATGTTTCGGACTGGTTGGCGAAAGCGGTTGCGGAAAAACCACGCTCAGCAAGATGATCATGCGGGCGCTGACGCCGACATCCGGAGAAATCTTTTTTACGGATGAGGATGGCGAGGTCGATCTCGCCCACCTCAAGGGCAAGGCGCTGTTCGAGCAGCGGCGTCGCATCCAGATGGTCTTTCAGGATCCGTTTTCTTCGCTTAGCCCGCGCTCCACTGTCATGAATATCCTGTCGGAGCCACTGGAGATCCACGGAATAGGAAATCGGCAATGGCGTCGCGAGAGAGCCAAGGAACTCATGACAATGGTTGGCCTGTCGCCGACATTGCTCAACCGATACCCGCACAGTTTCTCTGGCGGTCAACGCCAGCGTATCGGTATTGCGCGGGCGCTTGCTCTTGATCCCGACCTGCTCATCTGCGACGAGCCGGTGTCGGCGCTTGATGTGTCGGTTCAGGCGCAGATACTCAACCTGTTGACCAGGCTTCGGAAAGAACTCAACCTGACGTCAGTTTTCATTTCGCACAATCTGGCCGTGGTCAATTACGTCGCCGATCGCGTGGCCGTCATGCGAGGCGGGCGGATCGTCGAAATCGCGCCGGGCGAAGTCCTGTTCCGCGACCCGGTACACCCCTATACCCAGAATTTGTTCAAATCGATTCCCACGACCGATCTCAATCATCCTCTGCCGCTGGATGAGACAAACCTGCTGTCGATCGGTACACCTGACGTGTGGGATCAACGTTTCGTGCCCGAAGGACCGGGCGCGCCCATGGAGATGCTCGAAGTCGGATCGGATCATTTCGTTCTTGTTCGGCCGAGCAGCGTTACAAGGAGGATGGTGGCATGAAAAGAGGCCTGCTGTTCACATTGATGGTGTGTCTTGTGTTCGTCGCTGGAACTGCGCGCGCAGACGAGGCGTTGAAGGAGCCGCCCATCCTCGCGCCGCTCGTCGAATCCGGCAAATTGCCGCCGATGACGGAGCGCCTGCCGAAAGACCCGTTCGTGGTGGATTTCGAGAAAGAGTCCAAGACGATCGGCCGGTATTGTTGCCAACTCGTAACCCTCCTTGGCAGCGCCAAAGACATTCGCATGATGACCGTCTACGGCTATGCGCGCCTGATCGGTTTCGGACCTGACTACAAGCTCAGACCGGATATTCTGGAGAGTTTCGAGTCCGAAGAAGGGCGAATTTTCACCCTGCGCATTCGCGAAGGACACAAATGGTCGGACGGCGAGCCATTCACCTCCGAAGATTTCCGGTATTTCTGGGAAGATGTGGCCAATAATGGAGACCTGTCGGGATCCGGCGTGCCGCAAGTCCTGCTTTCCAACGGCAAACCGCCGAAGTTCGAAGTCATCGACGAACGCACGGTGCGCTATACGTGGGAGGATCCAAATCCAGCCTTCCCGCTTGGCCTTGCAGGGCCGAGCCCGGAATACATCTACATGCCGTCCCACTACATGAAGCAGTTCCACACCACCTACAATGATGCGGATACGCTTGCGAAAATGGCTGAGGACGGCGGGTACCGCAACTGGGCTGCAATGCACACGGTCAAGGGGCGGCAATACCGCACGGAAAATCCGGAGTTGCCAACCCTGCAGCCGTGGCGCAACACCACTGACGGGCCGTCAAAGCGTTATGTCTTTGAACGCAATCCCTACTACCATCGCGTCGATCCGAATGGTCAGCAGCTTCCCTATATCGATGAAGTGATCATTTTGACCGAGTCGGTCGACATCATTCCGGCCAAGGCCGGAGCAGGAGAGAGCGATCTTCAGGCGCGTTACCTGCATTTCGATGATTACACCTTCCTGAAGCAAGGTGAGGAAACGCAGGACTACAATGTCCTTCTATGGCGCAACGGCGTCGCAAACCAGATTTCGCTCTATCCAAATCTCAATGTGAGCGATCCGGAGTGGAACAAGCTCAATCAGGACGTCCGCTTTCGCCGGGCTCTGTCGCTTGGGCTCAATCGCGACGAGATAAATCAGCAGCTTTTCTTTGGTCTCGCGAAAGCAGGCGGCGATACGGTTCTTCAGGAATCGCCGCTGTACAAGGAAGAGTATGCGAGCGCCTGGACAAATCTCGATGTCGAACAGGCGAACAAGCTTCTCGACGAAATCGGCCTGACAGAGCGCGACTCCAAGGGCGTTCGTCTGCTGCCGAATGGCAAGCCGATGGAGCTGATTGTCGAAAGCGCAGGCGAAAGCACCGAGGAAACCGATGCGCTTGAACTCGTTCGCTATCACTGGGAACAGCTTGGCATCAAGGTTTTCACTCGTACCCTGCAGCGCGACATTCAGCGTCGTCGCTTCCTGACCGGTGAAACAATCATGACGATTTCCAAGGGGCTGGATATCGGTCTGGCGACGCCCGAAACCAATCCCGAGCAGCTTGCGCCGGTGTCGCCGTCCCAGCCAAACTGGCCGAAATGGGGTCAGTACACGGAGACGAACGGAAAGGCCGGCGAGCCCGTGTCGCTTCCGGCGGCAGAGAAGCTTCTAGAGCTCTACAATTCGTGGAGGCAGTCAACCAATATCGATCAGCAGGAAGCGATCTGGGCGGAAATGCTTGCGATTTATTCCGACAATGTCTTCTCGATCGGGGTTGCGCGGGAGACGATCCAGCCGGTCGTCGTCGACAAGAAACTGAAAAATATTCCTGCCGACGCAATATTCGCCTGGTCGCCTACGGCCTTCTTCGGGATCTTCCGACCCGATACATTCTGGTTCGAAGAATAGCAGGCAGTATGCTCAGATATATCATCTTTCGCTTTTTCGCGATGATTCCGACGCTGCTTATCGCCAGCGTCCTAATCTTCTCGATTATCGAACTTCCGCCCGGCGACTATTTCGAGACTTATGTCGCGGAATTGCAGGCTTCGGGCGAGACAGTCGATCCGCAGAAGATTGAATATCTGCGCAAGGAATATGGCTTCGACAAGCCGGTCTGGCAGCGATACTTCAGTTGGGTCTGGGGCATGCTGCATGGAGATTTCGGCTATTCGTTCGAATATGAAAGGCCGGTTTCGGAGCTGATTGGATCGCGGCTTATGTTGACGATGCTGTTATCCTTCGTAACCATCATATTCACATGGGTCGTCGCCTTTCCGATTGGCATTTACTCTGCAACGCACAAATACTCGTTTGGCGATTACAGTTTCACCTTTCTGGGGCTGATAGGCCTCGCCACGCCAAACTTCCTGCTTGCCCTTGTGATGATGTATTTCGCCAAGGTCTGGTTCGGCACGTCCATCGGGGGATTGATGGACCCGGTCTATATCGATCAGCCGATGAGTTGGGGGAAGTTCGGATCCATTGCGGAGCACATGGTCATACCGGTCGTCGTCATCGGCACGGCCGGCACGGCCGCGATGATCCGGCGTATCCGGGCAAATCTTCTCGATGAGCTCAAGAAGCAATATGTGATAACGGCCCGTGCGAAGGGTTTGCCGCCGACCCGAACGGTGTTGAAATATCCGTTCCGTATGTCGTTGAATTTCTTCATCGCCGACATTGGCAGCATTCTTCCCAATATCGTTTCCGGCGCCGAAGTGGTCGCGATCGTCCTGTCGCTCGAGACGACAGGTCCGCTGCTTATCCGCGCCCTCAAAAGCCAGGATATGTATTTGGCTGGTTCGTTCCTGATGTTCCTTGCAGTGCTGACCGTCATCGGTGTGCTGATTTCCGATATCGCGCTCGCGATCCTCGATCCGCGCATCAGACTTCAGGGAAAGCCGGAAAAATGAACGATTCGTCTTTGCCCAGACCGGGAAAACCCCTCGGACACTACGTCTCTACCGCCGAGTTTGACCCGTATTCGGTTGAGCAGCTCACGCCAGAACAGGAGAAGTATTTCTTCGCCTCGCAGCGTCAGCTCATCTGGTGGAAGTTCAAGAAACACCGCGTGGCCTACTGGTCGGCGCTTGTTCTCCTGTTTTTCTATGTGGTTATAGCCTTTGCGGAATTCATCGCGCCTTACGAACTGACGCGGCGCCATCAGGAATACATTTATGCGCCGCCACAAGGTGTGCATTTTTTCAAGGATGGCGAGTTCGTCGGACCGTTTGTCTATCAGCGCATCCGCACGCTCGATATGGAGCTCTTGAAGCGCAAATACGCCGCCAATGAAGCCAAAACCTATCCTATTGGCTTTTTCTGCGACGGCGACGAATACAAGCTGTGGGGATTAATTTCGTCTAGCAAACATTTGTTCTGCGTGCGGGACGGCGGCACATTGTTCCTGCTTGGAACGGACCGGCTCGGGCGAGACCTGTTCTCCCGAATAATCTATGGCGCGCGCATATCGTTGACGATCGGTCTGATCGGCGTCGCCGTGAGCTTCATACTCGGCATTTCGATCGGCGGTCTCGCCGGTTACTATGGCGGCTGGGTCGACAATATCGTCCAACGGATGATCGAAGTGCTTCAGTCCATACCCAGCATTCCCCTCTGGCTGGCGCTGGCGGCGATCATGCCGGTCACTTGGAGTCCGTTGCTCGTCTATTTCGGCATCACGATTATTCTTGGCCTGCTCGACTGGACGGGTATGGCGCGCGCCGTGCGCTCCAAGCTTCTTTCGCTCAGAGAAGAAGACTATGTCATGGCGGCGCAGCTGATGGGCGCGAGGCCAAGTCGAATCATCGCGCGGCACCTGGTCCCTGGCTTTATGAGCCACCTGATTGCTTCAGCCACGATCACCATTCCTACGATGATCCTGGGCGAAACTGCTCTCAGCTTCCTGGGTCTCGGATTGCGGCCGCCGGTCACAAGCTGGGGCGTTCTTCTCAACGAAGCGCAAAACATCAGCGTGGTCGTGCTTTATCCGTGGCTGATCCTGCCGGTTGTTCCGGTGATCGTGGTGATCCTTGCCTTCAACTTCATGGGCGATGGCCTGCGCGACGCAGCCGATCCCTATCAGTAGATCTATCCGAGCTCTCTGATTGCCTTGCCCAGAGTGGCCGCTGCGACGGCCACGTCATGGCGCTCCCGCACATAGGCGGCTCCCGCATTGCCGAGCGAACGCCGAAGAGATGGATCAGACAGAAGACGGCGAAGCGCCGCCGCCATGTCTTCGTTGTTCTTTGCAAGTAAGCCGGTCTTTCCGTCGTCGACCACGGCGGGAACGCCGGCGTTGTCGAGCGCGACGACCGGCGCACTTCGCGACTGGGCTTCGAGATAGACCATTCCGATAGGCTCGCGAATGCCAGGCCACACAAAGATATCGGAGCGGTCCATCAAGTCGAACATCATTTGATGTTCGACATTCCCGAGCAGCTTCAGCCGCTCTGGCGCAATGAAGGAAAGCAACTCCGCCACCGTATCTCGCTTGGGACCGTCCCCGGCGACAACCAGGTTCCAGTTGTCATGGCCGATCGCCAACAGGGACGCGGCAAGGGATTCGTAGCACTGCAGCTTCTTGCCGGGCCGCATCATGCCGGCGGTCATCAGCACCGGATCGCCGTTTTTGAAAAGGGGCGGGGATTGAGGCGCCGTATCGGGTTGAATCGACAGGTCGAGAAATGGCGCCAGTCGATTCGCAGACCGCATATCCGGCATAAAGCTTTCCAGATAGGTCCAGTCGCTGTCCTTCAATACGAAATTGATCGCGGCTGCCCTGACCGCTTCCTTTGTCGCTAGCCTGCCTTTTTCCCAATCCGCGTCGCTGTCCTGCGCAGTTCGTGCGGCTTCCGCAGTCGCATAGGGGACGCCGAATTCGCGTGAAAAATACGGTCCCAGCCAGTCGGGCGATTTGCAGTAGGGGTGATAGGTGAACCAGAGATCGGGGCGCAGTTGCGGGTCTTGTATCCAGCTGTCCCGAATTCGCGCCTTTTCGGCCTCCACCTCGCTGTAGCGTCGGGCGTAAAGATCGGGATCAGCGCGCTTCTGATAGCTCTTGACCTCTGATGCGAGCATCACGTCAAAGCCGGCTTTCGCAAGGGCGCGCATGAGCAGACGCGCGATTTCCCGGTCGCCGGACGGATGCGGATCTTTTGGAGATTTCAGCGGCGCGTAGAAGGCGATCTTTTTGATCATGGGTCGCTGTTACCTGAAATCAGCCGGCTCAGGGTTTCTGCGGTTCTGGCTGCGCCATCGGTCTCGATCGAACGCCAATCGGGAGCCGGTTTCGCCATCACCCTGCGGATCGCTTCCGCCAGCATGTCGGGCGTCTTTTCTTCATGCCCTACCATTTCGACGAGACCGCGTTGTGACAGCAGTTCCGCCCTGCGCAGCTGTTCGGTCTCCTTGTCGTTCCATTGCGGCGCTATTACTGCGCGGCATCCGGCGGCCATCAAGTCCGCGACCGTGTTGTACCCGGCAAGGGATATCGATAGCTTAGCCTTTGAGAGAAGGGTGGGAAGATCTGTCAGGAATGTGCGAAGCGTGACGTTTCCGCCCGTCGCCAGTTCGCCGAGGGCGTCGAATTCTTCCTTAGCCATATAAGGGCCGGCGCAGACGCACCATCGAGCGTACTTGAGGCTCGTGCTCTCGCGAGCAAGGAGCGCGGCGCGAATGAGTTCACGGCCGAGCATTCCGCCGCCGGCCGTCACCACAACATCGAAATGCATCTGCGGTTCGCTGTCCGGATTGATGCGTGGCGTGACAATGCCTGTGTAATGAAGCTTGTCGCGAATTTTGTCGACGAAAGGGAATGTGGCTTCGAGAGGCGTCAGTCGAGTATCGCCATGGACGAGGACGCCATCGAAGAACTGATCGATGATCTCCACCGTCTGCATATCCTTGGATGGCTTGTTGCCCTCCTGCAATATATCGCGGATCGAAGCGAGGATGATCGGTCGTTTTGCAAGCGCGGATGCCGCCTCGAGAAACGGAAGAAGTTCGAAATGCATCTGTCGGCGGCCGAAAGGAAACGCTTCGGTGATGATGACGTCGGGTCGTAGGTTCTGGAGAAGTAGGAGCAGGGCGTCGCGGCGCATGTCCTTGTACGCGTCGTCCGCCGGGCGTCCATCCGCGTCGAGCAGCCGCGTATCATCTGCCGCAGCCCAGCGTAGCGAGGGCATGTAGTGGATGTCGGCGCCGCAGGAAACCATGTCTGGCAGTTTTTCACCGCCGTGGGCTATGGTGACGTCAAACCCGGTTTCGACCAGTCTTTCGACAATACGCATGGTTCTGAAGACGTGACCGACGCCCAGAAGGTGCTGCACGTAGAATAGAACCCTATGCGTCGACCGGGATGGCATGTTGTTGCTTTTGCGGTTGGACGCCGCTTTCCTCGAAGAGCGTCACGAGATCGTCCATTGTAGACATATGGTCAAAGCGCGTCCTCACCTTTCTTTCGCCCCTTTGCGCCATCTCGTCGCGAAGCCCGGGATTTGAAATCAATTCCGCCATGGCGTCACGGAGACGCGCGACGTCGTCCGGTGGCGTCAGCAGCCCGTTGACGCCGTCTTCCACGAGTTCGACGATTCCCGACACTGGCGTGGAAACACAGGCAAGCCCCTGGCTCTGCGCCTCGATCAGCACATTTGGCAAGCCGTCGCGGTCCCCGTCGGCGGCGATCCTGCTCGGCAGAACGAAGAGATCGCTTTCACGGCAGGTTTCCAGAACGAATTCCTGCGGTTTGGCGCCGAGCATTTCGGCGCGGTCTCCAAGGCCGAGTTCTCTGATCTGCTGGGCCAGATTCTCCTGCAAAACGCCGCCGCCGATATGAGTCCAGCGCCAGTTGAGGTCCTCTGGCAATAGCGCAAGCGCAGCGATCAGGGTGTCCAGCCCTTTCTTCTCGACGGCTCTACCGACTGTCAGAATGCGAACCGGGTTATCGCCGGTTCCGTCCCGCGTGGACGCCGGTCGCTCGAAGGCGGGAAACCGATCCAGATCGAGACCGTGATAAACGAGATGTACGCGGCTGGGATCGTTCGCCAGTGACTGCAGATGCTTGTGTCCCACAGACGTGCAGGTGACGCACCAGTTCAGGTCATCGAGCTTTTCGCTCAGCTCCCAGTCCGGCGATGTCCAGATGTCCTTGGCATGGGCTGAACAGCTCCAGTCAAGCCCGACAATGGCGCCGCAATAGCGCGCAACGGAACACGGAGTATGGATGAAATGCGCATAGATCCATGCGGTCTGGGGTGTCAGTTCGCGCGCCATGACCAGTGCTTGACCAAACCGCCGTACGCGATTGCGCGTCGGATCGCGTACGAGGTCCTTCAAAAACAGACGGAACGCCTGCGAGAATCCTGGCCGCCGCAAACTGCTCACCAATCCCTTCAAGACGCGTACGGGATCTTCGTGCAGATATTCAGGAAGATAATTGACCGGAGCCTTGATTTCCGAGTGGATCGGGTGGCGCGCCTTGTCGGTCGGATGCCGAAGGGAAATCAGGTTGAGGCGAAAACCTGCGCGTTCAAGCGACAGCAGTTCCTGGGCAATGAAGGATTCGGAGAGGCGTGGATAGCCTTTCAGAACCACCGCAATGGTTTGCATCATCTCTCGGCCCTGGCGAGTTGGATGGATTGCTCGTCGCGGTCCTGCAGGATGGTTTCGACGGCGTCGCCGATGCGTTCGAGGCCATGTGCGTCGATACCGGCGCCAACCGGTTCGTCGTCGGCGATGAGCGCACGGATGGCGGCGGCAAAATCAAGCGGCCTCGAGGCGACAGCCTCCGGCGCCATACGGCACCAGCCGAGTTCGGCCGCCCGGCTCGCCCGGATGTATTGCTCAAGCCGCGGCGTCTGGCGCGGCACGAACAGCGCCTTCTTGTTGCGCGACACAACTTCGCAGAACGTGTTGTAACCACACATGCCGACGACCGCAGAAGCCCGGCGGATCAGCCCTTCTGGCTCCGAATCGAAATCGATCACATGCATCCGGCCCGTGCGTTGCGCCCGCGCGCGGATCGCGTGGGCCTCTTGCGGGTCCGCATAAGGCCCCAGAAGCAGTACCGCCGGCATCGTGATTTCCGCGTCCTGCTCGTAGGCGTCGACCACCGCATTCATCACGAAGTCGCCGTCGCCGCCGCCGCCAGCCGTCACCAGCAGATAGTCTTCAGGCAGTTCGGCGGGAAGCGCCGGCGCACCCGCCTGTCCGAGCGAGCGGTACAGAAAGCCGGTGAAGCTGCAGCTCGACAGAACGCTCTCCGGAAGACTCATCTCGCGCAAGGGATGGTGGAATCTCTCCGTACCGTAGATCCAGATATGGTCGTACAGCCCCTCGATGCGCTCGTAGATGCCCTTGCGCTCCCATTCCGAGCGCAGCAGAGCGGTATCGTCCAGCACGTCGCGCAGACCGAGCACAAGCGTCGCCCCGCAGGTCTTCAGATAGCCGAGCGCGGGCATCAGTTCGCCGCTGAGGCCAAGCGGCTCCTTGTCGGTGATGAAGATGTCGGCCGGACGGCGTTTGAGCGCCTCCATGATGGCGTGGCTGCGCGCCTCGATCACCTGTTCGTAAGTAAGCTGCGGGTCGGCCGGGCGGTAGCTGCCGTCCGGTTGCTTCTCGATCTGCGGGATCGGCGCGAAGTGAATGCGGTCATGGGCAGGAAACCGCGACGACAGATCCGATCCGGTGATGATCGTCGCATGCGCGCCGCAAAACCGCTCGACCAGCGTCATGGCGATCTTGCGGCTGCGCCGCAGATGCCCGAGGCCAAAGGTGTCATGGCTGTAAAGTACAATGTGGGGGGCGTCGTTCACAAAGGCCTACCTGTCACAACAATTGTCATTCTGGACCGGAAATCAATGTGGACGTCGCCACGCCGACCAATGATCACACATGATGCCTCTGTTCAATCCCGCCCTTGTTGCATGTTGATAAACCATTCCGCGGTTGTCGGCAAACGTGCAGGCAAGGAATCGGATGAATGAACAATGCCTGAGATCGATGAAATCTGTATGTCCGGTGAAACAGCGAAATCCATGCGAGGGAGCCAATGAATCCTCTGGTCAACAGGCTGATTTGACTTCATAGTATCGACGGATGATTTCGATCACGTAATAAATTTCCCTGCTGATCCAATGGCGCGCGGCTTTGGCGAGTTCTGACACTGTTAAAATGCGACAAGGCTTAGACACCGTTTCGGATTTCGGCGACCACAAGCCGGGCTTGCTGCCGACAGTGATCTGGCGGCTCGCCACCCACAAAATGATCGGGCAGCAACAGCGCAAGGTTATCCGCAAGCGGTTCGCACGTCGATTTCAGGGGCCTTTCGACGTCGAGGCGGAAGGCGTGCGTATGCGCGCATATCCGTTCGAGAACTATTGCGACCGCACGGTTGTCGGCAGAAAGGTCCTGCCGGAAATTCCCGAGCGTCGCCTGATCGCGTCGATAATCAAGCCGGGCATGGTCTTCGTCGATATCGGCGCGAATGTCGGCTCCTACAGCATGTTCGTTGCAAAAGCCTGCGGTGACCATGCGAGGATTCTTGCGTTCGAGCCACACCCGCGCACCTTCTCCAAACTGGTGTTCAATCTCGAAGCGAACGGTTTTCGCAGTGTAGAAGCGATCAATCGTGGAACCGGTCCGAAATCGCAGAGGCTGAAGCTGTACTCGAGCGGCGGTACCAATATCGGGACCGCATCCCTGCACTCGGACGCGATCGATGCGCGCGACCATGTGGAGATCAAGATCACGCCGCTATCCGAAGCGCTTGTCCTTCGCAACATCGACCGGGTGGATCTGTTGAAAATCGATGTGGAAGGTTATGAGGATCAGGCGCTGTTGCCGCTCATGGTTCCCGAACATAAATCCCTCTGGCCGAAAGCCATTCTGATCGAAACGGTGCTGCGCCGCCTCTGGAAAATCGACTGCGTCGAGCAACTCGAATCCCTCGGCTACAGGATCGCCGGCGCCACATCGGAAAACACCCTGCTGACCTTGTCAGCCGATGACCGAGAAGCTTGAATCCTGATTGATTTCGCGGTTGCGTGAAAACGCGCCGATTGAAATGTCCGCGTCGAGATAATCGAGGTGGAACTCAACCGGATCGCTGTCGTGATCATGTCCGCTCTCGCAGGCTTCAACCAGTTCGGCCATCATCTTGCCCGCGACCGGCGCGTTCTTGAACTGATTTCCGCTGGTGCCGATCGCCATGTAATAGCCTTTCAGATCGCTCTTGTCGTAGATCGGCATCCAGTCTTGGGTCACGTCGTAAAGGGCGACAACGCCTTTGGCGGCGCCCGGCAATTTCAGTGTCGGAATGCGCTGCGCAAGGCGCATGACCAATATGTTCCATTGCTCCGAGAAGTTCGTGTTGAAGTCGTCCGGATCGTCAACCCATTCCTTCTCGTCGCAGGCCGGATCTTCCGACCCGATCAGGATGTTGTTGCCTGTCTCAGGACGGCAATAGGTCGCGATATCGCTGTCGGAGTAGACGAAGCCGTCTTTCTCGAAATTCACGCCTTCGGGCGAAGGCACATGGGCGACTTCATGGCGCAACGCCCTCGTGCTCATCTTCATGCCATCGGCCACTCCGGCCAGCGCATTGATCCCGGACGAGTGCGGTCCGGCAACGTTGATAACGACCGGAGCGGTAATCGTCGCCCCGTCTTTCAGGACCACACCGCCGACGCGGCCATCCTTTGTAGTGATCTCGCATACTTCGCGGTTGAACAGGAACTTCGCGCCCATTGCTTCGGCCGCACGCTGCGCATTGTGAGCCGCCAGTTTAGGGTCGTTGACGTAGCCGCCGCGCGGAAAGAACACCGCGCCGTTGACCGCCTCGCCGGTCGGCGCGCCGAACCCTTCGTCCTCCGGGCGTTTCGCCGGCTCAAAACGGTGCACGTCTGCGTCCGGTAAGCGCGACGGAATATCCTGCGCGCTCAGGTCCTCGTACGGGCAGCCGATCCGATCCATCATCTCGCACACCCGAGCAAGATTGTGGTTGTGATCGGTCTTTATGACGAGGCAGCCGGTGTCGTGATAGCGGATGAGGCCCTGTTCGTCGCTTTCGCCAACGTAATCCGACCAGTTTTTCCAGTAGTGCCAGCCCTCATAGGCCAACGCACAGGATTCGAAGGTCGAATAGTAGGTGCGAATGATCGCGCAGGAACCGGAGGTGGACCCGTATCCGGCCTCGGGCAGCTTGTCGACCGACAAGGTGCGGCGTCCCTTGCGCGCAAGCTCCAGCGCCACGCAGGAGCCGATAACGCCCGCGCCAATGATTATGGCGTCATAGGATTCGCTGACCATGAAATTTTCCTTTCGGTGACTGATTTGGTCCTACACGTCGAGCGAAAACGGCGTCAAGCGGTTGTAAGCTGAGAAAGCGGCTGCGCCCTGTAACGGCTTTCAATCACCGCATAATCCTTTGGCCGCATTGGCGAGAAGCCCGTCAGCAGAAGATCGTCCCGGGTCTCTTCATCCAGTCCGGCCATGGCTTCCACCACGGCGTTGTGGATCCGGTCCGCCGATAAACGCCGGTCCCGTGCACAAATGTACGGCAGTCCGGGTGTGGGATCGGTTTTCTCTATGACCTTTACCATCCGCGCCGCAGGCTCATGACGCTGCGCCAGACGCCAGCTTACGGCGTCGATGCTTGCAATATCGGCCTTGCCGTCCGCCACGCTGCGGATAGAGGCGCGATGAGAACCAGTGCAGACCTGCTCCGCGACGGTTTCTGCGCCGCGTCCGTGTTTCCGCAACGTGTGTCCAAACGCCGAAAAGCCGGATTGCGAGAAGGCGTTGTTGTAGGCGAAGCGGAGATTGGCGAGGTCGTCCAACCTGGTTGCAGGGCAGTCCGCATGAACGACGATTACGCTATAGTAGCTGCCTGCGCCGCAGGCGATATCGTAAGCTGGCGCGCCGAGCAATTGCACCTTGTTCTTCAGGCCAAGCACGTAGGGCAGGCCGCAGGTCTGACCAATCACGAGACCCGGTGCGTTCCAGATTTCCGTTTCGCTCAGGGTTCTCTCAAGCCGTTCCGGCGCGGCAATACCGTATTCGGCCAGATTGACCCGGATGGCGCGCCAGAAACGATCGTTTGAACTTTGCAGTTCTGGCCAGTCATACATGGGTAAGGCGGCGATCGGGTCGCCGCCGCTCATTGGTCGCTTCCGCCTGCCAGCGGATAGGGCACTGGCTCCTTTCGCCGAAACGCGAACGTCCGGATGATCTCCATGTAGTTGCGATAGCTGTAGCCACGATTGAGTTTCAGGAACCGGTCGCGATGCCGCGCATAGAGCGACGGCAATTGATGCCAGGCCACAGACGGATAGGCGTGGTGGACTGCGTGCAGGTTGTTGTTCAGGAAGAGCAGGCTCAGCGGACCGCGGTCCTCTATGATGACCGAGCGTCCGAGATGGCTCTCTTCCGCCTGATGTTCGAGATAGGTCCGGATCATCAGGATGGACATGCCGAAATAGGCGGAGATGAAATAGAGCCATAGCGGCATGCCGGAAATCATATTCACTACGGCAAGCAGGAGCACCACGAGCGGGAGATGCAAGACCCAGGCGAAGATGACGTCGCGGTCGTTGCGAATGGCTGCCCGCCCGTCCGATATTGCGAGACGGATCAATGATATTGTCGGGCCGAACAGCATACGGCCCGCGAGCGTGTTGTTGAACTCGAAAGCCGCCTTCACGATACGCGGCAACTTGCTCCAGAAATTCTGCGCGAGATACCAGCTTTCCGGATCGTCGTAGGGATCGCAGATATTGGCGTTCTGATGGTGGTCGAGATGGGAGTCCTTGAACCGGAAATACGGGACATACAGTCCAATCGGCAGAACAACGACGGCGTCGTTGGCCGCTGAACCACGAAAAGGGTGTCCGTGAATGCACTCGTGCTGCAGCGATGAGTGCAGCGTGATGACCGGACAAAGCAAAAGCGCCGCCACAATCCATGGCAGTCCAAACGGGTTAACAAGAAAAAATAGCCATGCGGCGTAGCAAATAGTCAGAAGGCCGAGGGTGCGCCACTCGGATCGGTCTTTGAGAATCACCAGAATTTGTCCCCTTGTTTGCATCGCACAATGCGCCTGCAAACAAGAATAGACAATGTGAGAATAAGCGCATAAAAATGTTTATATGTAGAGCAATGTGGTAGTAATACATAAATGATATCAAATGCAGTGAAAACACAACAGGGCGATGAAACCCATGGCGACAAGCGCGATGTCGCGGCGATCTTCCGGGACCGCATGGCGCTCCTGTTGGCGCAGAAGGGTTTCAATCTCAGCCAGTTCGCCAAGTCGATCGGCATCGATCGCTCGGCGCTGAGCCAGTTTCTCGCGCCGGGCTCGACCCGTCTGCCCAGAGCCGAGACGCTGTGCGCGATAGCCCGCACCTGCGGTGTCTCACTTGACTGGCTGATGGGGTTGATCGCACGGGATTCACTCGACAGCGAAACCGTTGAGATGCTCGAAATCCAGCGCGTCAATCAGGAGTCCGGACGGCGCATCCTGTCCGAGTGGCACAAGGAGGCCATGGGCTACAAAATTCGATATGTCCCAAGTGAACTGCCTGACTTGCTCCGAACCGAGGCTGTGCGCAAATTCGAATTCAATCTCAAGAATCCGGACGAGCGGGAATCGCGCGAGCAGCAGGCAAAAGACCAGTTGACCTATTCGCGTCTTCCGGAAACCGACATGGAAGTCTGCATGCCGGTCCAGCGGCTCGAACAGTTCGCGAGCGGGCAGGGCATGTGGAATGGTCTGAGCGCGGAAGTCCGGCGCGAACAACTCATGCACATGGTCACGCTCATCGACGAACTCTATCCGACGTTTCGTCTGTTCCTCTATGACGGCCGTGAGGTCTATTCGGCGCCTTACACGCTGTTCGGGCCGTTGCGCGCGGCGCTTTATGTCGGCGACATGTTTCTGGTCGTCAATTCAAAGGACCATATTCGCGCGCTTACCTCGCATTTCGACCACCTGATCCGCATGGCGCGTTTCGGCCCCGATCGCGTCGCCGGCAAGGTTGTGGGGCTGGCCAAGACGCTTTGACGCGACGGCCTAGTCGCGAAGGTGATGCTGCACTCTGCGAACATGCCTCAGCGTATCGGTGATCATAGCTGTCATCAGCCCGAACATCAGGAATCCGGTTGCGCCTGTCATGCCGCCCAACAGCCGCAGTTCTTGAGGAACAACAACGTCGCCAAGGCCAAGCGTCGTATAGGCGACCAGGGAGTAATAAACAGCTTCTTCCAGCGTGCTGAAAACCGACATCATCCGAAAAACAAGCGCCCACAACCAGACCCCGAACGTCGTCATGCCCATCGTCGAAATCGCGACCAGCGAGACAACAACGAATGACCTGATATGCTGGTTGGGACCACGAAGCCACGGCTCCATTCTCAGGAGCAATTCATTAAGAGCCGACCACATGAACGCGCCTCCCAGCAAAGACACCAGTGTGATGACTGTTCCAAGCATCAATTGGCTCAACACGAGGTAACCATCCTTTCGCTGATAAACGCAACGCCACAGAAGTAACTGTATCAATCAGCTCGTATCGAGGTCGAGTTTTGAACGATACGAGCGGATGACTGCAGTTGCATTGATACTCCCAATGCAGGATTCTTAATTTTCTTTGCCATCTCCGTCAAAGGAGCGCGTCGCATATGGAATTGCGGCGGACCGAAAGTTGAGTCTAGATGAGCCTTGATCAAAAAGGATGGATGACCCGTGACCGGAAACACCGACAAGCAACTGCCTTTCTCCCTTGACGAATACGCTGTGCGCCTTGGAAGGGTTCGCAAGGCGATGGAAGAGGCGGGCATAGAGCTGCTTGTCGTCACCGATCCCTCCAACATGGCGTGGCTGACGGCCTATGACGGCTGGTCCTTCTACGTCCATCAATGCGTGCTGGTCACCCTGGACGACGATCCGGTCTGGTTTGGCCGCCTGCAAGACGGCAACGGCGCGAAGCGCACGGTCTACATGGATGACGCGCACATCCTGTCTTACCCCGATCATTATGTGCAGTCTCCGGTTCGCCACCCGATGGACGTGCTGTCGCAGATAATCACCGACAGGGGATGGTCGAGCCTGGTGATCGGCGTCGAGATGGACAATTACTACTTCTCTGCCGCCGCCTTCGCCGCCCTGTTGAAGGGCCTGCCGAATGCGGATTTCAAGGATGCGACAGGGCTTGTCAACTGGCAGCGCGCCGTCAAATCCGAACGGGAACTCGACTACATGCGCATCGCCGGCCGCATTGTGGAAAAGATGCACCAGCGCATCTGGGGCACGGTCAGGCCGGGTATTCGCAAATGCGATCTTGTTGCGGAAATCTACGATGCGTCCATTCGAGGCGTCGGTGAATTCGGCGGCGACTATCCGGCGATCGTGCCGCTCCTGCCGTCGGGCGAGGACGCGGCCGCCCCGCACCTGACTTGGGACGACAAGCCGATGCGGACGGGAGAGGGGACCTTCTTCGAAATCGCCGGCTGCTACCGTCGCTATCACTGCCCGCTATCCCGGACCGTGTTTCTTGGCAAGCCGACCCAGACCTTTCTCGACGCCGAGAAGGCCGTTCAGGAAGGGCTTGCAGCCGGTCTCGAAATGGCGAAACCCGGCAATCTTGCCGAAGATGTCGTCAACGCCTACTTCGCCATCTTGAAGAAGTACGGGATCGTGAAGGACAATCGCAGCGGCTATCCGATCGGTATTTCCTATCCGCCGGATTGGGGCGAGCGCACCTACAGCCTGCGGCCGGGCGACAAGACCGTGCTCCAGGAGAACATGACCTTCCATTTCATGACCGGGCTGTGGATGGATGATTGGGGTTTCGAGATCACTGAGAGCGTTGCGATCACGGACGGCGATCCAGAGTGTCTCGCCGATCTACCGCGAGAACTGGTCGTGAGAGACTAGAAATGCAGGCTGGCGATCTTTCCCTGGACGTGGCCGAAGCACAGCAGCGCGCGGTTGATATTCTCGATCAACTGGTTCGCTTCCCGACCCTGTCGGGCGAATCCAATCTCGATATGATTGCATTTGTCACCCGGTTTCTGGCGGATCACGGCGTCGTGTCGTCCATCTCGCATGACGAATCCGGACAGCGCGCCAATCTTTACGCGACGATCGGACCGGAGACCGACGGCGGCGTACTCCTCAACGGTCACACCGACGTCGTGCCCGTCGAAGGGCAGGAATGGTCGAGCGATCCCTTCGAACTACGCATCTCCGATGATCGTCTGTACGGGCGCGGAAGCGTCGATATGAAGGGGTTCCTGGCCTGCATGCTCGCCATGACGCCGGAATTCAAGGCGATGCCGCTTGCAAGGCCTGTCCATCTTTCGATGTGCTACGACGAGGAGAACGGCGGCTTTGGCGCGCCGGTGCTGGCCGGCGATATCGTGTCCAAATCCTGGCGCCCGTCCGTCGCCATCGTTGGCGAGCCCACGGAGATGCGCATGGTCGGGGCGCACAAGGGCGGGCTGGAACTCCGTACGGAAGTCACCGGGTTCGCCGCCCATGCCTGTGATCCCTCAAAGGGCGTGAACGCCATCATGATCGCGGCAGACATGATCGCCCATCTGCGGAAACTGGCGCATGATCTTTCAGGTCAAATCGATTCCGAAAGTCCATGCGATCCACCGCATGCCACCATCAACGTCGGCACGGTTCATGGCGGCGCCGCCCGTAATGTTGTGGCCGGCGATTGCGCCTTTGATTGGGAAATCCGTCCCACGCGCAGCGGTCAGGCGGAGATGTTGCTGGAAGAAATCAACAACCATTTCAGTGCGATACTGACGCCGGCCGGCGCTTCGTTCCAGACAACGATTGAAGCCGTCGTCCCGCCGTTGGTGTATGATCCCCAGTCGGCAGCAGCCCAGCTGGTGGGAAAACTGACCGGCATGAATTCCGTTGGAGCGGTGTCTTTCGGAACCGACGCCGGGCATTTTCAGGCCAATGGCATGTCGACTATCGTCTTCGGTCCGGGCTCCATCGATCAGGCGCACAAGCCGGATGAATTCATCGAACTCGAACAGATCAGGCAATGTCTGCGGTTTCTGCACAAGCTGGGCGGTGAACTGTCCGCCTGACCGGTCATCATTCGACCAAATTGCTTTGAGACCTTGCCCCCATAGTCGAAAGACCGGAATGGGCAATGGGCGGCTCGGCGTTATCCGGAATTATTGCGGAAAGACCTCTCAGGGGGCCAATCGATCAGAAAGGCTCGCCCGCGACCGGGGTCGCGGCGTCTCTTTTCGTGCACGCCCTCTTTTTCCTTCTGATCATTATGTTGCTGCCTCTTCCCAAGCCGTTGAACCCTCTGATTCCTGACGCCGTGCGGGTGACAGTTGTATCGAAGCTTCCCGCACTTCAGCAGCAACCGTTAAATGAGACGCCGCCCGAGGCTGCGCCTCCGCGTCCGTCAAAGCTGGCGTCAATAAATCCCGAACGGTTTCGGCCGCGCCCGCCTGAGACTTGGGCTCGAAAGGCGTCGGAGGAAAACAAGATGGTGCGCGCGACGCAGATTTTTGCCGGCGCGGTGCTCGCGACGCCGGAAGCCCGCCAGGCGCGGATGGCCTTGCCGACGCTTGTTGACGAAGACCGAAAGCTTCAACTCTGCGGACTGGAAGCGATGGAGCAGATCCATGTCTGGGACAACATGTTCCAGCCCGAGAGGCTCGTCGCCTACACTATGGAGGACGCCAGGATCAGCGGAACCAGCGTGATCGCCGACGGCGCGGCCTTTCGCAGCCGCAGCCGCTGGTACAATCTGCAATTTCGCTGCGAGGTGACGCCGGACATGCGCGACGTCGTCGCGTTTGAGTTTGCCGTCGGTGAACCGATTCCCTACGAGGACTGGCTCTTGCACAATCTGGCGGCCATTCACTGATGTAAAGAATCGGGAATAGCCCACCAAACCTGTAAATAAAGGATCACTTTAGCGGCGGGATCCTGAGCACCTGTCCCGGATAAATCTTGTCCGGATCGGACAGCATCGGTTTGTTGGCCTCGAAAATCGCATTGTATTTTGTTCCGTCGCCATAGGCCTTCTTTGCTACCGCCCAGAGCGTATCGCCCTTTTCAACGGTGTGGAAGGTCGAACCGTCAGCCGTGTCGTCCGTCTCGATATTTTCCTCGACCTTGGCTATTCCATCGATGTTTCCGGCGGCGAGGATAAGCTTTTCCTTTACTTCCTGAGACGGCGCCTTTCCGTTGATGACGACCTTGTCTCCTTCAACCTTCACGTCGAGATCGTCTTTCAGCCCTAGCATTCCGGCTTCCTTTGCGATGGCTTCGGAGGCGTCGTCATCGTCTGATCCCCAAAGTTTCTTGCCTGCATCTTTTACGAAATCAAAAATTCCCATGGTGTGTTTCCTCTCTTGAAGCCGGTTGGTCTCGCACGGCGATACTACAATTCGGAGACTATAGAAATATTGCAAGTAAAACAGTGTAAATGCCGAGTATGCGGCGTTTCGAGAGTCTGAGTTTTTCCTCAGATGTTATGAGAACAAAAACCGGGACTATTTGGAACCTGCGCGTTGCGAGACGGTTTATGCCTGATGCGTAACAAAAGCCTGAATTCTGATCATGTCCAGTAAGGCGCAAGGAGCCGCTCCGAGTGAAGCTCCCGTGACTGATCTTCTTGGCGCTTTGCATGAGCGCAGCGGTTCCAGCCGTCGGGTGTCGATTGCGGCAATCGTAGGGTACCTTGGAACCGATTCCCTGTCGGCGGTCATGCTTGTTCCTGCTCTTGTGGTTGTAACGCCTCTCAGCGGTGTTCCCGGCCTTTCTTCAGTCTGCGGAATTCTTATCGCTCTTGTCGCAGCTCAGCGCGTGATGGGAAAAAGTCACCTTTGGCTGCCACGCTGGATGCTGTCGCGTCGCATTGAACGCGAAAAGCTCGTCAATACGATCGCCTGGCTCGAAAAGCCCGCCTATTGGATAGACAAGCTGACACGACGACGATTATCACTTCTGGTTCACAAACCATTTTCGACCCTGATGACGCTGACATGTGTGCTGTGCGGTCTCGCCATGCCCATGTTGGAGCTTGTGCCATTCAGTTCGTCGATTCTCGGAAGCGCTGTCAGTCTTGTCGCAATTGCGTTGGTGGCGCGAGACGGTTTGGTCGGCTTTCTGGCCTTGATGATAATGGCAGGTCTCGCTGCAGTCACCAGCAGTGTTCTTTAACTCAGGCGGAAGCGGCCATCCGCTTCCGCCTGACAAGACGATACTATTCGGTCCAGACAAAGCGCCGTCTGGCTGATACGCCGAACATCACGTCGCCTCGTGCTATGGCGATGTCGCGATAGACATGCGCAGGCATGTCCAGCAGCGCTTCATTTTCCAAACGACTGCGATTTGCCGCCCTCAGCCTTCCCGGCAGTCCAAAGATGCGATTCCACATCGAACCGCTCCGGCTTTTCCCCGTTCCACGATCGATGAAAGTAGTCATTTCTCTGTGTCCTTCCCGCTCAAATGTTGATCGGTCAGCCTGCAATCTATGGGAGTTCTGCGCGAGCCTCTGTGAGAAATGATACAGTTCGGGAAATTGCCGCTATAGTCTGGATTGACCGAATGGTTGGTTAATTTATACTGGATGAATGGTATCGAACGGGAGGAAACGATGGGACTGATGCTGGTATCGAGCTTTGCGGCAGGGCAGTGGATTGCACCTTCCGGAACACCATCCAAGTTATATTCGGCCGCAAACGGCCAGATCATCGGCGAGGCTGGCAGTGACAGTCTTGATTTCCAGCAAATGCTGGATTTCGCGCGGGACAGGGGCGGTCCGGCGCTCAGAAAGATGACCTTTCATGATCGCGCGCGCATGCTGAAGGCCCTTGCGCTTTATCTCAACGAGCGCCGTGACGGGCTTTATGCGCTGTCTCACATGACCGGGGCGACTTTGCCCGACAGCCGCATCGATATCGACGGCGGTATCGGCACGCTGCTGGTCTATGCGTCGAAGGGCAGGCGTGAAATGCCTGATGATCAGGTCTATGTCGATGGAGAAACCGAAATGCTGTCGCGGGAGGGAACGTTTCTCGGGCGACATGTCTGCACCCCTTTGACCGGCGCCGCGATCCACATAAACGCATTCAATTTTCCGGTCTGGGGCATGCTTGAAAAGCTGGCGCCCACATTGCTCGCCGGGGTGCCGGCAATCGTCAAACCGGCGACGGCCACCTGCTGGCTGACCGAGGCCTGTTTCAAGCTGATGGTCGAAAGCGACGTGTTGCCGGAAGGGGCGGTCCAGTTGATATCTGGCCGGACGGGCGATCTGCTCGACCGGCTCGACAGCCGGGACATCGTCAGCTTTACCGGATCCGCAGCGACGGCGTTGTCTCTGCGGTCCAAGGAAAATATCCTCGCAAACTCCGTGCGATTCACGGCCGAGCAGGACAGTCTCAATGCCTCAGTGCTTGGAGTTGACATCGAACCCGGCTCGCCGGATTTTGATATTTTCATCAAGGAAGCGGCGAACGAGATTACCACCAAAGCCGGCCAGAAATGCACGGCGATAAGGCGGATCATCGCGCCTGCGTCGCGGATTGATGCTGTTGTGGAAGCCCTGTCAAAGCGGCTTGAGGCCGTCACCATCGGCGATCCCACGCTCAAGGAATCAAGAATGGGAGCGCTCGCTTCTGCGGCGCAAAAACGCGATACGCTTGAAAACGCCGCGCGGATCGGCGCGGAGTGCGAGCGCGTCTTCGGTGACGAAGAGGCGCCGGAACTGACAGGCGTCGGTGTCGAGTATGGCTACTACCTCAAGCCCATACTTTTCGTCTGCAATGATCCGGACGCCGCCAAGGCGGTTCATGAGGTCGAAGCCTTTGGCCCCGTGTCAACCGTCATGGGATATCGCGACGCCGAGCACGCCATCGAGCTGGCGAACCGCGGCGGCGGGTCACTGGTGGCCTCTGTAGTCACGCGCGATCCACAGACGGCGCGGGAATTCGTCCTCGGTGCGGGGGCCTCCCACGGCCGGATCTATTTCAACAACGGGGATTCCGCGAAGGAAGCGACAGGTCACGGTTCGCCATTGCCGCACATGGTTCATGGCGGTCCGGGCAGGGCCGGCGGCGGCGAGGAACTTGGCGGCGTGCGCGGAGTCATGCATTACATGCAGCGCACCGCAATACAGGCGAGCCCTGATCTGATGACCGGGATCACGGGTAACTGGGACCGGGGCTCGAAGGAAGTCGCCGGACCGGCGCATCCCTTTACCCGAAGCTTTGGCGAACTCCAGATCGGCGAGACTATCCACACCCTGTCGCGGGAAGTCACGCTGGAGGATATCGAGCACTTTGCAAGTTTCACCGGCGATACGTTCTATGCGCATATGGATGAGGAGGCGGCGAAGGCGAACCCGTTCTTTCCCGGCCGCGTCGCGCACGGATATCTGCTGTTGAGTTTCGCCGCCGGCCTCTTTGTGGAGCCAAATCCCGGTCCGGTGTTGGCGAATACAGGGTTGAACAGCCTGAGTTTCCAAAAGCCTGTCAGTCCGGGCGATGCGATATCGGTTCGTCTCACCGTCAAGCGAAAGACGCCGCGCAATGACGAGTATGGAGAAGTAGCCTGGGATGTTGTGCTGACCAATCAGGACGGCGAGCAGGTGGCGGAGTACGAATTGCTGACGATGGTTTCCCTCTGAATTTGCGTTGTCAACGGCGCCGGCGTCGCTGATACTGCAGTCATGTGCGCACAGTCATCCGAAATGCATGAAGGCGGATGCTTCTGCGGGGCGATCCGTTACAGCACACTCGGCAAGCCGGATCGCGTTTCCATGTGTTCCTGCGAATGGTGCAGGAAGCGAACAAATAGCGCTTTCGGAATTTCAGTCTATTTCCCGGAGGACCAGATCGCAGTCTTTGGAGGAAGCTGGAAGACCTTCCGGTTGACGTCCAACGCCAGGCGTTGGCTTGAAACCCGGTTTTGTGGACATTGCGGCGTTGCCGGAGGCACATTCGACAATCCAAAATTCTGGTATACGCCCGAACGATACGGTTTCGTTCGCTCCAAGCCGAACTGGCTGGAGGTTCAGGACGGTCTACACGTTTTTCAGGCAATGCCCGGAACGCCGAATGAGTGATATGGACGGCTCAGCCGCCGAAGGGACCGAGCAACATCAGTGATTGCGGACCATAGACGGTCGCCCATTCATCCATGATTTCTCTGAGTAGAGGCAGGTTCCAGCCGGCTTCAGCCCAAAGCGGTGGGTTGAACTCCACATCGGTTTGCCATCTGCGCATCGCGGCGTGGGCGGCTTCGGGAGCGTTGATGTTGGACAGGTTGGCGATCAATACGAGAGCCTTTGTCGAACCCTTCGCAGAAGCCGGAGACCAGGCAAGGAGGAACGGGCCGCGTCCATCGATTTCAATTCCGGTCAGTTCGGCTTCGTAAATCGCCTGGTCAGCCATTGTCGCGCCATAGTTCAGCACGGCGGTTTCGCATTTTTGGACGTCATTCATTCTGGAAAGGGCATCCGTATCCACAGAAGCAGAAACCGGCCAGACCATCGCCATGCGAGGCGCCGACGCCGGCAGGCCTCGCACGGGCTCATGCTTTGCGCTCTCGACATAGGCCGCACAGAATTGCGCCAGCCGCTCGGGGTCTCGTCTTGTTGTGTCCAGAGGAAACGCCACCATTCCGTAAGCGGCAAAGCGATCATCCGGACTGGATCCGGGTTTCATGTAGACACGCGCCGAATGGGCTGGAACGACTATGGTTTCCCGACTGGAAAGGACTTCTTCCTTTTCCTGCGTAGCGATTTTTTTCGTCACACGGCCGGTTCGCTTGTCGACGACCGTCGTCTTCACGACTGTGTCGGTGCGTTCCAGAATTCCTTCCGTTTCGGCGAGAACGCCTGTGCCGGTGTCGGCGACGACAGTGTCGAAGTCTTCCTCGGTCGTGGTCGTTTCCTCGACACGTTCGACAATTGCCTCCGGCGTTTCGACGATTTCGACGGTGGAGTCCGTCTTGCCCGGCGTTTTGGTTACGCGCACGGCTTCGACAATTTCTTCGGAGGCAGGCTCCTCAGGCGCTTTCTCCACGGCCATCTCGGTAACGACCGTTTCGGACGGCTTGGCGGGTTCTTCCACAGAGTCGGAGCCCGCGACGGTCGTTGTCGTTGACTGAGCCTCGACCTCGACTTCAGGTTCAGCGCCGGCCGCCAGTGCAGCCTTCGAGCCTTCATCCTGGGTTGCAGGCGTTTTCGTTGATGCGATTGTTGAAGGCGCCGTCATTACGGGCGGCGCGGATTGTGCGGTCGTTGCGGAATTGTGTGTGGTGCAGCCGTGTAAAACGACGCTTCCAGCCAGAAGCAATGCGGTCGTCAAAAGATGCTTTGAACCATGCGCCACTGGACCGTCCCTCGGTTGTATCCAAGTGTTTGTGCATTCCGTCTTTGCTATAGTATGGCAAGTTTAGCGTTTCTGCAATCGAGGAGAAAACAGGACAATGAACACCGCCACAATCCGTTCACTGGCATGCCTGACATTTGCGACCGTTTGGACAACGCTATCAGTGTCTGGCGCATCGCTTGCTGCAAGTTTCGACTGTTCGAAAGCGGCGGCGCCGGATGAAAAGGCCATCTGCGCCAACCCGGACCTTTCGGCGTTCGATTCCGAAATGGCTGGATTATATTACGGCTACAAGGCCTTGCCGCTGCTTATGGGCGCCAGCGGCATTCGGCGGGACGAGGCGGAGGCCTTCCTGAAACAACGGTCCGACTGCGGTTCGGACGTCTCCTGCCTGCGTTCGGCCTACACCCAACGCATCAGCGCTCTGAAATCAGATATCACCGAAGGTGTGAAGAACTATTGCGTCGGAAACTGACCGGAATTCATTTCTTGTCTTCATCCAGCAAATCGCCTGCGCGGAGATAGTCTGACTGCGCCTTTTCCGTCTCGCCGATTTTTTCATAGGCCGCAGCGCGGTTCAGAATGGTCTGGTAGTCGTCGGGCTCCAATTCGAGGGCGCGATTGTAGTCTTCAATCGCCAGGGCGAATTCCTGGCCATCGAAATAGGCGTTGCCGCGATAGGTGTAGGCTAGTTGGTAATCCGGCGCGAGGGCGATCGCCTGCGTGAGGTCGCTGATCGCCTTCTGGTCGGATTTCTCGATCCGGTGAGACCAGCCCCGCATGAAATAGACGTGGGCGGTGTTTTCGCCCAGAGAGATGGCCTTGTCGAAGGTTTCGACCGCCTGCCGCACATTCTGAGCGTCGAACTCGACAAGGCCGAGAATGTAGTAGGCGCCGGAAACAGTCGGGTCGAGTTCCAGCACTTTTTCGACATCAGTCCGGGCGCGATCGTAGTCGCCCGTATCGTGATAGGCGCTGGCGCGCTCCAGATATGACTCGGCGTGGTCGTCCCTGACGGCAATCGCCGAAGTATAGTATTCGATGGCCTTTTCGTAACGGGCTTGCGCATGCAGAACATTGCCCTGAGCCACGAGATAGTCAGGATCATCCGGCTGCAAAAGGGCGCCTTTGGCGAAGTCTGCGAACGCCAGCGCATAGCGGCCGGCGCGATAGTGGATGTATCCGCGGTTGAACATGGCGCTCGACAAGGCGGGTTCGAGCCTGATTGCCGTGTTGTAGTCGTCGAGGGCAGCTTCGTCGTCGCCCAGTTCGGCGTGAATGAAGGCGCGTCGGAAGTAGTATCGGGACTGCTTCTCATCGAGCGCGAGCGCCTTGTCTATATCTGAAAGCGCGGCGCGCACGTCTCCCGCGCTGTCCAGCAATTCAGCACGGTAGAAAAACGCCTCGTGGTAGTTTTCGTCGTGCTGGACGGTCCTGCTAAAATGCTCGATGGCATTCTCCAAATCGCCGGCGTCCTTGTACAGAAGGCCGCGATTGAAGTAGGCGGTTGCGTAGTCCGGGTCGATCCGGATAGCCGCGTCGTAATCAATGGCCGCCAAATCCTGCAAGCCGGTGCGTTCATAGGTGACGCCGCGATTATTGTGGTAGGAGGCGATAGGCTCCAGGCCAATCGCCCGGTCATAGGCCGCAATTGCGAGGCGGTATTCTTCAACTTCGCCATAGGCGTCGCCGAGTTTCGCCAGGCAGGAATGGTTTTCAGGTTCCAGATCAACGGCTTGCTTGTATGATTTGGCAGCCTCGTCGAAGCGTTCCATCCCGAACATCAGATCGGCGAAACTTTCCCGGTAATAGGAGACCTCCGGTTCGATCTCGGACGCCTTCTTGAGATCGATCATCGCCTGCATGTCGTCGCCGAGTTCGTGATGCGCCCAGCCGCGACTGTCATAGGCGGCGGCGAATTTCGGGTAGAGGCGAATGGCCTCGTTGTAATCTGGAATGGCCTTGCTGTAATCCTCGGAGAAGAAACGGGCCTCTCCAAGCCGAAAATACACGTCTGCGTCATGCGGATCGATCGCGGCCGCGAGTGTAAAGTCGGCTATCGCTTTCGGATACACTTCCAGGGAATAATGCGCCAGGCCACGATGGTAGAGAGCAAAAAAATAGCGTTCATTGTCCTCGAGCGCCTTGTCGAAGTCTTCGATCGCCTGACGATAGTGCCCGCGATCCAGCCGATATTTGCCACGGCGGGCGAATTCATACGGGGTCTTTGGCGCGATCAGAAAGGCTTCGTCGCCACGCTCGCGCTCCATGCGGTCGATCTCGCGGCTTGAGGGCGACTCCGCGAACCATAACCGGCTTTCCGCGTCGCCGGGCGGGGCGGTGAAGAAAAACGCTGACAGAAAGCCGAGAACCAGAGGTGTCATGCCGATGCAATTGCAATTGAAGTCTGTCCGCAATTGAACCGCAGTAGACGATCCGTTTCAACTGCAAATACGCGCGTCGCCGCTGCGTCTCGCCTGATGGGCGCCCACGACGCATAAATTATGCCGGCCGCGGCGATTGCAGCGGCATGACAATGCGGCTAGTGCAGTGAATCTATTCGGGATTTGAATGCGAAATGGATCTGAGACGCACGTTAACTGTCATCTTAATTCTGCTGGCGGGTTTCTATGCCGGCGGGCAGTTGGGAAAGATCGCGCCAGTGGTGCTGTTGCTGAGGGAGCAGCATGGCTATTCGCTGACCTATCTGGGCTGGCTCACATCGCTGATCGGCCTGTTCGTGGCGGTCGCTGCGCTCCCGGTCGCCTTTGCCATTCGTCATTACGGCGTACGTCTGTCTCTGAACGCCGGCACGCTGCTGTTGTTTGTCGGCGCGGTTTTCCTGTGGCCAACCACGGACCAGTTCCTGGCGCTCTTCGCGCGTGGCATTGAGGCGGTTGGCTATGTGCTGGTCGTGATAGCGGCGCCGGCGGTTCTGAACGACATCGCGCCTGAACGGTTGAAGGCGCCGGCCCTGGCGATTTGGGGCGGCTTCGTTCCAATCGGTTATGCGCTGGCGAACTATCAGGCTGCGGCGGTGCTTCCAGGATTTGGACTGTCCGGTTTCTATCTCAGCATGGCGCTTGGCTATGGTCTGTTTGGCGTGCTCTCCGGTATTTTAGTGTCCACGCTGCCCCGCGCGCAACCATTCGCGCCTGCCGCCAAAACGACACAAGCCATGGGCGGGCTGCCTGCGCGGGCCTACTGGTTGGCCGGCGCATTCGGGTTTTATGTTGTTGCGTCCTTGCCGCTGTTCACCTTTCTTCCGACCTATGTCGGCTTGCTTGACGACAGGCTGGCGCTTTCGGCGGCGGCAATCGCGCTCTTCGTGCCCGTGGGCAATATCGGGACAGGCTTTCTTGTCGCAGGTCGCCTGCGCAACCATACGGCCAGCCTCACAATGTTTGCGCTTGTCGCGCTCGCCCTGGGAACGGCAGCGATATTTCTTCTCGATGCGCCCTCGGTGAAACTTGCCGGCGCAATTCTGTTTTCCCTTGCAAGCGGCGTCGTGGGCTCGGCGGTTTTCGCGACGCTTCCAGCGATCGTTCGCGACGGGCAGTCTGCCTCCATCGCAATGGGCGCGATCGCGCAGACCGGTGGCGTCGGTACGGTGATCGGCCCGCCGATCGCCGGTTTCGTTATCGAGGCCTACGGCTGGTCAGGCCTGAGCGTCTATGTCGTCATTGTCTGCATACTGGGCGTCGTTTGCGCCTGGAAGGCGGTCGAACAACGGCATGAGCTCCCTGTCGGAAGCAATTCCTGACGCGCAATATGCCAGTCGCCCTAATGTGGCTACGACTGGTTTCGCATAAAATTTGTGCAGCATGATAACAGCTGCGGCGTTTCTAGGCGCCGTCGCCGTCTTTCATCTCAAGAATTGCGATTTTCCGGCTCGATCGCGAATTGGCATGGAACCTGCATTATTCAGGTCGAGTAGAAGCGGTCAGGATTAACGGCAGTCCGGGACATTGCTCGGCATAAACATTGCGGAACAGGTGTCCAATGCCGTCTTCTATTTCACCAAGTAAAACTCTCCCAAGACTGCCGGGCAGGCGCATTGAGCGCCTGCCCGGTGCTTTGGCGATGATGAAACGCCAGCAGTCACGAAAGGTAGTTCCATGCTGAAACACTCAATGAAACTTTTAACCGGAGCAGCCTTGGCGACAGTGCTGCAAGTCTCCTGCGCCAGCGCGGCTGACAAGGTCGTTTACCAGCTCGACTGGTTGCCCGGCGGCGACAAGGCTCCGATCTATGTCTGCATCCAGAATGGCTTCTGTGAAGAGGAAGGCATCGAAGTCTCTATCGAGCCCGGCAAGGGATCGACCGAGGCTATTACCAAGATGGCGACCAGAACCTCCGACATCGGCACAGCCGGCATCAGCGCCTTGATGGCCGCCAAGGCCAACGAAGACGTGCCGGTGACGGCCGTCATGTCCTATTTCAACAAGGGACCGCACGCTTTCTTCGCCACGAAGGATTCCGGCATCGCAGAAGTCGCCGACGTCAAGGGCAAGCAAGTCGCGACGTCTCCCTTCACGTCCTCGAACGTGTTCCTGCCGCTGGTGCTGGACGACGTCGGACTGACGGAAGGCGACATTACGCTCACCAAGGCCGATCCGGCGGCGCTCGGTCCGATGCTGATGACCGGCAGCTCCGACGTTGTCATCGCCTGGCTCACAAACGTGACCGTGTTCACCAACCAGGCCAAGGAAGCGGGCAAGGAACTTGTCGTTCTGCCGTGGTCGGCCGCCGGTCTCGATCTCTACGAGGCAAGCGTCATTGCGTCCGACAAGTTTCTGACTGAACGTCCGGACGTCGCGAAGCGATTCCTCAAGGCCTACAAGAAGTCCATCGAATTCACCCGAGACAATCCGGAAGAAGCGGCCAAAGCCGTAACCGCCATGATCCCGGAAATGTCGACGGCAGATGTCGCCGGCGGCATCAAGGACGCTTTTGTGCTGGTCTTCAATGATGTGACGGACACGGACGGATTTGGCGTGTTCGAGCCTGGCCGTCTTCAGGCGACCTGGGAACGCGTTTCGGCGTCGCAGGGTCTTGAGCCGGGCGCGCTCGATCCGGAATCCATTGTCGACCGCAGCTACATGCCGGAGAGCTGAGAGTGACATTGCCTGAAATACCTGCCCTCGAATTCGACGATGTAGGGCAGGTATTCGACACGGCCTCGGGCCAGCTGGAAGCCCTCAGGGGCGTCAGCATGAAAGTGAACCGCCACGAATTCGTGGCGGTTCTCGGCCCCTCCGGCTGTGGCAAGTCGACCCTGTTGCGCCTGACGTCGGGACTGATTGCGCCAACCTCGGGAACAGTCCGGGTTTTCGGCAAGGAAGTGAACGACCCGCGCGACGACGTTGGGATCGTCTTCCAGAAGCCGACGCTGCTGCCCTGGGCCAATGTCGAGGACAATGTTGTCTTTCCGATCCGCCACAAGACAGGGCGCGTCAGGCCGGAACACCGGGAGACCGCGCGCGAATTGTTGCGCAAGGTCGGCCTCGAAGGCTTCGAGAAGCGTCTGCCTTCCGAGCTTTCCGGCGGCATGCAACAGCGCGTCGGCATCGCACGCGCCATGCTGCTCAATCCCGATATTCTTCTGATGGACGAGCCCTTTTCGGCGCTCGATGCTCTGACTCGAGAAGAGATGGGTTTCGAACTCCTCGATATCTGGCAGGCGCAACCCAAAACCGTGATGTTCATCACCCATTCGATTTCGGAAGCAGCGCTGCTCGCCGACCGGGTTTTGGTGATGAGCGAGCGACCCGGACATTTCATCGCGGATTTCGAAGTGCCGCTTCCGCGACCACGTAGCGTCGAAACAAGCACGCGCAAGGAAATGCATGAATTCGCAGCCCAGCTCCGCAGCCTCCTCCTCAAGCGCGCAGCCTGAGAATAAGCAGGCAGGAAACCCGTTGAAGGCGATCCTCGCACTGCCCATCCTGAGGCCAATCGCGACCTTCGCCGCTATCCTTTTCATATGGGAACTATCGACGATCGTATTCGAGATTCCGTCGTTCCTGCTGCCGGCGCCGACGCGTATCATCACAGGGTTCGACGCCGTCGAGTTTTCCCGCTGGATTGAACACATATGGGCAACCCTGCGGGTTGCGCTCTATGGCTACATCACGGCGATCGTTATCGCCCTTCCGCTGGCGATCGTGCTGTCGCGCTCCAAGGTCGTGTCGGACTGTCTTTATCCGCTGCTTGTCGTGATCCAGTCGACGCCGGTCGTCGCCGTCGCGCCCATCATCATCGTCGTGCTTGGATCGGGCGATGCGCCGCGCATCGTGATCACGTTCCTGATCACCTTCTTTCCGCTTGTCGTTTCCATGACGACCGGATTGATGGCGACGCCCCCGGAGCTGATAGAACTGTCGCGCAGCCTTCGCGCGCCGGTGTCGCGTGAACTCAGCCAGATCCGCATTCCCTACGCGATTCCCTACATCTTCTCCGGATTGAAGATCTCCATTACACTGTCGATCATCGGCGCCGTGGTGGCGGAGTTCGTGGCGGCGGAAAAGGGCATCGGGTACTTCATCCAGTTCTCGACATCCTATTTCAAGATACCGCAGGCATGGGCCGGACTGTTCCTTCTGGTGCTGATATCTCTGCTTCTGTTCCAGATCATTTCGGCAATCCAGAAGCAGTTTTTCCCCTGGAGCCTGCCGAAGGATAACAACTGACGAAAGGAGACCGCAAAAGGCCAAACGGCCAGCAACGACTGTCAATGGCAACGGAGTAGAAGCAGTCAACGTCACACGACGTGGTCATTGCTCCATGGGAAACACGGGATTACCCGTATTGGAGAATCAAATGAACACAACTGTATCCGAAAAGAACTACAGCCTCGACGAGCTGAACAAGGAAACGACGTTCGGCGGCGCGGGCTCGGAAAAGATTCGCGACATTCCCCGCATCGACCTGTCGGATTTTGACGCCCGAAAGACCGAAATCGCCGATGCGCTCTGGTCGGCGTCGACCGACATCGGCTTTTTCCAGCTTGTCAATCACGGCGTTCCCCAGGAGCTGATCGGCGGCGCCTTCGAGGCTTCGGAAGCCTTCTTTTCGCTTCCGGAAAAGGTCAAGGCGCGCTTTCCGCTGCTGTCCGGCACGAACGCTGGCTGGGAATACAAGGCGCAAGTGCGCCCGTCGACCGGCACTGCGGATCAGAAAGAATCCTACCAGATCACGCTTCCGCGGATGACCGAGCTGTGGCCAAGTGAAGAGGAACTGGCCGGCTTCAAGACCACAATGCTCGGCTTTGAACGGGCAAACTGGGAACTCGGCATGCGGGTTCTATCCTGCTTCGCTTTGAAGCTCGGTTTCGTCGAAGACTTCTTCACCGAGCGTCACGATCCGGTGTCCCCGGAATACCAAAGCACGCTGCGCCTTCTGCACTATCTCGAGCTGGTCAACGCCAAGCCGGACGACTTCACGTCCTTCTGGCGCGCCGGCGCCCACACGGATTTCGACTGCCTGACGCTGTTGCATCAGCGGCCGGGGCAGGGCGGTTTGCAGCTATGTCCGGGCAAGGAATCTAGCGAACTCGCCTGGACGGACGTTCCGCCGCTGCCTGGCGTCGTCACCTGCAATATCGGCGACATGCTGATGCGCTGGAGCGACGACAAGCTGCAATCGACCCTCCATCGGGTGCGGATGCCAAAGCCTGAAGAGTCGCGCGGATCGCGCTATTCCATGGCCTTCTTCTGTCAGGCCAACAAGGACGCGATCATCGAAGGGCCGGAAAAGCACTACGCGCCGATCACGGCGCACGACTATCTCCAGCAACGCATCGCCGCGAACTTCGCGAAGTAACGTTTCTGAGAAAACAGCCCCGCCTTCTTACCGAAGGCGGAGCGCTCTTGATTTACCTGGAATCTCGTTTCACGAGCAGCACCCAGTTTTCTCCGTCGCAATCCCAGCCGTCTTCCTTGACGATCGGTCGGGCGTCGGTTTCGACGTAGCCGGTCTTCTCGTAAAGGCGTCGCGCGCCGGTATTGCCATCGGAAACGATGATACTCATCGCGCGTCCACCGGCCATTCGTTCGGCTTCAGCCAGAAGATGCGTTCCGCAGCCCATACTGCGACGCTCCGGATGGGTCGCCAGCACGTTGACATATTGCGTGCCTGGAGCGAGGTTTTCCAGTTCCTGCAGCGGGACGAACATCGCCGGCATCGTGTCGTAATCGATTGGCTCCGGCGTGCCCGCAAGCGGGTAGGTGATCAGGCACGCCGCAACATCTCCCTCAACTTCAGCGATCACTGCATTTCTGTAGGTGAATGCGCCTTCGCTGCGCCGGGCCCGAATGCGGCCGAACTCCCACGGGTCCATGCCGGCTTCGGCGTTCTTTTGCCACACATGATAAGGCATGCCTTCGCCGGCGTAGTTGATCAGGCGAGCCAGATGATCGGCGTCATCCGGCGTCGCCGGTCTTGTCACTAGCGTTCGACGTGTCTGCGACTGATGCGCTGAATCAACCATCACGCGGCCTTTCTGTGCCCGCAACAGGCGTCGTGGATTGCTGCGATGTGGCGGATATCCGTACCGCAACATCCGCCGAGCACCATGAGATTGGGCAGCATGTGCATGAGTTCGTGGTACTCCCTGCCAAGCTCCTGCGGGTCGCCGGCGTCGAGTTCCTCGGCGTTGTCCAGTTCCGCGTGGCTCATTTTGGACGCGTTCGCTCTCAGGCCGCCGATGCGAGACAGCCAGCTGTCGCGATTGTCCAGCACATCCCTGAAGTGGGTCGGATGAGCGCAGTTGATCATGTAGTAGACCGGGTAGTTTCCGGTTTTCCTGTCGGTCTGTTCAATGGCGTCTCCGAGCGTCTGTCCGGTCGGCAATCTTCCGTCCGTCTCAACGGTATAAGCGAGAATGACAGGCATGTCCGCCTTTTTGGCGGCATGGGCTATTCCGAGCGCTTCCTCGACATAGTTCATCGTCACAGCCGAGACAACATCGACGCCGGCGTCGGCAAACAGTCCGATTTGCCAGGAGTGGTAGTCACAGGCCTCTTCAACGGACATCATTGCGGTAGGGCTGTATCCGTCGCCGCGTGGGCCGAGATTGCCGCTGATGACAAACGGGGACTCGGCGGTCTCGAACGCATGGCGAATTTCTTCAAGCAGCGTCACGCTGGCCCGATTGGCCTGCTCCAGTTGCGCGGTGGTATATCCCAGAAGCTTGCCCCAGTCAGGGCTGGCTCGCCAGGTCGCGGATTCAAGAACGAAACCCATCTTTTGCGCCCGCGCCAGTTCGGCGTATGGGCGATAATAGTTTTTTGTCGCTTCGCGGCCTTCTTCGGTCTTCAGCACATCGAAGGAGGCGAAATGTGGGAGATCCATTCCTTCAAGAAAGATGAGTGTCGTTTCCAGGCCGCCATCCGTCAGCATGGTCTTGCCGTTCATTTGCGGCAGGCTGTTTCTGTATTTTGCATTCAACATGATTGGGCTCCTTGTATCGTGGAAGTGATATAGCGGGTGACGATCCACACTTGCAGTGCGATTACGGTGCAGTTTTCGTGAGCTGTATTTCCTTCTTGAAAACAACGATCTGTGAGAACTCGCACCAAAAGCGCCCGATCCGCCTGTAAAAAGCTGCACCAAAGGTATGGAAACTGGTTCGCCCCGACGCAGGCTTTGACTTCCGCCGCAACTCGCTCCATCAAGGCGGTCGTTGCGGAAAGGCGGATTGCATGCGTTCATCGGTAATCATTTCGGCGCTCGTCGCGGTGTTAGTGGGGTTTGGAAGCTCAGTCGCGATCGTTATCGCGGCGGCGCACGCCGTCGGAGCGACGGAAGCGCAGACGGCCTCTTGGATCAGCGGCGCTTGCGCCGCGACGATGTTTTCTACCGCCGTTCTCAGCATTCGTTTCCGTATCCCGATCGTCGCGGCCTGGTCGACGCCCGGGGCCGCGATGATTGCGACCACCACCAGCATCACGCTGCCGGAAGCCGCCGGCGCATTTATCCTCGCCGCCGCGCTCATCCTGCTGACGGGAGCTTTCCGTCCGATCAATGCGCTGATCGCCAAAATTCCGCAGGCTGTCGCGTCGGCGATGCTCGCTGGCGTTCTTTTCGGGTTTGTGGCCGCTGTCTTCACGCATCTGAACGCCATTCCGCAACTGGTGCTGCCGATGGTGCTCCTGTTCATTGTCGTGCGAATATTCTCGCCTTCCTGGGCCGTGTTGGCGGTGCTGGCGCTGGGCGTCGTGCTCGTCTATCTGCTCGGCATGACCAAGCCTCTTGAGGAACTGCGTCTTTCGACATTCGAGATCATCGTTCCCGAGTTCAACGTCTCGGTGCTCATTGGTCTCGGATTGCCGCTTTATCTTGTCACGATGGCGTCGCAGAACCTGCCCGGTTTCGCAGTGCTGCGCTCTGCAGGCTACGAAGCGCCGACGCGTGCGATCCTCGCAGTGACGGGATTTGGGTCCCTCGTGACCGCAGCTTTCGGCGCGCACACGACGAACCTCGCAGCAATCACCGCTTCAATCTGCACTGGTGAAGACGCGCATCCGGACAAGGAAAAGAGATGGCTGACCGGTCCGGTCTATGCCGCCGGCTATGCGGTATTGACCCTGATCGGCGCATCGGTGGTGGTCATTTTCGCCAGCTTTCCGCCTGAACTCGTCGCGACGATTGCCGGCATCGCGTTGCTTGGGCCGCTGGTCGGGGCGCTCGGCAATAGCCTGGACGAAAAGGGGGCCCGTTTTGCAGCGGTCATCACCTTTGTGGTGACGGCGTCCGGCATGACCCTTTTCGGCATTGGCGCGGCCTTCTGGGGGCTGCTCGCCGGGATTGCCGTCTATGGACTTGATCGCCTGCTCAAGCGTTAGGATTCATTGCTTCTCTATGCCAAGCGCCTTGCGCTGCGCTCTCGTGAGCTTGGCTGCGACGATGTTGTAGGCGGCTTCAATATATTTTGCGATCTCGACATCGGCGAGGGCGTCCGGGTCGCGAACCTGAACCCACTTTGCGCGCGCCAAATATGGCGCCGGAACGACGCCCTCCTGTTCGCACAGAACCGTGTAGGAGAAATCGCTGCATTTGAAGCTGACCGCGTCTTTTGTGTCCTTGCCCCAGTTCGAGCATAGGGCGAATATCTTGCCGCCGATCTTCCAGACGGATGCGCCGCCCCATTGTTCGACGCGGGTAACGGCAGGAAGTTTGGCGCAGAACCGGTCAAACTCTTCGCGGGTCACAGCAGTGCCCCGCGCGCGGCCAACGCCTGGTTCACGGCCTGTGCGGAGGCGGGTTTGGCCGAGGATGCGCTGAGGGCCGCCGCCGTTCCGGCGGCTTCCCCGGTGGCGAACGCCGTGCCCATGACCCGGATCGAGCCGTAGGCTCTGCCGTCGGCGCCGATGGTGCGCCCGGCGTACCAGAGATTGTCGAGGCCATCGGCGGTTATGGCGTCAAGCGGTACATGGCAGTAACCGTCGCCGCCAACGGAGTGGTAGATGGGCTTGCCGGCCTCGCCATGCAGTTCGATTGGCCATGCGGCGCGTGCGATCGGATGGTCGCATTTGCGGCCGCTGATGACGTCATCGAATGTCATCCGGTAGCGGGCTTTCGGATGTCGGCTTTCACGAATGCCGATCTGCGGCCCGGTCTGGGCCAGGTAGGCGTCCTCGAAACCATCGACATGGTCGCGAAGGGCCTGGACGAGCCCATGCGCCATCATGCGACCTTGCTGTTCCGCGCGTGTGAAGGAACTGGAGCTCAGATCATCGATCGGCAAGTCGACAGTCAGCCACCAGAAATCATCCGAACCCGGCACGCGCGTGTAGATGCCGCCGTCGCTGCGATTGATCTTCAGGTCGCTCGTCTCGTTGTATTTTTCCGTCGTGGCGATGATGACTTGCCGGTCGATCCGTGTTCCGGGCGCCAACCCGCCAATTCTCAGCGGCATGGTCACGGCCTGAAGATGGCCGTTCTCGTCGCCTGTCTGGCAATCGACGCCGGAAAGCAGCGCGAGATTGGCGTCGCCGCTTGCGTCCACGAAAGCGTCTGCGATGACGCGCCTGCGTCCGTCCATCCCTGCGAGCATCACCGATTCGAGGTGGTGCCCGGTGCGAGAAACCGAGGCGACGCGGGTGTGCAGCAGAACGTCGATTCCATGCTCGGCGCAGATACGGTCAAGCGACAGTTTCAGCACTTCCGGATCGAGGAGGATGATCCAGTTTCCGGTGGTCGGAGAACGGTAGGGTTTTGCATCAAGACCATGTCGGCGCAATTCATCAAGCACCAGTTCGCCAGCGCCGGCCACCGCCTGTATGGGTTCTGGCGCCTGCTGAAAGAAACCGCAATAGGCCAGCACCTGCGCATTGGTCGCAGCGCCTCCGAGGAAACCGTATTTTTCCACGAGACACACCTTGGCGCCCGTGAGCGCAGCCCCGATAGCCGCGCCAACGCCAGCGGCTCCGCCGCCGGCAACGACAACGTCATAGTCGGGCTGCCAGCTTTCGTCGGAAGACAATTGGCAATTCTCCTATCTGCGCCAGCGCAGGAAATACAGTTCGGCGAGCGAAATCAGGTAGCTCACGATCAGCCCCAGGATCGAAAGCAGGATGACGCCTGCGATCAGCTGATCGGTGGACATCAGGTTGCCTGCGAGCAGCACATAGGCGCCAATGCCGTATTCCGCGCCAATCATTTCCGCTGCAACCAGCAGAATAATCGAGATTGACGCCGAAATGCGCATGCCGTTGAGAATCGCGGGCAGGGCGCTCGGGAAGATGATTTTGCGTATGATTGACCAGCGAGACAGATTGAAGCTCTGTCCCATGTTGATTAGCGAACGGTCCACCGCCTCTATGCCGCCATAGGTGGCGATGACCGTCGGAAAAAACGATCCGAAAAGAATTGTCGCGACCTTTGACCCCTCGCCAATGCCGAACCAGATGATGAACAACGGAAGCAGCGCGATTTTCGGTATCGGGAAGATGGCGGCGACAAGCGGCCGCAGGGCCGCGCGCGGGTAGGACCAGAGCCCGATCAGCGCGCCGACGGCGAGACCCAGCATGGTGCCGCACGTAAAGCCGATGATGAGCCGGTAGAGCGAAGCGCTGAGATGTTTCCACAGCAGGCCGCTCTGGATGAGGTCTTTCAGCGCTTGAACAACTTCCGAGGGCGACGGCAATACGATCGGTGGAATCAAGCCGAAATTGCTTCCGAGTTCCCAGATGACAACGAGCACGAGAAAGACGATCGGGGCGATCAGCGCGCGCGGCTTGGGCGAGAAACCGCCGCCGCGATAGCGGACTTTCCTGATTTCGTCCTCCGGGGAAGTGGTGACTGCGTCGTCGCGGCGTTGTGCAAGATCAGACATCCGCCAACTCCCTGTCAGCTGAAAGAGCTTCTTCGCGCATCATCTCCCACAACTGGTCCTGGATCTCGATCAGTTCCGGACTGCCGTGCTGTCTTTCACCGATCGGAACCGATATCTCGACGACATTTCTGATAACGCCGGGACGACGCGACAGTACAATGATCTTGTGCCCCAGCGCGACGGCTTCGGCGAGATTGTGCGTGACATAACAGGCTGTGAACGCTTCGCGCTGCCAGAGCGCGATGAAATCATCCATAAGCAATTCGCGTGTCTGGCTGTCGAGCGCCGAAAGCGGTTCGTCCATCAGCAGAACCGCCGGATTGACGGCCAGCGCACGGGCGATTGCGACACGCTGTTTCATGCCGCCGGAAAGCTGTCGCGGATAGGCGTTCGCGAACTCCGTCAGGCGGGTGCGTTCAAGCACATTTTCGATCCGCTCACGCACCGCTTGTGCGCCGAGTTTGTGTTCTTCCAGGACCAGCGAGATATTGCCCCATGCGGTGCGCCAGGGCAGCAGAGCGAAATCCTGGAAGATATAGGTCAGAGGGTTGAGGCTATCGGCCGGAGGGTCTCCGATCTGGTAGACGCCGCCTGAAGTGGGTTCTTCAAGGCCGCCGATCATCCTCAGAAGTGTGGACTTGCCGCACCCGGAAGGCCCAACGATGCAGACGATCTGGCCACTGCGAATCTCCAGGCTGATGGATTTCAGCACTTCGAGATCGTTGTATTTGTGGCTCAGATTCCTGATTTCGAGGTCCACGGTCCGGCAAGCTCCCTGTCAGATCGGTCAGTAAGTTTCAACGAAACTCGGATCGACCATCATTTCAATCGTCAGAGACGGGGAAACCAGTCCGGCGTCCTGGAACCACTTCATCTGCTTTTTAGCGTCAGTCAGGTCCAGCGATGCATTGTCGTTCAGGTTCATGGCGCCATTCTGGATGGAGGGCGCAGCCTTCTCGTAAGGACGATCCTGGTAGACATATTTGTGAATCATCTTCGTCATGTCTTCCAGTTCCTGCGGGTCGGCGTCTTCGGCCAGCATGACGCTGTTGAAGTCGGCGATGCCCCTGGCGTAGGCTTTGACGAAGCGCTCAACCATGTCACGACGCTCTTCGGTGTTTTTCGTCGACGTGAACAGAGCCGAAATCTGGTATTCCGCATAATCGTAGAGCCAGCCAAGCATCTTGGCGTCGCCGTTTTCGACGAGCGGCTTGGCGATATGCGGCACCATGATCATGGAGTCGACCTGTCCGCTCTTCAGCGCGGCGATCATGGAGCCTACCTTCTGCAGGGGCACAAGTTTCAGCTCATCGATCGAGTAGCCGGATTTTTCCGCGATGCGAGCGGCCATGTAATGGAACGTCGAGCCAACCTGGGTCATCGCCACGGAATGGCCCTTCAACTTGTCGACGGAATTCAGACCGTTGTCGTAGGCGTTGTTCGAAGCAAGGATCATCATGCCGTCAACGCCGATCTTTTCATGAAGCACGCCGGCGACGACCTTGACCGATCCCTTTTCTGCGAGGTTCATCAGACCGCCGGTCAGGCCGGCGATGCCGAAATCGGCGTCGCCCGAAGCCACCGCGACAGCGATCGGCTGGGCTGCCTGGAAGAACTTGAACTCGACGTCGAGCCCTTCGTCCTTGAAGTAGCCTTTCTCGTAGGCGATGAAGCCTGCCGAGTGGGACGTAAAGCGCAATGCGCCCACAACGACCTTGTCGTCCGCCAGCGCGTAAGCAGTGGAAACGATCGTGGCTGCAGCAACAGTGAATGCGAGAGTGGCGCGCCGCAGGAGCGCGGGAATTTCAAGAGATCTTTTCATCATATCCTCCTCAGGAAAGCCCGCGGTCTGTGCCGTGAGCCGTGGCGGGACTTTGGTTGACGCCGTCGTTATTTGGTAGGCAAGTCTGCTGTCAAAGCAATAGCCTCAAGCTATGGGCGGCTTAGGCCATTATAATTGCATGTCGAAACCGGTTCGGGAAGCCAGAAGGTCGAACTGACCCTGGGCCATATCCTCTCCGGTCATGATCGGATTGCCGCGCGCGCGGGCTGCGCGCAACCAGGCGGTCAGGCTGCCAGAGGAAACGATATCGGCAACAACGGCTCCTGGCGACGCCGTCTCGAGAGGGCATATCCGCGAGTCGTCGTGAAGCCCGACCGTCGTCGCGTTGACAATCAGATGATAGTCCGTAATCGAGTCCGGCTTTCCGCAGGATATTGACGCCGTGGAGTTGTTCGTCAGGAGTAACGCCAGTCGCCGCATGCGATCGTCATCGGTGTCGAATAGCTGTACCTGCATTGCCCCTGCGTTCGTCAGCGCGAGGGCGATCGCGGCGCCGGCCCCGCCGCAGCCGAAAATCAGGACCGCGCCAGAGGCCGGGTCATGACCCTTCGACTGCATTGCCCGGACGAACCCGTCTCCGTCGACGTTATCCCCTGTCAGGCTTCCGTCTGCGTTTCTCGTGACGACGTTTACGGCTTGCAGCAATCTGGCTCTTTGCGTGGCGCTGTCGACCAGTTCAAGGCAGGTTTGCTTGTGCGGCGCCGTCACCACGGCGCCGTTGCAGTTGCTCCAGCCGCGCAGAAACCGAAAGAATGCGCCGAGATCATCTGCGGGAATGTCCATCGGCGTCATGAGCGCAGCCATGTTGTGTTTGGCGAACCAGCTGTTGAATATGGCCGGCGACTTTGCATGTGCGATGGGCGAACCGATCATCGCCACAACCCGGGCCTTGCCCGTCAACATGGCTGCGGTGGTTCCGTCATCCGTCTGATTTTCGTGAATATTGTTCAAACTGCGCCTCTGGACGGGAAGATCTATTAAATTGCTGACCCGGTACAAGCATGATAACTGTGCCGGCTTCCTGAATGCAGACATGTGTAGCCATGCTTTCCTTTCGTCAACTGGAAGTATTCCGATCGGTTATGGTCAGCGGTTCCATCAGCGCCGCTTCGCAACAGCTCAATATCGCGCAGCCGACGGTGAGCAATACCATCAAGCGGCTCGAGGACGTGCTTGGCGTTCGGCTCTTCCACCGCAACGCCGGTCGCCTGACGCCGACGCGCACTGCGCGCCAGATCTTCGAGATCGTCCAGCCGTCCATGACCGGCCTCGAGCAATTGTCCAGCACAGTCTTCGAAATCGCCTCCGGTCAGTCCGTCACGCTCAGAATGGGCGTCTCGCCAAGCGTCTCGCAGGCTCTCGGTCCAAAGGCGCTCGCCAAGCTCGCGCGCCGCAATCCAGGCGCCAAGTTGCGCATGGACACGTTGTCGCTAACCCAGATCAAGGACTATCTCTGGCTTGCGGAAGGCGATTGCGTCGTCACCATCTATCCCGTGAACGACGCCATGATCGTGTCCCAGAAAATCGCCGAAATCTCGATGGCCTGCATCGTTCCGCGCGACCATCCGATGGCCAACAATGAAAGCGTGTACATCGACCAGCTTGCCGACGAGCGTCTTATTTTCTTTCACCCCAACACGCCGCACGGGCGCTGGGTGAAGGACATGTTCGAGGAACGCGACATCAAGCCGAACATCACCATCGAGACCCGTTTTGCGGAGAGCGCCATCTCTTTGATGTACGAGGATTTCGGCATCGCGATTGTCGATGAATTGACGGCGACCGGCGTCAGGGACCCCGACATCAAGCCCATTCCCTTCGCAGATGGACCGCGGCTTCCGGTTCTCCTGCATCATCACAAGGACCATGGCGCACGGCGGGTCATCGAAACCATCCGGGAAAGCCTCACCGAGGCGGCGCGTGAAATCGGGCTGGAATTCGTGACATAGCTTTACGCTATGCCGGCTCGTTGATTTTGTGCTGGCGACTGTCCGGTCTTCAAGCAAGTTTCCCCCGGTCAAACGGAGATGATCGGAATGAAAATACCGGGAGGAGCCAGGAGCCTGCTATCGGCTGCTGCGGACACCGACTTGCCTTTCGCCCTGTGGCGCAGGCCGGATGCGGTTCACTGGGAGGCGCTCGTTAGCTGCAACGGTTTGACGAAACGGCCGGTGTTTACAAAAACGCATGAGCGGCCTTTCTTCGCGATCAATCGCGTCGATGTCGAAGACGCCAACCTTGCGGACGCCATTGAAGGCGATGTCCGGCTGGACAAGGACGGCGTCAAATTCTGGACCGGAGACGCCTACGGCGACGACCCCGTTTCCGACCATCAAAAAAGACTGCTGGAGCTCGCCGATGACCGGATGGATGTTCCCGTCCAGTCGCGCGCCAATGTTGACGGACCGCTTGCGACCGATCGCCAGACTTATGAGTTGCTGGTGGAGCGCTGCGTGCAGCAGATCAAGGCGGGCCGCATGCGCAAGCTCGTCACGTCGCGCGTGGAAAACCGCGCGCTGTCGCCGGAATATGATCTGCTCGATATGGCAGAACGGCTCGCCGCCAAGCTGCCGTCCGCATTCGTCGCGCTCGTTCACCTGCCTGAAACCGGAAGCTGGCTCGTTGGAACGCCGGAGATCCTGCTTTCGTCCACGCCGGATGGCGTTGACACCATGGCGCTTGCCGGAACGCAGTGGGTCGGGCCGGATCCGGATCTAAGAAACATTGGCTGGCCGGACGGTTTGATCGAGGAACAGGCGCTCGTCAGCAACTATATTCGGCGCGCATTCCTGGAGCAGGGCATCGACGATTTCGAAGAGGTCGGACCGCGCACGGTTTCGGCGGCCAATCTGGTGCATCTCAGAACGATTTTCCGCAGAAGCGCGGACAGCCTCGACGCCGACCGGCTGGCGGGCCTCCTGCGCAGCCTGCATCCGACATCGGCCGTCTGCGGCATGCCGAAGCCGCCCGCGATTGAATTCCTGAAGCGGTTTGAAGGCTACGATCGCGGCTACTACACCGGCTATCTCGGACCAGTCGACTGGGACGGCTCGACAAAGCTCTACGTGAACCTGCGCACCGCGCAAATTCTCGGGCAGGAAATCAGCCTCTATGTCGGGGGCGGAATTGTTGAGACATCAAACCCCGCCCGCGAATGGATCGAGACGGTCGAAAAGACCAAGACGGTCGGGTCGATTATCTGAATATGGAGCGAGCAGGCCGGACCTGCTCGCTTGTTCCTAGTTGTAGGTGCGAATAAGCCCGACGAGCTTGCCCTGGATCTTGACCTGGTCCGGTCCGAAGATCCGCGTTTCGTAGGCGGGGTTGGCGGCCTCCAGCGCAATGGATGCGCCCTTGCGCCGAAAGCGCTTGAGCGTGGCTTCCTCTTCGTCGACCAGGGCGACGACGATCTCGCCGGGATTGGCCGTCGACGCGTTCTTGATCACAACCGTATCGCCGTCAAAGATGCCTGCCTCGATCATCGAGTCGCCCTTGACCTCGAGCGCATAGTGCTCGCCATTGCCGAGCATTTCCGGGGGAACGTTGATGTTGTGGGTGTTGTTCTGGATTGCGGATATCGGCACGCCGGCTGCGATGCGGCCCATGACAGGCACGCTGACGGACGAATTCGCCGCTTCCTTCGGCGCTTCCCGCACCAGTTTGGGATGCGTCTTGCCGAGGCTGCCTTCAATAACGCTTGGGGAGAAGCCCTTGCGCGGATGCAATCCCTGCGCAGCCATTTCCGGAAGCCTGATGACTTCCAGCGCTCTTGCGCGATTGGGCAGGCGGCGAATGAAGCCGCGTTCCTCAAGCGCTGTAATCAGACGGTGGATGCCCGATTTCGACGCGAGATCCAGCGCGTCCTTCATTTCATCAAATGACGGCGGTATGCCGGATTCCTTCATCCGCTCGTGAATGAACAGAAGCAGTTCGTGCTGCTTGCGCGTTAACATGCCCAATCCTCCGAATCGGCGAAACAAATACAGAACATACACTATATGTTCCATTTGTGTTCTGCAAGTGTATTGCGCAATTTGGTTAAGAATGGATTGAAAAGCGATCGCGCCGACGCACAGGGGTGCGTCGGCGCTCTTGATTTTGACAATGGAAAGCTGTCCGCCGCAGTCGACGCTGCGATCCTATTTCACCGGAAAAGGAATGCGCAGGTTGAGCGTTCCGCCATAGGACGTGGAGTCCTCATTGTAGGCGGCGGTGAACCGGCCTGTCAGGCTGGCCTTGCCGTCGAAGTCGATGGCGAGTTCGGCGCCGCCGGTGAAGAACGTCCCGTCGATATCGCCCGGTCCCGCAAAGCTCGTCGAGGAGCCAATCGCAGACACCGCGAAGGCGTCGTCGCTGAAGCCGGCGAAGGACACGCCGGCGAAGGGCTTGAACCGGATCGTGTTGCCGCCTGACTGCATTTCGAAGGGCAGGCCGGCTTCCAGCGTCCCGAAATAATAGGCCGAATCCCGCGCGCCGATCGTCGCGCCGTCGAAACCGGACACCCGGTAGCTGTCGGCCCGGTTCCAGAGCGCTCCGGCCTGACCAAGCACTTCCAGACCGACATAGCCGCCCATTTCGGACGCCGGTATTTCATAGGCGAACCCGCCGGTCGTCGCCAGGAATGATCCGTCTCCCGAGCCGCTGCCGGTGCGATAGTCGGGGCTCGACAGGCTGGTCTGTGTGACGCCGCCTAAAATGGCGGCATTCAGCGTGAACCGGCTGTTCGGAAAGTAGAAGGCGCGAACGCCGCCAAAGCCGGACGTCAGGTCCGTGTCGTGTTCGCCGTCGTCGATGCGTGAAGAATAGGACGCGCCCCCGCCGAACAGGCCGATGCTCCACATGGCGTTCACTGCATGATCATACCCGCCGACGCCGCCTCCGCCGGATGTGTCATAGCCGCTGTAAACGGTGGATGATCCGAAATCCGCTGCGCTGCCGAATCCGGTCAGCCAGAAGCCGCTTTCTCCGGCTTCAGGGCGGTCGTGATACAGCGTGCCGGTCATGTCGAAGAAGAAAGAACGCATCAGCGCGTTGCCGCTCTGGAAGGGCGTGGGATCGATCGTTACGATTTGTGTTGACGTCACGATCGCCGCAAAGCCGTTGAGATCGACGATTTCCGGCGCAGAGACGAAATTGACAAGCGATGCAACCGGGCTGTCAACGCTGAAACTGTCCGTGCCGTCGCCGAGGTCGACAAGCCCGACGATCCGCGAGCCGGTCCCGATCTGCAATGCGTCGTCGCCTTCGCCGAGATTGATGGCGACGCCGCCAAAGCCTTCGAGATAACCGTAATTGTAGATGGTTTGCGATTGCGTGTTGAGGGGATCGGTGTTGACCGCATGGTAGCCGATAATGCTGCCGGTGTTCGTGATGTAGGACGGCGCTGCGCCATCTTCATCGAAATCGACGCCGTCTTGCGAATCGATACCGCCGTTCTCCACCTCGATGCGGCCGGTGTTCAGCACCACACCGTCGTCGAAGTCGATGCCGTCCTGCGGATCGCCGGCGTTGTAGGGAATATAGATCGAGCCGTTGTTTTCGATCCAGGAATCGGTTGCCGTGTGAATGCCGTCGTCAAGGGCGGTGATCGAGCCGTTGTTGATGACCACGGCGCCGTCCGCATCCAGGTTTATGCCTTCGTCTGTGGCGTAGATCGCGCCATTGTTGATCGCGGTGCTGTCCAATTCCGCCTGAATGCCGTCGTCGGAGGCGTTCAGTGTTCCGTCATTGACGATAAAAGCGCCGTCACCGGCGTTTATTCCATCGCCGTCATAGGCGGTGACATCGCCCGAATTGTAGACTTCGCCGTTTTCCGCGACCTGAATGCCGTCGTCATATCCGATCGCCACGCCTTCATTCCTGATGTAGCCGTTATCCTCGGCCTTGAGGGCGTCGCCGTCATAAGCGGTCACGGTTCCCGTATTGATGATCTCGCCGTCATGCTCGATCTGGATCCCGTCATCGGAACCGGTGGCCGTTCCTTCGTTGAGGATAGAGGCGCCGTCGGCGGCCTTCAGGGCGTCGCCGTCATTCGCGGTGACGGTTCCCTCGTTGATGATTTCTCCACCATCCTCGATCTGCACGCCGTCGTCCGCTCCGATGATTTCACCGGTTTCGCTGTTGAGGACATAGGCGTCGTCATCGACGTTGACGCCATCGCCATTGCCGTCGATGACGCCGTTGTTCGTGACGCTGGCGTCGTCGCCGCCCTGCACGCCATGCTCGCCGCCGCCAGACAATATCGTTCCGTCATTGGTCAGCGTTCCATTATCGCCAAACCGGAATCCACGGTCTCCGCCGCCGTCCACGACGGCGCCTTCCTCCACGATAACCGTCACGTCCTCAACATTCTCGTCAACGAAGCCGGTGCTTGGACCGGTGCAGATCACCGTTTGTCCGTCGGTCGGCGAGGCTGGGTCGCAATCGGCCCGGGCGGCGGATACGGAGGTGAGTGTCAAGCAAGCGACGCCACACAGAAGTTGCGCCGCATGTGACGCCAAAGAACTTGATTTCATGTATTCCCCCGACTGGATATATGATGATCTGCTGGAACCAGCAGGACTTTTGTAGGGTGGCTGCATGACAGTTATGCGACAGTTTGATGATCGCGGACTGTCTGGCGCCGCGACGGTTCTGCCGGAACGAAATCGGAACAAAAAAGATTCATTGACCGGTCGGTCGGTTTAAGTGCTATTGTCAACGGTGCGCAGGGAGGAGACGCCAATGAGCGACGATTCAGTCAGGGTCGAAAAGCAGGACGGGTATGTCGTGATCACACTCGACAGGCCGGACAAGCTCAACGCCTTCAATGAAGCTCAGCATGTCAGCCTGAAAGAGGCGCTCATCGAGGCGGAAGAGGATCCTGCGTGCCGCGCAATCCTGCTCACAGGCGCGGGCCGCGGCTTTTGCGCCGGGCAGGATCTCTCAGAGCGCGATCCCTCCCAGGGCGAGATCGACCTCGGTCTCACTATCGATTCCTGGTACAACCCTCTCGTCCGCAGGATCCGTTCCATCGGCAAGCCCGTGATCTGCGCCGTGAACGGCGTGGCCGCCGGGGCAGGGGCCAATATCGCGCTCGCCTGCGACATCGTGCTTGCCGCGCGCTCGGCGAAATTTATTCAGGCGTTTTCTCGCATCGGCCTGGTGCCGGACAGCGGCGGAACATGGACCGTGCCGAACCTCATTGGCGAAGCGCGCGCCAAGGCGATCATGTTCACCGGCGAGCCGGTGTCGGCGGAACAGGCGGCCGACTGGGGCATGATCTGGAAAGTCGTGGACGACGACGGGCTCATGGCGGAAGCCGCCGGTCTCGCGGCTAGCCTCGCCAAAGGTCCGACAAGAAGCCTCGGTCTCATGAAGGGCCTGATACAGCAGGCTGGCGACAACACGCTCGACGAGCAGCTTGATCTGGAGCGCGATACGCAAAGGGAAGTTGGCCGCGGAACGGACTACGCCGAAGGCGTGCGCGCCTTCATCGAGAAGCGTCCGGCGAAATTTACGGGGCGATAGACCATGACGAACGATAGCGCCCAGAAGCCGAGTTCGGCGGAAGATCTGGCGAACGCCAGCGCCGAGGCGATGTGGCGGGAGGACCGCGCCTCCAAGCATATGGGCATGGAGATCGTTGATATCGGTCCGGGTCGCGCGACTTTGCGGATGCCGGTGCAGGACCACATGGTCAACGGGCTGGATATCTGTCACGGCGGTTTCGTCTTCACCTTGGCGGACAGCACGTTCGCCTTCGCCTGCAACAGCTACAACCAATATGCTGTCGCACAGCATTGCGCAGTCTCGTTCCTGCAGCCGGCGCGGCGCGGCGAGATGCTGACCGCAGTCGCGAGTGAGGTGCACAGGACAACGCGCAGCGGCATTTACGACATCCGGGTGACCAGGGACGACGGGACGGTTGTGGCTGAATTTCGCGGTCACTGCCGGACCATCAAGGGAACGCACGTGCCGGAGGCGGCTGAGTAGCAGACCGATCGGCGGAGGAGACAATGCAGACAAAAACGACAGGCGGGTACAGCGCCGGCCTTGATGCGATCGAAACGGCGTCAAGGGACGAAATTTCAGCCCTTCAGCTCTCGCGCATGCGCGAGACATTGCATCGCGCCTACGAGCACTCGCCATTCTACCGCAAAAGCTTTGACATGCATGGCGTCCATCCGGACGATCTCAATTCGCTCGACGATCTGTCGAAATTTCCCTTCACGGTGAAGCAGGACCTGAGGGACAATTATCCGTTCGGCATGTTCGCCGTGCCGCGGGAAAAGCTTGCGCGTCTTCACGCGTCTTCTGGCACCACCGGCAAGCCGACCGTGGTCGGCTATACGCTGGGCGATATCGACATGTGGGCGCAGATGGTCGCCCGGTCGATCTACGCCAGCGGCGGGCGGCCGGGCGACCTTGTGCATGTGTCCTACGGATACGGCCTGTTTACCGGCGGGCTTGGCGCCCATTACGGCGCCGAGAAGCTTGGCTGCACGGTTGTGCCGATTTCCGGCGGTATGACCGAACGGCAGGTGATGCTGATCGACGATTTCAAACCGCGCGTCATCATGGTCACGCCGTCATACATGCTCTCCATCCTCGACGAATTCCGCAATCAGGGTCTCGATCCGCGGGAAAGTTCGCTAAAAGTCGGCATTTTCGGCGCCGAGCCATGGACCAATTCCATGCGCGAAGAAATCGAAACGGCATTCGACATGGACGCCGTCGATATTTACGGCCTGTCCGAAATCATCGGGCCGGGCGTCGCCAATGAATGCGTTGAAACCAAGGACGGCCTGCACATCTGGGAAGATCATTTCTATCCGGAGGTCATCGATCCGCAGACGGGCGAAGTGTTGCCGGACGGCGAAATGGGGGAGCTTGTGTTCACTTCGCTGACCAAGGAAGCCTTCCCGATCATCCGCTATCGCACCCGAGATCTTACGCGATTGCTGCCGGGCACGGCCCGTTCGATGCGCAGAATGGAAAAGGTCACCGGCCGTTCAGACGACATGATGATCATCCGCGGCGTCAATGTGTTTCCGACACAGATCGAGGAGCAGATCCTCAAATGCCGGATCCTTGCGCCGCACTATCAGATCGAGCTTACGCGCGATGGGCGTATGGACCGTATGTCCATCAAGGTCGAGGCGAGCGGCTCCGGCCTGGGCGATGAAGACCGCAAGCAAGGCGCCAATGAGTTGCGTCACCACGTCAAGAGCGTCGTCGGAGTAACGGTCGAGGTCGAAGTGCTTGATCCGGGCGGCGTCGAAAGATCCGCCGGCAAGGCGCGGCGGGTCGTGGATTTGCGTAGCGCTTGATCGCGCAGCTCTTCGCGGCGATAAGTGCGGCATGAGCGAAGCCGCACACAGCCATCTTGAACGATTGATAGACGCCTTTCACGGGCAGGAGCGCATCCGCGTCTGGTCGCTGGTCATCACGATTTTCGGCGACGCCGTCAATCCGCGCGGTGGCGAACTCTGGCTCGGATCCCTCCAGGAATTGATGTCCCGACTACGCGTCGAACCAAGCGCGCTGCGCGCCGCCATGTCGCGCCTGACCTCAGACGGATGGTTGCTGCGCATCCGCGAGGGACGCAACAGCTATTACCGTCTGGCCGAAGCCGGTCAGGTTGAATTCGCCGAGGCGACGACCCGGATCTATGCGCCCGGTCCCGTGTCCTGGGACGGTCAGTGGACAATCATCCTTTCGAATGGCCCAAACGACCGGAAGCGTGAGGCGCGGCGCTCGGCGTTGCAATCCGCCGGTTTCGGCGCCCTGTCGCGCGGTCTGTTCCTGCGTCCCTCGGATGGCGCGGAATCCATCGCGGCGCAACCGCACGAGTTCATCTTCTCGGCGCGCCTTCGTGAGGATTCCAATGTCGGCGCCTTGATCGAAAAAGCCTGGTCGGAGGTCGACGCGCAGCGCTCCTATGCGTCCTTTGCGCAGGATTTTCGCCCGCTCGACGTTGCGTTGCGCGCGAAGAACGATCTGGATCCGTTGTCATCCATGGCGGCCCGTACGCTGTTGATCCATGCATTCCGCCGCGCCGCCCTGCGCGATCCCAACCTGCCGCCGGAACTGACGCCGGACGCCTGGAAGGCGGATGAAGCGCGCCGGATCGCGTCGTCCATCTACAGCGCCATCGCCGGGGCAAGCGAACGCTGGCTCGACGAGTGCAAACGATCCGGCGACAGGACGCTCGAACCGCCTGCAATCGATATCAGTCGCAGATTTCGCGCGCCGTCCGCGTAATTCGTTACGAAAAAACCATTGAATTATTATATTTCGTAACATATAAATTGGAGCGAGGATGAGGAGCACGCTTCCATGTATTCGCAGGGATTGATTGGCGCTGACGGCCGTACCGACGAAGACGAAGCCTTTCTACAGGCGTTTCAGGACCGTATTGACGCTGAATTGAAGATCGAACCGAACGATCCGATGCCGGAAGGCTATCGCAAGACGCTGGTTCGCCAGATTTCACAGCACGCGCACTCCGAAATCATCGGCATGCAGCCGGAAGGCAACTGGATCACGCGCGCGCCGACGCTGCGTCGCAAGGCGGCGTTGCTCGCCAAGGTGCAGGATGAGGGCGGTCACGGTCTCTATCTCTACTCGGCGGCCGAAACGCTCGGCGTCAGCCGCGAGGAAATGACCGATCAGCTTCTGTCGGGCGCCGCCAAGTATTCCTCCATCTTCAACTATCCGACGTTGACCTGGGGCGACATCGGCGCAATCGGCTGGCTGGTCGACGGCGCCGCCATCATGAATCAGATTCCCCTGTGCCGGTGTTCCTTCGGCCCCTATGCGCGGGCCATGATTCGCGTCTGCAAGGAAGAAAGCTTCCACCAGCGTCAGGGCTACGAGATCATGATGACGCTCGCCCGCGGATCCGACGAACAGAAGGCCATGGCCCAGGACGCGCTCGACCGCTACTGGTGGCCGTCGCTGATGATGTTCGGACCTTCCGAAGGAAGCTCCGTTCATTCTAGCCAGTCCATGTCGTGGAAGATCAAGCGGTTCACCAATGACGAACTGCGCGACAAATTCATCAACGCCACAGTGCCGCAGGCCGAGTTTCTCGGTTTGGCTGTGCCGGATCCCGACCTCAAATGGAACGAGGAACGGCAGAGCTATGATCACGGCGAGATCGACTGGGACGAGTTCTGGCGGGTCGTGAAGGGCGATGGCCCCTGCAACCGGGAAAGGCTTCGCAATCGCAACCGTGTCCACGACGAAGGCGCCTGGGTGCGCGAAGCCGCGCTTGCGCACGCCGAAAAACGCCGCGAACGGGCCGAAGCCGCAAAAATCGCCGCGGAATAGGAGTGCCGTCATGCATCTGGCTGAACTGAATATCGGCCGAACCCGATACGATCTCGACGATCCGCGCATGGCGGATTTCGTCAACAGACTTGATGCCGTCAACGCGCTTGCCGAACGCAGCGAGGGGTTCGTCTGGCGTCTGGCCGACGAAGCGGGCGACACTGTCGCGCTGGAAAATGATCCGCATGTGATCGTCAATCTTTCCGTCTGGGAAACGGCGGAGGACCTTGAACACTTCGTCTGGAACACGGTGCATCGCAAGGTCTATGGCCGTCGCGGCGAGTGGTTCGAGACCATGGGCAAGGCCCACTTCGTGATGTGGCGTATCGAAGAAGACACTGTGCCAACGGTCGCAGAGGCAATGGCCCGCCTTGAACATCTGCGGCGCCATGGCCCGAGTGATCATGCCTTCGGGTGGGAAGGTTTGCCCAATCTCAAGACCTGGTTTGAAAAACGCTGCGCATAGGACAATGACGATGACCGAAACGACGCCACTTTGGGAAGTCTTCATCAGGGCGAGGAACGGCCTCAACCACAAACACGCCGGTTCGCTGCACGCGGCCGATGCGGAGCTGGCGTTGCAAGCCGCTCGCGACGTCTATACCCGTCGCGGCGAGGGCCAGAGCATCTGGGTTGTGCGCTCCAGCGACATCGTCGCTTCCGACCCGCAGGACAAGGACATGATGTTTGAGCCGACGGCGACGAAGATCTACCGGCATCCGACCTTCTATGAAATTCCCGACGAAGTGGGCAACATGTGATGTCTGACGACCTGTTCCGGTATGTGCTGAGACTTGCCGACGATCACCTGATCCTCGGCCAGCGGTTGGGCGAATGGTGCGGCAAGGCGCCCAGCCTTGAGGAGGATCTTGCGCTCGCCAATATCGGCCTTGATTGTCTCGGACAGGCGAGGGCGCTTTACACCTGTGCCGGTAAGGTCGAAGGCAAGGGCCGCGACGAGGATGATCTGGCTTTCCTGCGTCCGGAACGCGAATACTGCAACGCGCTTCTGGTGGAGCAACCCAACCGGGACTTTGCCTGGGCAATCGCCAGGCAATTCTATTTTTCCGCATTCATGCTGCCGTTCTGGCGTCAAATGGCGAAATCCGGTGATGACGATCTGCGCGCAATCGCCGCCAAGGCCGAGAAGGAAGTCGCCTACCATCTGCGCCATTCCGCGGAATGGGTCATTCGTCTGGGCGACGGCACGGAGGAGAGCCGCCGGCGCATGATCGCGGCGCTGGAAGAACTCTTCATCTACACTGGCGAACTCTTTGAGATGGATGATGTTGCGCTCGCCATGGTCTCCGAAGGCGTCGGCGTCGACGCGTCTGCATTGCGCGACGAATGGCGGCGCACGGTCGACGGCGTGCTTGCCGAAGCGCATCTCGCAGCGCCCGAGGCGGCTTACGACCAGTCTGGCGGACGGGAAGGGCGCCATACCGAACATCTCGGACATCTCCTGAGCGAACTGCAATACATGCAGCGCGCCTATCCCGGGCTCGAATGGTGAGGATGCCATGGGCGTTGTCGTCGCAGATGCGCTGAACCCGTCGAATGTCCGCTCCCGTCGAGCATGGGAAGTGGCGGCGGCGGTGCCTGACCCTGAAATTCCGGTCGTTACCCTGGCCGATCTCGGAATCCTGCGCAGCGTCGAATGTGACGACGACGGCGCCGTCATAGCCAGGGTCACGCCGACCTATTCCGGATGTCCCGCCACGCAACTGATCGAGCAGATGGTTCTGGAGGAGCTGAAGAGAGACGGGTTCGACAACGTGCGGGTCGAGAGCGTGATGAGCCCCGCCTGGACGACAGACTGGATCACAGCGGAGGGCCGCGAAAAGCTGCGCGACTTCGGCATCGCGCCGCCCGTGAAGGCGTCCAATTCCATACGCGCCCTGTTCGGGGAAACCGCGGTCAATTGCCCCCTGTGCGGTTCGGAAGACACAGAACGCATAAGCGAGTTCGGTTCAACGCCCTGCAAGGCGCTCTACCGGTGCCGAACGTGCCTCGAGCCGTTCGACTATTTCAAATGCCTTTGAGGATCAGGCGATGGCGCAGTTTTACCCACTGAAGATCAAGCATATCGTTCGCGAAACGCCCGACGCAGTCTCCGTCAGTTTTGACGTGCCGGAGGAGGCCAGGGAGCGTTTTGTGTTCGTGCCTGGTCAGTATCTCACGCTCCGCGCCAAGATTGCGGATGAGGATCTACGCAGAACTTATTCTATCTGCAGCGGAATCGATGACGGTGATCTGCGCGTGGCTATCAAGCGCGTGGATGGCGGCGTGTTCTCCGGCTTCGCCAATGACAATCTCGAAGTGGGTATGGAAATTGATGTGATGCCGCCGCTGGGGCGCTTCACGAACGCGGCTGATCCGGCCGCCCGCAACGACTATGTGGCCTTCGCCGCGGGGTCCGGCGTCACGCCGGTGCTTTCGATCGTCAAATCCGTGCTGGCCCGTGAACCTGCCAGCACCTTCACGCTGTTCTATGGCAATCGTGACCGCAATTCGGTGATATTCCGCGAAGAACTTGAGGATCTCAAGGACCGGTTCATAGACCGCTTCACCCTGGTGCATGTGCTGAGCCGGGAGGCGCAGGACGTCGACATTCTGCATGGTCGGATCGATGCGGACCGGATTCGCAAATTCGCGGAGAACAAGCTGTTCGATCCGCGGTCCGCAACCAAAGTCTTTCTGTGCGGCCCTGGCGACATGATCGATGACGCGCGTCGGGTGCTGGAAGATCTGGGCGTGAAGCCGGATCGCATCCGGTTCGAGTTGTTCACCCCGGCCGATGGAGGCGCCGCAGCGAAAAAGGGCGTCGTTCCTCCGCCATCCGAGGCGCACAGCAAGGGCGTGTCGGTCGAAGCCGTAATGGACGGCGTGCGGTCAACGTTTTCGATGGAGGGCGCCGACGGCAATGTCATCGACGCCGCGCATCGTCAGGGCATCGAACTGCCCTATTCCTGCAAGGGCGGCATGTGCTGCACCTGCCGTTGCAAGCTTGTCGAAGGCAAGGTCGAAATGGCCGAAAACTATTCGCTGGAGCCTTGGGAACTCGACGCCGGCTACATCCTGTCCTGTCAGGCACGTCCGTTGACGGAGAAAGTCGTCCTCGATTTTGACGACGTGTGATCCGTGCGGCCTTTTGTGCAATCAATAGAGGAAAATATCTGTCATTCAGCCTAAGGCTGAACTAGTCTCCGCGGTGGTATAAACCCAATGGAGTCCACGCAGATATGTTTTTAAAAAAATTTTTCGCCGCAATCGCAATACTTCTGATTTCTGTTCCGCTTGCCCGGGCGCAGGCGCCGCAATTGTGCGAGCCGTTTACCGTTATCGGTCACGCCAAGCGGACGATGACATTTATCGATCTCGGCGAACCCGGGACCGGTCCGGGCGATGAGCGCATTGGCAAACGCGTCATCTACGATGAAAATGATATGGAGATTGGCGTCCTCACATGGGTCGTGAAAACAATCACAAACCCGACCGAGGACGAAGCCGGCGTCGGTCACTTCAGCGGACACTTCGAGTTTCCTGACGGCAGTATCAGTTACCTCGGCATCCTGCGCACAAACTATCATGCCCACGAAACACAAGCTGCTTCGTTCGACAAATCCCAGGAGAACGCAATTCTCGGAGGGACCGGCATATTCGCCGGAGCAGAGGGAACGATCGAATCCAGACCTGAGGCCGATCGCAAGCGAATGATCTACAGCATAGACATCCATTGCGATTGACCGGCTCACATTCAGTGAACGCCGGCCAGAACTAGATGCCTTTTCTGCTTGTAGATGGCACGCAAACACTCAACACGCCGGGCGGGATTGGGGGCTGGATACTTTCGGACAACGTCACGAACGAACACTGTCGCCGATATCGTGCGGCGACAGTGAGGGTCGGATAAACACGATGATCAACGCGCTTGTGCCAGAATTTGCCGTGTCGGATTGGCTAAAATCCAAAGCCTTCTATTGCGACATTCTTGGCTTCGTCTGCTTGTATGAGCGTCCGGAAGAGGGGTTCTGCTACCTCGCACTTGGCAAGGCAGAGATAATGATCGATCAAATAGGTGACGGCCGCACTTTTGACGACGGACACCTTCCTTTTGCCTATCCGTTCGGCAAAGGGCTTAACGTTCAAATTCGGGTAAAGGCCATCTCGGAAATGGTGGAAGCCCTTCGACAACACGGAGTTACCCTTTATCTTGAACCGGAAGACAAATGGTATCGTGTGCAAGACGTCGAATCCGGCAATCGGCAATTCGTTGTCGCCGACCCTGACGGCTACCTCCTGCGTTTTTATGAGGATTTAGGAACGCGGCAGTTGCGTTAAGGCGATAGAATTGCTCCTCCCGCAAACGCGTCTGTGAAGTTGCCATTGACGCCGATGCGGGCGCTGTGAAATCGAACATTACGGGAACTTATTGATGCGCCGACGACGAATTTATGCTATGATATCGCTGGTTCGGTCGGCAAATTCGCGATCGTTCTATTGAGGCAAAGGTCGAATTTGACGAATTCCCGAAACAAAGCCAACGAGGTCGATACTCGGAAATGATCGAATTCCCGAAACAAAGCCAGATGGCGTTTTTGAGCCTGCATCTGTAGTACGTTTAGGGAATCTGCAGATTCCCGAAACAAAGCCAGATGTAAATATTTAATAAAAACAATAACATAAAACAATATCGGCTCGTCGACCTTTATTGAAGCGGCGGTTTGCCAGGGACCGTCTCCCTCAAAAGGATGACCCGACAGGGGTCGCCTTTCTTTGCCGGTTCCGCGAATGGGGCGCGGATCGTCAGACAGTCGGATTGCGCGAAGACCCGGGTCATGGAGGAATCCTGCCGGTCGAAGGGCAGGGCGATCAGATCTCCGTCTGGCCCGCGTTCGATTTTCGAGCGCAGATAGTCCTCGCGTCGGTCATTAGCCGGAAGATCCTTCCCGAGAACGGCAGGCCGTTCCAGATCCGGCGCGGCGTTTCCGCTAAGACGCGCTATCAGGGGGCGCAGGAAAAGGTGCGAACAGACGAGGCTTGAAACCGGGTTGCCTGGAAATCCCAGAACATGCAGATGCTCCAGGCGGCCATACATGAGCGGCTTGCCGGGACGCATGGCGATCTGCCAGAAATCGAGTTCCATGCCCCGCGCGACGAGCGTCTCCTGAACGAGATCGTGATCGCCGACGGATGCGCCGCCAAGCGTCACCAGAATATCGGCTCCGCTTTGCAAGGTCTGGTCGATAGCCTCCTCAATGGAGGCGCGCGTATCCACGGCGATGCCGAGATCCAGCGCCGTCGCGCCGTCGGCTTGCGCAATCGCCGCCACGCCAAAGCCGTTCGAAGCAATGATCTGGTCGGCCTTCGGATCCGATCCTGGCGGAACCAGTTCATCTCCCGTCGCCAATATCGCGACATGGGGCCGTCGTCTGACGGTCAGGCTCGGATAGTTCATCGAAGCGGCGACCGTCACGCGTCCCGCGTCCAGCGTGTCGCCGGTTTGAAGCACCACGTCGCCGGCGGCGAAGTCGAGGCCTTCCGGACGGATGTAGACACCCTTGCTTGCGCCCTGGTTTATCCGAACGCGATCCGGTCCGAGCGTTTCGGTGTTTTCCTGTATGACAATCGTGTCAGCGCCATCAGGCAGCGGCGCGCCGGTAAAAATGCGCACTGTTTCCCCGGAATTGACCGAGCCTTCAAAACGGTGACCGGCTGGCGCCTGACCGATGATGGTCAATTCGACGGGCGTGGTTTCGACATCAGCGGCGCGAACGGCGTAGCCATCCATGGCCGAGGCCGAGAAGGGCGGTTGCGAGCGTCGCGCGACGAGATCTTCGGCCAATATCCGGCCAGCTGCATCGGCGAGCCTGACGCTTTCGCGCTCTTCAACCGTCTCGGCATCGGCGAGAATGCGGCTTCGGGCGTCCTCGACGGAAACGAGGCTCATGGATCACGCCGCCAGTCGCCGGATTTGCCGCCGCTTTTCGAGACAAGCCTGATGGAACCGATCTCCATTCCCCGATCAACGGCTTTCGCCATATCGTAAATCGTCAGACAGGCGACGGAAACAGCCGTCAGCGCCTCCATTTCGACGCCGGTCTTTCCCGTCAGTTTCACAGTCGCCCTGACATGAAGACCGGGCAGGGCGTCGTCCTCGGTAATGTCGACGGTCACCTTGCTCAACATAAGCGGATGGCAAAGTGGAATAAGCGTCGAGGTCTGCTTGGCCGCCATGATCCCGGCCAGACGCGCCGTTCCGATAACATCGCCCTTCCTGGCGTCGCCATCGCGGATCAGAGTAAGCGTTTCCGGGGCCATGACAACATGACCTTCGGCGACGGCTATGCGCTCGGTTTCCGCCTTGTCGCCGACATCCACCATATGCGCTTCGCCGGTTGCGCCGATATGGGTGAGTTTGTCCGGCTTCGACATCGCTCAGACTGTTTCCGCGAGCAGATCGCGTGTAGCCGCTGCGACGTCGGCCTTGCGCATCAAACTTTCGCCGACCAGGAAGGAACGGATGCCGACATCGGCGAGCCGTTGGCAGTCGTCATGCGTAAAAATCCCGCTTTCTCCCACGAGAAGCCGGTCATCGGGCGCCATCACAGCGAGTTTCTCACTGGTCGACAGGCTGGTTTCGAATGTCCGCAAATTCCTGTTGTTTATCCCGAGCAGTCGGGAGTTCAGGGCAAGCGCGCGTTCCATTTCTACTTCGTCATGGACCTCGATGAGGCTGTCCATGCCAAGTTCGGCGGCCGTGTCCTCCAGAAGACGTGCGTCGTCGTCGCTGACGGAGGCCATGATGATGAGGATGGCGTCGGCGCCCCAGGACCGGGCTTCGTAAACCTGGTAGGGTTCAAACATGAAGTCCTTGCGCAGAGCGGGCAGGGAAGTAGCGTTTCTCGCTAATGTCAGGAACTCCGGCGCACCCTGAAATGACGGCGTGTCGGTCAGGACCGAAAGACAGGTCGCGCCGCCGGTCTGATAGGCGTGCGCCAGGACCGGAGGATCAAAGTCTTCCCGGATGAGCCCTTTTGACGGGCTAGCCTTCTTGATTTCTGCAATCAGTCCGAAGCCGCCTCGCTCCTGTTTTTCGGCGAGCGCCTTGTGGAAGCCGCGCGGCGTGTCGCAATCGGCAAGCATCGCCTTCAATTCCGCAAGCGGTCGCGTGGCCTCCGCCGCGGCGATTTCCCGGCGTTTGTATTCTTCGATCTTTTTGAGGATGTCCGCCATGGATTATTCCGCAGGCTTCACATGAGATTTGGATGTTTTGATCAGGGCGTCCAGCACCGCATTGGCCGCGCCGCTATCGATGGAGCGCGTCGCCTGTTCGAGGCCTTCGGAAAGATCTTCCGCCTTGTCGCCAATGACGAGCGCCGCGCCGGCATTCAGCAAGGTAATGTCACGATAGGCGTTCTTGGCGCCGTTGAGAACGTCTTTCAAAGCGGCCGCGTTGTGTTCGGCGTTGCCGCCGCGAAGTTCGGCAAGGTCGACCCGGCGCAGACCGAGATCTTCCGGCGTGACCTCGAAACGGGTGATGTCGCCATTGTGAAGCGCAGACACCGTCGTCACGCCAGCCGTCGTCATCTCATCCAGTCCGTCGCCGTGGACGACCCAGACATGTTCGGAACCGAGGTCGCGAAGAACTTCGGCCATGGGCTCGCACCAGTAAGGGTCGTAGACGCCAAGGAGCTGGCGCTTGACGCCTGCAGGGTTGGACATCGGCCCGAGCAGGTTGAAGATCGTACGGGTGCCGAGTTCGACGCGCGTCGGTCCGACATGGCGCATCGCTGAATGATGCGCCGGGGCGAACATGAAGCCAATTCCGGCCTCGCTTATGCAGGCGGCGATGCCTTCCGGCGACAGATCCAACTGGACGCCAAGCGCCGCGAGCGTATCAGCCGCGCCGGATTTGGACGTGAGCGCCCTGTTGCCGTGTTTGGCGACGGTCAGCCCGGCGCCGGCTGCCACGAAAGCGGCGCAGGTCGACACATTGTAGCTGCCCGATGCGTCGCCGCCGGTGCCGACGATGTCGATCGCGTCTTCAGGGGCCTCCACGCGAAGCATCTTCCTGCGCATGGTGCTGACCGCGCCTGTAATCTCGGAAACGCTTTCACCGCGTACCCTCAGCGCCATGAGAAAACCGCCAATCTGAGACGCTGTGGCTTCGCCGGACATCATGATGTCGAAGGCTTTGCCCGCTTCCTCCCGGGTCAGCGCACGGCCATTGGCGGCGATGCCGATGTAGTCTTTTAGTTCGGACATGTCTTGTTCAGCGCCTAGTAGCTTTGCGAGAGGGTGAGGTCAGCGAGCCTGGCGTTTACCGTCACGCCGAATTCCTCCTGCATCATGCGAACGGCTTGCCCGAGAATATCATTGGAAATGCTGTCCGAAATCGCAGAGACGGCGGTCGGCGGCAGTTTATTGTCTTCTGCAGGAGAGGGCGTCGTGACGCTCTGAACCTTTATCAGGATTCTCGCCGTATTGTCCGGATCGCTGGCCAGCGCGACATGGCCTTGCGGGCCTGAGAAGGCGGCGTTCAGCGCGTCGGCCCCGAAAAGCGCGTCCTGATCGTTGCGGCCGATATCGTATTTCGTGTCTGGGGTTAGTCCGTATTCAGCGCCGATCGCGCTTAATTCTTCGCCGTCGGCAAGACGCTTACGCAATTCCTCGCCAAGTTTGGCCAGCTCCGCGTCTGTTTGCTGATTTTTCCAGTCTGCGACGACCTGCTCGCGAACCTCGTCCAGCGTCCGATCGCGGGAAGGCGTGATGTCGTTGACTTCGTACCATAGGAAACCATCCGAACCGATGCTGATCGGCGGAGAGTCGATATTGATGTCGGCTTCGAAGGCTTCCTGCAGGAGCGTCGCTTTTTCCGGCAGGTCGCTTATCATTTGACCGTTCGGGCCGCGGCCGGTTCGGTCCACCGCGTCGATGGTCACAGGCGTGAGCTGTTGCTTGGTCGCCGCCTCCACAAGCGTGTCGCCTGCGGCGCGGGCGTCTTCGTAGGCGTCATGCACGTCCAGCAGAATATTTCCTGCGTCGACGAGCGCCATTTCCTGACGGATCTCAGGCTCGACTTCCCCGAAACTCTTTGTGGCGCCCGGCGTAATCGAGGTCACGCGCAAGATGACCGGGCCGAAGGCGCCGTCGACCACGCCGGATGTTCCACCCTGGTTCTCAATGGAAAAAGCGGCGTCAGCGATGAGTTGATCCGGCACCGACGCCTTGGAGAATGTGCCGAGATTGACGTCGTCAGCCGTCTTGCCCTGTTCGCTCAGGAGTTCGTCAAAGCTCTTGCCCTGGTCCAGTTCGCTGGCGGCGGCTTCGGCGTCTTCCCGTGACGCGAAATTCAACTGTTCGATTGTTCTCTCTTCGGGCGTCGTGTAGCGTTCCTTGGTGCGGTCATACTCATCCCGCACAAGATTCTCGGCGACCGCCGCCGGGTCCGAAATATCCTCGGCCGTCAGCGTAACATAGCTGATCTTGCGATATTCCGGCGCGCGGTATTTCGACTTGTTCTCTTCGAAATATTTCGACGCCTCCTCGTCGGTTGGGTCTGCAACGTCACCGATCAGCGTGCGGTCCAGAAACAGATAGTCAACCGTCCTCTTTTCGTTCTGGAACTGGTTGAACGCTTCAAGCAGAGCCGCGGGAGCTTCATACCCGTCTGCGATCGCATCGACGATCTGCGTTCTGATGGCGGCGTTCTGCTGGCTTGTGATGAAGCTGTCCGGCGTAAAGCCTGAATTGCGCAGTACTGCGTCGAAAGTGGCTTCGTCGAAACGGCCATTGATGCCCTGGAATGCAGGATCGTCGCGGATGATGCCGGCTAGGCGATCCTCCGAAAGTCCCAAATTCATCCGCCGCGACTGCTCGTCGAGAGCCGCAGACGTGGCGACGATGCTCAGAGTTTGCGCTTCGAGGCCCATGGTGCGCGCCTGTTCCCTCGAAACGTAGCGCTGTAATTGCTGGGAAATCAGGGACACCTGCCTGTTGTAGGCGAGCAGGAATTCGTTTTGTGTCACGCGGGTGTCGCCGACCGTCACGACCGAATTGCCGGCGCCCTGGAACATCGTGCCGCTGATGCCCCATACACCGAAGGAGAGCACGAGCAGGATGAGAAGCAGTTTGGCAAGCCAGGACTGCGCGGCGCGACGAAGGGTGTCTAGCATGTGAATTCCATTCTAACCCGGGAGCCGACGCGTTGAAACGCCGACAGTATTTGCATTTGTTGATCGTCTTTTAAGCGGCGGGCAAGCCGCTAGCAAGACCTGCGTGGCGACAGTGGCAAATTCGAAATGCGGCTGCTGGACTTTGAAATCGTCCGCCGACCTGATACGTCGTCTGCAACGATGGTTTGAGGGGTACGGGAATGACACCGGGAGTTAAGCCGCTGGTGGCCGGCAACTGGAAAATGAATGGCGATCGCAATGCTCTGCATGAAGTAGCCGCAATCGCCAATGGTATCGACGGGGCGCTTGGCGAGAATATTGACGCAATCATCTGCCCACCGGCCACATTGCTATATCTTGCAGCGGGAACCGTTCTGGATACGCCGCTATCGATCGGAGCGCAGGACTGTCATCAGTCAGCGTCCGGAGCGCATACCGGCGATATCGCAGCCACGATGATCAAGGACACAGGCGCTACGCATGTCATCGTTGGTCATTCCGAACGTCGGACGGACCACCATGAGGACGATGCGCTGGTGCGCGTAAAGGCGATCGCCGCGCACGAACAGGGGCTGGTTTCGATTATTTGTATCGGCGAAACGAAAGAAGAACGAGAAGCCGGCGAGACGCTGACGATTCTGGGCGCGCAACTCGCAGGTTCGCTTCCGGAAAATTGCACGGAATTCAATACCGTTGTGGCTTACGAACCCGTCTGGGCGATCGGCACGGGGCTGACGCCAAGTATAGACGATGTCGCCGAATCGCACGCCTTCATCCGAAGCCGGCTCGAAGACAGGTTCGGTGAGGCCGGCAGCAAGATGCGTCTTCTCTATGGCGGTTCGGTGAAACCCGGCAATGCGTCGGAACTGATGGCGGTCGTAAACGTCGATGGAGCGCTTGTCGGCGGCGCGAGCTTGAAATCGGCGGATTTCCTCGCCATTTGTGAAGCATACAGAAGTTGACCCACTTCGGCGCACGCCGTCGTTTCAATCTCCCAGATTATGGGTTGGAATAATCAACGGCGTCGTGTAAAGAGCCGCCCAATCCCTACATTCGCCAGACTTCGGCAGGAAAAGGTTCATGCAAACGGTTTTGATCGTTATTCATCTCATGGTGGTCGTCGCGCTCGTCGCCGTCGTTCTACTGCAACGCTCCGAAGGCGGCGCTCTTGGCATCGGCGGTGGAGGCGGTTCCGGCTTCATGTCGGCCCGTGGCGCAGCGGATGCGCTCACCCGGACAACCGGTATCCTCGCGGCGGCCTTCTTCGCCACGTCGATCGCATTGGGCATCTGGGCGCGTTATGAATCCCGGCCGACGGATATCCTGGAACGGATTCAGCAGACTCAGCCGAGCGAAGGCACGAGTGTCCTGGATCAACTCGGCGGATCGTCGGAAACGGATAGCCAAACCGACAGTAACAGCAATTCCGACGGACAAATTCCGACGGGGCAATAATCAGCGCCAGTGAACGATTGGTCGGCGGCTCAAACGGGTCGCCGATTTTCATGTGAGGATTCGGCAAGCCGGTTCCGAATGAAAAATCTGCGGCTTCGTGGCGAATGGGGCTGGTGGAATCACTTTGAAAGCGGTAACGACATAAGCCCATGGCGCGATACGTATTCATAACCGGCGGCGTGGTTTCCTCTCTTGGCAAGGGCATCGCGTCCGCAGCGCTCGGCGCGCTTTTACAAGCTCGCGGCTACCGGGTGCGGCTCCGCAAGCTCGATCCCTATCTCAATGTCGACCCGGGTACGATGAGCCCGTACCAGCACGGCGAAGTCTTCGTTACCGATGACGGCGCCGAGACTGATCTCGATCTCGGGCACTACGAGCGCTTTACCGGTCGATCCGCCGTACAGGCCGACAACATCACCACCGGTCGCATCTACAAGAATATTATCGACAAGGAACGCCGGGGCGACTACCTCGGGGCGACTGTCCAGGTCATCCCGCACGTCACCAACGAGATCAAGGAATTCGTCCTCGACGGCAACGAAGACTATGATTTCGTATTGTGCGAGATCGGCGGAACCGTCGGCGATATCGAGGCGATGCCGTTCCTGGAGGCGATCAGACAACTCGGAAACGATCTGCCGCGCGGCAACGCGATCTACATTCACCTGACGCTGATGCCCTGGATTCCGGCAGCGGGTGAATTGAAAACCAAGCCGACGCAGCATTCCGTGAAGGAATTGCAGTCAGTCGGCATCGCTCCGGATATTCTTCTGGTGAGGGCCGATCGTCCGATTCCTGAAGAGGAGCGCAGGAAGCTCTCGCTGTTCTGTAACGTCCGTCAGTCCGCGGTCATTCAGGCGCTGGATGTTGCCAATATCTATGATGTGCCGACGGCCTACCACCGGGAGGGCCTGGATGGAGAAGTTCTGGCTGCATTCGGCATTGACCCGGCTCCGGCGCCGAGGTTGGAAGCTTGGGAAAAGGTTTCTGCGCGCATCCGCAACCCGGAGGGGCAAGTCACGATTGCAATTGTCGGCAAGTATACGGGCTTAAAGGACGCTTACAAATCACTGATAGAAGCCTTGCATCACGGTGGTATCGCCAACCAGACGAAAGTGCAGCTTGAATGGATCGAATCGGAGATTTTCGAGAAACAGGATCCCGCGCCGTGGCTTGAAAAGGTCAACGGCATTCTTGTGCCAGGCGGTTTCGGCGAGCGTGGCTCAGAAGGCAAGATCCATGCAGCGCGTTTCGCGCGCGAGCGGAAGGTTCCCTATTTCGGTATTTGCTTTGGTATGCAGATGGCGGTGATCGAGGCCGCCCGTTCGCTGGCAGGCATTGAAAACGCCTCATCGACTGAATTTGGCGAATCGTCCGAACCAGTTGTCGGCCTAATGACCGAATGGCTGAAGGGAAATATGCTTGAGAAACGCGCTGCGAATGCGGATCTAGGCGGCACGATGCGGCTCGGCGCTTTTCCCGCCGTGCTCAAACCCGGCACGCGCATCGCTGACATTTACGGTGAGACAGAGATTTCCGAGCGGCACCGCCACAGATATGAAGTCAATCACGACTACAAGAATGTCCTGGAGGAACACGGATTGGTGTTCTCTGGTATGTCGCCGGACGGGGTTTTGCCTGAAACCATCGAATATGCGGACCACCCGTGGTTCATCGGCGTTCAGTACCATCCCGAACTCAAATCGCGTCCTCTGGCTCCACATCCGTTATTCGCATCTTTCGTCGAAGCGGCGCTCGAACGTTCCCGCCTCGTATAGACCAGGCATCCAGTCAGTCGAGCTGGGCGATCCATTCCTCAAGCATTTCGACGGCTTCTACATGGACCATGGAGCGGCCGAGCTCTGGCATCATGACGCCCGGGTCGAGGCTTTTCATACGGAAAATCAGGATCGAGTCTTCCGGGGCGCCTGGAACAATATCGAACTTGTGATCCCCTGATCCGCGCCCGGCGGCCACCGGTCGTTTCATAAACCCCCATTTCACAGGGTCGGTTTCCGATCTTCGCAGGAAAAGGCCCGAATTGCTGGCGGCGCCTTCAAGACGATGGCAATGGGCGCAATTGACGTCTAGATAGGAGCGTGCTCTTGCGTCTATCGGCAGAGTGTCGTCGTTCCAGTTTGCCGCTCGCGGCGCTTCGTCCGCCCTTGGCGCGCCACTCAAAATGCCGCGTTCTGACCAGGCTTCCAACTGGTTTGAAGCGCCCGTTGCGTAGTCAAACTGATGATTGAGATTTCGCGCGCTCGGACCGATCGGCGTTATCCGGTCGCCGTTGGCGTGGCATTCCTTGCACTGGTTGGCGTTCGGGACAGCGTAGTTGATGTCGATTGGGTCGCCAGAATTGTCGATTACATGAACAGGCAACCGTTTTCCAGCGATCTTCAGCGTCGCGTCTTTTGCGTCTTCGTCCCATACATAGGCGAACGCCTTCCAGCCACCGTCCTGGTGGATCAGAAGCCGGGTTTCGACAAGGCTTTTGTCACGGGTCGGTTCACGCAGGTCAGCAGGGTATGAGAATGTTTTAACGAGCGTTGTTCCAACCGGAAACCGGAAGACATCGTCATCGACATACTCCGCCGATTTGCCTTCGGGCACATAGACGAACCGGTTCTTGGATGCATAATCGGAAAAAAGCGGCGTGACGAGATCATAAGGCACGACGCCTTCCGACGGCGTTTGCTTCAAACCGTCTGCGAACAGATTATATTCGGACAAATGCCGCGCCGGTTTGCTGGCCATGAGGGCTGCGTCGTTGACCGGGCCGGCGCGAGCCTGTTCGACATTCGCCAACAAACCGCAGGCAACGAGCGAATATGTAAATGCAACCAGAAAGCCGAGGGGAAGTTTTCGGCGCGACCGCTTCATGCCATCATTTTTCAAGTTGGGGGAGCGAGACCGGTTTCGGCTCCGGGAGCGATCCGGCGTAATCCGTAACATCCCGGTCCGGAGAGGTCGTCCACGGATACAGTGTGTTCTGGATCATATGGAGGTTGGCGAATGTCGCGCCGCCTGGTTCGTCGATGTAGATTCGATCTTCGTCAGAAGTCCACGTCACCCATTCTGTCAGAGGCACCACGCCGTCCCAGACGATATCCGGAACCGGCTTTCCGGTTAGCCCGGCAATCAGCATTCCGACTTCGCCATCCGGGTCTGCACCGCCGTTCTCATAGGTGTTGTCCCTTATGACCACCGCCCTGGGGTGTGGATAGTAATTGTCGTCGTCATAACTTTCAGGAAATGTTGCGATGAGGACCTGCACCGTTCCATTGTTTTTCAAAGTGTTATTGAAGATATGCACATCCCGGTTTGCCATGACCATGATGCCGGTGCCCTTAGCGACCATCCCGACCATGTTGCCTTCAGGCGCGAAATTCGGTGTGTCGTTGTCCGCAACCATATTGTCGAAAACGCGTACCGACCGGCCGCCCATGACCGGAAGGTTTGGCAGATCGAAAACGAGGATCCCGCCGGTGTTGTGCGTGGCTGTATTGCCATAGACATCGGCGTTTCTGCTGTTTTCGATCTCTATGCCGGCGACGCTGTATTGTACGAGGGAGTTGCGGACGATGATGTTCTCAGATTGGCCAACGTAAATGCCGGCGTCCGATGCGCCGCTAACTTCACAATCTTCGATCAGAATGTTTTTTGATTCCACCGGGTAAATCCCGTAAGCGCCGTTACTTTCGTCCGGTCCTCCGGTCCATGTGACTCTCACGCGCCGATAGGTGATGTTGTCGGCGGCTTTTGATTTGACGCCGTCGCCCTTGCTGTCTTCGATGGTGAAGTCTTCAAGCGTAACGCCGGGCGCGGTGACGAGCAGACCTTCACCACCGCCGACCTGATTGGCGTAAGAAAGGATCGTCTGGTCCATGCCTGTGCCTTTGAGAGTGACTTCCTCGATATCCAGCGAAAGACCATCTGCAAGATCGTAGGATCCGGCTCTCATGAAAATCGTTGAGCCTGGTTTTGCAAGAATGAGTGCTTCTTGAAGTTTCTCCGCGGCGTCCGGTCCCGGGTCGATATATGTCACCGGTTCGGCGCTGGCTGGTGAAATGGCCAGAAGAGCAAAGGAAACGCAAACCGTTGCAAGCAATGAGTGAAACATGATCTCTATCCTTATGCAGTTTCAAGGTACCATGTGGGCGTGTGCTGTTCAACGAACATGAAGGCGCTTCATATTCCCGTTTGATTTGGTTGGTTGCTGCGTCTTATACTTCGCCATGGACATGAATCCGGTCAGCGGGCGACGACAACCGCGACAGAAACGTTCGCTAGAAAAAGTCGAGACCATACTCGACGCAGTGGAAACACTTGTGGCGCGAGACGGAGTTGAGGCGCTGACGACCACCGCGGTCGCCAAACACTCGGGCATGGCCGTGGGCACTATCTACCAGTATTTTTCGAACCGAACGGAAATGGCGCTGGAAACATATGAACGCATGTTCGAGCGGCTCGCCGCTCAAATCGAGGAGGAAGCGGTACGCGGCGATCACGGGAAAGGGGCCGATGACCCGATCAGGCGTCTGATTTTTCTGTATCTGAACAACGCCGAAAATCATCCAGGATTTATTCCGCTTTTGCAGTTTGCTCGAATAAACAGGCGGCATGAGGAAGTAAAAAGCAGCGCCGAAGAAAAAATCGAGAAGCTGGTGAACCAGTACCTTAATTTGTATTTACCCGAGCTCGATTCCACGGATCTTTATGTCGTCCGCCATATCGTATTGAGATTGTTGAGAACGCTGGTCGATGCTGTTTTGTTGCAGTCCGATCCTGAGCTGCGGGCCCGGTTCAGCGAAGAGTTGGTGGAACATTGCAAGTTCGCTATCGAGCGCGCCAGACTGACTCTCGGCGACGTGTCGGAGGAACAGGGCGCGGCCACGGTTATGCAAGGCGATTAAAGCAGCATCAAACAAGCCCGTAATTGCAAATTGGAACAATGGCGGCGTTGCGTTTTGCGGGAGGTTGCCTAAAAGACTTCCTACCTTCTTCCGCCTGCCATCGAAAAGGAAATCTGTCATGACCGAAATCATCGATATTGTCGGCCGCGAAATTCTGGATAGTCGGGGCAATCCCACGGTGGAGGTTGACGTGTTGCTCGAAGATGGATCGTTTGGTCGCGCAGCGGTGCCATCCGGCGCTTCAACAGGGGCGCACGAGGCGGTTGAGTTGCGTGATGGCGGCAGCCGTTATTTTGGCAAGGGCGTGCTCGGCGCAGTCGGAGCGGTCAATGGCCCGATTCTCGAAGCAGTCACCGGCTTAAACGCGGAAAACCAGATTCATATCGACAGGGTCATGATTGAACTGGACAGCACGCCGAACAAATCTAAGCTTGGGGCCAACGCCATCCTCGGCGTGTCGCTTGCAGTCGCCAAAGCTGCCGCCGAAGCGGCGAGGCTGCCGCTCTTCCGCTATGTTGGCGGCTCGAACGCGCATGTGCTCCCCGTGCCAATGATGAATATCATCAATGGCGGCGAACACGCCGACAACCCGATCGATTTCCAGGAATTCATGATCATGCCGGTTGGCGCCGATTCGATCGGCGACGCCGTAAGAATGGGTTCGGAGGTCTTCCACACTCTGAAAAAGGAGCTTTCCGCCGAGGGCCACAACACGAATGTTGGTGATGAGGGTGGTTTCGCTCCCGGCATAGCCAGCGCGCCCGCCGCACTAGATTTTATTATGAAGTCAATCGAGAAAGCCGGTTACAGGCCAGGCGAGGACATGTTCGTGGCGCTCGACTGCGCGTCGACAGAGTTTTTCGACAACGGAAGTTACGTCCTGAAAGGCGAGGGCCGCACGCTCGAGCCGGAGGCAATGGCGGACTATCTCGCGGAACTTGTCGGAAGTTATCCGATCATATCGATTGAAGACGGGATGGCTGAAGACGACTGGGAAGGCTGGAAGGCGTTGACCCAGAAAATCGGCGCGCAGTGCCAACTCGTCGGCGATGACCTGTTTGTAACAAATTCGGCGCGACTGCGCGACGGCATCGGGATGGGCGTCGCCAACTCCATCCTCGTCAAGGTCAATCAGATTGGTACGCTTACGGAGACGCTCGACGCGGTGGATACGGCGCATCGCGCGTCCTACACGGCTGTCATGTCTCACAGATCTGGCGAGACAGAGGATTCGACCATCGCAGACTTGGCCGTCGCCACAAATTGCGGTCAGATCAAGACCGGGTCTTTAGCGCGGTCGGACCGGTTGGCGAAATACAATCAGCTGATTCGTATTGCCGAAATGCTGGGTGATCAGGCCGTGTACGCCGGAAAGTCAATTCTGCGCGTATAGTCAGGTTTCGCAGGTCATTGAATTTCAGGTTTCGCGTAGCCGCCGCCGGTATTGGCTTGGACTGACGCCGATCAGGTTTTTGAACGTGCTCGTCAGATGCGCGTGACTGGAAAAGCCGGTCATCATGGCGATGTCTGTGATGTCGATAGCGGTGCAGGACAGCAGCGATTGCGCCTTTGATATTCTTCTTCCGATAACAAACCGAATCGGCGTTTTGCCGGCGGTCTGTGTGAAATCGGACAGGAAGCGCTTGGATGTTTGACCAGTGATTTTGGCAAGCTGGTCAAGCGTGATCTTTTCACCGAGGTGTTCGTCGATAAAGCGTTCCACAGCGACGTATTGGTCCGGTGTCAGTGGTCCGTAGCTCTTGTTTTTGGAGGAGGTTGTGATGCTGGCTGTGTATTTCTTGCAGATATAACGACACATCGTTTCCATTAGGCTGGCAGCGAACGCCATATCCGCGTTATCCGGCTCTTCGGAAATCTCCGCCAACTGCCTCGAGCCGAGATGAATCAATTCGTCTCTGAGCGCCAGTCTTGCTTCGAGGTGCAGGTCAGGAGGCGGGTTTTTCGAAAGTTCGTTCAACGCGCTTTGTTCTATCCGCAGTTCGGCGAACTGGAACTGAGCGCCTTGCAACTGCACCTTGAATGTCTTGCCTGCAGGCACAATCCATATGTCGCCATCAATGGGTAGACTGACGCGCCAATGCCCGCCTTCTATCAACGCCTGAAATGTACGCAGACGTTTTCCAAGGTAAACATAAACGGTATGGTAGTCTGCGGTTACCTGCCATTCGCACTTTCCAAGAATATTTGCATGGTTATAGTGGTATTTGATTTTATTGCTATGAAAAACACGCATATCGCAATAAAGATTTTCGTCATATGTGCGATTATCTATTTTATAAGTAATATTTTCAATCATTATCAGAATTCTCAAATTTTATTATTTATGAATAAGCTAAGATACAAAGTCAAGTGGATATAAAGTATGTTTTTATACGGCAAATATTAAAAATCGTTTGGGCGCATTAGTTAATTTGAATTCAAAAGTTACTTGAAGATCATCGGCGACTAGTTCATTTCAGCTTTTGGCTTCGTTGTTTGTGTCTACGCTTTACTGCGGGATGGGAAAGGGCCGTCCGTCTTCATATTCGTGTTATGGTTGCTAATTTGGTCTTTCGGTATCAAAGATATCATCAATATAGGGAATAGCGCTCACTCGCCCAATTAGTGTCATATCAAGAAATGCTCGTTTATTTCAAATATTTCAACCTTAAGGTTAAAAATTTTTAGAATTTTCAGAAATCTTGGATTGCAGAAGCTGCCTATATGTAGATGATATGGGGTTGAGGTGGCGGCGTCGCGTGACAGTTGCAAGTCTCATTGGGCGAATTCTCAGATTTTTGGCAATTCAGATGTATTCGAGTGGACTAAAGGGTGTAACGCCCGTACGGGACGACGTTTCCTCGGAGCCTGGTCTTTCAATGTTTCGGGAGGCATTGGCTGACGACCGCATCGGCCTGCAAGCCGAAAGGATCGTCGATGTCCGGGATCTTGGCGCCACTCTTTATTCGGAATGTCTTGCCCGCCTCATCGATCCGGCGGGTTGCGTGCGCATGGCGTCGGAATTTGTTCCAGCAGTTGAAGCGTCTGGAGAGATCGCTTCATTGGACCGTTGTGTCATGTGTCAAGTGCTCGAAGAACTGTGCTCCGATTGCAGCGCTGTCCTCGGGTGCAATATCTCTGCGGAAACTTTGTCCGATGTAAATACCTGGAACAGCATCATTGGGCTAATTTCGAAATACAGCTCTGTGGCGAATAGACTGGTGCTTGAAGTCACAGAGACACGGCCACTCGGCATTGACCGCTATGAGGCGCGAAAGCGGTTCTCCGAGGTTCAGAACCTCGGTTGCCGGGTGGCCGTAGATGATTTCGGCGTGGGGCATTTCAGTCCTTCCACACTTCTTTTTATCGACGCGGACATCGTCAAGATAGACGCGTCAATAATGAGAAAGCTTCGTGTCGGAAAAGACGGCGTCAGCAATCTGGACTGCATTGTCGGTTTTGCATCATGCACTGCGCCTGTTGTGGTCGTGGAGGGTGTTGAAACGCCTGAGCAACTGATACTGGTCCGCAGAGCCGGCGCAACCCATGCTCAGGGATATCTGTTTCCGAGAGCCGAAATTAAACACCGTTTGTCGGGCGGCGCTATTTCTTAACTGGATCTCTCAACGATCCATGAAAAACTGATCGGCCTGATAACTTACGTTCTCGTCTAAGCCCTACAAAATCACCCGCTGCTAATACGTTGTTAAGCTAGACCGTACATAGTCGGGCACCGGGGACCGATACGCTCCATCCGCATGAGTTTCGAATTGTCTGATTGATGTCGACGCGTCAAAAAAAGATACGCAATACAGGACGATACCTCGTTCCGGTTATAGCGGCCGGCTTTATAAGCTATTTCGGATATCACTCAATTCACGGTGGGCGTGGGCTCCTTGCAAAGGAAGGGTTTGAACAGCAGTCGGCCCTCCTTCGTGAAAGGCTTGATACGCTGGTTCTAAAGAGAAATTCAATGCAGAGACGTATTCTGCTTTTGCAAGACGGCACATTCGATCGCGACATGCTGGACGAGCGCGCTCGAAATGAACTCAATATGTCGCGTCCCAACGAGATCACCATATATCTGGATTAGCGAATTAATCAAAATCAAGTTAATAGCTTTTTCTTCTATTAAAAACAATAGCTTGGTATTCAGGTGTGTTATGCATTATCGCACTTGCTGAGATCGGAGTCGTCCCGTAGACTTTCTGCAACAAAACACAGGGAGGACGAGAATGGCTCCGCGCAAAACCGCCGCGTCAACAACCCGTAAATCTCGAGCGAAAAAGCCGGCCATCGGCAAGGATATCGCGGATTTCGACAAGGAGCAGGAGCTCCAGGCTTATCGCGACATGTTGCTCATACGCCGTTTCGAGGAAAAGGCGGGGCAGTTGTATGGCATGGGTTTCATCGGCGGATTTTGTCACCTCTATATAGGTCAGGAAGCCGTCATTACCGGCGTCACAATGGCGCTAAAAGAGGGCGATCAGATTATCACAGGCTATCGCGATCATGGTCATATGCTTGCTTCAGGCATGGAGCCACGCGGGGTTATGGCCGAACTTACTGGAAGGCGTAGCGGGTACTCACGGGGCAAGGGCGGCTCCATGCACATGTTCTCGACGGAAAAGAATTTCTACGGAGGGCACGGGATCGTCGGCGCTCAGGTGCCTCTCGGGACTGGACTGGCCTTTGCAAACCGGTATCGGGAAAATGACAATCTGAGCGCCGTATTTTACGGCGACGGAGCCTCCAACCAGGGCCAGGTGTACGAGAGCTTCAACATGGCTGAACTCTGGCGTCTTCCGGTCATTTACGTCGTCGAAAACAACCGATACGCCATGGGAACTTCTGTAGCGCGAGCTTCTGCGCAGACTGACTTCTCGCAACGCGGCGAATCGTTCTCGATCCCTGGCTATCAGGTCGATGGTATGGATGTGCGCGCCGTTAAGGCGGCGGCTGACGCCGCAGCCGAACATTGCCGTTCAGGCAAGGGCCCGATCATCCTCGAAATGCTGACCTATCGATATCGCGGTCACTCGATGTCTGATCCGGCAAAATATCGAAGCAAGGACGAAGTTCAGAAGATGCGGTCCGAGCATGACCCCATCGAGCAGGTCAAGGCGCGTCTGCTGGAAATGAAGTGGGCCAGCGAAGACGAACTCAAATCCATCGACAAGAGCGTTCGCGAGGTTGTCGCCGACAGCGCGGAATTTGCTCAATCCGATCCGGAGCCGGATCCATCGGAACTGTACACGGATATACTCAGGTAGGAACGGAGGAAGCTATGCCGACAGATATTCTCATGCCAGCCCTTTCTCCGACGATGGAAGAAGGCACGCTTTCCAAATGGATGAAAAAGGAAGGCGATTCGGTCACCGCAGGTGACGTGATCGCGGAAATTGAAACAGACAAGGCGACCATGGAGGTCGAAGCCGTCGACGAAGGCACGATCGGCAAGATCGTCGTTCCGGAAGGCAGCGAAGGGGTCAAGGTCAATTCTGTGATCGCCATTCTGCTGGGGGAAGACGAGGACGCAAGCGCGATGGATGCCGAGAGCTCCGCCAAGCCTGCCGATGAGAAGCCGAAGGAAGCGGTTGAAGCGCCAGCGCCTGAAGCAAAGCCTGCCGAGGCTGCGCCAAAAGCGGAAGTTGCGTCAGATCCTGACATACCATCCGGCACGGAAATGGTGTCGATCTCCGTTCGCGAGGCGCTTCGGGACGCCATGGCGGAAGAAATGCGCGCCGACCCGGACGTCTTTGTCATGGGTGAAGAAGTCGCTGAATATCAGGGCGCTTACAAGGTCACGCAGGGTCTACTTGACGAGTTCGGTCCCAAGCGTGTTGTCGATACGCCGATAACCGAACACGGTTTCGCCGGCGTTGGCGTCGGCGCGGCAATGGCTGGACTAAAGCCGATCGTCGAGTTCATGACCTTCAATTTCGCCATGCAGGCGATAGACCAGATCATTAACTCTGCCGCCAAGACCCATTATATGTCCGGCGGGCAGATGGCCGCGCCGATCGTGTTTCGCGGACCTAACGGCGCCGCAGCGCGCGTCGCCGCCCAGCATTCCCAATGCTATGCCTCATGGTACAGTCACATTCCAGGACTAAAGGTTGTGATGCCCTATACCGCGGCAGACGCGAAGGGCTTGTTAAAGGCGGCGATACGCGATCCCAATCCGGTAATTTTCCTCGAGAACGAGTTGCTTTACGGCCATTCCTTTGATGTTCCAAAACTGGACGACTTTGTTCTGCCGATCGGCAAGGCGCGCATTCACAGATCTGGTTCGGATGTGACCATCGTGTCCTTCGGCATCGGGATGACATATGCCGACGAAGCAGCGACCGAGCTAGCCAAATCGGGGATCGAATCCGAAGTCATCGATTTGCGAACGATTCGCCCGATTGATATCGAAACCGTCATCGATTCCGTCAAGAAAACCGGACGCCTTGTCACGGTGGAGGAGGGCTTTCCGCAAAGCTCGGTCGGTACGGAAATCGCAACCAGAGTGATGCAGCAGGCTTTTGACTATCTCGATGCGCCGGTTGCGACAATCTCCGGAAGGGATGTTCCCATGCCCTATGCGGCAAATCTCGAGAAATTGGCGTTGCCCAGCACCGCCGAGGTGATCGAAGCCGTCAAAGCCGTGACCTACACAGCCTGAGGGAGGCGAACATGTCGATAGAAATAACCATGCCTGCGCTTTCTCCGACTATGGAGGAGGGCAATCTCGCCAAGTGGCTTGTGAAAGAAGGCGACAGCGTTGCGCCTGGTGATGTAATCGCGGAAATTGAAACCGACAAGGCGACCATGGAGGTCGAGGCTGTCGATGAAGGAACGGTCGCAAAAATTATCGTTCCAGCCGGCACTGAGGGCGTCAAGGTCAATGCGCCGATCGCCATTCTGGCGGAAGAGGGAGAGGACGTTACAGCAGCGGCTTCCGAACAACCCAAGCAAGAGACGCCTTCTTCGAAACCATCAGAAGAGCCTGAGCAAGACAAACTCGCGCCACCGGTGATGGATGCGTCTCCTGCGCCATCGACGCCTGCTGCAAAGGATTCATCCGGAGACCGGATTTTCTCGTCTCCGCTCGCCAGACGTCTTGCAAAAGAAGCCGGTGTGGATCTCTCGTCTGTCAAAGGGTCCGGACCGCATGGCCGCATCATCAAACGGGATGTAGAGGCGGCAGCGTCCGGAGGCGCTGCTCCCGCCGCCGCACAAAAACCTGCAAGCGCGCCAGCGGCGCCAACTGCGGCTCCGGCGATGTCTGACGACCAGACCCTCAAACTTTTTGAAGAAGGCTCCTACGAACTCGTTCCGCATGACAATATGCGCAAGACGATCGCCAAGCGGCTGGTCCAGTCCAAGCAGAGCATTCCGCACTTCTACCTTTCAGTCGACTGCGAACTCGACGCTCTTCTGGTATTGCGTCAGCAGCTTAACGCCGCAGCGCCGGCCATTGATGGAAAGCCAGCTTACAAACTGTCGGTTAATGATTTCATCATCAAGGCGCTCGCCTTTGCTCTGCGTGATATTCCCGCCGCCAATGCTTCATGGACCGAAAGCGCCATGGTGCTTCACAAGCACAGCGATGTCGGCGTGGCTGTTTCCATTCCCGGAGGGTTGATCACGCCTGTTGTGCGCGAGGCCGAACAAAAACCGCTTTCGGTCATTTCCAATGAAATGAAGGATATGGCGGCGCGCGCAAGAGAACGCAAACTCAAGCCGGAAGAATATCAGGGCGGTTCGTCAGCGGTATCCAATCTGGGCATGTTCGGCATCAAGAACTTTTCGGCAGTCATCAATCCTCCGCATGCGACCATACTCGCTGTCGGCGCTGGCGAGCAGCGCGCCATCGTGCGTGACGGCGAAGTCGTGGTGGCCACGGTCATGTCAGCGACCCTGTCGACCGACCATCGGGCGGTAGACGGCGCGTTGGGAGCCGAATTGCTCTCCGCATTCAAACGCTACATTGAGAACCCGATGGGAATGCTCGTCTAGAATATCCAGTGGCAGCAATTCAGGAGATCGTAATGCCGGACAGCAGTGAAAATGCCGCCGACGAGTTCATTCAGAGGCTCAAAAAAGCCTGGGGCTGGCTTGTGCTGCTGGGCGTCGTATCGCTTGTCGGTGGGATTCTGTGTTTCGCCAATCCTCTGAAGGCGACGATAGCGGCGGAAACGCTTGCAGCAATCTTTTTCATCCTTCTTGGCATACTCCAACTCGCGCAGGCCTTCTCAATGAAGGGCTGGGGTGGCGTGCTGTGGTCGGCGATAGTTGGTGTGGTCTCCGTGCTTGTTGGCGCTACTCTAATCAAGAATCCGCTGGAAGGCGCGGCCACACTCACAGTTATGGTCGGTATTTTGATGTTCCTTATGGGGGGCTTCAAGATCGCTTATTCGTTCTCGCTTCGCTCCATGGCCGGATGGGTCTGGGTGCTGGTTTCCGGTGTTTTGTCGATTGTTATCGGAATCGTCATCTTTGCAGATTTTCCCTGGGCGGCGGTAACAGTGCTCGGTCTGTTTCTCGGAGTTGAACTGATATTCAACGGGATCAGTCTATTGATGACCGGGATTGCGCTGCGAAACGCCTGAATAGCGGGAACGCATACGGCGTTCGCTGTTCCCGAGCAAAGACAAGGAGACATAGAGTGTCCAACAGTTACGATGTCATTGTCATAGGATCCGGACCTGGCGGCTACGTATGCGCCATCCGTGCGGCGCAACTTGGATTGAAAACAGCTATCGTTGAGCGAGAGCACCTCGGGGGGATTTGCCTGAACTGGGGCTGTATTCCTACAAAAGCGCTGCTTCGGTCGGCGGAGGTGCTTCACCTCGCCGAACATGCCGACGCTTATGGCCTCAAGCTTGAGGGCACGATTTCACCGGACCTCCAGGCGGTTGTAAAACGGTCTCGCGGCGTTTCCGGTCGTCTCACCACAGGCGTCGGTTTCCTGATGAAGAAAAACAAGATCGACGTAATCTGGGGCGAGGCGAAATTGACCAAAGCCGGCAAGGGTGGCGCGCCGGCCGAGATAAAGGTCTCCAAACCAGACAAGAAACCGATGGAGCCACAGAATACGCCTCCAAAGAATACATTGGGCGAAGGAACCTACACGGCCAAACATATCATCGTTGCGACTGGAGCAAGACCGCGTGCGCTGCCGGGAATCGAGCCTGACGGCAAGCTGATATGGACCTATTTCGAAGCCATGGTGCCACCGGAAATGCCGAAAAAGCTCCTTGTCATGGGCTCCGGCGCTATTGGCATTGAATTCGCCAGCTTCTACAACGCCATGGGCGTTGATGTCACAGTCGTTGAACTGATGCCGAACATCATGCCGGTCGAGGACGCCGAAATTTCCGGTTTCGCGCGCAAGCAACTCGAAAAACAAGGTCTCAAGATCATCACGGAAGCAAAGGTTTCCAAGGTCGACAAGGCGGCGGACAGCGTTACCGCGCATGTGGAGACAAAGGATGGAAAGACAGAGAAGATAGAGGTGGACCGGCTGATTTCCGCGGTGGGCGTTCAGGGCAATATCAAGAACCTCGGGCTTGAGCAACTCGGCGTCAAGACGGATCGCGGATGCGTCGTCATAGACGGCTACGGCAAATCAAATATCGAAGGCATCTACGCAATTGGCGATGTCGCTGGGCCGCCGATGCTGGCACATAAAGCCGAGCACGAAGGCGTCATATGCGTGGAAAAAATCGCGGGCGTGCCAGGCGTCCATCCCTTGGACAAGTCGATGATACCGGGTTGCACCTATTGTCATCCGCAAGTCGCCAGTGTTGGGCTGACGGAGGCGAAAGCCAAGGAAGCTGGATATGAAATCCGCGTCGGACGGTTTCCGTTCGTGGCGAACGGAAAGGCGATCGCGCTTGGCGAGGACCAGGGATTGGTCAAGACTATTTTCGACAAGAAAACAGGACAATTGCTCGGCGCCCATATGGTTGGCGCAGAAGTGACGGAACTGATCGAAGGGTTCGTGGTCGCCATGAATCTGGAAACTACGGAAGAAGAACTGATGCATTCCGTGTTCCCGCATCCCACATTGTCGGAAATGATGAAGGAAAGCGTGCTTGACGCCTATGACCGCGTGCTCAATGCTTGACCTGTGCGTTTGAGCAACCAGATTGAGATGTGATGTGAGTTGGATTCTTTGGATTATTGTTGGCCTGCTGGCTGGCTGGATTGCCCAGAAAATTATGGACCGACAGGGGGGGCTCATCAAAAACCTCGTTGTCGGTCTGGTTGGCGCTTTCGTCGGCGGTTTGCTGGCGAGTGCTGTGGGGCTTGAGTTCTATGGATTTCTGGGCACCCTGATCGTTGCGACAGTCGGCGCGGTGGTGGTGCTGTGGTTATTTGCATTGCTTGCCGGACGATAAATAACGGATTTTGAGTGGTATGGTAACGGTTGTCGATACGGTTTCGGGAAATGCAAAGCGGGTGCGCCATCCTGAGAAGGCGCATAGGCCCGATACCGAAATACAGCGCAAGCCGGACTGGATCAGGGTAAAGGCGCCTACTTCAAAAGGATATCTTGAGACTAAGGATATCGTCAAAAGCAATAACCTCGTCACGGTATGCGAGGAGGCGGGCTGTCCCAATATAGGCGGTTGCTGGCAGCAGAAACACGCCAGCTTCATGATCATGGGCGAAATTTGCACCCGGGCATGCGCTTTCTGCAACGTATCTACGGGCAGACCGACGGCGCTCGACGACAACGAACCGGAAAATGTCGCGAAGGCTGTATTCCAGATGGGTCTGAAGCACGTCGTTATCACGTCTGTCGACCGTGATGATCTAGACGACGGAGGCGCTCAGCATTTCTACGATACGATCCTTTCTATCCGGGAAGCCTCTCCTCATACGACGGTAGAGATTCTGACGCCCGATTTTCTGCGCAAGCCTGGTGCTCTCGAAAAGGTTGTCAGCGCCCGCCCGGACGTTTTCAACCATAATCTGGAGACTGTTCCTTCCAATTATCTGACTGTCAGGCCAGGCGCGCGCTACTTCCATTCGATCAGGCTCCTGCAGCGTGTAAAGGAACTTGACCCTGACATGTTCACCAAATCGGGCATCATGGTGGGCCTGGGCGAAGAGCGGAACGAGGTCTTGCAGTTGATGGACGATCTGCGCGTTGCAGATGTTGATTTTCTCACCATCGGCCAATATCTGCAGCCAACGCGAAAGCATCACAAGGTGATGAAGTTTGTGACGCCTGACGAATTCAAGGCCTATGAGACAATCGCCTATTCGAAAGGTTTTCTAATGGTGTCGGCCAGTCCGCTCACCCGCTCGTCACACCATGCAGGCGATGATTTCGCCAAATTGCAGGCTGCTCGGGCTGCGCGAAACGGACTGAAAGCCTGATATCGGTCGGTCATGCCGAAATTCGAAACGACACGCAGCGTCGGGCACACGCCGAAAAACATGTTCGACTTGGTGGCGGATGTCGAGAGATATCCTGAATTTCTACCGCTTTGCGAAGCGCTGCGTATCCGCAAGCAGAAGGAACGCAACGGCAAGACATTGCTGACTGCCGACATGACGGTCGGATACAAGGCGATCAGCGAGACCTTCACCAGCCAGGTTTTGCTCGATCCGGACAGCAAGGTTATCGACGTCAAATATCTCGATGGACCGTTTCGATATCTCGACAATCGCTGGACATTTCACGATTCAAAGATTGGTTGCGATGTGGGATTCTACATAGAGTATGAGTTCAAGAGTCGTATGTTGGGGCTGGTGATGGGATCCATGTTTGATCGCGCTTTCCGCACTTTTGCAGAAGCCTTCGAACGTCGTGCGGACGAGATTTACGGAAAACCCGCCGAATCGTAGTCGATCAGGTACCCTTTCTGTTTTTCGGTATACGTAAGAAACCGGCCTTCAGCGGTTAATCCGTGAAACGCTGTGTCTCCAGTCACTAGCTCTGCGTTATTATATTTCTTTCATTGGCAGGCTACTTGCCGCCGGAAGTTTCCGATGCACATTATTAGGTTGTGGAGGCGAAGAGAGCTTCTTCGACCTCTGTCGTTTCGCATGGGAGGTTGCTGTGCCAGATTATTCTCCGCTCACTTTTCGAGTTCCGGAACCGCCTGTGCGTCCTGGTGGCGAACCAGATTTCTCAAAATTCGACGTTCCCAAAGCAGGCACTGTGAGACGCCCTGAAATTGATAGCGACCCAGATGATATGAAAGATCTGGCGACATCGCTCATCAGGGTCCTGAACCGAAAAGCGGAAGCGGTTGGACCCTGGGCAGGCGACATAAACACAGATCACCTTCTGCATGGCTTGCGCTCGATGATGCGGACGCGCTCCTTTGACGAGCGGATGATGACCTTGCAACGACAAGGCAAGACATCATTCTACATGAAATGCACAGGGGAGGAGGCGATTGCTATCGGCCAGCAACTCGCGCTTTCACCCGGCGACATGAATTTTCCGACTTACCGTCAGCAGGGACTGCTGATTTGTCAGGACTACCCGATCGTCGACATGATCTGTCAGATTCTGTCAAACGAACGGGATCCGTTGCATGGCCGGCAACTTCCGGTGCTCTATTCTGCGCGGGACCACGGATTTTTCACGATTTCAGGGAATCTTGGCACGCAATACATCCATGCGGTCGGTTGGGCGATGGCGTCTGCGATCAAGGGCGACACGAAGATCGCTACCGGCTGGATCGGCGACGGATCCACCGCTGAAAACGATTTCCATGCAGCGCTCGTCAATGCGTCCGTCTATCAGCCGCCGGTCGTTCTCAACATCGTCAACAATCAGTGGGCCATTTCGTCCTATCAGGGTATTGCCGGCGGGGATCTGGCGACGTTCGCCGAAAGAGCGCTTGGATACGGAATTCCTTCTTTGCGCGTCGACGGCAATGACTTCATAGCCGTGCACCAGGTCTCCAAATGGGCCATTGAACGGGCCCGGCGGAATCTTGGACCAACACTCATCGAGTGGGTTACCTATCGGGTGGCGCCACATTCGACTTCGGATGATCCGAGCAAATACAGGCCGAGAGAAGAGTCGGCGGCCTGGCCACTGGGCGATCCGATCCTGAGGTTGAAGAACCATCTGATACAGCGCGGACTCTGGAGCGAGGAACGACACAAGCAGGCGGAAGCCGAATTCGATGAAGAGATGCGGCTGACGGCAAAGGAGGCGGAACGTTTCGGGGTCATGGGAGAGGGGGCCAGCAATCGCGACATCTTCGAAGACGTATATAAGGAGATGCCTCCGCACCTACGCAAACAACGCCAGGAGCTTGGGGTCTAGCCATGGCGCAGATGTCTATGATCGAGGCGATTCGAAGCGCCATGGATGTGATGCTGGCACGTGATGAGAACGTCGTGGTGTTTGGCGAGGATGTCGGTTACTTCGGTGGCGTGTTCCGATGCACCGCCGGATTGCAGGAGAAATATGGCTCTTCGCGCGTATTTGACAGTCCGATCAACGAGAGCGGCATTGTCGGCGCCGGTATCGGAATGGCGGCTTATGGCTTGCGCCCCTGCGTTGAAGTGCAGTTCGCGGACTATATCTATCCCGCTTACGACCAGATAGTTTCGGAGGCGGCGCGGATGCGTTACCGGTCCGCTGGTCAATTCACGGCGCCGATGACGATCAGAAGCCCCTGTGGCGGCGGTATTTTCGGTGGACAGACTCACAGTCAGAGCCCGGAAGCCCTTTTCACCCATGTTTCCGGATTGAAGACCATCGTTCCATCGACGCCATACGATGCGAAAGGTCTTCTGATATCTGCGATCGAAGATGATGATCCGGTTATCTTTCTTGAGCCCAAGCGCCTGTACAATGGCCCGTTCGATGGTCACCCGGACCGTCCGGCGCAAAGCTGGGCGGGACATCCGCAGGGTGAGGTGCCTGAGGATCACTACACCGTACCCATCGGCAAGGCGCGTCTGGTGCGGGATGGCTCGGACGCCACGATAGTAACCTACGGGACCATGTGCTTTGTCGCCGAAGCAGCGGCGAGCGAGACCGGTATCGACGCCGAAATAGTCGATTTGCGAACCTTGCTTCCCCTCGACATTGATACAATCGTCAATTCGATCCGGAAGACGGGGCGTTGCATGATCTTGCATGAGGCGACCCGCACCTCCGGTTTCGGGGCCGAGCTCTCCGCGCAGATCCAGGAAGAGTGCTTCTACAACCTTGAGGCTCCTATCGTACGTGTCACAGGCTGGGACACGCCTTATCCACACGCACAGGAATGGCACTATTTCCCCGGGCCGGAGCGGGTCGGTCGTGAACTTGAGAACCTGATGGAGGCAGCGACATGAGCCGGCGTTCCGTGAAAATGCCGGATGTCGGCGAGGGTATTACAGAGGTAGAGATCGTCGAATGGTCCGTTGAGGTTGGCGACGCCGTTCGTGAAGACGACATTCTCGCGTCCGTCATGACCGACAAGGCGACAGTGGAAATTCCAACGCCAGTGGATGGCAGGATCGTTTCATTGAATGGAGAGGTTGGTCAGCTGACGCCGGTGGGAACGGTCATCGCCGTCATAGAGACTGTAGACGATTCCAGCGATCAGGCGACTGGCGAGGATGAAGAAGAGACATCCAAAGAAGACCTACAGGTCTCTGTCGGAAAAGAGGAGGCTAAGAAGCCTGTCAGATCGGCTGAAACTAAAGAGGTAATATCCGAGCAGGCAAGCGTTCCGCGCCCGAAACTGTTTCATGAGCCGGGTCCTGCGCTAGCGCAAGTACGGTTGCCTCGACCGGAAGGTGAGAAACCCGTTGCATCGCCCAGCGTGCGTAAACGCGCCATGGACGCCGGCATTCGGCTGGCTTACGTCCGCGGCTCAGGTCCGGCGGGCCGGATTCTACATGAAGATCTGGATGCGTTCATTGCTGGCGAAGGAACTGTCGCAACGCGTACCGGAGCCAAGCCGAACACGAGCGTCAGGGAGCACGCCATCGTCGGGTTGCGTCGTCGTATCGCGGAACGCATGCAGGACGCAGTCCGCCGCATCCCGCACCTAACCTATGTCGATGAGGTCGACATGACCGAGTTGGAATCCCTGCGTCACCATATGAATGACCGCCGCAAGGGGGATCAACCGCGTCTGACAGTTCTTCCGTTTCTGATGATTGCCATTGTGCATGCACTTAAAGCTTATCCGAAGTTCAGCGCTCACTTCGATGACGATGCGGGAATTGTCCATGAATTCGGCGCGGCGCATATCGGAATGGCGACACAGACGGATTCAGGACTGATGGTCCCGGTTGTTCGGCACGTCGAGGCTTCCGACATCTGGTCGATCGCAGGCGAAATCAGTCGATTGTCTTCTGCGGCGCGGGACGGGTCTATAAAACGCGACGAGCTTACCGGATCGACCATAACGATTTCAAGTCTCGGCCAGATTGGTGGAATTGTCAGTACGCCGGTCATCAACAGTCCCGAGGTCGCCGTTGTCGGCGTCAACAAGATCGTTCAGCGACCCGTTTATGTTGATGGCGTTCTGGTTCCCCGAAAGATCATGAATCTGTCTTCCTCTTTCGATCATCGCATCATCGATGGTTGGGACGCAGCACAGTTCATTCAGCATATAAAGCAATCGCTGGAACACCCGGCGACCCTGTTCATGGAGCAGTAGTATGGAACGGATATCCTGCGAAGTGCTCGTTCTCGGCGCCGGACCAGGCGGATATGTGGCGGCGATCCGAGCTGCGCAACTTGGTCTCGATACCGTAATTGTGGAGAAAGGCAGGACAGGGGGAACCTGCCTGAATGTCGGTTGCGTGCCGTCCAAAGCCCTTATCCATGCCGCAGATGAGTATTATGCAGCAGCAGGAGCGAAAGGCGGCAACAGCATCGGCATTCGTGTCGAAAACGCCTCTCTTGACTGGTCAAAGACACTGAACTGGAAGGACGGCGTCGTCAGCGGGCTCAACAGGGGCGTTGATGGCCTGTTGAAGAAATCCGGTGCCAGGATGATCGCAGGCGCGGGACGCATGGTCGATGGCAAGAATTGCATGGTGGAAACGGATGACGGCGATGTGCGCATTACCGCGAAAAACGTTATCCTTGCGCCTGGCTCCACGCCGGTGGAATTGCCCGGTTTGCCATTCGGAGGCGCGGTGATCTCATCCACGGAGGCCTTATCGCTTGAAAGTATTCCTGGAAAACTTGCCGTTGTTGGCGGCGGATATATTGGCCTGGAACTCGGAACCGCCTTTGCAAAACTGGGCACCGAGGTGATTATCATCGAAGCGACAGACCAACTGTTGCCTCAGTATGATCAGGCACTGTCAGTTCCTGTCGCAAAACGCCTGGAAGATCTCGGGGCCTCCGTTCATCTCAATAGTCGTGCGCGCGGACTTGCAGAAAATGGCGCAAAACTGGCAATCGAAACGGAGGGCGAGGGTACTTCGCAAATTTCCGTCGACAAAGTTCTCGTAACTGTTGGTCGGAAACCGAATCTGCAGGATTGGGGGCTCGAGGAACTGCAACTCGACATGTCGGGAGACTGTATCCTTGTAGATGAGACCTGCAGAACCTCCATGACAGGCGTTTACGCGATTGGCGATGTAACCGGAGAGCCGATGCTGGCTCATAGAGCCATGGCGCAGGCAGAGGTGGCGGTCGAGGTGATAGCAGGCAAAAAGCGCGTTTTCGACCCGGTATCGGTTCCTGCAATTTGCTTTACTGACCCGGAAATTGTCAGCGTGGGTCTACTTCCAGAGCAGGTCAAACAGAAAGGTAACGACATTGTGGTCGCCAATTTTCCTCTATCGGCCAACAGCCGGGCTATCACGCTGGAAAGTCGGACCGGTTTCGTTCGCATTGTAGCCCGCAAGGACAACGGAATGGTTCTGGGTATCCAGGCCGTGGGAAAACAAGTATCGGAACTCTCGGCGTCGTTTTCGCTGGCTCTCGAGATGGGAGCGTGCCTGGAAGACATTGCACGCACAATCCATGCACACCCTACGCAAAGCGAGGCCTTGCCAGAAGCGGCCATGATGGCGCTCGGCAGAGGGCTGCATATTTGAACCAACGCCATCGCGTTCAATGGAGTTTCTAATCGGTAATCCTGTTGATGGTCCTGACGATTGATCTGGCGTCATATGGTTTTTGCAATACCGGCGCCTCGGGAAACTGTTTGACCACGGCGGCGGTCTCGCCGTAGCCGGTCGTAAAGGCGAATGGAATACGGCGCCTTTTCAGTTCCTGTGCCACCGCTTCGGAGGTTTCCGTTCCCAGATTGACGTCCAGCACCGAAACCGTCGGAATGAAACGGTCAATTTTCTCGATCGCGTCTGACACTGTGGCTGATGTCACGAAATCACTGACGCCTGCATCTCTCAGGATCTGTTCGATGTCCATCGCGATCAGCATCTGATCTTCAACGATTAATACCCGCGCAGCGGATATATCTCCATCCGGTGTTTCGATGTCCGCTGGATTAACTGAGTGTTTGAGGCCGATCGTGTCCGCCTCTTCGCCCATAGTCACAAAACGGGCAGGAATGAGCAAGCGGGCTGAAACACCCTCCGAAGAGTAATCGACGTTGCTTTCCCCGCCAAGATCGTAAGGAATGCTGCGCTCGACCAAAACCGTACCGAAACCTCGATGTTGAGGCGCGCGCGCCTCCGGTCCGCCGCTTTCTTTCCATTCGATGACGCAGTTTCCGGCACCATCAGTTTTCCAATGAATGCGGAGTTCTCCGCCGGATGTGGACAAGGAGCCGTACTTGACGGCGTTTGTCAGCAGTTCGTGAAGCACAAGCGCCATGACTGAGAACGAACGCGCATCAAGCAGAATATCCGGACCACTCACGTCAAATGTGGATTCAAGAGATTGAAAGGGTGTCAGCTCCGTTCTGACCAATTGCATCAGAGCGCCCCCGCCATCGCCTCGTATTATCTGGTCGTGGGCGGTCGCCAGCGCTTGCACGCGTCCTCTGAGGGCAGTCACATACTGGTCTATGGTTTGTCCCACGTCAGAGGGTTGAGCTATGACAGAATTGATCACCGCCAGAATGTTCTTTACCCGGTGATTGAGCTCCTGATTAAGCATGCGCTGACGCACATCAGCCTTGGCCCGCTCGTCAACCAGCAATTCATTATGGTGAAGAACGACTTCGGCGAGCGCAGTTCGCGTCGCTTCGGCGATTTCCAGTTCCTCGTCGGTCCATGGAAGGGACTGCCGATGCACTGTTTGCTTCCAGATGTCGAAACTGGAGCGTGGCGTTAGTCGGTCTCCCATGGGACCGCTCTCATAGGTCTTTTGCGGATTTCCCGCCCAGTTCAAAGTCCTGACCATCTCGCGTCTAAAGAAAAACAGGTAGTCGCGAGGCCGTTGTGAGAGTGGAACAATAAGTATTCCGGAGACGTCGGCGGCGTAGTCGACTGCTTCCGGAATATCATTTGAAATCTGGTTTGTTTCCCAGACGGCGGCCTCAGAGACCTTCTTCGCGAAATTCACGAGCGTTGGAATATGTTTTTCAGAAGGGGTGTATCCCTGAAAAGTCCAGCTTCCGTTCAGCCATATGCCGGCCCCATCGCAGGGTATCAGGCGGGCGAAGTCGTCGATGCTATCGCGAATGACCGCATCGATATCCTGGGCTCGAACTGCGAGCCGGAGGAACCTGTCCAGTGACTGGCGGGCGTCCGTGGCCGCCTCAAGCAATTTGGTCTGTTTCAATGCGCTGAGGTGAAGAGAGAAGAAATCGCCGAACATTTCAGCGGCGACGCGTTGAGCCATCGTCAAGACCCGAGGCGAATAATGATGGCAGGCAATCAAACCCCATAACTCGTCGTCTACGATAATGGAAATCGACATTGATGCAGCAACGCCCATATTTCGCAAATACTCGCAGTGAATAGGCGAGACGCTGCGGAGATGAGCGAACGAAAGGTCGAGTGGCTTATCGGATGCATCGAAAACCGGATTTACAGCCACCGGCATGAAATTAGCGTCTGAAATCACGCGTATCGTATTTTGTAGATAGAGCTTCCTTGCTTGCTGTGGAATATCAGACGCCGGAAAATACTGGCCAAGAAAACTCTCGAGATGTTCGCGTTTGGATTCGCTTATGACTTGCCCCGATCCGTCATGCATGAAGCTGTAGATCATGACACGGTCGTATCCAAGCAGCGCCTGGAGAAGGCGCGCGACATGTTTGACGACGTTGTCGATGTTGTCTATCGATGAGATGCGGCCGATAAGCTCTCTTGCCAGCTCGAGCGGTTGTGTCGGATCCGAGAGTTGCGGCTCGAATTCAAGAATACAGTTTCCTTCGAACCTGTGAACGGCGATATCAAAGCTGCGCCCGGATTGGAGTGCTGTATCGAAAAGAAGGGCTGGGCGCGACGGATCGTTTGTGCGATTGAGCGCATTTCGGACCGCGTGCGTGGCCTCGCTGCCGAGGATATCGGCGAGAGGTTTTCCGTTAATTTCTTTATCGACACCAAGCATATCAGCGGTGTTTTGCGAATGACGGAGTACGGTGTCGGCAATCCCGTCGCAGGCGATCAGGCAGCCATGCGGCTGAATGCTTCCCGGAATGTGGATCGGCTCGCGATCGCAATTTGTAAGGTCAACGCTGATTTGCCGGCTCATTTCGGACCTGCGAATGCGTTGTAAGCAATACTGAAGAGATTATTGGCTGAAGCAATAGCGACAGAGATGTCTATATCCGACTGTTCCAGCAGCGCGAGAAAGTCTGGCCAACGTGTTTTGTCCACGGACTGGAGAGACAAATGGCTTGCGCCATACCTCGATCCAAGCCCAAGCGCCAATGCGTCCCGATAGAGTATACGCGCTCCCATATTTGAGCCTTCGATCACGTAGAGTGAACCCAACAGCGAACTTCTGTCGGGTGTCGCCAAGGGCGCGGTCGAACGGCCTTGAGTGGGCTCAGCCACGTTCAGGTCGACCATGTCGCTGCGGATGGCGTCGAGTAACGTCAGTGGTCTCCAGTCGCAGGCTTCGTCGAGCAGTTTTTCGCCTCCTTTAAAGTGCTCTTCGATATGTTTTCGAAAGAGATACTGTCCGGCAAGATAGCGTCGATAAAGGTCGAGCGTGGCGAATTTCACAATGCTGTCGTCGAGTTGCTCGTGAGACTTTGCTGTGCCGTCTCGAAGGGCGAAACGGTGGCTGATCTTAACAGGTGGTGACGGTGTTATGTATATATTCAATAGTTGATTTAGATATGCTGGAACTGTTTCGGGCCTAGCTCTAGGGAGATATTTACGCGAAAGAATAAACAGTCAATACGGGGAATGCTATAAACTTTGTTAATATGGCTCCAAGCGTTTAGGTTATTATGAATCCAGGAGCAGCAGTGCTGGCAGAAGATTCTCTGAAAAGGTTTGGTCCAAGTAGAGGCGTCAACAACCTTAAATGTTGGTTCTCTCAAGCAACTGCAAGCAATTCTGCCTTGCAGGGCTGAAAAATTAAACTTGCGTAGCTTCAATAAGCGCATCGAGTGCAGTTTGTACCGTGGCGAGACGAATGGCCTCTCTTGCAATATCTCCGCAGCGCAGAACCTTGTGACATATAAGCCCCGACTTTCCTGCGACCGCCATATGAACGAGGCCCACCGGTTTTTCGGCGGATCCCCCACCGGGGCCTGCAATGCCGGTAACACTGACCGCGAAGTCGGCGCGAGATCGGGAAACTGCGCCCAGCGCCATTTCTTCGGCAGTTTGTCGGGACACGGCGCCGAACCGGTCAAGGGTGGCTTCTGATACCCCCAGCATGTCCTTTTTCGCCTGGTTTGAATAGGTAACGAACCCGCGATCAAAAACTGCTGACGATCCTGGAATATCGGTAATCGCAGCGGCGATCATCCCGCCTGTGCAGGATTCCGCTGTTGCAACAAGCAGGCCAACTGTTTTGCATGCGTCAACGAGCCTCTCAGCCTTGTCGAATGTTGACATCATGACGCGTTGTCGGAATAGACGACGGTTGCAGTAGCGATGGCGGCGATGCCTTCGGAGCGTCCCACGAAGCCCAACTTTTCATTCGTTGTCGCTTTCACGGAGCAACGGTCGATGTCGATCTCAAGGATTTCGGACAATTTCTTGCGCATGGCGTTGCGATGTGGACATATGCGTGGCGCCTCACAAATCAACGATACATCCGCATTGCGGATGTGGCCGCCTTTTCCTCGAACAATACCAGCCGCATGTTCAAGGAAGATATGAGAGGCGGCGCCTTTCCACCTGGGGTCGGTTGGAGGGAAGTGATCGCCGATATCTCCAGCCCCGCAAGTTGCAAGCAGCGCGTCAGTCAATGCATGAAGCGCGACGTCGGCGTCGGAGTGTCCGGACAACGCCTGGTCGTGTTCAATAAATACTCCGCATAGCATAACGCCATTGCCCGGCTTCAAGGCATGTACGTCATAACCGTTTCCGGTGCGAACATCGGGCAGGTCGAATACGGGTTGGTTCGCTGACAGTTTGGCGTCCGCCATCGCAATGTCCTGTGCAGTCGTCAGTTTGACGTTGTCGCGGAGACCTTCCACGATATCCACGGGAATACCCGCCCATTCCGCAATGCTGCAGTCATCCGTGAATTCAATTTCCGGTTTTTCGGCTGCACGTCGATGTGCGTCAAGTATTCTGTTGTACTCGAAACACTGAGGCGTTTGCGCTCCGTAGATCCCGATTCTGGATAGCGTGCACTCCACGCGCTTGCCGTCGGGGGATTTTTTCAAAGTATCAGTTACCGGCAGTGCAGGCAGCAGGGCGGCGGCGCCGGCGCCCAGTGCATCGGAAAGCCCGTCGATAAATTCCCCGGTCAAAAATGGGCGGACGCCGTCGTGAATCATCACATGGCTCATCCCAAGTCCCTCGAGGGCCTTCAGGCCGCAAAGCACGGACGCCTGTCTTGTCTGGGCGCCTGTCACCACGACCATTTTCTCGGGCGCCGGCACAAACTGCAACAAGGCGTCATACAAATCCCTGTCCTCAGGATGTATGACAACGACAATGGTCTCGATTTGAGCCGACGTGATGAATGGTTCGAGCGTCCAGGCGAGTACGGGACGGTTGCCGATCGGTCGATACTGCTTGGGGCCTTCGATGGACCAGCCTGCGCGCTCTCCACGACCGGCGGCGACAATTACCGCAGCGATTGCATTCATTTTCAACAAATTGCCCGTTTTGGTTTCAGCATGGATTGCACTGTTCCTTCGTTGCCGTTTCTATAAACAGCTTTCGCTGATTTATCTTGCAATTTTCTACTGATTGCTTAAAAAAAATGCATGTTTTGTCGCTGCCTCAAAAGTCCGCAATCTTAATGATCGATAGCCCCTTATCCATCGGGCCGGTGCAGATTCGCAATCGATGCATTCTGGCGCCCATGTCCGGCGTAACCGATTTGCCCTTCAGGCAGTTGGCCTGGAGGTATGGCGCAGGACTCGTCGTGACCGAAATGATTGCGAGTCGCGAGCTTGTCTGCAGCCGATCAGAATCATGGTCAAGGCTGAAAGGAACCGGGATCCGTCCGCACATGGTGCAGCTCGCCGGACGCGAGGCCAGATGGATGGCTGAAGCTGCAAAAATCGTCGAAGCCAATGGCGCTGATGTCATTGATATCAACATGGGTTGCCCTGCGAAAAAAGTAACGGGCGGGTATTCCGGATCGGCGCTAATGCGGGATCTTGACCATGCGCTTAGCCTCATCGACGCAACGGTCAATGCAGTTTCGTTGCCTGTAACTCTGAAGATGCGTCTTGGCTGGGACGAAAACAGCATCAATGCCCCGGAACTTGCACGCCGCGCTGAAGACGCCGGTGTTCAAATGATCACTGTGCATGGCCGAACGCGTAATCAGTTCTATGAGGGCAGGGCAGACTGGAACGCAATTGCCAAGGTGCGAGAGACCACAACGCTTCCTTTGGTCGCCAATGGCGACGTTCATACACTTGAAGACGTCGGCGCTATCATGAGAATGAGCGGCGCCGATGCGGTGATGATCGGTCGCGCAGCGCAGGGACGTCCCTGGCATATTGGCGCGTTGCTTGGTCGCGATGACGTTCCGAATGACCCAGGCGATATCGTCGCGCTCGTTACTGAACATTACGAAATGACGCTTGAACATTATGGACAGGCTTTTGGCGTTCGCCACTTCAGGAAGCATCTAGGCTGGTATCTTGATCGTCATGCGAGCGACTGCAATTCGGACCTGCGCGCTCAGATCATGACCGGATACGATCCGTCTGTTGTAGTCGAGTGTTTTCGACGCGCAATCACAGTGCGGGCGGATAACATGGATCGGGAGGCGGCATGAGCGATCGCGATGTGTTGGACGAAAATACAGATATGGATCAGGCCAAGTTTGTTCTCAACGCGATACGTCATCCGGTCATCATGATCGATGATGACGATTTCATCATATTTGCAAACTGGGAGGCAGAGTCCTTTTTCGGCGCAAGCGGCAACTACCTCTCCCGACACAAAATCGATTCCTATATTCCCTTCGGCAGTCCGCTGCTTGCGCTCATCGAGCAGGTGCGCGAAAGGCGCGCGCCAGTCAATGAATATAGGGTAGACGTCAGTTCCCCAAAACTTGATGGAGACAGGCTGGTGGATATTTATGTTGCGCCAGTTACCGAACAGAGCGGATCGATCGTCATCCTCTTCCAGGAACGATCCATGGCCGACAAAATTGATCGGCAATTGACCCATCGCGCGGCCGCCCGTTCAGTAACCGGTCTGGCTTCCATGCTTGCCCACGAAATAAAGAACCCTTTGTCCGGGATCAGAGGCGCGGCGCAACTGCTCGAATCATCGGTCAATGATGAAGACAGGCCATTGACCCGTCTCATTCGTGACGAAACGGATCGCATCGTGTCCCTGGTCGATCGGATGGAAATTTTTTCTGATGAAAGACCGGTCGACCGCGAGGCAGTCAACATTCACTCCGTTCTTGACCGGGTCAAGGCGATCGCGCTGGCCGGCTTTGCGCAAAACATAAAGATCAAAGAACAATACGATCCATCTCTGCCGTCCGTGTACGCCAATAGAGACCAACTCATTCAGGTGTTTCTCAACCTCATCAAAAACGCCTGTGAAGCACTCGGCACCCAACCTGGTGGAGAAGTGCTTTTGACGACGGCTTTTCGTCCAGGCATGCGACTGTCCGTTCCAGGCTCCCGCGAGAAGGTTTCTCTGCCGCTCGAATTCTGCGTGCAGGACAACGGACCGGGCGTGCCGTCAGACATCCTGCCGCACCTCTTTGATCCGTTCATTACGACGAAGATAAACGGATCTGGCCTCGGGCTGGCGCTCGTTGCCAAAATAGTGGGGGATCATGGCGGAATCGTTGAATGCGATTGCCACTCAAACAGGACAATTTTCCGCATTCTTATGCCAGCTTCCAGCAATCCGCCTACCTCGACAAAGGAAGAGACTCAATGAGCAAGGCCACGATTCTCGTTGCCGACGATGACGCCGCCATCAGGACCGTTGTTAACCAGGCGCTCTCTCGCGCCGGGTATGAAGTGCGCGTAACATCCAATGCAGCAACCCTTTGGCGCTGGGTTGCAGCTGGAGACGGCGATCTCGTCATAACCGACGTAGTTATGCCTGACGAAAATGCTTTCGACCTCCTGCCGCGCATCAAAAAGGCGCGACCCGACTTGCCGGTGCTTGTCATGAGCGCGCAGAACACTTTCATGACGGCCATCAAGGCGTCGGAGCGCGGCGCCTACGAGTATCTGCCAAAACCGTTCGATCTGACAGAGCTCATCGCGATTGTCGGTAGAGCGCTTTCGGAGCCGAAGAAGGTAGCGGCGGACGCCAATGCAGATTCCGGGGAGGGGATGCCCCTTGTCGGTCGCTCAGCGGCCATGCAGGAGATTTACCGGGTGCTTGCCCGTCTCATGCAGACCGACCTGACGTTGATGATTACTGGGGAGTCGGGAACGGGTAAAGAACTGGTGGCCCGGGCGCTACATGACTACGGCAAACGGCGAAACGGTCCGTTCGTCGCAATTAACATGGCCGCAATTCCGCGGGACCTCATCGAATCAGAGCTTTTCGGGCACGAGAAAGGAGCTTTCACCGGAGCGCAAACGCGCTCAAGCGGCCGGTTCGAGCAGGCAGAGGGAGGGACGCTCTTTCTCGATGAGATAGGCGATATGCCGATGGACGCCCAGACCCGGCTCCTGCGCGTTTTGCAGCAGGGCGAGTATACGACTGTTGGCGGCAGAACCCCAATACCGACCGACGTTCGGATCGTTGCGGCGACCAACAAGGATTTAAAAACGTCGATCAATCAGGGTTTGTTTCGAGAGGACCTTTACTATCGGCTCAATGTGGTGCCGCTGCGGTTGCCTCCGCTCAGGGACAGGGCGGAAGATATTCCTGATCTGGTTCGCCATTTCAGCAAGGAAGCCTCCAAAGAAGGTCTTTCCGCCAAAACATTTGAGAACGCCGCGTTCGAACAGCTCAAAAGATATCCGTGGCCAGGAAATGTGCGCGAACTGGAAAATTTCATTCGTCGCATCACAGCGCTCTACCCGCAGGACATTATTACGTCGGAGATCGTTGAAGCGGAAGTCAAGAATGAAATCCAGGGAGATGTCTCCAGTTCCGTTGACAGTATGCCGGGTCCGATGACCATCGGACAATCGGTGGAGGAGAACATGCGCCGGTATTTTACTGAATTTGGCGACGATCTTCCGCCGCCGGGTTTGTATCATCGCGTGCTGGAGGAAGTTGAATATCCTCTGGTGCTTGCCGCCCTTTCCGCCACGCACGGCAACCAGATCCGCGCCGCAGAACTTCTTGGCCTGAACAGAAACACCTTGCGTAAAAAAATTCGTGAACTCGGTGTTTCGGTCTATCGTTCGCCGCGAACTTCCTGATAAGGAAGATAGCCCAAAATCCGCGTTCTACCAATGATCGGTTCATACTGATCTTAGTACCAGTACGTTGGACAATTACATCGCGTCAAAAAAGGATTTTGGTCTGACGGCGCAGGAGCCGTTGTATTTTCGCCACATTGCGTTGCTCAACAGCAACGGTATTGGCAAGCAATGACAAGCCTGGTCGCGGGATCTGATGACTGCTGGTGAATATTACGCTGCCGCCAAGAGCGGACTGTCGACCGAACTGAGCGACAGACGAAGGCCTCTGGCGCTTCTCGGTGTCGTTATCGTCGGATGCGCACTGGCTTCTGCAATCGTTTCTTTCATTATTCTCATGGGGCTTACCCCGATCGAACCGCGCGGCGAAGTGGTGCTCGCTGCCGTTGTCGTCAATCTCGTCTTTGTCGTGGCGTTGATTGTCCTCATCATAAGAGAGGTCAACCATGTCGTCGTATCACGCAAGCGTGGGAGGGCGGCGTCACGACTTCATGTCAGGATCATCGGCCTATTCAGCGTTGTTGCGATCCTGCCTGCAATACTCGTCGCGATTGTCGCCAGTATAACGCTCGACGTCGGTCTGGATCGCTGGTTTTCAATCAGAACCAAGGAAATCGTCAATTCTTCGCTGAGCGTCGCGCAGGCATACGTCAACGAAAATGCTCGGTACTTGCAGGGACAGACGGTGTCGATGGCGTCAACCCTGGACGGTGCCAGAACCCTCTACAGTCTTGACCGCACGGGCTTCAATGTACTCGTGACCCGTCAGGCCATTGGTCGCGGCCTTCTTCAGGCGTCTCTCGTCAGGCGTGACGGAAGCATCGTCGTAAGCGCAGATATTGAGACAAGTAAACCATTGCCAGATGTTCCGCAGACCGCGATAGATCTGGCCGCAAATGGTGAGCCTGCGCTTATCCCGCCTGGCGGGACCAATCTGGTTGGCGCAGTCATACAGCTTCAAAATATCCCGGATATGTTCCTCTATACGATCCGTGCGGTCGATCCTGAAGTCATGGCTTCAATGCGGTTGATGGAGGACAATACGGCGGAGTATCACGCCCTGGAAACCGACAGGGCGCCTATCCAACTCGCTTTCGCCATTCTGTATTTGGGCTTTGCCCTGATCGTCCTACTTGCCGCAATCTGGACCGCGATCGCGGTGGCGGACCGAATTGTCAGACCGATCCGTCAGCTGATCGGCGCCGCCGACAATGTGGCCAACGGAAATCTCGACGTGCGTGTCCCTGTTCGCCGGTCAGACGGCGATGTAGGAAGTTTATCCAATACATTCAATACGATGACGGATGAACTTAGGGCGCAACGTGATGAAATCATCGCGGCAAGGGATGAAATGGACGAACGTCGCAGGTTTACCGAAGCGGTATTGTCCGGGGTGACCGCCGGCGTCATCAGCGTTCAGAAAGATGGCCTCATTTCGATTGCCAACCGTTCAGCGGAGATCATGTTCGACGCCGAACTCGGAGAACTTGAAGGCCGGAGACTGGAGGATGTTTCTGCAGAAATCGCCAACGTTCTTACCAATGCTGCGAAATGGCACCGAAGCGAGTATCGCAGTCAGGTGAGCCTGATCAGAAACGGCAAGGAAAGTACAGTCAATGTCCAGGTGACGCAGGAAGGACCGCAGCAGGGCGTTGAGTCCTATGTTGTGACGTTGGACGATATTACCGATCTGGTGCTGGCGCAACGTTCGACGGCCTGGGCGGATGTAGCGCGGCGCATCGCGCATGAAATCAAGAACCCGCTCACGCCGATCCAGCTTTCCGCCGAGCGTATAAAACGGCGTTACGGTCGCCAGATATCCGATGACGACCGTGAGGTCTTTGACCAATGCACTGATACGATCGTGCGCCAGGTTGAAGATATTGGACGGATGGTTGATGAATTTTCATCCTTCGCCCGTATGCCCAAGCCGACAAAGGAAAAGCATGATTTGCGTGAAATCCTCAAGGACGCCATTTTTCTCCGGGAGGTTAGCCGCAATGATATCGAATTCATCAGGGAATTTGGTGATGATCCCATCATGGGGTATTTCGATTCTCGCATGTTGAGTCAGGCTTTCGGGAACATCATCAAGAATGCAGCCGAGGCAATTGACGCAGTTCCCTCATCGGAATCGCGCGATAGACGCAGGATAAAAATTTCCGCAAAGGCGTCGGACATCGGCGGCGTTGTGGTGGATGTCATCGACAACGGCAAAGGCCTGCCGGTCGAAAATAGAAACAGAATATTTGAACCCTATATGACGATGCGGGAAAAGGGCACCGGACTCGGGCTCGCTATCGTTAAAAAAATAATTGACGAGCACGAAGGGGTCTTGGAACTGCACGATGCGCCGAAGGAATTCGATCCGAACGGCGGGGCGATGATACGTGTCAGATTTCCTTTTGACAGTTCCGTCGAAAAGGCGGACTTGACGGGAGAAAATGAAACCGATGGTGTCTGACATACTTGTTGTCGATGATGAGGAAGACATACGCGAGCTCGTATCGGGAATCCTGTCCGACGAAGGACACGAAACCCGGACTGCAAGTGGCAGCGACAGTGCGCTCCAGGCAATTGGCGAACGTGTGCCTCAGTTGGTTTTTCTCGATATCTGGCTGCAGGGAAGCCGGCTTGACGGGTTGGCCTTGCTGGATGAGATCAAGCAAAAGCATTCGGAACTGCCTGTAGTCATGATTTCCGGCCACGGCAATATCGAGACGGCTGTATCTGCCATACGCAGAGGAGCGTACGATTTCATCGAAAAGCCCTTCAAGGCGGATCGTCTGATCCTGGTGGCGGAGCGCGCCCTCGAAAATTCGAACCTGAAACGTGAAGTCGACGAATTGAAACGGAAGTCCGGTGAGCCGACCGAACTGATCGGCACCTCGGTAGCGATTTCACAATTGCGTCAGACGATTGAGCGCGTGGCGCCCACCAACAGCCGCATTATGATTATGGGGGAGTCTGGCTCGGGAAAGGAAACAGTCGCCAGACTGATTCACAAAAATTCTGCGCGTTCGGAACGACCATTCGTTGTTCTCAACGCCGCCATGATTACGCCGGAGCGTATGGAGGTCGAACTCTTTGGAACTGAAAGCCGCAATGGTCAAGAGCGTAAGATCGGCGCCCTCGAACGGTCTCACGGTGGTATTCTCTATCTTGACGAAATCGCGGACATGCCCCGCGGGACCCAGAACAAGATCTTGCGGGTGCTCGTCGAGCAAAAATTTGAGCGGGTAGGGGGATCAAAGCAGGTCAGCGTCGACGTGCGCGTGATTTCCTCAACCGCGCAAAATCTTCAAGACTTGATCGACAACGGCGAGTTTCGGGAGGATCTTTATCATCGGCTCGCGGTTGTGCCTATCAAGGTGCCGTCGCTGGCTGAACGTCGTGAGGACATTCCCTTCCTCGTCGATCTGTTTATGAAGCAGATCAGCGAGCAGGCGGGAATCAAGTCCAGGTCGTTGAAGGAAGACGCAATGGCGGTGCTTCAAGCCCACAGCTGGCCCGGCAACCTTCGACAGTTGCGCAACAACATCGAACGTCTCCTCATCCTTACGAGAGGAGAAGAAATAGGAAATCAGATCAGCGCTGATATTCTGCCACCGGAAATTGGTGAAATGCTCCCAAACGCCAGGGGCGGCGACCAGTCGCACATCATGACCCTGCCGCTCAGGGAAGCGCGTGAAATGTTTGAGAAGGACTACCTCATGGCGCAGATCAATCGTTTCGGTGGAAACATCTCGAAAACTGCAGAATATGTTGGAATGGAACGGTCTGCTCTACATCGCAAATTGAAGTCGCTTGGTCTATAACGACCTGGTAGATTCCACGCGGGGGACCAATGAAGGTCATCATTTGCGGAGCGGGACGGGTCGGCTACGGTATTGCGGAGCGCCTCTCGACTGAAGACAACGACGTCTCTGTTATCGATACGTCTCCATCGTTGATCCACGCAATTCGGGAATCCTTGGATGTTCGCGGCTATGTCGGCCATGGTTCGCAGCCGGATGTGCTTGAACAAGCTGGCGCCGATCAGGCGGACATGATCATCGCCGTTACACTGTACGACGAAGTGAACATGGTCGCATGCCAGGTCGCGCACTCACTGTTCAATGTTCCTACAAAAATCGCTCGTATTCGGGCGCAGAGCTATCTGCAGTCCCACTATCAGGACCTGTTTTCACGCGAGCATATGCCAATAGACGTCATCATTTCTCCGGAAGTGGAAGTCGGGCAGATGGTGTTGCGCCGGATTGCGTTGCCTGGCGTTACTGATGCGGTGCGATTTGCGAACGACACCATTGCCATGGTGGCGATCGAATGTCTGGAGGACTGTCCGGTCGTCAACACGCCGCTTGAACAGTTGAGCGACCTGTTTCCGGATCTGATCGCAACGGTAACTGGCATATGGCGTGAGGGACGTCTTATCGTGCCCCATTCCGGAGACCAACTTCAGACCGGCGATCTTGCCTATGTCATCTGCGATCGGACACATGTGCGGCGCACGCTGGGACTCTTCGGACATGACGAATCCGAAGCGACGCGGATCGTGATCGCGGGTGGCGGAAATATCGGCTACTTCGTTGCTCACGCCATCGAACAGCAGCAACCATCTTCTCGCGTCAAGATCATTGAATATGACCGGGAAAAAGCACTGGACGTCGCAGATCGACTGGACCGGACCGTGGTGCTGCACGGGTCGTCGCTTGACACCCAGATACTCATAGAGGCGGACATTGAAGACGCGGATTTGATGGTGTCTCTCACGAACGACGACCAGGTGAACATCCTCTCATGCGTGATGGCGAAACGTCTGGGCTGCAAGTCCAATCTGGCTCTGATCAACAGTCCTGCGTTTCTCGATTTCACAAAAACGCTCGGTATCGATGCGCATGTCAATCCCAGAGCAGTGACAATATCCAGGATCCTTCAGCATGTCAGACGCGGACGCATTCTGGCCGTTCACAGCATTCAGCAGGGCGCGGCTGAAGTGATCGAGGCTGAAGCTCTGGAGACCTCACCAATTGTTGGAACGCCGTTGCGGGAACTGGATTTGCCGAACGGCATCAGGATCGGCGCAATATACCAAGACGGTCACGTGATGCGTCCCGATGGAGAGACCAAAATCACGACTGGCGACAGAGTCGTTCTACTTGCCAAGGCGTCGGCAGTGCGCCATGTCGAGCAGTTGTTCCGCGTAAGCCTGGAGTTTTTCTGAGCGCGATGCGCGGGGTCTTACATCTCATGACTTTCGGTTCGGCAGGCATGTTTGCCCTGCTTGTACCGGCAATCATGGCGGCAATCGCCAACGGTGAAAACGACATGATCAGGCCGATGCTGGTCTTTGCCTTCATCGGCGTTTTTCTGACCGTCGTCATACTGGCTTCGATCTCTGGAGGCCGGGAATCCTCCGACAGGGCGTTCCGCTATCTTGCGCTTGTCGCAACGTGGTTGACCGTCTGCTTTCTCGCAGCTTTATCGTTCATGGTGTTGGCAGATATCGGTATTTCTGCAGCGCTTTTCGAGGCGGTCAGCGCGTTGACGACATCCGGCGGCAGCGTTCTGGACAGGGAGAATGCGCCTTTGAGTCTGCTTTTCTGGCGGACGCTTCTTGAATGGTACGGCGGGTTTTTAACCCTGTCGTCGATTGTGCTTGTACTTGCGCCGGCCGGATTCGGTGGATTGCAATCCAGGGCCGGGTCTCTGCTGGTCGACAAACCGGAAGCTGGTCTCTACTCGCTGACGGCCTATGGCAGTCTTATGGCGCAATATGGTCTTGTGACGATGGCTATTCTGCTTGGTCTTTTGCTTTTTGGCGTGGCGCCGCTCGAAGCCGTCATGCTGGGGATGATTGCGTCGGCTACGGGGGGCTTTGTTCCGTTTGTTGGTGGGATAGAAGCGCACATTGGCGACGGGGCAATGACGGTTCTCGGCATGGGTCTTTGTCTTGGCACCCTCAGTATATTCTGGCGCCGCGCGCTGCTTCGCCGTCCTGGCCGAATATTTCAGAATTCGCTGGAAACCAAGATTGTTGCTCTTGCGATAAGCCTGGTATCGGTTTTATACGCGGCGAGAATCGTCGCCGTGACCGGCAACGAAACGGCGCCGGCAATCTTTAAATCCCTGGAGGAGGGATTCTTCGCCGCGGCATCGCTCGTGGCGACCAGTGGAATGGAAAGTCGACCTGGCGTTATCGCGCTGCTTCCTAACATTGTGGTTCTGGCCATCATATTCGTCGGCGGAGGGGTGTATTCGACCTCCGGCGGTGTGAAGATTTTCAGAATCGGCGCCATGTGGATGTACGCCATCGCCGAATTGAACCGCCTAATATATCCAAACAGCGTCGCGCGATTGCGTTTTGGAGAGGCGACGATTGATACGGCTTCAATTCAGGCGATTTGGAGCTATTTTATTATCGCCGTGCTTATTGTCGGCGCAGGTTCGGTGTTGATATCGCTAACGGGAACAAATTTCGAAGCCGCTATCATCATGGCTGTGTCGCTGTTTTCAAACGCCGGGCCGGTATATGAGGCCTTAAGGCCGGTATCGGCCGTTTCTGATGGTGGATGGCCTCTCTATAGCTCCCTTCCAAGCGCAGTAACCTATCTTGTTGGAGCAATAATCATGTTTATTGGCCGGCTCGAAGTGCTTGTCGTGTTTGCTGTTTTTAATATCCGGTACTGGTATTACCGCTGACAGTTCATATACTATAGGTAAATCCAAGTGTGGATGATGCGCGAGTTGGCTATGGTTGTGCATTGCAGCGATTAGAGATTGCGGAAAATCTATCGATTTGGTAACCAAAAGTTTGGCGTATGGTCGGTGGCGGGATAGAACCGGTGACCCCGGCGATTAAATTGCGACCTGCCCGCACAATAAGAAGAAACCGGCAAGGACAAGGATGAAATAGCGCGATGGCGGAGCGTTCCCAGAATTTGCAGGACCAGTTTCTCAATACCGTTAGAAAGCAGAAGGTACCCCTTACAATTTTTCTTATCAACGGTGTCAAGCTGACAGGCGTGGTTACATCGTTTGATAATTTCTGCGTATTGCTGCGTCGCGATGGACATTCGCAGCTTGTTTACAAGCATGCAATCTCGACGATAATGCCGGGTCAGCCAATCCAAATGTTCGAAGGTGAAGAACCAGCACGTGAAACCTGAAAAGGGACAGGAACAGGCGGCTAGAAATTCCGGAACTGTATCCGCAGAAAGGCGGGATAAGCCCAGTCGCGCGGTCGTCCTCGTGCCTATTCATAGAACGAGCGTATCCGACAATCCGCTGCGATCCAGCGAGTCAAAACTAGCCGAGGCCGTTGGTCTTGCCGGAGCGATCGATATCGAGATTGTTCATTCGGCAATTTACTGGCTCAACAACATTACGCCTGCAACCCTGTTTGGAAGCGGCAAGGTGGAAGAACTGGCCGGTATCGTTCAATCGCTGGAAGCTGTACTGGTGATTGTCGATCATGTGTTGACGCCGGTTCAGCAGCGCAATCTTGAGAAAGCGTGGAAAGCCAAGGTGATCGACAGGACCGGTCTTATCCTGGAGATATTCGGTCAAAGGGCGTCCACACGAGAAGGGGTGCTGCAGGTTCAGCTTGCGCATCTGAACTACCAGAAAGGGCGCCTGGTTAGGAGTTGGACCCACCTCGAGCGGCAACGCGGCAGCACCGGCTTTATTGGCGGGCCCGGCGAAACCCAGATCGAGGCGGACCGCCGGATACTGCAGGACAAGATCGTCAAGCTGGAAAAAGAACTTGAGCAAGTGCGGCGTACACGCACGCTGCACAGGTCAAAACGCAAAAAGGTGCCTCATCCGGTTGTTGCTTTTGTGGGTTATACGAACGCCGGAAAATCGACCTTGTTCAATACCCTGACTGGCGCCGATGTCCGAGCCAAAGACATGCTGTTCGCAACGCTGGATCCAACGCTTCGCCGGCTAACATTGCCGCACGGACGCATGGTTATCCTGTCGGATACTGTAGGTTTTATTTCAGATTTGCCTACGCATCTTGTCGCAGCTTTTCGCGCTACTCTTGAGGAGGTGCTTGAAGCCGATCTGATCCTCCATGTTCGAGACATGTCGGATCCGGACAATGCGGCTCAAGCCGCCGATGTAACCCGTATTCTCCTTGAATTGGGTGTTCGTGACGAGGGTGAGGGCTCTACCAAAATAATCGAGGTCTGGAACAAGATCGACCTTCTCCCGGATGAGACGGTTGAGGCTATGAAGGCGCGGCGGGAAGATACTGAAGCCGTACCGGTTTCCGCCATAACAGGGCAGGGCGTGGATTATCTCCTTGAGACGATCGAGTTGACTCTTTCAGGCAGACTTCTCAATCGGGACATTACGATAGGCGTCGACGATATGAGCCAGTTGAACTGGCTCTATGAGCACGCAAAAGTCCATTCCCGGGAGGACAGGGAAGACGGCAGCGTCTCGCTCAATCTGGATATAACCGAACATGATATGACCGATCTGCAGCGCCGACTTGCGCACTGATAGTCATTTCAGTCGAAAGCCTTAGCTTCGTTCCACAAGAAGTCCATTCGCTCCAGAGACGTGTCGTCGATAACGGCGCCTTCTTCCGAGAGTTTCTGCTCGATATAGGCAAAGCGTTTTCGGAACTTGTTGTTTGTCCCCCTGAGCGCCATCTCCGGGTCAGCGCCGATGTGACGTCCAAGGTTGACGAGAACGAACAGAACGTCGCCAAACTCGTCTCTCACCTTGTCGGAGCCATCCATGGCGAGCGCCTCGCGAAGCTCGCCGATTTCTTCTTCCGCCTTGGCAAAAACAGACTCAGGATCGCTCCAGTCGAACCCGGTGCGCGCGGCTTTCTGCTGTAGTTTTATTGCTTCTGTCAGTGCGGGCAGGGCGGTTGGCACGCCTTCCAGTCTGCCATGCGTTGGTTCTCCGTCAAGGCCGCGAGCGCGACGACGTTCGGCCCGTTCCGCCTTTTCAACCGCCTTTATTTCATCCCATTGCACCTTGACGGCATTCGCCGTATCGGCGTCCGACACATCGAAGACATGCGGATGCCTCCGTATCATTTTTCGGGTGATGGAATGCACGACGTCACCGAAATCAAATGCGCCGGCTTCTTCCGCCATCCGCGCATGAAACACGACCTGAAGAAGCAGGTCGCCCAGTTCCTCACAGAGATCGTCCATGTCGTTGCGTTCAATCGCGTCGGCAACTTCATAGGCTTCCTCGAGCGTGTAGGGCTTGATCGATTCGAAGTCCTGTTTGACATCCCACGGACATCCCGTCTTCGGATCGCGCAGGGCAACCATGATCTCGATAAGCCGGGAAATGTCTTTTGATGGCTTCATGCTCGTCTCAATCCAATTCGATGGCAGCAAGTCGTCGCTCAAGACTTGCCTGCGGCCAATATTTCTCTCGATCGTAATAGCGATTCACGGCTGGTACATTATCCGGCAAGGTGAGCCAGGGCTGCTTGCTTTCGGTAAAGATGTGAATATCGGGTGGACAGGCGTCCGGGTTTTCGAGCGCGCCCACGCGCACAAAAATGAATTTAGGGCCGGCGCCGGAATATATGCTCCATAGCGCAACATGGCATTTGGGGCAGCGGTAGATCTTCTGTCCCTTTCCACTTTCACTGGGTGTATCGACCATCTCCGGTGCGCCTGACTTGATTTCGATCCTGTTGGATTCGATCAGTGCATTCATGACAAACGCCGATCCGGTTTCGCGCTGACACCATCGGCAATGACACGCATGAACGAAGAGCGGCTTTGCGGTCATTTCATACGTGATTTCGCGGCAGCTGCAATAACCCTTCATGGACCTGTCCCTTCGAATCCTGCGCAATGCTAACAGGTGGGAAGCGGCATGGTATATCCTTCCAATCAAAAGGGTTGATTTCTCCCTCGGACTCTCGGGAGTAGATACTCGTTGTCATACGGTTGTGGGGTCTTCGCGCTAGAAAATCGTGCCTTCACGTTCGGATGGTCGGACGTTCAGGAAGCCAAGCCGCCTCAAAGCGAGCAGGGAGCCAGCCATGAGCGAGAACAACGTTAGAGAACTGACTGCCGATGAATGGGACGAAGTCAACTTTCCGCGTCCAAAAGAGAGTGAATTCGATCGCGTTGTGGAGCGTGCTATTTCTCGAAGAGGTTTTATCGGCGGCGTGCTCGCGTTCGGTTCCGGAGCCGCGGCCATGTGCGCCGGCCTATTGAAACCGGAAACAGCGCAGGCCCAACAGGCGACCCGATTTGTATTTACTCCCATCCCGACCGCAACGGATAGCGATGTCCATGTGCCTGAAGGCTACAGCTGGCAGAGACTGGTGAGTTGGGGAGATCCTCTGTTTACCGGAATAGACGCGTTCGACAACGCCATTGGAGGCGCGGCCGCAGATTCCGACAGGGTATTCGGTGAGAACACGGATGGAATGGAGCTATTCGTTATCGGTGGAAAACAGGTGATTGCCGTCAATCACGAGTACACCAACAATAAGACCGATCTGCCACAGGCTACCGATGGCGTGCCACGGGACGGCCAGGATGTTCTCAAACTCCAGAACTTGCAGGGCATTGCAGTCTTTGAAATTGTCGAAAGCGATACCGGGTGGACGGTTGTTTTGGATAGCCGTTTCAATCGGCGCATTACCCAGAACACACCCATGCAATTCAGCGGGCCCGCGACTGGTCACAATCTTCTGAAAACGGAGGCGGACGCTAACGGCGTCGAGAGCCTTGGCACGTTTAGCAATTGCGGCTCGGGAAAGACCCCCTGGGGCACATATCTGACCTGCGAGGAAAATTTCAATGGCTACTTTGGCGCCACGGAAGAACCGGAACTGACGGAACAGGTCGCAGAAGGTTACAAGCGGTATGGAATTTCGACCGACGGACGGGGATATGATTATCACAAATGGGATACCCGTTTCGACACTTCGAAAAATCCCAACGAGCCACATCGCGCCGGCTGGATCGTTGAGATAGATCCGTCAAATCCGAAGAGCACGCCTGTCAAACGGACTGCGCTTGGTCGTTTCAAACATGAAAACGCGGAGACTGTGCTGGCGCCTGACGGCCGCGTCGTGGTCTATATGGGCGACGACGAGCGTGGCGAATTCCTCTATAAATTTGTTTCGAAGGACGCCTATGCGCCAGGTGCAGATACGTCCACTTTGCTCGACGAAGGGCAACTCTACGTCGCCCGATTCCACGACGACATGACTGGTGAATGGCTTTCGCTCACCCCGGACACGACGGGGATGTCCGATGCCGAGATTGCGATATTCTCACGCATTGCAGCATCGAAAGTAGGCGCCACGACCATGGACCGACCGGAATGGGTGGCGGTGAACCCGGTTTCGGTCGAAGCCTACTGCGCGCTGACCAACAACAGTCGCCGGGGCGTCAAGTCAAATGCCGGCGGCGACTGGACGCCTGTAGCCGGTCCCAATCCGCGAGCAGCCAACAAGTACGGGCAGATCGTGCGTTGGCGCCCGTCCGGCGATGATCACGCCTCGGAGACCTTCGAATGGGATCTGTATGTTATGGCCGGAAATCCGACCGTGCATGTAGGGGATTACGCCGGGTCGGCCAATATCAACGAAGGCAACCTGTTTAATTCGCCGGACGGCATGGCAATCGATTCCACCGGGCTAATCTGGATACAGACTGACGGCGACGATTCCGATGAAGGCGATTTTGTCGGAAATGGTAACAATCAAATGCTCGCCGGTGATCCGGTGACAGGCCGTATAGAGCGTTTTCTAACCGGACCGAAAGGCGCTGAAGTCACAGGTCTCTGCTGGTCGGCGGACCGTCGAACCATGTTTGTCGGAGTACAACATCCGGATGCGCCGTTTCCAGACGGTGAAGGCAAGCTGCCGCGTTCTTCTATCATTGCGATCAAGCGCGACGATAATCTGCCTGTAGGCTAATTGTTCGCCGAGCAGGACGACAAGACGCGCCGATTGTGCGCGTCTCGCAGAACGTTTTAGGATCGTGCGATCTGTTTCTAAGATCAAACTTTGGATAACCCAATCCCGGCAAAGGTGAGGGCGATCCCGGATGCAATGGTGCGCAACTGGTTCCAGAATTGCCAGCTTGGAGAGTAGTCCTGCCAAATGATTTCGGCTGCCCCAACATCTTCTGGAATGTCTACTGACGCCAGCGCCTCGTTCATCGGCACGTTTACGCCCATCGTCAGTAACAATCCGAAGATCAGGTAAACAAGGCCGGCGGCGGCGAACCAAAAGGCGGCTGACCGGAATTGACTGCGATAGGCAACGCCAGCAGTAGCAGCCAGGACTAACGGCGTTAAAAAGAACGCCGGGAAGAACGCCCCATTGCGTACAGAGGCGTTCATCGCCTGCATCGCAGCAATTGCTATGCGTGGATCAGCTTGGTCAAGACCCCACATTGTGGAGCAGACCCATGCGTAGAAAAATCCAAAAATCGCGCCGCAGAAGAGAATTGAACTGATGGAAAGCGTTTTGATCAAATTCACGAAAATTACCTCCAACCGTACGCAAATGTACACCTTTACAATCCCGTACATATATGTACGCTTATGGTCAAGTAAAGGGAGCTGAAATTGGATCAGCAAAAAAGAGCGCAACGCGCCAGACAGATCGAAAACGCAGCTTATGAACTCCTCGAGAAACGAGGCTATTCCGGCACGTCGATGCTGTCAGTGGCAAGACACGCCAAAGCGTCGAATGAGACCCTTTATCGTTGGTACGGAGACAAGCGGGGTCTGTTCAGATCCATTGTTGAAGCGAACGCAGCTGCGACCAGGCAAAAACTGGAAGCAGCAATTGGCGGAAACGCAGACCCGGTAACGGTGCTTGAAGAAATCGCGCCGATCTTACTGTCAATGCTGCTCGGCAAGAAGGCAGTGAGCCTGAACCGCGCCGCCGCCGCGGATGAAACGGGTGAACTCGGATTGGCGATTGCCGCAGCCGGCCGGGGCACGGTGTATCCGTTGATATGTAAGCTGATGGAACGCGGCGTAAAGATAGGCGCGCTGAAGGTGACGTCCGCAGAAATAGCAGCAGACTGGTTCTTGAGCCTGTTGATCGGCGACCTTCAAATCAGACGCGTTATTCACGCCTTGGAGCTTCCGACAGAGCAGGACATCCAACAGAGAGTGGATACCGCGATTTTTGCATTCAGGAAGCTCTGTGAAACCGCATGAGGGATATATGATTAGATCGCATAAGATATATTATGGAACTAATGGCCGTAATCCAGATTGCGTTTCAATTGCCTCGCGTCACCGCATCAAGCCAACGGTTAATCCGTACAAATGATAATTCTGACCGCGTAAGGCTGAAATGATCTTGATCATCGAGAAGTTCAACAGATTTGTGCAAAGCATTGAATAAAGATATGAAAGCCGCGGAATTCATTGCCTCGTCATCGCGGCCGACCAGCGTAAGAGATGTTTGCGGCAGCGATTCGATATCACCACGAAAGTTTGTATGAAGATTGAAATTCGTCATAAGCCGCCACGAATACCCAAGCGTCTCAGTGCCGTTCTGAAATTGCTCAGGCATATTGAAACGGATCGTTTCAAGATGGTCGAAGATATGGAGGCGGACATTGTTGAGCATTGACAGCCCGATGATGCGCGGCAAGGAAATATGGGCCCATCCACCGTTGCCTTCGATAACCGTTGGCGCCTTGTGTCCCAGTATCGGCGCCAGCGCGAAGTAATTCTCAATTCTGTCGCCGTACTCACTTGCTGCAAAGCGTATCGCCATAGCGCCGCCTGACGAGTGACCACCCATAACAATCGTTGTGTCCGGATTGCTGGCAAGGATCATGTCGACAAGGTCTGAGAGATCGTCTTCGAGTTGACCGACATAGTCGATGTCGCCACGACGTTCTCCGGAGCCAAAATGACCGCGAAGATTTGGAACAAAGATCTGTGCGGCGTTGCTGTTTGACAGGTAGCTCGCCATGGGATCCAGATAGCCGCCATGATAGCCTGAACCATGTAGCAGTATCAGCGAAACGGAACTCCTGGACGCATAATGGCGATAGGCCAATTCCTGTCCGTCACGCGCGGCATACGTTAGCAGTTCCTGTTGCTTCGATAGATCCGGGCCACCACGCAGCTGACTGAAATTCAAACTTTCGCTATCTTCTACGCGCGGTGGAAAAAGAATCAGAACACATGCGATTAGCAGGTAAATGACCGGGAATAGCGCCAGCGAGATACCGATTTTCCATATCATAGCGTCACCATCCTGATAGCCATATTGTTACAGTTTGTCGCATGTGGCAGGAACAAAAAAGAGAACATACGCCGGCAGGAGGCTGGGAAATGGCGGTTTCGAAAGAGTTTGCAGACTATTTGCGGGAGCAGTTTTCGGTCGTTCCGGGATCTGAAATAAGACGGATGTTCGGTGGCGTCGGTGTTTTTCGAAATGGCCTTATGTACGCGCTTGGCACGTCCGGAGGTCGCCTCGCCTTCAAGACGGACAATGAAACCATTCCTGCGTACGAGGCGGCGCAATGCGAGGAATGGATACACACGCGAGCGAATGGTTCGACGGCCCGGATGGGATACTGGTATGCGCCAGATTATATTCTGGACGACCCCGAGGCCTTTGAAAAATGGGCCTGTGAAGCTTATGAAACAGCCGTGCGCGCAGACAGCAGGAAACCGGCCGGGAAACGAAAATTGAAGTAATTGGGATTTGCCGAACCCGTATTCAGGCGACAACGTCCAGATCCTGCTTAATTTGCATCATGTCGTAGGCCGGCTCGACGTTCGCCGGCGTCTCTGCAAGCACCGTCGCATAGTCAAGCGGCACGTGCATATGCGTCAGTATGCCTTGTTTCGGCTGAAGTCGTTCGATCCAGTCGAGCGCTTCTCCGATTGAGAAGTGACTTGGATGCGGCCGATATTGCAAGGCGTCGACGATCAAGCAGTCCAGATCTTGTAATTTTTCGATAGACTTTTGAGGAAAATCACTGACATCGCTGCAATAGGCGACATTCCCGATCCGGTAGCCGGTCGAGGTAATGCTTCCATGCAGTTGCTCGAACATATTGATGGTGAGTGGACCACCCTCGCCTTCGATCACAATTGGATTGTCTAAAGAATCAATTGTATTGGCGTCCACAATTGGCGGGTAACCGCTGCCAGGCGGCGTCTCGAAGCAATACAGAAACGCTTCGCGCAGGCGCGCCATGGTAACCGCGTCGGCGTATATGGGCATGCGCTTTTTCTGGACAACGACGAACCCTCTAAGGTCGTCTATCCCGTGCAGATGATCCGCATGGGGGTGGCTGTAAAGCGCAGCGTCCAGGATGCGCACGCGAGCACTGATCATTTGTTCGCGGAAGTCTGGGCCGGTGTCGATGACAACAGTGGTCACTCCGCCATCTGCAGAATACTGTTCGATGAGAAGCGATGCGCGTCTGCGGCGATTTCGAGGATTGGTCGGGTCGCAATTGCCCCAGTCGCCGTCGATACGTGGAACGCCGGGTGAAGAGCCACAGCCGAGAATCGTCAGAATTTGCCGTACTCTCATGAGGTCGCAACCAAACGGTTGTCACTGGAGGGGACCTTGGAAAACAAACGAAAGAAATTCTCGCTGGTCTGCCGGTGAATGTATTCCTCCGACACCCCTCTCGTCTCAGCGAGAACCCTGGCCGTATTGACGACGAACGACGGTTCGTTGCGCTTGCCGCGATGTGGTACTGGGGCCAGGTATGGAGCGTCCGTTTCAACAAGCAGACGATCGGCCGGGAGGTCCACCGCGATCTGACGCAATTCTTCGGAATTCTTGAAAGTGAGGATGCCTGAAAACGAGACATAACCGCCGAGTTCGACGCCGATTTCAGCCAGGGCGCGGCCGGACGAAAAACAGTGCAGGACGAAGGGAAATGCCCCCTTCCCGCTTTCTTCTCTCAGGATTTGCGCCATGTCCTCGTCTGCCGAACGCGCGTGGATGACAAGCGGCAGCCCGGTTTCGCGCGCGGCTTCAATATGCCGACGTAACCCGATTTCCTGGGCCTCCCGCGGCGCATTGTCGTAGTGGTAGTCCAGCCCTGCTTCGCCAATGGCGACCACTTTGGGATGGCGTGAAAGAGCAACAAGGTCTTGCACGGTTGTGTCGAGTTCCTGGTCCGCATTGTGCGGATGGGTGCCAACGGAGCAATAGACGCGTTCATAAGCTTCTGCGATCGCGCGAATAGCTTCGAAACGGCGCACATGGGTGCAGATTGTCACCATGCATTCGACGCCAGCTGCGACGGCGCGCTCGACGATTGCATCACGTTCGCTGTCGAAATCCGGAAAATCGAGATGACAATGGCTGTCGACAAGAGTGCTCACGCCTGCTCCGCAGTGTCCACGTGGCGTGGAAAAATTGGTTTCGGAGCAGGCAGGTCCGTTGACGGGACGAGCCGTCCGGCCTCCCCCAGCTTGTCGAAACCGCGGTCGGCGTCCTCAACAGAAAGAATATCGAGCAAACGCGCGCTGGATTCCGGCATGAAGGGCTGACAAAGAATTGCCACCTGTCTCACCACATCGATTGTGACGTAAAGTACGGTCGCCATGCGCTCCGGATCGGTTTTCTTCAACGCCCATGGTTCCTGAGAAGCAAAATAGCGATTTGCTTCCGAAACCACGCCAAAGACCGATCCCAACACTTGGTGAAGAGCCTGTTTGTCTATGCCGTTGCGCGCTTCAACCAGCAAGGCGTCTGCCTGCGCGAGGATCGCCTTGTCCTCATCACTCAGAGCCCCGCATTTCGGTGTCTTGCCGTTGCAATTCTTGGCGATCATCGATAGTGAGCGCTGGGCGAGATTACCCAAATCGTTTGCAAGGTCTGAATTAATGCGACCGACAATGGCGTCGTGGCTGTAATTGCCGTCCTGCCCGAATGGCACCTCACGCAGGAAGAAATAGCGCACCTGGTCGACCCCGTAGTGGTCGACCATATCGAATGGATCCACGACGTTGCCGACCGATTTCGACATTTTTTCACCGCGGTTGAAGAGGAATCCGTGCGCGAAAACGCGCTTCGGCAATTCTATTCCTGCAGACATCAGAAATGCTGGCCAATAGACCGCATGAAACCGAATGATGTCCTTGCCGATGACGTGGACATTGGCCGGCCAGAATTTCCATAGCGGCGCATCTGGATCAGGATAGCCGACCGCCGTGATATAGTTGGTCAAGGCGTCGACCCAGACATACATGACATGGCCTTCGTCATTCGGAACCTTGACGCCCCAGTCGAAGGTCGTGCGGGAAATGGAGAGATCCTTCAAGCCGCCCTTGACGAAGGAGACAATCTCGTTGCGCCGGGCGTCCGGCCCTATAAAATCGGCGTTTCGGTCGTAAAGTTCGAGCAGGCGATCTTGGTAGGCCGAGAGACGGAAGAAATAGCTCTCTTCCTCAACCCACTCTACCGGAGTGCCTTGCTGTCCATAGCGAACGCCATCGCGCAACTCGGTCTCGTCTTCCTGATAATAGGCTTCGTCGCGGACCGAATACCAGCCTGCGTAGCTATCCTTGTAAATGTCGCCGGCTTTGGTCATCGCCTCCCAGATAGCCTGGCTGGCCCTTTTATGACGCGGTTCGGTGGTGCGAATAAAATCATCATTGGAAGCATTGAGAGCTTCGGCCATACGCTGAAACGCCGCCGTGTTGCGGCTGGCGAATTCGGCGATTGGCAGACCTTCTTTTTTGGCGGTCTGCAACATTTTCTGGCCGTGCTCGTCCGTTCCGGTCAGAAAATGAACTTCCATTCCGTCGAGGCGCTTGAACCGGGCGATCGCATCGGTGGCGATCAACTCGTAAGCATGTCCGATATGCGGCTTGCCGTTCGGGTAGGAAATTGCAGTCGTAATATAGAAGCGGTTACTCTCACTCATTTCTGCCAATCTCTGAATTGCAGCGGCGATCGCGATCGTCCGACGCGGGCGAACGCATTCAGCCGTCCTCATAAGCGAAAATCAGCGGCGTGGCTACGCCGCCTGTAACTGAAAAATGGATGAAAAGACCGAAAGCACAGCCTGCTTGCGATCAAGGTTGTAGACGTCGGTCGTATCAAGATCCCTGCCGATCTCCAGGGCAAGCTCAGCCCATCGGTCGGCTCCGGAACGATCTCCGGCGCGAGCATCCATGATCGCTTTCTGCGAAATCCAACCAACCACATGGTCTTTGAAGAGCGCATATGCCTCATCACGGTCTCGAGCAGACAGCATATCTGCCAGCTTGTGCGGGGCTTCCGCCGAACCATCCGCGCCGCGCGATACGATCTGCTGGAAGGCGTCGATGATGTCCAGACCGCCATAACGCAGCAGCAGCAATGCGGTCGCCAGACTGCCCGCAGACGCCGCCGCGGTCTTGGCAAGCGTTTCAGGATCCTCTGTTTGTTCGAGTCCGAGATTGGAGAAGGCTGAAAGCACCTCTGCATTGGACAAGGGATGCATGTTGATGGTCATGCAGCGCGACCGGATCGTAGGCAGGAGGCGTCCGGCTGCGTGTGAGACCAGTATGAATAGTGAGCGCCGCGGCGGCTCTTCCAGAATTTTGAGAATTGCATTCGCGGCTGAACGGTTGAGGTCATCGGCCGGGTCGACGATGACTATGCGCCAGTTTCCCGTGCCCGATGTCTGTTCGTAAAACCGCCCTGCCCTGCGCACCTCATCGACTGTGATAGCCGTGCGAATGCGCCCTGATTTGCGATCTATCGGTCGCGCCAGATGCAGCAGACTATGCGAGGCTCCGGTGGCGATCTGATGGGTTACCGGTGATTCCGGATCGGGATCAGCGATCACAGAAGGCGCCGTATCTGCTTCCGGATGGCTCAGTATGTGATTGGCCAGTCGGAAAGCGAGCGTCGCCTTGCCGATACCTTTCGGGCCTTCCAACAGCAATGCGTGATGCATATGTCCGCTGCGATAGGCGTCAGCAAGAAAGCGCGTCGTGTCCTCATGTCCGAAAAGTCGCGTGTTGCGTTCTGGCGCTATCGCGCCGTCAAGAACGCGCGGATTATCGCTCACCGTACACCTTCCCGATTTCGGGCAGGTTGACTTTCCAGTCGAGCTGCAACCAGTTCCTGTACGATTTGCTCAATCTCCCTGGCGATCGCGTCAGCCGGCCGGGTGGCGTCAACGATCCGGCAGCGCTCAGGTTCCGCGCGTGCAATATCCAGATAAGCCTCCCTGCGCTTGATCTGGATAGCAAGTTCTTCCTTCTCATAACGGTCCGGCGCTTCCCTGTCGCCCGAACGGGCCCGCGCTCGTTTCATTCCGATCTCGGCAGGCAGATCAAGAATAATCGTCAGATCCGGCGTCATGCCATTGACCGCAACGCGTTCGAGCGCGCGGACAAATTCCGGCTCCAGATTGCCGGTTACGCCCTGGTATACGCGCGAGGAATCCATGAAGCGATCACAGAGCACAATCTTGCCGTCAAGAATCGCTGGCCGTATCAATTCTTCTATGTGGTCGTTGCGCGCCGCAGCGAAAAGCAACGCTTCCATGCGGACCCCGAACTCTTCCGCTGCGCCGGAAAGCAAAACTTGTCGAACAGCCTCAGCGCCGGCGGAGCCACCAGGCTCCCGTGTCGTGACGACCTCGAAACCGTCCGATTCAAGGGATTGGGCGAGATATTGGATCTGGGTTGACTTGCCAGCGCCCTCGCCACCTTCGAATGTGATGAACAGCCCCTTCAAACGTTTTTCTCTCGCTTGTTGTTTTTCAGGTCACTCGGGACTTCGCACACGGCCCGCACGGACACCCGATACCCGGCGCCGTTTCGACAGGATCGTTTTACCCAATTATGTAAGCGCCTTTTCAGGCAGCGTCCACATTGCGTGTATTATTCGTGTGAAGAGTTAGGATTTTACTACAGCCAGAACAGCATGAGTTCCTGGAGCGCATGGAAGGCGCGTCTATGCAGCGGGCCGACCGGGACGCTGTTTGCCGCAAAAAGGGGCGTTTCCTGATTGAGCGTGTCGCCGGTCCACACTTTCAAGGCGCCGATCTGAGCGCCCTTCTCGACCGGGGCCTCCAGGGGCCAGTCGTAGACAATGCGCGCCTTGATGCGCTCCGGATCCGCCACCGGAATGAATATCGTCACTGCACTTTCCGGAGCCAGGTCGACATAGGAGCCGTCGCCGCCGTAGACACTGGCTTGACCGACGATTTCACCGGCTTGAAAGAGCTCTCTCGGCTCGAAGGATCGCAGACCCCATTCGAGCATCTTGCGCGCTTCCTCTGCGCGTTCCTTTTCGCTGGACATGCCGCTCATTGCGAGAAAGAGCCTCGTCCCTTCGCGCTCGATTGAGCTCACGATGCCGTATCCCGAAGCTTCCGTGTATCCGGTTTTTAGGCCATCGACCCCTATGCCCAGGCCAAGCAGCGGATTGCGGTTTCGCTGGTTGATGCCGTTCCACTTGAATTGTGGTTCGGAGTACCAGCGATAAAAGTCTGGATAGGTCTGCTGCGTATATCTGGCGAGCATCACGAGTTCCCGCATCGTGACAGCGGAATCCGGATGCGGCAGGCCGGTTGAATTACCAAAGACGGATTTTGTCATGCCGAGTTCGCGGGCTCGCTCGGTCATCTTTTTGGCGAATACGTCTTCCGAACCAGAAATGCCCTCTGCGAGTATGATGCAGGAATCATTGCCCGACTGCACGATAGCGCCGCGGATCAGATCGCCAACAGGAACGAAGGACTTGATAGCGGCGAACATAGTCGACGTGCCGGAGGGCGCTCCGCCGGTGCGCCAGGCATTTTCAGAAACCTGAAATTCATCGTCCAGCGAAAGGCGACCTTCGGCGATTTCGTTGAACACCACTTCCATGGTCATGATCTTGGCAAGCGATGCGGGCGGCACTGGCGCATCTTCGTCCTTGGCGAACAGGACTGATCCCGTATCAGCCTCGATCATAAATGCCTTGTCGGCTCTTGTTTGAAATTCCTGGGCAAAGGCTCTGCTGCAGGAGACCACGGCGCATAGGCATATGATCGCTGGAATCAAATTTTTGAACAACGGTGACACTGTCATTGATCCCTCAATAGCCCCATTGATAGGCTACCAACTGAACCTGCGCGTATCAATTGAATTGCGATGATGAAACCAGGCTATCGCGATATCCGCTAAGAGCCTATAGGTTGTCCTGCTTCTCTGCGAAAGCGAGAATCGCCTCTTCCGTCAATTGACCCTCTTCATTTATCAAGGCGGCGAAGGGATCTTCAATTCTAGAGCCGTAGCGCTCATCCCGATAGGCATTGACGAGTTTTGGTTTGTACTCAGACGATGCAAGCCCCATGATCGGCCTGTCACGTGGAATAGGACCGATTTCCGGCAAGTAATATTGATCTGACGAGACCAGTCGCGGCCCCTTGCCCGTTTCCGATGAAGCGACTTCCAGATTTTCGTTGGTAAAGCCAAGTTTCGTAGAAGCTTTGCTGATCAGCGCCGGTGGGCTCAGCTTGGAAAGGCCATCCGTGATCTTGTCACCGGCGGAAGCAATCATGTTTGTGCTGCTGCCGTCGCTGTAGGACGCCATGAGATACGGCATGTCACGACCGTCCATACGGGCTTTGCCCATATATTCGACGCGAACTTTCGCTACACCGGCGTTCTTGATTTTGAGCATGTCGGCGGCCTTGCTCGACACGTCGATGATCCGTCCGTGAGCAAATGGACCACGGTCGTTGACGCGTACGACGACAGAAGTTCCGTTCTCAACATTCGTCACACGGGCATAGCTGGGAAGCGGAAATGTCGGATGCGCGGCGGATAGATGATACTGGTCGTATACTTCGCCATTAGCCGTATGGCGGCCATGGAAGTTTGGCCCATACCAAGATGCAAGCCCGACCTTGTCGTAACCCGGTTCTTCCTTCGGGTGGTACCAGCGGCCGTTCACCATATAGGGCTTGCCGATCTTGTAGGTTCCGCCGCCCTTCTTCACGTTCTTGGAAGTCGTAACACGTTTGCTGGCTGAGACGCCGTATTTGCTCTCGCTGAATTTCGTCTTGTTGTTGATGTCGGCTTTATCAGCCGGGCTCGACATGCAAGAGGCCAAGGCAAGCCCAAGGCCCATGACTGTCGCGATACGAACAAATTTCCACGAATCATGACCAGAGGTAGTTCCCCTTGCCATTCTTGTTGCGCGGATGCGCCCCGCATTCAGCATTCCGTCCAGCCCCCGATCGAGCAATCCCCTGTCGCCTTGCTCACTACAACATTCGTACTGTTCGGCAAAGAGCGGCGACCGTCATCTTGGTCAACAATAACCACATCGTGTTGTCAAGACGTCAACGTCAAAGCATGATCCATAAAAATCAATGTTTTGGTTAATGTCAACTCACCGTTTGCCGCGGCGCAAGGCGGACCGCCCGCATTCCTATTTACAGGAGTCGCCAACCGCGCGAATATCGGTAATTGAAACACGCATAGGTAATTGTCTTTTATAGCGTAGGCTATGGAAAGTTTTTTGTGGGAAGCATTACAGTTTTTCATAGGCGTTTTGACGGTCGTCCACTCGGTTTCCGGGTCGATATATGCTTTATGGCGCTGTTCCTGGTTTCTGCGCCAGCCTGCCTGGCGGATGACATCTATCCCGATATCGTTGGCCTTGGGTCGGAGAAGGCGCAGATATTCGCATGTCTTATAATGGCGACGACGTCGTCTTCAGTTCCGAAACGATCACGCAGACCATCACGGAACAACGCGATCGCAGGTTGACCGGCAGCATGCACTCCGAGAGCGGCGCGTCCGAAAAATTCAGCGTCTCGTTTGTCGGCGTCTTTGTGGACAAGAGCCAATTTCGCTGGTCGGAACCGAACGGTTTCGCAGAAGGTCGCATGATCGACGCCGATACCATTGTTTCCTGTTACATCCGCACGACTCCGGAGGGTCAAAACGCGGCCTGTCAGACGCTAAGGCGGGTAAAATAACGATCACAGGTTATTTTTCATCTGCCTGCTTGAAAAGATAAGACTTCTGGCGCAATAAGGCGCTGCCGGAGGAGTGGCCGAGCGGTTGAAGGCACCGGTCTTGAAAACCGGCAGGCGGGAAACCGTCTCGTGGGTTCGAATCCCACCTCCTCCGCCACATCATTGAAATTATTGAATTAAATCAGATACTTGCGTAGTGATCGATTTCGCTATCATAACCACTCACATAACCGGCCGTACGTGCCGTAATGCCGATATTATCTGGAAAGCTCTACGCCCAGATCGGGGGCATCTTCGGGGTGCACGCCAGCACATCCAAATACGTTCCACAATTAAGATAACCCCGGATACAGCCGATGTGGTTCTATCATTTCAATACCGGCATAGGGGCTTGCATGAACCGTCAGCAACCAGAGGCTTGTAGTGGCCGCAAGAACGTAAAGGAAAATTGCTGTGATTCCCGCTCGTGTTCTATCGGCGTGGGTCACTGCGATCGTGATCGATGTCAAGATCGTCAGTGTCAGCAACATATACCATTTGTACTGATTGACGGTCGTGCTGGCGATGGCGAGGCGCACATCGCGTGTTTCCTGGAGGTCATTGAAAATGGCGACGGCCTGATTGATGATCGGAGCAGGCGCATCACTCTCAGCGATATCCATAATGATGATACGAATTTTCTGAAGAGCCTCCTCGACCGACGCCGCCGGATGAAGATTTCCATTGGCTCCCCATTCGTCCGAAATTACCTTTTCGCGATATAGATGCATCACTATTTTAAGGTCAGGCCTGTTCAGGACGTCAGATTCAGCGCTTCCGATCAGGCGATTGATCGCGGATCGTTCAGAGGTGAGTTCCTGATCAGCTTCTGCATGTAGTGTCCAGATGTCGGCAGCAACAAAGCCCAGAGACAGTGCCCATGACGTCGCAATCGTTCCGATGAATGCGCCCACCGGAATGACCAAGGCATCAGTGCGCGCATATCTGGCAAACAGGAGCAGGACCCAATAGGTCATGACGAACAAGGCAAGGCCGAAGACCAGAAACAGCAAGATTGAGGGAAACAGCGCGAGGTTCAGGAAATACGACATTTAAATCCACTCTGGGAAAAACACGGATTTAGTTTTCCTGGATTTATAATCGCTCGGATAAAATTCCGATTACTGAAACTCTCGAGGATTTGCAGCGAACTGAACGACAATCGCGTATCTTAATAAATGCCGGCTCATTTGTGGGGCCGATTGAAAATCCGATGAGTTGTTTATTTGAGTCATTTCTGAACCAATGATGTCAAGGCTGGCGCGGGGCGCACATGGCATCGATATCACCCGCCGGCGCCACATCCCGACACCGATCCCACCGACAAGCGCGCCGTTGAAGCCGATGGAAAGAGCACTGGCCTGGATCACCGATTTTTGTGGAACTGCTGACGAACACCTAGCATCTGTCATGCTATTTTCTTACAAGGGGCGGTAATGTAATTGAACTGGTTTTTCCGGTTACGTTTGCCGGACAGGGGGCCAAATTGAAGAAGTATATTTCTGCGTGCGCTTTGTTCCTTTGTGTTCCACAAACTCTACACGCGGCTGACAGTATCGATGCGGCTCCAGAAGCTTCCACAGTTACAGAAACCAGCGCCTCGGACTGGGCGCTTCAGATTACTCCCTATCTGTGGGCTACCGGAGTAAAAGGGAGGGTTTCTCCATTTGGCGCCGGGCCGACCGTGGATATCGATCAATCATTTTCTGAGGGTCGGGATGGGCTGAATATTGCCGGATTTGTAAATGTATGGGGTCGCTACGACCGTTTTGTTCTCTCGGCTGACATGATGTATACTGATACGAGTGACGGTGACACCTACAGGTTTGCACTCACACCGCAGCTACCACCGTTTGAAGTGACCGTTAAACTGAATACCAAGCAGTTTATGACGACCGTGCAGGGTGGATACCGCGTTATCGATACGCCCACTTTTACTTTTGACGCTCTAGGCGGTATACGTTTATGGCATATTTCCAATGAAATCACGGCCAGTGGGCTTGGAAGGTCATTACGTTATGATGAGGGCTTTGGCTGGATTGATCCCGTTGTCGGAGCACGTCTGTTTTTCAACCTGACGGATAGATTTTCGGTTCAGGCCCAGGCAGATATCGGCGGCTTTGGCCTTAACTCCGATTTGACATGGTCTGTTCTAGCGACCGCGAACTATATCTTGAATGAGAGTTTGTCGTTTTCAGCGGGCTACAAAATCGTTGATACCGATTACGAAAAAGATAATCATGTCTATGACATAAGGCTGAGCGGACCTGTTGTGGGACTTACATACCGGTTCTAGTCGTGAATGGTTTTGTCGCAAATTTAGGCGATCCCGGTTGATGTTAAAGTCCGCTGAGTTTTTCCACCAATCTGGCTAGCCCTATCTTGCTGTCGATTATACGCAGGGCGGGGCGTTTCTTTCTAAAAGAGCGTCGCAGTCCTGTTCTAGGATGATACGACCACCACACAGGAATGCGGTGGTCGGCATATCTCAGTTTACCGGCTCGAACTGGAAAGGTTCGGCGAGCTTAAAGTCTGACGAAACTTCACCTGATTGCAGCGTGACCATGTCAACGCCCAGATCCAGCATTCGCACCCCGGCTTCAGCCGAGAAATCCAGCTTGTTCAGATCGACCCAGAACAGGTTGGGAGAAATGGCTGATTCAACATAAAACAGTTTGTCCTTGTGATCAGCGACAACCCTCCAGCGCGTGGTGGACAAGTTCGGTGCGTCCGGTGTGTTGATGCCATAAGGAACTGAAGCGTTGCGGATCACGCTCATGGCAGCAGCTGCCGCGATGCGCGGGTTATTCGATTTAACCACCATGTCAATGTAAGTATCAGCCCGCGCAAAACGATCAGAAGAACGCGTTGTGCCTGGCAGCACCTCACGCGGGTTGACTTCATGCCAGTATCTTTTCACCGCCAATTGCTGGTCGTATGGGGGATCGTTCGTCATTGTGCGGTATTCGGGGCCGTGGTGAATTACAAGTTGACCATCCAGCCATTCCAGAATGGCACTATCGCCGCTGGCGTCTGAGAGTGAAAGATGCACTTTCGCCAGGCGTCCAGGCTGATCGGGCACGTCGGCGGTTACGACATCGAAGGGATTGGCTTCCATATCGGCGACAGCTTCCGCAACGCTGCCGTAATTGTCCATGAAATACTGCGCCCAGATCGACAGCGACATTTCGGGTGTTTTGCCACCATTTTCGGGATATTCTGACGCCACAAGCCAAAGCATGTTAGCCACTAGTCCGGCTTCATTCATTCCATCCACAGTGGATAAGTCATAACCGGAAACAATCATGCTTCCGTATTTTGACGTCCAGGTCAGTGAATTCTTTCCCGCTTCGCCATTTCGCTCCATACCGCGTGGGAATACCCACAAGTTGGAGAGCATTGGCAGGCTCCAGTCCATGGAACGTGCCGTCAATATGCGGTCTTCCGGTCCATGATATACAACACGGGTGCAGGCATCGGCGATTGGCGCCGCGGCCACTGAAAGCGCAATTGCCAGAGTTAGGCTGCGCCAAAACGATCTGTTTCCTTTCAAAATCATACCTCCAAGTTTGCATAGCGGTCGCCCTTTGAATCTAAAGGAAAAAAACCGGCTGATCCTACTTGGATGGTCGCAAGTGTGTTGGTCAAGATTGAGCAATGATAAACTTATCGCAAGTCACATAAAACTGAAGTTTGCTTGCTGATTGGATTGTATGTCAGGCGAAGAAAGATCAGGCCATTCGGCGGCGCACGCGAGGAACGACGGGAGGGCGTAGTCCGAGATGAATAGCATTTCTTCCGAGTTGCAGCGAGTGCCGGGAGCCGAATTTGCCCAAAGCCGGTCGATACCCCCATATTTTGAATTGGAAAACTGTGCGCTTTGGGGCGCGGCGTTCCGCGAAGTGGCGGGCCGTAGATATCCGACCCGCCCTTCATAGGGAACGCCAGTGGCAGCCGATAGCGCCAGACCAAGCATGATAAAGTTCGTATGGGCGTATTGGAAATCCGTTCCCGGATCGAACAGCATTCCGTGATCGAAGGCAATCTCGAGCAATTCCCTGTCGGTCCATTCGCGAAAGACATGCTTCTCGAAAGCGGCAACGAAGTTTTCGTCCGTGACGTAGTCCGCATAACCCGACGAAGAATCGGCCAGCATCCTGCGGGTAACCCGGTCTTCTGCAGGGTAGTCCGGCAGCCAGGCGTCGATTGTGTCGTCGAGAGTGACCAGACCTTCATCCACGATTTGGAGAAGGATTGTCGTCTGGGAAGCAATCGCCATCGCGCCGATGCGGAATTGCATGTCGGTACGAGACGGAAGACCTGTTATCGATTCTCCTGCGGTTGCAAGTACCTGAACTGCTTCTCCGACGCTGACAGCGACAAGGAGCGCCCTGACGCCATGCTTTACCCGCATTGCTTAGAGGTTTTCCAGAACATCGTCGACGGCCGTTACGCTGAACGGGGCGTTCAGTTCCTAGGCGGAAACCTGATGGAGAAGGACGGAGCCGTACAGGAAAGCCGCGGCAAGCAGCGCCAACATGTCTTTTATTTGCGAAGTCATCCTTCGCCCCTACATTTCCGGCGTCCTGCTGGATATCTGCATGTGCACATTACTTCAGAGGTGCGGAAACAGCCGGACCATCACTGCAAGCCATCTCAGACAAATCCGCCCAATTACTACTTCGAAATATGAAACAATAACCAAAAGTGCATAAAGCTGGTAGCGTTTTCGGTAAGGCGGACGGAGGAATTTCTACCATCGAAGAGCCATTCATGGAATTGCCAACCGGTTTCGATCGCTTTGAATCAACCGGCGATTTTCTAAGTACGTACCTCTACTGCCCTGCCCTCACCCGATTTGGCGGTGATTCAAAACACATTTCTTTTATCTGTTCGGGCTCGTAGAACTTCCCGCCCATTCATTTTTCCTGCAAGAGCTCGAATCACGCCAGATTAAAGTAGACGGCGCGCATTACTCTACCGGACCCAGGACCAGCGTTTTGTGCCTTAAGGAATGCGTGAAGGATCACATCTGGATGGTCTTGCAGTCTATAAACTATTATCCGCAATTTCCTTGGACAGCTTTGGCCTCGATCCCTATTACTGTCTCAGGGTTGAACGAATGAAGGACTACATATCGATGAAAACATTAATTGCCAGCCTGTTTGCCGTTTCAGTTCTTGCCGCAACCACGGCTTGGGCTGATGACGAAAATTCCAAGGAAATGTCCGAATCTGAAGCCGGGGTTGAGTCGATCGCGGAAGAAGCCGACGACGCGCCAGCCGAAATACCGAACGCCTTGAAAGGCGATCAGATGGGCACTGAATCTTCAGATGGGGGCAATTGAGTTTGCCACTGGTGTTCCTGACAATAAGTTCTTTCCATCGGCTGCAGAGTCTGTAGCTCCCACAGAAGAGCGTCGCATTAGTCGCGGCGAATTCAAATTCGCCACACCAGGCGCTCTTTTGTGAAACTCGCCTCCAAAAATCTCCACTTTCTTGACATCGCTGTCGGCAGACTGTCCTTTAAGGCCTTTGAGACGATACTGTCTGCGTGGAGATATATCCGCAACCAGGGCGCGGGTCTTTTCCGTGGCGCAATTTCGTGTAGAAAGGAGCCCTACTGCGGCTTTGGCGGATACTGCGAACTGGAAGTGATTTTTACCAGAATTGAGATTTTAATCTGTTCGGCCATGGGATTGCGGGCTTGAACGGATCGGAGAAGAAAATAATCCTCCACATGGGGACGGAGAAAACCGGAAGCACTGCAATTCAGCATGTGCTTGACCGCAACCGTATGCTGCTGAGTGAGTTTGGAATTCGGTTTCCTGAATCCGCCGGATCACATATCAACCACACCTACCTTTCGGTCTATGCGCAGGACGACGATGTCTTCGACAATATAAAAGCGCATGTTCTCGCCTCGCTTAAAATGGATATCGGGCAGTTCCGCCACTGGTTCGAACAGCAACTTTCCACAGAGTTTTCAGAAGGAAAACGGTGGCGAACCTCAGTGCTCAGCACAGAGTTGATCCACAGCCGCATTACGCGCCCCGTTGAAGTCGAGCGCTTGAGTTATTTGTTGTCCAATTTTGCAGGCGACATCCAAATTCTGATATTTCTCCGCCGTCAGGATGAGTTGGCCTTGAGCAGATATTCCACTGCGATCCGCGCAGGGTACGGCCGTTTTAACGGTGTCTTCGAAAATAACATCTCCGCGCAGGCCTATTTCAGTCTGCCTTCCGATCGCGTGATTAACGACTATCGAGACTACTATGACTATCGAAACGTCATTGAGCGTATGTCGGATATATTCGGTCCGGATACAATCAAGGTGGCGCTGTATCCCGATTCTTTCGGTCAGGGAGGACTTGTGCGCTATTTCAGTTCCATGCTTGGGATCGATCCGGACTTATTGCAGCATGGAGATGCCAAACTGAACAATGCCATGAGCGCTGAGGCTCAATTCGTCATGGCGTCAGCTAACAGCGCGGGCAAAATGTGGAAAACTAACGGAGAACGCAATCTGGACATGAAGGAACTTCAGCGTGAAATTGAGGCGGTTTTTCCTGGGTCGCCACGCCAGGTGCCCCGGGATGACGCCAGATCCTTCACCGAACGGTTTGCAGATTCAAACGAATGGGTGCGTGCTCGGTATTTTCCGGAGAGAAAGACGCTGTTTTCTACCGATTATGTACACTATCCGGAATCCATAGATTATTCCGTGTTCAGTTCAAGGCTTGCGAAGCACGCGGAGGCTTATTCGGAGAGAGCCTCGCAACTGACCAGAAAGACCAATCCACTGCATCTCAGGTTCATGGAGCGGTTTCTGGGTAGATCGCTTCGCGTCTAAGTCTTTGGGAAGAGTGATGCGCTCGCCAATCCACGACGTTACGAAGTCTAGAAAAGCGCCCTCGGTCTTGAGGCAATCGGTCATTCGCGCCTACTACAAACTCAGGAACAGGCAATTGAACTTGTTCTACCGATTTTCGGAGAATAGTCCGCAACGAGGAAAAGAATTTGAGATTTCACTGATCAGGATACTGGGTAACGACCATTATCCAAGGCATGGTCGTGGACAGACCCTGGACAATGTGAAATTCATTCTCAAGCACGAACCATCGATCTCCGGAATCCGGAAACTGTTTGTACTGAACAGGATTGTGGATCCTGAAGCTGAAGCGTTGCTCATCGACGAACTCGAACAGGCGGGCATGGAGTTCATGAAAATTCCATTCATTGCGGACGAGTATCGCAAGGTTGGCTGGGATCTTGATGAGTTTGGCGGCGTCCAGTTCTTCAAAACACAAGACTTTAGACGCGCTGCGAAGGTCATGCAAACAAAGATGCAACTTTGGGCGACTTCACCGAAAATTCGGTACCTGATGAACGTCAACGGCGCGCGGAACACTGCGCTCGAAATAGGCAGGCGGATATCGGACTGGACCTTTGCGCTTGATAGCAACTGCTGCTTCACGAAAGTGCAACTGGAACGTCTCGTTGCATCTTGTCGCGCCTCGCCGCACATGCCCTATGTCATCGTGCCAATGGTCAGGATCGGTGATAATCAACGCTATTTTGGTCCAGAATTGAACTATTCGCTATTTGAAGAACCTCAGATTGGGTTTCACTATCTGACACAGGAAACCTTTGACGAACGATATCCATATGGCGTTTCCGACAAGGCGCATTTTCTTAAGTGCTTAAGGTTGCCTGGCAAATGGCTCTGGTGGGGCAAAGAAGCTTTCATGCCGGGTGAAGCGCATCCGTTTCCCGACAGATATCGATACAAGATCAGCGCCGGCGGCGTGATACGGTTGTCCTCCGGCACGCACGGTCTTTCGGATACCAACGAAAAGAGCCAGAATATTCGCTACCACGGACGCAATGAGTCCATTCTCAAGACGATAGCTCATATGGAGCAGATGTACGGTGTACCCGTAGACACAATCCGCGATATTATCCTGTCTGATTATATGTCCAGTCTTGCACAAGTCGAACCATAGCGTTCGTCAAGTTCTGCGATGGCGCGGAGAATGCCGTCATCCCGGTTGGCCATGCGCCGGACAGAAGACTTCCTGCCAGTTTCCTGCGTGACATTGCCGGAGTAAAGGCGCCCTACCCAACCGTCCGACATTACAAAACGCCCCCACTCGGGGCAGGAAGGCGCCGGCGGAATATCCCACGGGTCGACCTCCCAATGGTCCCATGGTCCCCGCACGCCAAGACGCATCAACAGCTCAGCTTTCGGCGATCTTCCATAGGGCAGCCTGGGGTCGAAGCGTTCACCGGAGAGCTTGTGAAACATTATCTGGGGTTCTTCGCCGCAGTCCGGCGAAAAATGCTCGTCCAGTATGGTGTCGTTCTCAGTCAGTCTGTGCATGGGCACGATGTGATACGGGAAGATGATCGACCGCTTTGCTGTTTGACGAATGTCCCGCCATCCCCTGCCCGATATCATGCAGTTGCCATCGAAAGGCAGGATCCATTTTGCGCGTTTTCTGCCATGTTCGAGGGCCGCATTGCGCGCGCCATTGTTGTTGATCGCGTAGAGAATTTTCGGTCGTAGCGCAGCCAGAACCGCGCGGTTTCGAGCTTTTTCGTCAAGGGGTTCTCTGGAGCCGTCAAGATAGGGCGCTACGTCAGAGTTGTTTTCAATGCGTGCGTAGTCATCCGGTTCGAAATCGATTGTGAAATAGTTTTGTTTGTAACTGTCCAGACGGGCGATGATTTCATGACGCCTGGTTTCATCGAAAATACGATTGACGACCCACCATTTCTGACAGTCCTCGAACTCCGGTTCATGCTCCAGGCAAAATTCAAGATTGGCCAAAGTCTGACCGGGCCTGTGCCGGGGAGGCAGATCGTTGCCCAAAATGCGATAGAGCGCAAAGTCATCTTTCCCCTGGCGATAAGTTTCAGAGGCGCCCGATTTTACGTAGACCTCTCGCTCTTTCCTCAATCGATGGGCGTGAAGAAACGGTGCAACATATTTGTTTTGAAGTTTTTGCAGTTTTTTCAAGACATACGGAGTCATTGGGCGCTTGTCAGCCTTTAGCCGCTTTTTTGCTTTCCATATGTCTCGCCGAGATGGAACAGGGATCTGTAAAGGTCACTGCTCTTTTCCAGTTCATCGTGTGTTCCATTGGCGATGACATAGCCATCATCAAGCAGAATGATGCGATCCGCCGCCTGAATCGTCGAAAGACGATGCGCCACGATGATGAGCGTACGGTTTTTCGACAGCTTGATCTGGGAGTTGATAATCATCCTTTCGCTCTCGCCGTCCAGAGCCGACGTCGCCTCGTCGAAAATGATTACCGGAGACGCCTTCAATATGGCGCGCGCAATGGCGATGCGCTGACGCTGGCCGCCTGATAGGTTGGTCGCATTGGGCCCTATATGCGTATCAAGGCCGTCGGGGAGATCTTTGGTGAATTCCTCGACATTGGCAAGGCGCACCGCTTCGCGGATCTCTTCGTCTGTGGCGTCCGGTTTGCCATCACGAATATTTTCGCGAATGCTGTTCTCGAACAGAAAGACATCCTGTGACACGAGTGACACGGCCTGACGCAACTGCTTGAAGCCGATCCGGTTCAGATTGACCCCGTCGAGCTTGATTTGTCCGGCGTTCGGCGAGACCAGTCTCAAAATAAGATTGATGATCGTCGTCTTGCCTGATCCCGATCGTCCGACAATCGCAATTGTTTCACCCGGCGAAACTTTGAAGGACACGCCATGCAGGAATGGTTTGTTTTTCTTGTAGCCAAACTTGACGTTCGCAAATTCCAACTCGCCTTTGACTTCATCGAGAACTACCGCGTTCTCCGCGTCAGCGGTTTCCGCTTCCTTCTTGTCCAGAAGTTCATACATTCGGCCGATCTGTATGAGTTTCCGTTGCAGCGAGACATTCACGGATGCGAGCCTTTTTGCGGGCTCATAGGCGAACAGGAACGCCATGATGAACGCCATGAATTCGCCAGGGGTCTTGCCGTTCGTCAGGCTTTGCCAACTTGCATATACGATGAAACAGCCGACGATAATGCCGCCAAGTGTTTCCATGACCGGACTTGCGAAGGCTGCCAACCGTTCCAGTTTTAACGCCCGCTCTTGCATGCTTTCCACGGCGTTGGAAAAGGTCGTTCTGGTCTTGTCCTCAAGCTGGTAGGACTTGACTGTGCGTATGCCCTCCAGTGCTTCGGAACCCAGCGAATAGACCTGTCCGGCGAGTTCGTTCTCCGCTTTCGAAAATTCGCGCACCCTGCGGGTGATCGAGGAGAGCGAAATAATAATCAGCGGGAGCGCGAGAGCCGCAAACATGGACATCACAGGCTCCTGGAAAACCATCACACAAACCAGGCCAAGAAGCGTTAGAATGTCTCGGACTATCGTCGTGGTGACAGTCAGGAAAGCATCAGCGGCAGCCTTCGCCTGAAGCACGACTTGCGCGATTTGCTTTGACGGGTGCTTGTTTGAAAGAAATATCAGGCTTTGCGACGTCAGCTTCCGGAACTGCAGTGTTTGATAGTTGGTTACGACGTCGCGTCTCAGCATGCCGTTGAACACGACGCCAAAATATGTCGACAGCCCCTTGATAATGGCGACCGAAATGACCGCTGCGGCGACGAACCAAGATGCAGTCACATTCTGATCGACGAAAATCTTGTTGACCATTGACCGTGTAAGCAGGGCGAAAGCCGATGTCGAGGCCGCCACAAAAACCGAACATACCAGCCCGGCAAGATAGATTCGGACATTACCTGGCATACTCTCCCGTAGCAGGCGTTTTATGATTGAGAGAGATTCAGATGCATTGGCCTTCATTTCACTGGTTTTAACGAGATCCAGGACCCGCGGCCTGTTGGCGGAGCTACTCAAAACGAACTCTATATTTTGCAATTGTGTTGGCGGTGGATAAAATAGTAGCAATCTTTTCGGGAGTGTCTAACATGCTCGATACAACTGTGAAATGAAAAATTGGCCGGTCGCAGGAGCGGTTTAAAGAAAACGTTAAAAAGTTTCAGTATCTGAGAAATAGAAGACATATCCGTCCGATTGATGGCGGTATCGTGTCATATTTCGTCATTGCATGTTCGCAATGGCATCACAAGGGCGCTGTGATCCGCCATGGTCACATTGTGATGAATTGATGAATAGTAACCATTTTAAAGCTTCGGATTTTGATCTCCAGAACACCAGAATTTATCTCGGTCCTCTACCCCGGATTGGAACGTTGGCGTTGAATAAACAACAGCCGGGAATTACGAAGCAATATCGCGCGGCGGTTTGCTGCACGACCCACAAGCGACCCAAAATGCTGGCGAGGCTATTGTCTTCCTGGCAGAACCTGGAAATACCGGGGAATGTGGATCCGTTTTTCATCGTAGTCGAGAATGACGCAAAGGAATTGTGCCGGAAAATCGTTGAGAATGCGCAGCGGCAGCTCTCACCCTACGACGTGATCTACGCGTCGGAAGCTGTGCCTGGAATACCGGCCGTCCGGAACAAGGCCATTGAAACCGCTGTTTCCGCTGGCGCGGATCTCATTCTTTTTGTTGATGACGACGAGACCGTCAGTTCGCAATGGTTATCCGAAATGGTGCGCACTTATGACGAGACAGGCGCCTTTCTCATCGGCGGTCCGGTCTTCGGAAGCATTGCAGAAGACAACTCCGACACATTACTGCTGCGCCTTATCCGCAGAGGTCTTGATGCCCGATATCGTCGGATCGCCGATAAAGCCGAGCGGAAATTGAAAAGCAATCAGGGTCACACCATCACGGTAGTGACTTGTAACTGGCTTGCTGATGCGCGACTTTTTACCGATTACAATATGTCATTCGACGTAAGCCTCAGCGAGACGGGCGGCAGTGACGCCAAATTCTACCGCACTGTAAGCAGGCGCCTGAATTTGCCGACCAGTTGGTCGCCCAAGGCAGTGGTTTACGAAACTGTTCCACCAGAGCGACTGACACCGAGGTACCAATATTACAGGGGTATGGAACAATCACGCAATTCCATGCATCAGAAGCTTGAGGAATACCCCAAAGTGGTTGTTTTTCCGATGATTCTGGGAAATATTGCAATCCGCGTGATCACCCTGACCGCTCTTGTTTTGACCATTCCCTTCAACGCTGGCCCTGCTCTTGTGCGCATCTTGCGATCTGCAGGCTGGCTAGCAGGCCGAATAAGCGGATTTTTTGGCGCGCGCTCCAAACTGTATGAGAATTTCAACGGGTCGTAATTTACCGGTCCACGGGTATAACCTTCACCAGGTCCGTCTTGGTCCCGTGTCGATGTGATAGAATCCGCCCGGATAATATTTGTATCCCCCAACTTCGGGTTGGGATTTCAGGTAGGCGACTACCGAAGACGGATCGCCGCGCACCGAAAAATCAACAGCTTTACATTTCAGGTGGTAGGAATTGCGAGCTCCGCCTTTACGCCGGTTCTCATACCACCAGCGTTTCGTGGAGTGCACGTTAACTGGACCATAGCGCTTCGAAACCCGATTCAGAACGCGTTTCAGCTTCCTTGGCACACACCATTTGGTATCCTGATATGAAACGGTTGATGATGACGTTCCAATCCATCCGAAACCAGGCAGACTGGAACAGCCCGATAACGCCAACATCGACGCCAGCACCGCTAACGTTACTTGTTTTCGCACTTTCATGTCGCCTCGCACCGTTCGTCTGTGACTTACAAAATTGCTGTCATTTGATTAAGATTGTCATGAAAAACGTGGTTAACTGGCGAGATTGATCAGGATGCGGTTTACCTGACATGGCGAAAGTTTTTGGTGCGCCAATTATAGAAGCGATGGCGAGTCCACTGTCGGAACTTGCTGTTGATCGCTCCAACGCTAGTGATGGCGCCCTCCTGAAAGTAAATTTCCAGCGCGCCACTGCGTCTCAATGATTTTCCAGTGATCAAAACGGCGCCGGAGTAACATCGTGGCATGCTAATATGCGCGGCCACTACGACAAGGTCAGATTCATCACACGCGGCGCCGAGGAACGCCAAATCCTGGATCGTTGTGATCTTCAGGCCGTTGTGAGAACGTCCAGCGCACCAAGCGCCCTTGGCGCAGCTGAATGTATTGTGTCCATTAATATCAATAGCTTCGAAAAATGAATGAAAGTGTTGTCTCATATTTGAAGTGGAGGTTGGGACGTCGCCGGAAGCGTGGATGGATGGTGTCGCGACTGAATTTAGGTCAAAGGCATCCTTCCATTGGTCGACGATAAATGCGGATGGGCGCGCTCTATTCGCTGCAAGGCCATTGTCATCTATCAGGGCGACCAGCGCGCCGTCTTCTGAAATGATCGCCTCAGGCAGTTCGCCAGGCGCCGCGCCCAGCCCCCAAGAAATTCCGATAATGAAAAGCGCTACGCCGAAAATCCGCAACCAGGAGCGCATCAGAACGAGTATCAGGAAGCCGACGAGTGCGACGAGAAAGGGCTGGGATGCGATCCTTCCGGTAATCGCGTCACCGCCAAGCCGTTCTGTTTGCATTGCGATGGCTATGACTGCGTCCAACCCTGCTCCCATGATCTGCAACGGCCAGTATTCAAGGTGCAATGGCATTGCGATGAGGGAAACAAGACCGAAGGGCATGACGACAAATGTCACGACAGGCATGGCGGCCACATTGGCAAGGAGACCGTAGGGCGCGATCCGTTGGAAATGTTCGACTGCAAAGAGGCCGGTCGAGACGCCGGCGACAAGGGATGTGAAGGCAATTCCAAGAATGAATTGCAGCGCCACTTTCAATGTCCGGTTTATGGAAAGAAAGGACGCCTGATCGTAGTTTCTCGTTCGCCTCGACCAAACGGCATAGGCTGATATCAGGGCGATGGTCGCCGCAAAGGACATCTGGAACCCGGGACCGATTACGGCGGAGGGCTGTATCAATATAATTATAATGGCCGCAAGGGCGACGTTTCTCAGCGTCAGGGCCATTCTGTCAATCAAAACCGCGATCAGAAAAATCACGAACATGAGCCATGCGCGCTGCGTCGAGACTGCGCCGCCCGAAATCAGCAGATAGGCGGTTGCGGCGGCAAGCGCAAAGAGCGCCGCGATCTTTCGTGTCGATCGTGTATGAACCAGATAGGGAGAAAAGCTGAGCGCGCTGCGTACGAGCAGCAAGACCGTTCCCGCAACAAGCGCCATATGCAGGCCTGAGATCGCCAAAATATGCGCCAACCCACTGGCGCGGAGGGCGTCGACAGTCTCCTTCGATATGGAGCGTCTGTCGGCAACCGCCAGCGCGCTTGCAAGTGCTCCAGTGTCGCCCGGAAGCACAGCTCGAATTCGGGTGGCTATTGTTTCTCTCAAACGGCTGAGCGTGATGGCAACTGGCTGTGCGCCAGTGTGATCGGTGGTGCGTGTATCGCCTGTAAGCGGCTTTCCATAAAAATAGCCATAGGCGCCCAAGCCTTTGAAATAGGCGTCAAAGCCGAAATCGTAACCGCCAGGCAACGCAGGGCCGGATGGCGGACCCATTTTGGCGAGGCCTTTTATGGCGCCGCCGATTTCCACTGGTTTGTGGTCTGCCCTGGCCAGAAGTCTGACGGTTTCCGGGGGGCGCCCAATAATTGGATCCGTGGTGCGGACGAGTCGGATCGTGTAACGCCAATAACGCCGATAATCGACATCGCGGGCCAGCACCACCCCTTCCAGCCGCGTCGTGATCTCACTGTCGAGTATCGTTGTCGCTCGACGCATAGTCTCGACCTGGGCGGTTGTCATTCCGGTCGCAAATCCGGCGACAAGAAATACGACATATCTGTAGAATTGCCGATTCCCGAGCACCGCGTACGCCAGCCATGACGCCAGGAAAAACAGAAATATTACAATCGCAGACGGCGCTCGATAAAATCCGAACCAGACGGCCGCCCCAAAAGCCATGGCGACCGGAAACCACAGAAAATGATGTCCGTATGCGACTTCTTGTTCCCATGCCTGGCAGATCTGAATTGAAATGGACCGCAATGCCTCGACAAGGTCGCGTAACGCGAACCGGTGTGGCTTTGGAGAAGGCACCGAGGTTTTGGATATATCCGAGTTGCCGGTCTCCATGGAAGAACCGGCGGCATCCTGAATATTTTCAATCTGGTTGCTGGTCATACCCAGATACAATCATGGGTTTAGTCGTGCGGCAATGGCTGTGTGGGAACTTGCGCTCTTGCACATGTGTGTTACATGGACCGCCGTTTCCGGTTCCCACACAGAGGCCTCCATGTCAGGTGAAACCATCACCCGTTTCGCGCCGTCCCCGACGGGATTTTTGCATATCGGCGGCGCACGCACCGCGCTCTTCAACTGGCTGTGGGCGCGTCATTGCGGCGGCAAGATGCTGCTTCGGATCGAGGATACGGACCGCAGTCGAAATTCCGATGAGGCGGTGGCGGCCATTCTTGATGGACTTTCGTGGCTGGGCGTGACCTGGGATGGTGACCCGGTTTCACAATATTCTCGTGTGGAGCGCCACAGGGAGGTCGCGCAGGAGTTGGTTCGACGTGGTGAAGCCTACTATTGCTATGCTTCACCACAAGAACTTGAAGACATGCGGGAGAAAGCCCGATCTGAAGGACGCCCTCCCCGGTATGACGGGCGCTGGCGCGATCGAGATCCTGCAGAAGCGCCTGCGGGCGCCGCCGGCGCAATCCGCATCAAGGCGCCGAAGGAAGGCGAGACACTTGTCGCAGATAAGGTGCAAGGCGATGTCCGGTTTCCGAACAGCGATCTTGATGATTTCATCATCCTGAGATCCGACGGCAATCCAACTTATATGCTAGCGGTCGTGGTGGATGATCACGACATGGGCGTTACGGATATCATTCGCGGTGACGACCATCTTACCAACGCCGCGCGTCAAACGGTCATCTATCACGCGTTGGGCTGGGATGTGCCGAGTATGGCGCACATACCGCTGATACATGGCCCGGACGGCGCAAAATTGTCCAAGAGACACGGAGCGCTGGGTGCAGAGGCTTACCGCGCAATGGGGTTTCTGCCTGAAGCGCTTGCCAATTATCTTGTCAGGCTTGGATGGAGCCACGGCGACGATGAAATCATGTCAATCGACCAGATGATTGAATGGTTCGATATTGGCGATGTCAACAAGGGCGCGGCGCGGTTCGACGTTAAGAAGCTTGAAGCACTTAATGCGCATTATATTCGAAGTAGCGATGACAAATACCTGACAGACGCCCTTGTTTCGGTTCTGCCGGAGATCGAAGGAGGCGCCTTTTATATCGAGCGATTATCTGACAGGCGTTACGCGCAGTTGCTTGAGGCCATGCCTGGATTGAAGGAACGTGCGCGGACGCTCGCGGATCTGGCGGATGGAGCACGTTTCATCTTTTCCGAACGGCCGCTGGAGATGGAAGAAAAAGCCGAAAAGATACTCGCCGAAGGCGGCAGGGATGTTCTGGCGAAAATCCTGCCCATACTGGAAGGTGTGGTGGATTGGTCGGTCGAGGCGACGGAAGATGCGGTCCGGGACTTCGCTGAGGCCAATGAACTCAAGCTCGGCAAAGTCGCGCAGCCGTTGCGATCGGCTTTAACCGGACGTACGACCTCACCAGGTATTTTCGATGTCCTTGCAGTTCTCGGAAAGGACGAGAGTCTTGGTCGAATTCGTGATCAAGTCGCTTGATCTACAAAGCCGGCGCCACTCTGGTTTCGTCATTAAGCTATTGAAATAGTATAATAATATTTCGATTGTTCGGGATCAGTAAGTCCTTCAGAGCTTCGGTTCCTTTTCCTGGGAGACTATTTTCCTATATGGCATTGCATCGATACACTTTTGCCTCTCTTGGCAGGGCGTCGGAAATCGGCTAGCAACTGCACACCAATCATTGCGGCGCTGCACATCTTGCATTCCGTTTTGTATTTTCTGTTGAAGGGGACCAGTATGACGGCATCGAACGCCAAGCTTTCCGTCGATGGGAACGATATTGAACTTAAAGTTCGTAACGGATCCATCGGACCTGACGTTATCGACATCGCCAGCCTGTATAAACAGACAGGCAAATTTACCTATGATCCAGGATTTACCTCTACGGCGTCTTGTGAATCCCAGATCACCTATATTGATGGTGATCAGGGAATTCTCCTCCATCGTGGATATCCGATCGACCAGTTGGCAGAGCACGGCGACTTCCTTGAAGTTTGCTATTTGCTGCTTTACGGGGAGCTTCCCACCAAAACCGAAAAGGCTGATTTTGATTATCGCGTGACGCGGCACACAATGCTTCACGAACAGATGTCGCGATTCTTTACCGGTTTCCGTCGTGATGCGCATCCTATGGCGATCATGTGTGGCGTCGTCGGCGCGCTTTCCGCCTTTTATCACGACTCAACTGATATCACCGATCCCTATCAGCGGATGGTCGCCAGCCTTCGCATGATCGCGAAAATGCCGACAATTGCGGCTATGGCTTACAAGTATCATGTTGGCCAGCCCTTTGTTTATCCGAAGAACGATCTCGACTACGCCTCCAATTTCCTGCGCATGTGTTTCGCGGTGCCCTGTGAGGAATACGAAATCAATCCGGTTCTGGCGCGCGCCATGGACCGTATTTTTATTTTGCATGCGGATCATGAACAAAACGCATCGACGTCAACGGTGCGCCTTGCAGGTTCTTCGGGAGCCAATCCGTTCGCCTGCATTGCTGCTGGCATTGCGTGTCTCTGGGGACCTGCCCATGGCGGCGCCAATGAGGCCGCTCTCAATATGCTGAGTGAAATTGGTTCGGTCGATCGCATTCCGGAATTCATTGGACGCGCCAAGGATCACAACGATCCGTTCCGCCTGATGGGATTTGGGCACAGGGTCTACAAGAATTACGACCCGCGGGCGAAGATCATGCAGAAAACAACGCATGAAGTGCTCGGCGAGCTTGGCATCAAGGACGATCCGCTCCTTGACGTAGCGATCGAGCTTGAAAGAATTGCTCTTACCGATGAATATTTCATCGAAAAGAAGCTTTATCCAAATATCGATTTCTACTCTGGCATCACGCTTAAAGCGCTTGGTTTCCCAACGACCATGTTCACTGTTCTCTTCGCCTTGGCGCGGACCGTCGGCTGGATCGCACAGTGGAAGGAGATGATCGAGGATCCGAACCAGAGGATCGGTCGTCCCCGTCAGCTCTACACCGGTGAAGAAGAGCGGGACTACGTGCCGCTATCAAGTCGCGGCTAAAGTTATGACAGGGGCCGGCACGTGTTGCCGGCCTTTTTTTTCTGGAAGCGTCGTCCAGCTACGGTCGCGTCACGCTGTTGCTGACTGAGCGTCGATCCTCGCAAAAATACCTTGAATCTGGCACAGTGAAGCGATCCGAATCACTGTGCTCGAACTGAATCTGAAATCGCAACAAGGCGCGCCATCGACCATGGATGACAATAACGATCTGTTCTCGAAACTGACCGTATCGCCCTCGCCCGTTCGGCGAGACAGCAGCGTGCCTTCCAAGGAACGGTCTGCAGCAGAGACGGAGAAGAAACCGAAACGGTCTCGTTCGCATCCGGTTTCAACGGAAGATGGCTATTCTGCGTCTGACATTGAGGTCCTTGAGGGGCTTGAGCCCGTTCGCAGACGTCCGGGAATGTATATTGGCGGTACGGACGTCGGAGCACTGCATCACCTTTTTGCGGAAGTGATCGACAACTCCATGGATGAGGCCGTCGCTGGCCACGCCAATTTCATTGAAGTGGAACTGGGAGCGGACGGTTTTTTGACCGTGACCGACAATGGACGAGGCATCCCGGTAGACGCACATCCGAAATTCAAGAACAAATCCGCTCTCGAAGTCATAATGACGACTTTGCACGCCGGCGGTAAGTTTGACTCCAAGGTCTACGAAACTTCGGGGGGCCTGCACGGCGTCGGCGTCTCGGTAGTCAATGCGTTGTCGGATCGGCTCGAGGTAGAGGTCGCGCGCGGTCGGCGGCTATACAGGCAAATATTCGAGCGTGGATTACCTGCCGGAAAACTGGAAGATCTCGGCGAGGTTCATAATCGCCGGGGAACACGTATTCGCTTTCATCCCGACGCCCAGATCTTCGGAGACAATGCGCGTTTCGAACCGGCGCGTCTTTTGCGCATGGCTCGCTCCAAGGCTTACCTGTTTGGGGGCGTTGAAATCCGGTGGAATTGCGACCCTTCTCTGCTGAGTGAAAAGGACGAGACGCCTGACAAGGCGGTGTTCCATTTCCCGGGCGGATTGAAGGATTACCTGGAAGCCTCCATCGGAGCCGACCATAAGGTGACGCGGAATTCCTTTTCCGGGCGCAGCGAAAAGAAAGGCGGACACGGAACGGTCGAATGGGCGGTTACCTGGTACACGGGCGATCCATTCATGAATTCCTACTGTAATACGATCCCTACTCCCGAAGGCGGGACGCATGAAGCCGGATTCCGGCTCGCTCTAACGCGCAGCCTCAAAGCCTACGCGGAACTCACGGGCAACAAACGCGGCTCGATCATCACGACGGACGATGTAATGATTTCGGCTGCCGGCATGCTTTCTGTGTTCGTGCGCGAACCCGAATTCGTCGGGCAGACCAAGGACAAACTGGCGACCGTTGAAGCACAGCGTCTCGTGGAAAACGCAGTCCGTGATCCCTTTGATCATTTCCTTGCCGACTCCCCGCAGGATGCGGCGCGGCTTCTCGAGTGGGTCGTCGAACGCGCAGATGATCGGGTTCGTCGACGCAAGGAACGCGAAGTCAACCGCAAGTCTGCGGTGAGAAAATTGCGGCTTCCTGGAAAGCTCGCTGACTGTTCCCAGGGAACGGCGGCCGGCGCGGAACTGTTTATCGTCGAGGGAGATTCGGCTGGTGGATCGGCAAAGCAGGCGCGAGACCGTTCGAACCAGGCCATTCTTCCGCTACGCGGGAAAATTCTGAATGTTGCCAGCGCAGGCCGAGACAAGCTTGGCGCCAACCAGCAGATCGCCGATCTCATCCAGGCGCTGGGTTGTGGGACGCGCACGAAATACCGGGAAGAGGATCTGCGATACGAGAAGGTGATAATCATGACCGACGCCGATGTTGACGGCGCTCACATCGCTTCTCTGTTGATCACATTTTTTTATCAGGAAATGCCAGACATGGTCCGTGAGGGTCACCTGTATTTGGCGGTGCCTCCCCTGTACAGGATTACCCAGGGCAGCAAGACGCTTTACGCGCGTGACGACCCACATCGCGAAGAACTGTTGCAGACGGAATTTGCCGGAAAAGGCAAGGTAGAAATCGGACGCTTCAAAGGTCTCGGGGAAATGCTGCCCGCTCAGTTGAAAGAGACGACGATGCACCCAAACAAGCGAACCCTTCTCCGCGTCCAGATTGATGACGCAGCAATAGAAGACACCCGCACCGCCGTTTCAAATCTCATGGGAACAAAGGCGGAAGCGCGGTTCCAGTTTATCCAGGAAAGAGCTGAATTCGTCGAGGATCTGGATATCTGACGCGTATGGTCACGCTTCGAGGATCATTTCGAAGCCGCCGTAGATCAGGCGTTTGCCATCAAACGGAAATTCGAATTGATCCGGCTGCATCCTGGGATCTTCCATCACTTTCTGCATGCCTTCATTGCGCGCAACGCGCGATGGCCACGTGATCCAGGAAAACACCACCGTTTCATTTTCTTCCCGCTTAACAGCCGTGGGGAAGGATGTAACTTCACCGTCGGGCACGTCGTCGCCCCAGCATTCCACCACTGTCAAAGCGCCATGCTCCTTGAAGACAACAGCCGCATCTTTGGCGTGCTTGAGGTATTTTTCCCTGTTCGCGTTTGGAACTGCTGCTACAAAGCCGTCTACATAGGGCATGGTCTAATTCCTCTCATCAGATTTCGGCTCAGGGCCGAGCGGCAGATTATTGCCGTATGGTGACGATTGAATGTTCATCGCTTCAGCAATGTCAGCTTTGATATTCGCCGCATGTACGCTGATACTTGTATTACAGGCGTCCCGACCGAGTGTACGGATTTACGTGTCATATTCTTCTGGAGGCTTGGCGCCGACCAGGCAAGTAAACTTCGGCACGACGACGATCAGCTGGCGGCAGTTTGAACCAGTCGGCGTACCTCGTCTACGACCACTTTTCCCATCGAATTTTTAGGCAAGGCGTCGACGAATAGGATTTCCTTGGGCTGCTTGAAGCGCGCAATTCGGTCATTAAGAGCCGAATGGATATTTGCGGCGGTGAGCGTCTTGTCGGCGCGGGTCACCACGGCGACCGGCGCCTGACCCCATTTCTCGTCAGGGCGGCCAACGACGCAACATTCGCCAATTCCCGACAGTTCGCTCAACACGCGCTCGATTTCAGCAGGATAGATGTTCTCACCACCGGAAATCAGAATATTCTTGAGCCTGTCCTGAAACCAGTAGAGTCCATTGCTATCGCGCACAGCCACATCGCCTGTCCTGAACCAGCCGTCCTTCGTGCTGTCACGCGTCGCTACAGGATTGTTCCAGTAACCGCTAAAGCAGTTCGGGGCTTTGACCCAGACTTCTCCGGGGATTCCATCCGGCGCTTCCTGGCCTTCGGCATCGACAATACGGATCGAGCTATGAAGCCCGCGCCGTCCGATGGAACCGACAGTATCGAATGCTTCGTCGATTGTTTGATAGATGGACACAGGTCCGGTTTCTGTCGCTCCATAGATCTGCACGACCGGGATCGTTTTCACATGCACCTTTTCAATCAAAGATACGGGAACGTCAGTCGATCCGATAGCCATGCATTTCAGGCGAGGCGGATTGAATACTTCCCAATCCGGATGGGAGGTCAGCGCGCGCAAGATCGTCGGAACCACGGTTACGAGAGTGACAGTGTCGAAGAGTTCCGGCGCGTAGAAGGCGTTCGGATCGAATTGCGCATGCAGCACCACGGTTCCGCCCGCCAGGAATGTCGGCAAGGTCTGTATGTTCAGACCACCTACATGGAACATTGGCAGGATATTCAAAGTCACGTCGGTGTCGGAAATGCGGAAGGCGTGACGGCTGCTCAACGCGTTCCAGAACACCGCCTGCTGTGTGATAACAGCACCTTTCGGTCTGCCGGTCGTGCCGGAGGTGTAAACCAGCAAAAGTGGATCGGTTATACGCCCAAGCTCTATCTGTTGAGTGGTTTGTATGGTGCTTTCCAGCCCGACCCTGGTTTGGACGATTCCATCCAGTTCCCGCGTGACGCGTGGAAGCACGGTTTCGAACGTCGTATCGTGAAACAGGACCCGTACACCGGCGTCAGATAGCACATAGTTCAACTCGTCAGCGGCAAGTCGCCAGTTGAGCGGCACAAGCATGAGACCCAGACGAGCCGCGGCGAACAGCAGAATGATCTGTTCGTCGCTGTTCTTGCCATACCACGCGATACGATCGCCGCGTTTCAAGCCGAGTTCACCTGAAAGATACTCCGACTGGCTTGCAATCTTCTTGCGCAACCCGTCGTATGTTGTTTCCCGACCGTTGAAAATCAGCGCGGCCTTTTGTGGCGTGAATTCTGCGTGACCGGTAATCCAAGTATCGATGGTCTGCGCTTCGACCGAACTCTCCATGCTGTCAGGCAGCATCTTCGTCATCGGTCTCGCCTTCCTCGTAGAGCGCCTCGCGTCCAAGCTTGTCCATGCACAGTTCCGCCGTCCATGGAAGCATCAATGAACCACAGCGGCTGTCACGATAGAGCCGTTCCAGAGGTAATGTGCGAAGCATGGACTGTCCGCCGCAGGTTCTGATCGCCAGTCGCGATATTTCGTTTGCGTTTTCCATGACGGTGTATTGCGCCGCCCAGGCTCTCATGACGGACGCCTTGTCCGGACCCGGACGGGCTTCCGAAATTGCCTGGAACCAGATCGCCTTGGTCTGTTCAAGCATGATCCGCATCTGCGCGACTGCGAGTTGCTTCGTCGGATACATACGCCGTTTCACCGGAGGCATGCCTTCGATTTCGCCACGCAAATACCGCACTGTGAAATCATACGCGGCCTGAGCGATGCCCATGTAACTTGGCGTCAGCGTCATGAACATATGGGGCCAGTTTTGCGCCGCTGAATAGTATATGCCGCGAGGCATCAATTGTTCCTGGTAAGGAACGAATACATCCTTGAAGATCAACGTGCGTGACACTGTTCCACGCATGCCCAAGGGATCCCAGTCGCCGACCACCGAGACGCCTTCTGCAGTATTCGGGATGGCTATGTACATCGTATTGCGCCGCGACGGTTTCTCGTCCGCGTGCTCCAACTCTGTGCACAGAACGCCGTAATAGTCTGCGTGACCCGAGAGCGAAGCGAAAATCTTCTTGCCATTTACGATCCATCCGCCATCCGACCTGACCGCTGTCGTGCCAAAAGCCTTGAAGCCGGCTGCCGCTGCACCGCCTTCAGAGAACGGCTGCGCATAGATCGCGCCTTCTTCGACAATTCGCACGTAATGATGCTTGCGATAGGCTTCGTGCTCTTTTCGCTGGCAATCGTCCATATCGAGGCCATCGGCGAGAAAACCCGTCCACAGGCAGGAACTGACATGCATGTTGAATGTAAGCGCCGTCGCGCCGCAATAACGGCCGATTTCCGCAGCTGTCAGCATATAGGTCTGGTAATCGGCCCCTACCCCGCCAAATCGTTCCGGAACGCAAATTCCCAACAGGCCGGAAGACGCAAGGTCCTGATAGTTCTCTGTCGGGAATGTCGCTTCGCGGTCATACACGAAAGCGCGGCGAGCGAATTTTTCCTGTCCAAGCTTGCGCGCGATTGTCGCAAGTTCGATTTGCTTGTCGGTCAGTCGCCAGTTCTCCGGCTCGAAAATGGCCGTATCACCACTATCCATTGTTAAACCTCTTCTTCAGGAAATCCGATATGATTTGATTGGTTTGTGCAGGGCCCTCGATGTTGACGAGGTGACCTGCATTCTCGACGAGATGGAACTCTGCTTCGCGCATTTTCGACGCCATCCGCTCCATGGTTTTTGCGGGCGCCGTGCGGTCTTCACCCCCGGCGATTAGACAAGCCGGGCAATCAATGGTCGCGATATCGTCACGCCGGTTGAAAGTGACCAGGCACTCGAGAACTGCGCGATAGGTTTCGACGGGCACACCGGCCATCCAGTCGGTCGCTGCATCGATAACGGCGGAACCTGCCGACGATCCGATCATTGACGGAACCAGCCGTTCTGCGACCTGTCGCATTGATTTACCGGACGCCAATGGCGCAAGCCGTTGTTCAAGAAATCTTTCCTTGAATTCCGCGTCGCGCCCTCCGAAAGCAGACGTCGTCGCGATCAGGACAAGGGAGGCAACCTGACCAGGACAACGTAGCGCGTAGTCTATGGCTATCATCCCGCCTATGGAGTGGCCGACAAGGTGGACGCGATCGAGCCCCTTGACCTCCAGAAATCGCCTCAATTTTTCAGACAATGTTTCAAAATTGGCCGGAGAAACGGCTTCAGACTCGCCGTACCCCGGCATGTCCCAGGAAAGGATACGCGTATGCGCGCCGAGACCATCCAACTGAGGACGGAAGCTCTCGGCTGCGCCACCGATTCCGTGCAGACAAACGAGAGGCGTCCCTCCCCGCCCATTTTCCAGATAGGCGACGCCTGCGGCGTGCATCATGACGTCAACTTGCCGTTTTCGACTACGCAACGATCATCGAGATGGATCGTGCAACCCATCATCGGCAGGTCGAAATGCCCGTCGGTGAAACGGTTTGCGAATTCATTGGCGCCGGTCGAATACAGAAAATTTCCTGCAACCGCCCGCAGTTCCGTCCCGTTGCAATCCCGCATGTCATACATTGTCAGCGCTTCGTAACGGGCGGCTCGATTGAGCCCCCATCCGACATGGCTGGTCGCGAATGCGTTCTTGTCACCAAAGGCGTCGAGATAATCGCGCATGAGGCGGGCGTCGACGCCGCTGCCTTCAATCCCGGTGACGTAGTCATCTTCCAGATGAAAGACGACCTGGCTGTCGAAATAGCGTTTGAAAGTCAGATTCATGTCGCCTGGTTGAAACACCAGCCGACCGTTGACGGAACCTGCTGCTGGAAAGCTGACCACAATGCCGCCAGGCCAGTGTGCAAGCGTTCCGGGGCGGTCTGTCCATCCCCATACGCCGACGGTTGAGGCGCCGTCCATATTGACTGTCAGATCGGTGCCGGCGTCGCTCGCTACTGTCATGGCGTCGGCGCCACGGCACAGTTTCACTGCGGCCTTGACATCCTCCATCAGCGAAAGTTCCGGCTTGCACCGTTCAAGCGCGTCCGGATGCTCGTTGGATATGTTGAGGATGCGGGTCCCGCTTTTCAGGATGCCTGCTGTTTGAGGCGCATGCATCAGACCTTCGACAGTAAGGTCGATAACAACATCCACGCCGCATAGCGCGGATACGGCCGCAGTCTGACCATTCAATGCGGTCGATGCTCCAGTTGAGCGAAGGATCGCCGGACCAAGTTGCGGAGGCGTGGGCACCTTGACATTGAAATAGGTGGCCTCGGTCCGCGCCAGCGCTAGTTCGGCAAGTTGAACATTCAATGAGCGGCTTTGCGTCTCGGAGAGAATAGCGACTGACTGGCCAGCGTCGATGGCGCAAAGATCCATCACCTGCTGGAAAGCGTCGATCCACTTGGCTTCAATCCTGTCCTCAAACACTGCGGCCTCCTTCTTCGATCCTCGCTTCATTTGCAATGTATATGAAAATGAAATATATTAAAAGTAATATATATTCGCAGGAGGTGGTGATGCGTGACAAGCGCGGCCTACGCAATGCTCTTGGAAAATTCGCGACCGGCGTCGCCGTTGCAACGACCGTCACTCAGGATGGCAAACCCGTCGGCGTAACCATCAATTCATTCGCCAGCGTTTCGCTGGAACCCGCGCTTGTCCTGTGGTCCCTGACCCGTAACTCGCCAAATCTCCGGCATTTCACCGGACATGGTTGGTTCGGCATCAATATACTGAGTGCGAGCCAGTCAGAGGTAAGCCGCGTTTTTGCATCGCCGACGCCCGACCGCTTTCAGAAAATCGACTGGAGTTACGGCGTTCATGGATTGCCGCTTCTTGATGGAACGCTCGCGAGGTTTGAATGCGAGGTTGAACGGGTAGCCGATGGCGGCGATCATCTTGTATTCTTCGGTCACGTACACGCGCACAATGAGGAAGAACGCGAGCCGCTTCTTTTCTTCTCGGGACAGTATGGAACCGCAAACATTGCAAGTTGAAACGGACATCTCCACCGACAGACCCTTTACCGGCGACTATCTGCTGTACCTTCTGGCGCAGGCCAGCGCGGCCGCCAGCAACAGTTTCCATGCGGATCTTGCGGCGCTTGGCGTATCTGTGCCCAAATGGCGCATTCTTGCCAGTCTCCATCCACTCGGCCGGATCACCATCGGACAACTTGCGAAGGAGTGTCTGCAAAAACAACCGACATTAACCCGTATCGTCGACAGGCTCGAGCAGGATGGTCTTGTCAGGAGATCCCATTCCCTGTCGGATCGTCGGGAGGTGCGTGTCAGCCTGACTGACAAAGGCAGGGAACTGACAGCCTGTCTTGTCGCGCGGGCAAGACATCACGAGGCTGCAATTTTGGACAACTACAGCGACGACGAGGTCGAAGTCCTGAAGGAGACGCTCAGGGAGCTCGTAAGACGCACCGCTTCGGCCGATTGAGTCTGTTAGGCAGGTAGATGCTGAATACGATTTTGGCGCCGGAGGCCAATCACGGCCCAAAGGCGCGCTCGGATTGCATTATCTGAATTCTGCAATCTTTAAGCGATTATTGTTACTTTTACGATTAGTATTTATCTGCTATCCATTATTAGTGGCATATTTATCACGTATTTTTCACGCTCACCGCACTCCAGTCGAACGAGTTCCAGTGTAGAATCTCATCCAAACCAGAGCAGCCTTGCCTGCTTTAGGAGTTTGAGATGGCGCAAAGACAGACCAACTATCGACCGGTTGATTCCGGGCGGAACAGGGCGGCGAAGGCGCTCGCCCGCCGATCCATGGCTACCTTCATGGCGGGTGAGCGCCCTACTTTATCAGTTCCTTCAAACGAGGAAGACTGCCACCGTTTTTCCACAGTCAGCGTGAGCAGTTTCACCAAGGGTCTTCCACACAATCCCTATGGCATAGCGAACCGACGCGCCTTCGAACAGTTCGTGACAAGTTTGACATCCGAAACAGCCGGCGGCTCAATCCTGACTGGTTGCGCCAACGAGGAATTCCTGGGGTGGGAGGGCGCGCGGGACGGACACGCTTATACTTTGAACGGAGCGGACGCCTCGACGATTGCTTTGCCGCCCGCCCCCAAACTTGGATTTTGCGAGGCAACGGCCGAACTGGCGGAGCTCTACGCCATGGCCCTTGTGCGGGATATTCCCTTTGGCGCGTTCTCGAACCCCAAAACCCCAATCGGATTCTACTACCCTCCGACCCATCCGCTGAAACCAGGCAAATCAGCGAATCTTGGCGATCTTTTTGACGAACTGGATAAACTCGCATGGTTTGATAAGGCGCGCACCGTCGCAACTTCGTTTGGTGGGCGGCGATTGACGCAGCCTGAGCTGCGTCGCAGGCAGGTAACCTGGTTGTCGAACCAGGGTCGTGTCTCAGTTGACGCGCTTCTGTCAGGAGCCACTTGCGGCGGAGAAAACTGGCTGTCACAGTTTTTTTTGATAGGTAGCGGTGGGTGCGAGCGACATCCGGAGCGCACGCCTTCATGCGGCCTGATTTCCGCCGGCGCATATTCAATCGATCAGCGCATTGCAGCGCCAGTAGCCTGTATTGATTATTTGACCAACTGGCATGACTGGTTGCGTAGTCAGAACGGCGCCAAGGCAGCCGCGTCTCACGCCGCCTCTGACCGGATCAGATTCGTTTCGACGCCGCGTGATCTCTCCGCGTGCAGTCGTTGGAATCCCGCTCACCAGCCATTTGTAAATGCTGCGCTCATCCTTCTCGGCAATAATGCACCTTGCGACCCCGGACTTATGCTCGGCAACAAGGGGTTGTCATCAAGTTGGGGTTTCACAGAAATCAATCGCTTGCTGGGAGACGCCGTATTGCAGGCCACAAGAGCAGTTCGCAGGCAGCAATACCAGGTTCACCGCCGCGGACGGCCCGAGTCTCTGGCCGCGATGCTATCGCTTGAAGCAAATGGCGAGGGTCGGCATTTGGGCGAGGCCCGAAAATCGATCCAGCTTATGCTGAACGATCTCGGTGCAGGGCAACCTGACGACGCCTCCCGTCCCGGCGTGTTACTTGACTGGATCTCGCAATTGAATGCAGATCGAAACGATCGAAAGCCTCGAGGTTTCGAGGCCCTGTTCTCGGTTGACCCCAACCGCAACTATCTGCTGCCCATAGCTTGGCCAGACGGCGCTCCTATGTCTCCATCCTACGGGTCCCTGCGCGCTGCCATCGCAGGCGCTTGCGTTACTGTGTTAAAAGCGGTTTTCGACATGAAAGTCACTTACACGCGCGCGACAGGCGCAAAGCATCACTACGCGCCAAGCGCTCTATCGGGTAAGCGGCTCGAAATCCTCGGAAACAGCCTCGGCGTCACGCTTGAAGGAGAACTGAACAAGCTTGCCTCCAACATCGCCATCGGTGACCGGTTCGCAGGCGTTCATTTTCATTCCGATTGTTACGAAAGCCTCCGCTTGGGCGAATGCCTGGCCGTGGGGATTCTCCAGGAGCATCTGCTCGAATACGGGTTTGCAATGTCCATGTCGTTTACAGGTTTCGATGGCGACAGAATAACAATAGCGAGCAATGGCAAGGCAGCTAGCGATTCCGTTCGCGCCTATATCGAGCCAGCTTGGGATTCCCTGCCTGAAAGCACGCCGCCGACTTGGGAGGCCATGGAAGACTGGGAATATCGCTTCAATTCCTGGTGGACCCGATCTGTTGTTGAATTTGAAAATCCGATGCTGGACCTCGACGAGGTCGATATTGAATTTGCAATGCCTCAACTCAAGGAAAAACTTCAACATCTGACGGCCTGAACGCCCAGGCGATCAGCGTCAGAGCAGGATGCCGCTTCGGTTGCGCCTCCGAAGCGGCATTCACTCTCTCCTCACTCAAAAACGGTATCCGCGTCATGACCAACGGAAAATCTTCGCACCAGGACGTTTTGGCAGTGCCTCGTACGACACAGCAGACGTCTGATTGCCGGTTAGCCCTGTCGCCGCGACAAGCATATGCGTCGGGTCAAGTAAGTCCCGCTTCAAATGACGCCTACTTCAAGGTGATCGCCGGTTCGATGGGTATCGGAATGCTTCTGGCCTTTGCGCTGCTCGTCGGGCTTTCATTTCCTGAAAGCGCAGCCCTGACCGACGCGACTGTCAGTGGTCACACATCGGTCTCTAACAATACGATCGCCACTGATCGCCGATAAAAACCGGTCCATGTTCCTGTTCAGGATACAACTGCTGAAACCCTATAGCTCACACCCGCTTCATCAAGCAACTTCTGTATGATTTCGGCGTTACGCGGCAATGACGGGTCGACCGTGTCCTTGTGATGTTGTCCGGTTACGATCAGATTGTGGTTAGGCAGTAGTTTATTCAGGGGATGATGAGGATTTGCAACTTCTCGCTGCAATTCGCGGCTGGCGATAATGTCGATATGGTCCGAAACCGGTGTATCGTTCATGTAATTGTGCAAAGCGTATTTCAGTTTTGCTGCAGCATAGGCGGCGCTGTCCGACGCGCAAATCTTAACCAGGCTGTCGCGTACGTCCTCGTCGAACTTGTCCGCTTTGCTGGCTCGCCAACGAAGACCGGTTTGTCGCTTCGCAATCGCCCTGTTCTTGATCTCCGGAATCTCGAACGCGTCCTTGTCCCTGAAGTCGATCCAGGATCCGTTTGTGAAAAATGTCCTGATCTTGGACAGGAATACCCAGAGTTCCGCCCTTGCCTTGCCGAACCAGGTCGTTCCGGCAAAAAGACGTCCGGCAAACAATCCGCGTTCCGCCTCATACCGGTCGCGCATCTTGCCTCTCTCGATCCTTGGGTCGACAAGGACGATGCGATCGAGCGCCTTTCCCTGTGCTGCGAATATTTTGATGATTTCAAGCGTTATCCACGCGCCGCCGCAATAAGCGGCCACATACCAGGGACCGGTCGGATTCATCTTGAGTATCGAGCGTGCGTAGTCAGCTGCTATTTCTTCTACGGTGCCGAAAGGCTCGTTCTGATCGTCGAATCCGCGAATCTGAAATGCGTAAACTGGTTGGTCCTCGTGGAAACCGGCCATGAATTGCGGCTTGGGAAAAAGAAATCCGGCGCTACCGTGTATGATGAACAGAGGCGCGCGTGATCCGCCGGTCCGGGCAGGCACAAGGTTGCTTGGAATTTTACGTTCGGTCGAGGCGGTTTCGCTCTGAATTACTTTGGCGACGGCCTGAATCGTCGAGTTTTCGGAAAGCCTGCCTGATTTGAACTCCACGCCGAATTTTTCGCTGATTGCCTTGGCTATCTGCGTGGCGAGGATTGAATTTCCATCAAGTTCAAAAAAATCATCATCCGTTCCCAGGCCATCTATTTGAAAGGCTTCGGACCAGATTTCCAGAAGGTCTGTTTCGATGTCGTTGACGGGCGCGACGTAATCTACATAGAGATCCAGACCGTCTCTATTAATCCGTTCGACCTTTTGATCCATTGATCCGCTCATTGGTGCTCAGAAGTTGTGGTGTCTCTAGCACTTTCAGTAAAAGACAACAAACGTGATGACGCCAAAAATACTATGCCACGGTCGTCAAAGATTGTTGGGGATCGGCGACGTTGGATTCGTCCATCATCTGTTGAATGATCCTTGCATTAACGGGAGAAGCAGATGCTACCGCATCAGTGTGATTTTCTCCCGAAATGATTCTGTTCTGGCGTGGCAGTATCGTATTTAACGGGTGATTTCTGTTCTCGAGTTCCTTTTCCCTGGATTTGCTGACGATGATGTCGACCGGCTGATTCAGCGGTGTACTGTTGGCGTAGCTGTAAAATGCGTGTTTCAGTTTTGCTGAAGCCAATATTATGTCCGTCGTGCTTTCCAGCGTAACAGCCTCGTCCTCGACCGACTCGCTTTCAAACTTCTTCTTTAACTGACCAATGCGTACAGCCCGTTTCATATGGTTTTTCTTCCGGGACAATATCCAATGGCGCACGGCTGGCACATCGAAAGCGCCGATATCGCGGTAGTCGATCCAATGGCCAGTCGCCAGGAAGCAGCGGAAACGAGCCCAATTGGAGTGAAAGTTCAATCTTTCCAGCGCGGATGTTGATAGAACTGGCTTGATTATGCGCGCCGGCGTAGAATAATGCATGTCGAACTGTTCGCGCATTTTTCCGCGCTGGATACCGGGATCAATCAGCACCAGGCGGCCAGCTTTTTTTCCCATGGTTTCGAGCCTGCGCGCCATTTCGACGACGATCCAGCTTCCGGCGCAATAGCCGGCGATAAACCAGGGGCCATCAGGACTGACTTGCAGCATTGAGTCGACGTAATCCGCGGCAATCTCTTCGACCGTGTCGAGCGGTTCGTCACGCCCGTCAAATCCACGTATCTGAAATGCATAGACTGGCTGATCGTTGTGAAATCCCGCCATGAACTGCGGCGTGGGGAAAACAATGCCGGCGGCGCCATGCACGAGGAACAGCGGCGGCCGGTTTCCGGTTTGCCGGACAGCTATGACGTTGCTGGGCAGCAAAAGGTTATCATCGGAGCCGATAAGATTCACCATGGCGGCCGGGGTGCAGAAGTGAACCAGCGCGCCGGTTTTAAAGGAGGCCGCGAACGTCTCATTGATCCGGGTTACTAGTTTCGCCCCGTTGGTCGAATTCCCACCGAGATCGAAAAAGTCGTCATCCATGCCTAGATTTTCGATTTCAAGGCATTCTTCCCAGATTGCTAATACCTTACGCTCGACAGGCGATGCGGGCTCGATAAACTGGTTGGTCAGGTCGAGAGAATCCCGAGAGATCTGCGACGACTCCTGATGCATGCAAACTTTCCCCTGTGCGACGCCATCAGCGATCTCAAACTGTCCGCCGGCATGGTGTCTTACTTATATAGATAGGCGACTGGCGCATTGCATCTGATTGCGTTGGGGTGGGCAGCCAGTAACAATGCGAACCATAGACTATGATAGCATACTCTGACCGGCTTCAGGAACCATCTGGCGCAGGTTTGGATAAGCTATGCAATCTTCCGGTGCACATGTTTGGGAAGCATAAAAGCGCGCCGCTTGTCGGCTTCACGCATCGACACTTTCCCATCCACCGCAGCCGAGTAGCCGGCTCCTCGAGTATAGTCAAGCATAACGGCGAAAGCCACAATGGGGAGCCGTTGAAACCGATGCTGTTTGTCAGTGTTTAGCAGGCTGGCGCGGTGTCTGCCCGAAAATTAGAGGCGCATAAACTTGTGATGAAAATTCCCAGGGAATCTGCTAAAGAAAATTCAGTCGCTTCGTGACCGAACTTCGCAGGATAGCAAGAGGTCAGCGGAATCCGCAGATTCCCGAAACAAAGCCAAAATGTATTATTATAAAATAATAACAGTTATTTAGCGTATTTGAGCCTGTAATATTCTCCATTTTCAAGTCCGATCACGACTGACTGGCCATCGTGGCCCCTATCGATGAGCATGTCCTTGTCAATACGGGCTGGCAGTTGAAAGGCTGCGACATTCGCCCAGACGTCATTGGCAAGCGTGACTATTCTCAGAGCCTTGCGATCGGCGTCAGGCAGGGCGAGATCCAGTCTTCCGTCTTGATCGAAATCGCCTGAAGCCGACAGTCCCATCTTTCTCGAACCAATGAAATGGTTGGAGAAACCTCCCGCTTCAGCTCTGTTTTTCAGCTTGCCCTCGCGTAGTTCCACCAGCTTTAGGACGCCGCCAATATGCGGCGTTTGGACATAGGCGATTTGAAGCCCTCCGTTACCCACGTAATCCTCAATCCCTGCAACATTGAGCCAACGGTTGGGCCGCCCGATGAACTTGGTCGCGGCAATCTGGACAAGGCGCCCTTCCCTCAATCCATACACGGACACCGAAGCTCCGCTGTGAACAGAAGACCGGATTGTGACCACCTCATTGGATCCGTCGCCGTCCAGATCATGGATTCTGGGTGTGCGGTCCTCGAAAACCTCAGTGTTCGGCAATTCCAGTTTCTCAGTTTCTCCATTCTGCAAACGAACGGCCAACACCGACGCCTCTATCGCGTCACCCAATATTCCGTGCTGATATCTGGAAGTCGGCCTTTCGTACCAGGCCGCTATTATGTCCCCCCCATTGTTGGAGGCGGCAAGCACGCCGTCAGGCAAGGAATCCCGGCTGTCAGGTTTCTGCTCCGGTTTCAGCAAACGTTCGTATGCTGCGACGTCAGTCTTTTTCAGTGTCCAAGCTGCATCGGCCAAGGCAGAAATGCAGGCCAGGCAGAACATGGCGCTGGCCAGCGCCAGGCGGAAACCGTTCATTTTGAAATTTCCGCTTTAATACAACGCGCAAAGGCAAATTCGACTGTTGCAAAAATGTAATACTGGTGTGATGTTGCTGTCATGGAGGAGCAAACTTTCAAAATTGTTGTCGTCGGCGGTGGCACCGCCGGATGGCTCACAAGCCTTATCATAAGGCACTACGCGCGCGAATCGAAGCTGCCCGTCGAAATACGTGTGGTTGAATCCAGCAAGATCCCGACCATTGGAGTAGGCGAAGGAACCACGGCGATATTTCGCCAGACCCTCGATCTGATCGGCGTGAAGGATACGGAATTCATCAAGCACACGGGCGCGACGATAAAGCTTGGGATTCGACACAAGGAATGGCTTCGCCGCGGCCACGTTTACGATGGTCCATTGGACGACCCGAATTTCCTTGCCGTGGACCCTTCCTTCCGGCCTGAAGAGATCGGCTCCGCGCTTCACATCTATTCCGTGGCCTCTGGAAAGGAGATACCGAACGTTCACCTGTTCGGACATCTCATGAAACGCGAAAAGAGCCCATACGGGCTCGATCTTGACGGCGCATTCATACCATCCGGACCATTCGAACACGCCTATCATTTCGATCAGGCCCGCGTTGGCGCCTATTTGCGCAGCAAGGCGGACGATATAGAAATCATCGACGACGAAGTCTTGGATGTCGGACTCGACGCAGAGTCAGGATTGATCACCAAACTACGCTGTTCTTCGGGTGCGGAAATTTCGGCTGATTTCTTCATAGACTGTACGGGCTTTCGGCGTCAGCTGATTTCCGGCGGGCTCGGCGGTAAGTGGGTTTCCTACCGCAAGAATCTTCCGGTCAATCGGGCGATGCCGTTCTGGCTTGAGCACAAGGAAGGCGACGAAATACTCCCTTTCACGCTCGCTTGGGCGCGGGAGGCGGGTTGGATGTGGGCCATTCCGACCCAGGATCGCATAGGCTGCGGCTATGTCTACAGTGACGAGTTCCTGACGCCGGAACAGGCGCAGCAAGAGATTGAAGCCGCAATCGGCCAGCCGATCGAACCGCGCAAGGATCTGAAATTCGATAGCGGAAGACTGGACGATTCCTGGATCGGCAATTGCTTGGCCGTCGGACTGTCTTCCAGCTTTCTCGAGCCACTTGAGGCGACTTCAATCCATGGTTCGATCGTCCAGGCCAGGCTTTTCGCAACGGAATTTTTGCCGGCGATGACGCGAGGTAAAGCCGTAGACAGGAAGCGATACAACTCGATCGTGGCCGCCCAGATCGATGATTTCATGGTGTTCATCAACCTTCATTACACGGGCGAACGAGACGAGCCTTTCTGGCGACATGTCAGGGAGAATTGCCTTCACGACAGGACGAAGGCGATGCTGGAACACTGGAAGAGAAAAATGCCGCGTTATGTTGATTTCGCAGCGTTCCCCTGTGAATTGCCGCACATCAATGCGCAGCTTTACTATCCGGTGCTTGACGGGCTGAACCATCTCGACCGGACGGTTGCGAAGAACGAGTTGGCTTCTTCACCCAAAGTCAGGTCGCACGCGCGCAAAACGACGGAGAAATTCGTCAAGGAAAATTTCAGAATAACAAACAAGTGCCTGGGGCACCGTGAATATTTGGAAAAAGTGGCGGAGTCGTCTTCCTGATAAATCGGTCTGTACCGCAGATTCAAATGCTCGGAAAAATTTGGTCAGATTGATTCAACTCAAGACGACGGATTCTTGGACATCCTAAGATGCAAATTCGGTCAACGAGATGGAAGGCGAACAGATGTACAACACGATTATTGTGCCTATAGACTTGTCTCATGAAGAGCGCGCTTCTCATATGCTTGAAGCTGCAAAGAGGCTTGGCGGCTCATCTGCAAAGGTTTACGTTCTCAATGTCTTCGATGACGTGCCGGGATATGTGGCGGCGGAGTTGCCTGCGGACATAATCGAGAACTCGAAGAATGCCTCCATGCAGCGTCTAGGGGGGATTGTCGCAGAAAGCGGTGTGGACGCTGAAGCGGTCATTCGTTCGGGCCAACCTGCGCGCGGAATTCTGGACCTTGCAGAAGACGTCAAGGCGGATCTTATTGTCATCGCCTCTCACAAACCGGGTTTCCAGGACTATCTGCTTGGATCGACCGCTTCACGGGTAGTGCGGCACGCCACATGTCCTGTCTTCGTAATACGCTGAAGTATATTTCCTTGCTGATGTAAAAAAGGCGCCGGAAAAGCCGGCGCCTTTGTAAATTGTAATGCTGTCTTACGGTCATTTCGGCAACTGGTCATCGACGCCTTCGACATAAAAATTCATGCCGAGCAAAGTGCCGTCGTCAGCCACTTCGCCTTCCTTCAGCCAAATAGAACCATCCTGCTTGTTGATCGGTCCCGCAAACGGATTGGTTTCGCCGTTGGCGACTTTGGCTTCGAGGTCCATGGCCATCTGCTTCACGTCATCAGGCATGTTTGTGTAGGGGGCCATTGTCAGGATGCCTTCAGCCAGGCCGTCCCAACTCGACTGCGATTCCCATGTTCCGTCCATCACAGCCTGGGTGCGCTTGATGTAGTAAGGCCCCCAGGTGTCCACAATCGACGTCAACTGTGTCTCGGGTCCAGCCTCGATCATGTCCGACGCCTGGCCAAAGGCCTTGATTCCGCGTTCTGCGGCAACCTGCATCGGCGCAGTTGAATCCGTGTGCTGCGTCAGGATATCGACGCCCTGGTCGATCAGCGCCTTGGCGGCGTCGGCTTCCTTGCCCGGATCGAACCAGGAATTGACCCACACGACCTTGATTGTGAAATCCGGGTTTACAGACTGTGCGCCCAGCAGGAATGCGTTGATCCCCTGCACGACTTCGGGAATGGGGAAGGAAGCGATATATCCTGCTACGCCTTTTTCCGACACTTTCCCGGCGATCATGCCTGAAATGTAACGACCTTGATAGAAACGGGAATTGTAAGTGGTGACGTTGTCGGCTGTCTTGTAACCGGTCGCGTGTTCAAATTTCACGTCCGGGAATTTCTCGGCGGCCTTGATGGTCGGATCCATGAATCCGAACGAGGTGGTGAACACCAACTCGCAGCCTGATCGGGCAAGGCGCTCTATCGCGCGTTCGGCGTCCGGGCCTTCCGGCACATTCTCTAGATAGACGGTTTCCACCTCGTCGCCGAAATGGTTCTGCAGTTCCTGGCGTCCGATATCGTGAGCCTGGGTCCAGCCGCCGTCGGTTTTGGAGCCGACATAGAGGAAGCAGACCTTGGTTGCAGCCTGTGCAGCCCCAGCGGTCATGGAAATGAGCGCGGCAGCCGACAGGGCCAGAATATATCTTTTCATGTTTCACCCTTTGGTTTTGGTTTCGTTTAGCGGTCCGGCACAAATCCCTGTCCGAGACAGGCCGGTGTGTTCATCAACGTCAATCGACGGTTTCTCGAAATCAACACGAGAACCACGATTGTTGCAAGATATGGCAGAGCGGAGAGGAACTGCGATGGAATTGCAACGCCCAGCGCCTGGGCGTGCAATTGTCCGATGGTTACAGCCCCGAACAGATAGGCGCCTGCAAGAACCCGTAGTGGACGCCAGCTGCCAAAGACGACAAGCGCCAGCGCAATCCAGCCTCGCCCTGCCGACATGTTCTCCACCCATTGCGGTGTATAAACAAGACACAATTGCGCGCCTGCTAGACCGGCGCAGGCGCCGCCAAACATGACGGCAAGGTAACGGGTTCGGATCACCGGAGTGCCCAGAGCATGCGCCGAATGATGATTGTCGCCGATTGCCCTCAAACGCAGGCCGGCGCGCGTGCGGAACAGAAACCAGGACACACCAAAAATAAGCAATATCGAGATGTAGAAAATGATGTCCTGATTAAACAGAAGCGGTCCAATAAACGGAATGGTCGAAAGCACAGGGATCGCAATCTCATTGAGCGGCACCCCTGCCTGACCGACGAAACTTTCCCCGATCATGCCGGAAAGCCCAAGCCCGAGGATGGTGAGGGACAGTCCGGTCGCGACCTGGTTCGTGACAAGGGTCAAGGTCAGAAAGCCGAACAGTAGAGAAAAGGCGGCTCCCGTGAGAGCGCCACACAAAGCGCCGAGATAGGGATTGCCCGAAAGCTTGGCGACGGCGAATGCCACCGCCGCCCCCATTATGATCATACCTTCGACGCCAAGGTTGAGGACGCCGGAACGTTCGACGACCAGTTCTCCGATCGCAGCAAGAAGCAGCGGTGTCGCAGCTGTCACGATGGTTAGGATGACCGCCTGAGTCAGATCCATCAGGAGACCCCTCCTTCCTTGACAGTCCGGTCAAACACCAACTTTACCCGATAGTTGATGAGCGTGTCGCAACCCAGGACAAAGAACAGCAACAGCCCTTGGAATACATCAGCGATCTTGTCGGGAAGCCCGATTGATATTTGCGCCGCCTCTCCGCCGAGATAGGTCAGAGCAAGGACAAGACCTGCGGCGAATATGCCCAGTGGATTTAGCCGACCGAGGAACGCGACGATGATTGCCGTGAACCCATAGCCAGGTGAGATCACCGGCTGGAGCCGTTCTATGGCGCCGGAGACTTCAGAGATACCAGCCAGGCCTGCAAGCGCGCCAGAAAACAGGAAGGCGAAAAAGACCATCTTGGAATTTGAGAACCCGGCAAAGCGCCCTGCCCTCGTTGACTGGCCGAGCACCGAAACCTCAAAGCCTTTCAGCATGTGGCGCATCATGAACCAGGTGAGAAGCGTCACAATGATCGCAAAGACGAAACCGTAATTGGTCGGACCCGACGACGGAACGATTTCGGGGAGAATCGCGTAGTCGTGAAATTCGCGCGTTTCCGGAAAATTGAAACCCTCCGGATTGCGCCATGCTCCTCTCACCAGCCAGTCGAGGAAGAGTTGAGCCACATAGACCAGCATGAGGCTGGAGAGGATCTCGTTGGTATTGAAGCGGGTTTTCAAAAGCGCCGGTATTGCGGCATAGGCTGCTCCGCCGAGCATACCCATCAACATCATGAGCGGCAGGACAATATAACCCTGCATGCTAGGAAGAAGGACCGGTAGAATGGAACCGGCGACCGCCCCCATGATGAACTGGCCCTCCGCCCCGATATTCCAATTGTTGGATCGAAAACAGACGGACAGTCCGACAGCAATTATAATCAGCGGTGCGGCTTTGATTGTAAGCTCGTGCAGGGACCAGACTTCGGTCAATGGCTCCACGAAGAAGCTGTAGAGCGCGCTGAATGGGTTCTTGCCCAGCAACCAGAAGATGATCACGCCGGCGAGGACTGTGAGGAGCAGCGCCAGGAACGGTGAGAAAATTGAAAACAGCGGAGATTGTTGCCGTCGCCGTTCCAGTTCAATGCGCATGAGACGCCTCCGACCCGTGGTCCTCTCCGTGGACACCACCCATCAGTAGCCCGATCCTCTCAAGCGTCATGTCAGCGGCCGGTTCAGCCTCTGTAAGCGTACCTTCGTTGATGACTGCGATTTTGGTCGCCACTTCGAATATCTCGTCGAGATCCTGACTGATAATAACGACTGCCGAGCCGTTTTCGGCAAGGTCGATCAGCGCCTGCCGGATCCGGCTTGCAGCTCCGGCGTCCACGCCCCAAGTCGGCTGATTGACGATCATGACCGAGGGTTGCCGGTCGAGTTCCCGTCCGACTATGTATTTCTGGAGATTGCCCCCGGACAGCGAGGAGGCTTGAGGATCTTCGCCTGATTTCCGGACATCCATATCTTCAACGATACGTTGAGCCGCCGTTTTAACCGCGCCGCGATTGATGATTTTCAGCGGTCCTCCCTCCAGAAACACCTTCGCGTCTGAGCGGTGCCGCGCAAGGATCATGTTGTCCGATAGAGACATCTGGGAAACGGCGGCATGCCCGTGCCGCTCTTCCGGAACGAAGGCCGCTCCGAGGAGGCGCCGACCTGAAATGTCGAGTTTTCCTACCGGCTTTCCGCCAATTGCGATCGCGTTGGCGTCGTGGGCAAGGAATTCGCCGGAAAGCATTTCGAACAATTCGCTCTGGCCATTGCCTGCAACACCAGCGATTCCGATAATCTCGCCACGATTGACAGACAGATTGATGTTCTTCAGGGCTACTGCGAACGGCGTCCGCGCTGGCGCAGAAAGCCCGTTTGTCTGGAGCAATACCTCGTCACCCGCCGAACCGGCGTGTTGGGTGACAGCCTTGACCTCCGAACCAACCATCATGCGGGCCAGTGAGGCCGCAGTTTCCTGGCCAGGATCGCAGGCGCCTGTAACCTTTCCGTGTCGCAAGACTGTCGCGCGGTCGCAAAGGCGTTTCACTTCTTCCAGCCGGTGGCTGATATACAGCACCGAACGGCCCTCGGAACGGATTTTTTCAAGCGTCTCGAAAAGCTTGTCCGCTTCCTGCGGCGTCAGGACAGAAGTCGGCTCGTCGAGGATAATGAGTTCGGGATTCTGGAGCAGAGTTCGGACAATTTCGATGCGTTGCCGCTCGCCCACCGAAAGATCGGCGACATGGGCGTTTGGATCAAGCGGAAGGCCATATTCGCGTGAGAGTTTTTCAGCCTGATCGGCTAGCTTTTCGATCGGTACGTCGTTATCCATCGAGAGGGCGATGTTTTCTGCGACGGTCAGAGCCTCAAACAGCGAAAAATGCTGGAAGACCATGCCGATGCCTAGCGCCCGCGCCTGACCCGGACTGCGGATTTCCACCGGATCGCCCTTCCAGTATATCTGCCCGCCAGACGGTTCGAGAGATCCGAACAGCATTTTTACGAGTGTCGATTTCCCTGCTCCGTTTTCACCCAACAAAGCATGGACTTCACTGGAATTGATTTTAAGATCGATTCCGTCATTGGCGCGGAATTCTCCGAAGATCTTTGTCAGATCCCGAACTTCAAGCAGGCAGTCGTCCCCATCCTGTCTCGCCTCGACCAAATACACTCTCCCCGAGTGAAGCTGTTAATTTCCTGGTTACCCAGAGCATTCTAGTCACAGCCCACGTGATCTTGAAATGCTCTCGAAATGAAAACTGCTTCAAGAATTTGACACATAATTGCAAAAGGACGGGTAACTGTCATCAAGTATTGTATTGATATGACCCCGGTTCCACATGATTTTGCTGCGTCGCAGCAGATTGACGCAATGGTTCGGGAGTTGTGGACAGGACGTGCTTCCAGCGCTAATTCCTGACCATATGAGAAATACGGAGGCGACCAGAACATGACTCCACAGTTCGACGTAATCGTCTGCGGAGGTGGTCTTGCGGGCGCCGCTGCTGCGCTGGCGGCTTGCCATTCAGCAAAGAATGTAGCGCTTATTGCGCCACAAAATCCCACCCCGGACGGGCGCACCACTGCTTTGATGATGCCGTCGGTTCGCTTTCTCAAGCAACTCGGTGTTGATTCTGCGTTTCTGGAACAGGCTGCGCCTCTGAAAACAATGCGCATAGTCGACGACACGGGGCGACTCTTTCGGTCTCCGCCTTTGACCTTCAGGGCTCAGGAGATCTCTCAAGAGGCGTTTGGCTACAATATTTTGAATGCTGAACTGCAGAAGATATTGATGCATGCTTTGCATGATGTAGAGCGCGTCACGGTTTTTAAGGTTGCTGCGGAGAAGATCACTCACGAGGAAGACGGAGTAAGAATTGTCTTGGAGGATGGTGCGCAGCTGGAGGGACGTATTCTCGCCGGCTCGGACGGACGCAACTCCCTTGTGCGGCGCTCTGCTGGCATATCTACACGGTCATGGTCCTACCCACAAACGGCCATCGTCCTGAATTTCGATCATGAATACGATCATGACGATACTTCAAATGAGTTTCACACCCCGGCCGGACCTTTTACTCAGGTGCCTCTGGGGCGCAATCGCTCCAGCCTGGTATGGGCCATGAACCCGCTGGATGCGGTTGATAGGAGACAGAATACAGACGACGATCTTGGTCAACAGGTAGAAAAACGTATGCATTCGATGCTCGGAAAGGTTAAAATCGCATCCGCGCGCGGCTTTTTTCCGTTTTCGGGACTGATCGCCACTCAACTTGGTAAAGGACGAAGTGTGCTTTTGGGGGAAGCCGGTCATGTATTTCCACCGATCGGAGCACAGGGTTTCAATCTCGGACTGCGTGACGTCAGTGTTTTTATGGATCTGCTTCGCCAAATTGAGACTGGCGGCGAAGCCACGATCGGAGACGCATTCGATCGCGGGAGGCGGTCGGACGTTGGAAGCCGCACCTATGGCGTCGATATCTTGAATCGATCGCTCCTCAACGGTTTTTTGCCAGTGCAGATGGCCCGATATGCCGGAATGACGGCATTGGCCCATATCCCGCCGCTGAGAGCATTCGCAATGCGTGAAGGCATGGGCCCTGCCCGGTCGCTGCTACCTGGTGTGGCGAACTGACATCAAGGGTTCAGGTAAAAGTCCGCAGGGAACCATCCCGCCTTCATACCTAGCAACAGGGTGGAAACCGACAGAACCGAAAGTGTTGTCGTGATCATTATGGTGGCAGAGGCGCGCTCCATCCACAAATTGTACTGCTGGGCGATCACAAAGACATTTGTTGCGGTAGGCAGGGCTGCTAGAAGCACTGCCGTGAATATCCAGACATCATCATAATTACCTGCGAGCGATAGCACTACATAAGTGATTATTGGGTGCAGGATGAGTTTTGCAGGCACGATATAGGTCAGTTCCACGGGGCGACGTTTGAGTGGTCTGAGAGCTAGTGTGACGCCCATGGCGAACAATGCGCAGGGCGCGGCGGCTTGCGCCAGATAATCGATCAACCTGACCACCGCTTCGGGGATTGGCGGGGCCATCCACGCGATGATAATCCCGGCGATTATTGACAGGATAATCGGGTGGCTGGCGATACGAACGGCTATGGAACGCGTAATTGCCAGAAATCCTCGTTTCTCGCTGCCTGAAAGGGCCATTAGCGCAGGCGCAACGCAAAAATGCGCCGTATTGTCGAAAACCAGGATCAGCGCCAACGGAGCGCCAGCCGCGTCGCCAAAAGCAAGTAGAGCTAATGCAGGTCCCATGTAGCCGATGTTTCCATAACAACCGGCAAGCCCCTGGATCGTGCATTCGGCAAGCGTGGCGCCACGCAGGAAGAAGGCCAGGCCGAACACGAGGACGAAAATAAGATAGGTTGCGAGCAGGCAGACGAGCGCGAAATCGATCTGCGCAAGCTGGTCTATGGGCGTGGCAGACAACAGACGGATGAACATCGCCGGGAGTGCGAAGTAGAGCACAAATATGTTGAGCCAACTCAGACCTTCGAGTGGATGACGATTGACCCGGGCCCCGAGATATCCCAGGCCGATCAAACCGAATAGCGGCAATATAAGACCGGCAATGTGCGCCATCTGACCCTAGACCAGGCGGCTTTGCGTATATTTCAACGCGGTATGTGAATGATTAATTTTTTCTATGATTATCATTGATTTTCTGACCGCATTGCAGCAATTTCCCAATCAGGAGACGAAGTTATGTTCAAAGCCGAAACAGCAAAGTTTCAGATTGGCCAGACGGTAAGACATCGTATTTACCCGTTCCGGGGCGTCATATTCGATGTGGACCCAACCTTCAATAATACTGAAGAGTGGTATGAATCCATTCCGGAAGAAGTACGCCCCCGCAAAGACCAGCCCTTCTATCATCTGTTTGCAGAAAACGACGATACCGATTACATCGCCTATGTTTCTGAACAGAACCTCATTCCCGACGATAGCGGACAGCCGGTTCAGCATCCTCAGATTCCGGAAATTTTCGAGGGCTGCGACGATGGAATTTATCGCCTTAGGGGTCCGATAGGCCACTAGGTCCTGCCATTGTCTGAAACAAAAAGGGGGAGCCGAACCGGCTCCCCCTTTGCATTCCGCAAGAGATCGCAACAATCAATTGCTTTCTTCGATGGCTTTCTTTTGAGCTTCCTCAAGCTTCATCCGTTCCGCCTGAATCTTCTTTTGCATTTCTTCCTGCAGTTTCTGCTGTGAAGCCTGCAGGTCAGACTGCTCGACCGGAGGTCCGTCGAAGGCCGCCGTGAAACCCGAGAGTGAAATCTTGATCGGATTTGGCGCGCGCTGATAGTTGATGGAAGTGAATACCGCTTCACCACCACGTTTCATCGAACTGATGATGCCGTCTGTCAGTTGCACTTCTGCCACGCATTTGTCCGGCATGCAGATCGTATAGGGTAAACGCTGCGCTTCACCACCGTCGATCTGCAACTGGATGCCTGGCGGAATAAGGCGCGCCGGAGGCACGGTCACCTGCATTGCCCTGCGGTTGACCTTGCCTTCAACCGTCACGAGACCAACAGCTGTTACAAGCTGTCCGGTCTGAGCCTGAATGATATATTGCACGACGCAGACGTCATTGTCTTCCTGCTTGGTGCATACCTTGTACCAACCCTGTCCGGGCGCTTGGGCATTGGAGGCTGCCACACCGGTCAGCGATGCAGTGCCTGCAAAGATAGCTGCAAGAGCTGCCTTGAAGACGGTCGAGGTTTTGAAAGTCATCGAAATCGAATCTCCTGAGATTTCCGGATCACCATTGTTATTATTGTGATGAATTTTTGACGTTCATTGCCGATTCTGCTGGATCACCGTTCAATCGCCCCGCCGGCGGTTCTGGCAGAACCTGGATTGTAGCGTTCGTTCTTTCCTCCCTGGCGAAGCGCAATGACGAACAAGTCGCGCTTCGCGATCTTTCATAGTTCGATGTTGTCTAAGCATAAACGCCGCTCCTGTCACCCCGTCTTCATGGTTGAATACAAAATTAGGCTTCATTTGAGGCATAAACTCTATTTTGTCGGGGTAATTGAATCACAATTTGGCTTGCTGCCATACTGCCCCGAACAGAATCAGGGAGATAAGGCGCTATGCGTAAAGTGTTTATGAGGTTTGTTGCTGTAATCACAGCGCTCCTGACATTTGGCGCCTCCGCCTTCAGCGACGATTCAACGCATGCAATTGCAATTCGCGGCGAACCCGCACTGAGCGCAGACTATACGCACTTTCCCTACGCCAATCCCGACGCACCCAAGGGCGGGCGGATAGCCTATGGCGTCGTCGGCACCTTTGATACGCTCAATCCCTTCATCGTGAAGGGCGTCAGAACGACCGCTCGCGGCATGTGGGACCCGCAGTTCGGCCATCTGACATATGAACCACTTATGCAACGGTCGAAAGACGAACCTTTCACCATGTACGGGTTGATTGCGGAATCTGTGGAGTTCGATGAAAATCACTCCTGGATACAGTTCAATGTCAATCCAAAAGCACGATGGTCAGATGGCGAGCCGATTACGGCGGACGACATCATTTTCACCTTCGAACTGTTCGAGAAAAAGGCGCGTCCTCCCTATTCAGACCGGCTTAAATACGTGACGCTCATGGAGAAGGTCAACGAAATGAGCGTGCGTTTTACATTGACCGAGAACGCCGGTTTCGAGTTTCCCCTCATCCTGGGCCTGATGCCCGTTCTTCCGGAACATGCGACAGACGTCGAGACCTTCGATCAAACGACTTTTGCTGAACCCGTCACCTCCGGTCCATACAAAATCAAGGAAATACGCCCGGGAGAACGCATTGTTTTCGAGCGCAGACCCGACTATTGGGCGCGTGATCTTCCGGTGAAACGGGGTTTCGACAATTTCGATGAGATTTCCATCGAGTACTTTCTGTCCGACAGTTCACAGTTCGAAGCTTTCAAGAAAGGCGCTTTCGACGTCTACATGGAAGGCAATCCGGTCGCCTGGGACCGTTCATATGATTTTCCCGCTGTTGAAAAGGGTGAAATTGTCAAAAAGGTCTTCGAGGAAAAGACGCCAGCCGGCATGTATGGGTTCGTCTTCAACACGCGAAACCCGGTATTTCAGAACGTCGATCTGCGACACGCCTTGGCGATGCTGTTCGATTTCAACTGGGTCAACCGGACACTGTTCGAAGGTGCCTACAAACGGACAGAAAGTTATTTTCAGGGATCAGAGCTATCGTCCATCGGCGTCCCCGCAAGCGATCTGGAACAGAAATTGCTGGCCCCCTACTCCGACGCAGTGGCTCCTGAAGTAATCGAGGGACGCTACAGAGCGACCGAGACAGACGGCAGCGGAAGAGACCGAAAGATCCAGCGCCAGGCGTTTCAATTGCTAAAGAAAGCCGGGTATTCGATCAGCGACGGCCAACTCGTACACGAGATGGGAAGACAGCTGTCCTTTGAAGTCATGACACAGAACCTGGGTCAGGAGAAACTGGCTCTGGCCTACCAGCGCAGCCTCTCGGCGCTCGGTATTGACATGCAAATTCGAACTGTGGACGACGCCCAGTATCAGCAACGAACAAACAGCTTCGACTATGATGTGATCATCAAGAGCTATCCCTCATCGCTGTCGCCCGGCGTTGAACAGCTCGGGCGCTGGGGTAGTCAATCCCGTGACGAAGATCGCAGCTTCAATTACGCGGGAACTGCCGACCCGGCGATCGATGCGATGATTGACGCACTACTCGCTGCAAGAGGAAAGGATGATTTCATTGCGGCGGCAAGGGCATTGGATCGCGTTCTGATCTCCGGACATTATGTCGTGCCGCTGTATTACCTGCCCGGGCAGCGTGTAGCCTACCAATCGCGCCTTGATCATCCCGAAGAAACGTCCATTTATGGATATCAGTTGCCGACGTGGTGGGACAGCACCGCCAACTGACCGGCGTGGAGATAGTGTCATGACTTCAGTCAACATCGATATAGTGTCCGATGTGATGTGCCCCTGGTGCTATATCGGCAAACGTCGACTGGAAGAGGCAATCGGAATGCTGCCTGAAGATCTAGAGGTCGACATGCGGTGGCGACCGTATCAGCTCGATCCGACGCTGCCGAAAGAAGGCAAGGACAGGAAACAGTATTTGCAGGACAAGTTTGGCGGCTCTGCGGGAGCATCGCGAGCCTATGAAGCCATCAGGGAAGCAGGGCGTCTTGAAGAAATCGCTTTCGACTTCGAGGCCATCCCGGTGGCGCCCAACACTCTTGACGCACATCGCATAATAAGGTGGGCGGCATCCGAAGCCCCTGGCGTCCAGGACGAACTGGTGGAAGTCCTGTTCAAGGCCTATTTCGAAAAGGGATTGAATATCGGTGACAACGAAGTGTTGCTCAACGCCGCCCAGGAAGCCGGGATGGATCGGTCGATTACGGAGTCTCTTTTATCCGGTGTCGCCGATTGCGAGGCCGTTGAAAAAGAGATCGACACAGCGCGACAACTCGGCGTCACCGGAGTGCCCTGCTTCATCATCGACAACAAATACGCGGTCATGGGCGCGCAACCAGCAGAGACGCTGGCCCGCGCGATCCGCGAAGTCGCTGCAAAGAAAGCTGAAGCGCAATAATCAGGCCGCCTCGGCGATTTCCGCCAGTTTGGACATCAGTACGGCCGCTCCGTTCAGCCGCTTCTGTGCGTCCGGCAAGTTGCGCGCAAACACGACGCTCTGGTCAGGTCTGAGCCGCGCCTTGTCCTGCTGTGCGGCGATATAGGAGACGAGACCAGCCGGGTTCGGGAATTCGGCGTTTCGGAATTGCACCACAATTCCCTTAGGTCCGGCGTCAAGCTTTTCAACATTGGCCGTACGGCAAAGAGACTTGATGTAGACGACCTTCAAAAGGTGGTCGACTTCGGCCGGAAGCGAACCGAATCTGTCGATAAGTTCTGCTCCGAACGCGTCTATTTCGTCCAGCGCTTTCAAATCCCCTATCCGTCGATAGAGACTCATTCGAAGCGTAAGGTCTGGCACGTAGTCCTCGGGGATCATGATCGGCGTGCCGACTGTAATTTGCGGCGACCATCCCGTATCCACCAGTTCTTCGCCGCCCTTCAACTCTGCAATGGCTTCTTCGAGCATGTGTTGATAGAGCTCGAAACCAACCTCCTTGATATGGCCTGATTGTTCCTCGCCCAGCAGGTTACCGGCGCCGCGTATATCCAGATCGTGGCTGGCAAGTTCAAATCCCGCGCCAAGGGTGTCCAGCGATTGAAGGACCTTGAGACGACGGTCGGCTGTCTTCGTCAGTACACGGTTCACTGGAAGCGTCATCAGGGCATAGGCTCTTACCTTGGAGCGCCCTACCCGACCACGCAGCTGGTAAAGCTGGGCCAGTCCGAATATGTCGGAACGATGCACGACGAGCGTGTTGGCTGTCGGAACATCAAGTCCCGATTCCACGATCGTCGTGGACAGCAGCACATCGTATTTGCCGTCGTAAAAGGCATTCATCACATCGTCGAGTTCGCTCGGCGGCATCTGGCCATGCGCCACCGCGACTTTGACCTCGGGAACATCGGATTCAAGAAACGCGTGTATTTCGGCGAGATCAGAAATACGCGGACAAACATAAAAACTCTGGCCGCCCCGGTAATGCTCGCGCAGAAGGGTTTCCCGAATGATCAGCGGGTCAAAAGGTGATATGAACGTCCGCACAGCCATGCGATCCAAAGGCGGCGTTGTGATCAACGAAAGTTCGCGTACGCCCGTCATTGCGAGCTGCAATGTGCGCGGGATTGGGGTCGCCGACAATGTCAGCACGTGGACATCGGCCTTCAGTTCTTTAAGTCTTTCTTTGTGCTTGACGCCGAAATGCTGCTCTTCATCGATGATAAGCAATCCCAGATTGGCGAATTTTATGCCCTTGCCAAGCAGCGCATGAGTGCCAATGACGATGTCTGCTTTTCCGTCAGCCAGTTCCTTCTTGGTCTGGGACATTTCGCCAGCTGAGATGAGGCGCGAAGCCTGCCGCACCCTCAGTGGAAATCCTCTCAATCGCTCCGCAAACGTCTTGTAGTGCTGTCGCGCAAGCAGTGTTGTCGGCACAACAATTGCGACCTGAACTCCGTTCATTGCAGCCACGAAAGCCGCTCGCAGCGCAACTTCGGTCTTTCCGAAGCCTACATCCCCGCACACCAGGCGGTCCATGGGTCTTGCTGCGGCAAGATCGTCAAGAACGGAATCGATCGCGGTCTGCTGATCGTCGGTTTCGTCATACGGGAACCTGGCCGCAAACTCGTCGTAGAGCCCTTCCGGCACGGCGAGACTGGCGGTATGGCGGGTGTGGCGTTCGGCGGCGATACTGATCAGCGTGTCAGCCATGTCGAGCAGGCGTTTCTTCAGTTTAGCCTTGCGCATCTGCCAGGCGACGCCGCCCAGCTTGTCAAGGGTCGCTTCAGCCGAATCGCTGCCGTAGCGCGACAGGAGTTCAATGTTTTCGACCGGCAGGAAGAGTTTAGCCTGATCTGCATAATGCAGTTCCAGACAGGCATGGGGCGCGCCGGCTGCTTCGATGGTTCTCAGGCCGACAAAGCGACCGATGCCGTGTTCGGCGTGAACAACAATCGATCCCGCTTCGAGACCGGAAACTTCCGTTATGAAATCCGCGCCCTTCTTGCGGCGGCGATTTCTTCTGACCAGCCTGTCTCCGAGAATATCCTGCTCGCCGATGACGGTCAGTTCTCCGTTCTCAAAACCGGCTTCCAGATTGAGAACAGTCATCGCGGCTTCGCCGGTCTTCAGGTCGCCCATCTCCGAGATAGAAGAGATGGGCCGTACACGTTCGAGACCATGCTCCCCGAGCACCTGCATCAGCCGATCCAGAGAACCGTCGCTCCAAGCCGTGACTAGCACCTTTCCGCCTTTTGATCTGCGATCAGCGATATGTTTTACGACCTGGTCGAAAACATTGGTGCGCTCGGCTTCCGTGGAATTTTCCTCAACGGTTTTGGCCCAGCGTTTTCCCGGCTTGGAGTCTAGATTGACAACTTCGCGCCTGCCGCCACTTTCTTCAGCGAAAGGCGACAGGCGTATTGCATTGCGAGCGCTGAGAAAGGATTCGACAGCGCCCTGTTCGAGATAAAGCGTTTTCGGCTCAATCGGATTATAGGGAGTGCCGTGAGTTGAAGCTGACGCGTCCGACACCTCGCGACGCGCGCGATAGTGGTCCTCGACCTGATCATATCTTTGCCCGGCGGCTTTCGCAGCGTTGTGGTCGGCAAACCAAGTATAGCCTGGCAGATAGTCGAACACGGTCTCCAACTCTTCGTAGAAAAGCGGAAGCCAGTGTTCCATTCCGGCAAATCGCCTGCCTTCACTGACGGCCTGATAAAGAGCGTCGTCACGACGCGCTGCGCCAAAACTGGCAAGGTAGTTTTTGCGGAAACGGCTGATGGTCTCGTCCGTAAGCACAACTTCGCTCATTGGATTGAGTTCCAGTTCCCTTCCCTGACTGACGGTTCTCTGGGTGTCCGGATCAAAGCTGCGGATGCTTTCTAGCGTATCACCGAAGAAATCGAGACGGAGTGGAAGTCCGTTGCCGGGCACGAAGGCATCCAGAATACCGCCGCGAACAGCAAACTCTCCGACTTCCCGAACTGTGGCGACGCGTTCGAACCCATTGTAGGAGAGCCGGGAAACCACATCGTCCATCCTGACCTGATTGCCAGCGCGGGCCCGGAATCCAAGCTTCGCGAGTACGGTGCGAGGGGGCAGTTTCTGGATCAGCGCGTTGGCGGATATCAGAACGATCGCCGGATGCGGGTTTTCTGCATGGGCAATCAGCGAGCAAAGGGCGGACAGCCGGCGCGCTGAAACATCCGCGCTTGGCGACACACGGTCGTAGGGTAGACAATCCCAGGCCGGAATTGTCAGGACAGGCAAGTCCGGAGCAAAGAAACCAAGCATTTGCTCCAGGTCGGCAAGATGCTGTCCATCGGACATCACATGTACGACTGGCTTGCCGGATCTCGCGGTCTCCGCGAGAACAAGCGGAACAGCGCCGTCCGAAACATTGGCCAGAGTGATCGGCTCATCGATTGCGATGATTGTTGAAGGATTGAAGCTATGCAGCATACTCATGGATTTCGTTGGTAAGCACAGATTGCCCGAAACAGGGCTGTATCGAAGTCTGCAGGGGTGTCGACTTCACCTGTGACCCAGCGGATCAGGTCGCGATCGTCCACCTCGAGAATCCGTTCGAGCGTATCGAGTTCGTCATCGGTCAGTTTGTCGATGTTACGATCGGCGAACTGTCCCATAACGATGTCCATCTCACGAATACCGCGGTGCCAGCAGCGAAACAGAATCTTGCGGCGGCGTTTGTCCAGATCGGAGCTGGACCTTGTCGTGCCGGTCATGACGGGAAACTCTTAATCTGCTTGTGGAGGGGCTTCTATAGCCGACCCGGCGTTCGTTGTCAGCCGTCGCTTTGTCGATATGCGATATCATGGTAGAGGCTGTTGTTCCAATGCAGATATGCTTCATTTTTTCCGGGATCGCCTCCGCAACTTCTGATATTCCGGACGGATTGTGAGAGTGTGAAGAAATGCGTCCCGCAGAACTCGATCCGCTCTTTGTTCCCATCACATCCTATTCCGGGATAGGACCGAAAATAGCGGATTTGATTGCCCGTGCGCTCGATCGTGAATCCGGAGATGACACCCGCGCCGTAGACTTGATTCTTCTGCCTCCTAGCCGGTTGATCGATCGCAGACATCGACCCGGCGTAGCCTTCGCACAGGAAAGCGAAATCGTTACGCTCAGTCTGCACATCGATCGTCACACGCCACCGCCGCCTGGACGAAAAAATGTTCCGTACCGCGTTCTGGCTCATGATGAAACCGGCGAAATAGCGCTGACTTTTTTCAATGCGCGAACAAACTGGCTCGAAAAGCAATTGCCTTTGGGAGAGAAGGTTCTGGTCAGTGGTCGAATGGAATGGTTCAACGGACGCGCGAGTATGGTGCATCCCGACCGAATGGCCAGAGAAGGTAGCGATGATCCATTCCCTGTAGTCGAACCCGTTTACCCATTGACAGCGGGACTTTCCCCGAGGGTTTTGCAGAAAGCGATAGACGCTGCCTTGGAGGCTTTACCGGTTCTGCCGGAATGGCAGTCCAAACCTCTCATTGAAAAAAACAGTTTCCCGAGCTTCAACGACTCCGTCCTAAGGCTCCATGCTCCGCGAGATCACACGGACATGGATCCGAATGCTCCGGCGCGCAGACGTCTGGCGTATGATGAATTACTCGCCGGTCAATTATCCCTGGCGCTCGTCCGGCAGTGCATTCGTGCTCTGCCGGGAAAACCGGTCAGGGGCGACGGAAAACTGCGAAAGCAATTGATGGCGGCCCTGCCCTTTCATTTGACCACCGGCCAAATTCAAGCTGTCGATGACATTCTTGCGGACATGAACTCCGAAGAACGCATGTTGCGTCTGCTGCAGGGCGATGTCGGATCTGGAAAAACCATAGTTGCACTGATTGCGCTTGTCGCCTGTGTCGAGGCCGGTGGCCAAGGCGTCCTCATGGCGCCGACCGAGGTTCTCGCCAACCAGCATTTTACCACAATCATGCGAATTCTGGAGAACTCTGGAATACGATGCGCGTTTCTGACCGGCCGCACCAAGGGGCGCGAACGCGCAGATGTACTGGAGAAGATCGAGAACGGACAGGCGGGTATTATCATCGGAACCCACGCCCTGTTTCAGGAAAACGTCAATTACAATAATCTGCTTCTGGCAGTTGTGGATGAACAACATCGATTTGGCGTCCACCAACGCCTACGCCTGACGGCGAAAGGCGCAGCGCCGCATATGCTCGTGATGACGGCGACGCCGATCCCGCGCACACTTGTTTTGTCTGCCTTCGGCGACATGGATGTCTCCCGTTTGTCAGAAAAGCCGGCGGGTCGAAAACCGATCGCAACGGCCACCATGTCGATTGACCGCTTGCCTGAGATCCTGGATCGGTTGCGAAACGCAATTGATAACGGCAGGAAAATATACTGGATATGCCCGCTGGTCGAAGAGTCCGACCTTGTCGAACTTATGTCGGCTGAGAAGCGGTTCGAATGGCTCAAAGAGTATTTCGGGACACTGACCGGATTGATCCATGGACGAATGAAATCCGACGAAAAAGATACGGCCATGCAGGATTTCAAATCCGGCAAAATCCGCCTGCTCGTCGCCACGACGGTTATTGAAGTCGGTGTGGATGTGCCTGATGCTTCGATCATGGTCATCGAACACGCGGAACGTTTCGGGCTTGCTCAACTTCATCAACTGCGCGGCCGCGTAGGGCGTGGCGATGAAGCATCGAGTTGCATTCTGCTCTACAAGGGGCCGCTTGGCGCCACCGCCAAGGCCCGTCTTTCGATCATGCGCCAGACAGAAGACGGTTTTCGAATTGCGGAGGAGGATTTACGATTGCGCGGTGAAGGTGAATTACTGGGTACGCGACAGTCCGGAATCCCCGGCTTTCGGCTGGCCTCACTCGACGTACATGCGGACTTGCTTGAAACCGCACGCAACGATGCACGCCACATTGTTCACGAGGACCCTTCGCTGTCTTCGAAGCGTGGCGCCGCCTTGCGCATGTTGCTTTACATTTGGCGCAAGGACGAAGCCGTAAGACTGTTGAGGGCAGGCTGATGACCGAAAAACCATTCAAGGATGCAAGCGTCAGGTCCGCTTTCGAGGCCTTTCCGGATGAAGCGCGAAACAGTCTGATGGAAATGCGGGAAATTCTCTTCCGAGCGGCCCATGAGACGCCTGGCGTGGGAACAATCACCGAATGCCTGAAGTGGGGCGAGCCGAGTTATTTGCCAGCGAAGTCTGGCGTCGGCACAACGGTTCGTCTGGCATGGAAAGAGAAGCAACCGAGGCACGTGAGTGTATTTCTGCACTGCCAGACCAATCTGGTCGAGCGTATTAGGGAAATCTATCCTGACGTGTTCACATTCGAGGGGAACAGGCAACTGTCAGTGCCTGTTGGCGCGCCGTTACCGGAAGAGGAATTGCAGCACTGCTTCTCGATGGCCCTAACCTACCATATGAGAAAGAAGACCGGATAGAGTCTAGAATAGCCGCTTAGTGGATCAAGCGTCGATCTTTTCTCGCTCGGTGATGGCCTGTCGTGCGATCTCTTCAGTTTTTCGATGATATTCCGGGGCGACCAAGCCCGCAGATATGACCATCTTGGCGGCTTCTTCGACGCTCATGTCCAGAACTATGACATCTTGCCGAGGCACAAACAGTAGAAAACCTGATGTCGGGTTCGGGGTCGTCGGGAGGAAAACCGAAACAGTGTCGACACCTGCATCAGTCAACCTGTAAGCAACTTCGCCCTTCGTATCTGTCGCAAGAAAGACGATCGACCATAGACCCTTGCGCGGATATTGGATCAACGCCGCCTTGTTGAACGAATTGTTTTGCTCGGCAAGGACGGTTTGGAAAATCTGTTTCAAACCCTTGTAGATGCCGCGGATCAGCGGCATCCGGTCGAGTATGGATTCGCCATAGGTCAGGATCGTGCGGCCGATCAGATTGGCAGTGAGGAAACCAACAAGGGTGATGAAAATCAACGCCGTCAGCAGTCCGAATCCTGGAACGCTGAACGGCAGGTAGTTGTCCGGATTGTAGACGTGCGGAAGATAAGGTTTTACCCAGCCATCCACCCACTCAATAAATGACCAAGTGATATAGGCGGTGATCGCAAGCGGAGCGCAGACGATCAAGCCCGTGAGGAAATAGTTCCTGACACGGGTTGTCGCGCGAATTCGGACCGGTTTGTCAGACATGAAAATGCCAATGGGAACTTTGATGCATAAAGCATTATTATAGGAAGGCGAAGGCCCGCCAACAAGCGTTGTCTTGCGCCCGAGAGAAATATTGATGTTGGCGTCTGAGCGCGTCTAGCCGCTATTCCACAGTGACCGATTTTGCGAGATTGCGGGGCTGATCAACATCCGTTCCCATGAAAACCGCCGTGTGATAGGCGAGCAATTGCACCGGGATTGAAAATACCAGCGGCGCAATGAACTCGTCGACACTGGGCAGTGTGACCGTCGCCAAAGTTTTCATGGATGACGCCGCGGCGCCGGCTTCATCAGTAATGAAAATGATTTTGCCGCCTCTTGCGGCGACTTCCTGCATATTCGACATCGTCTTGTCAAAATGCCGGTCGTGCGGCGCTATGACGATCACCGGCATATTTTCATCTATCAGCGCTATCGGGCCGTGCTTCAGTTCTCCGGCAGCATAAGCCTCTGCGTGGATGTATGAGATTTCCTTGAGCTTCAATGCGCCTTCCATCGCCAGCGTGTAGCTGGTGCCTCGACCGAGATAGAGCACGTTGTGGTATTTCGATAGTTCACGGGACAACTCTTCCAACTGTGGTTGAATCGCATGAAGCACATTACCCACGATCCGCGGCGCATGCGTTGCCGCTTGAATCATCTCGGATTCCTGTTCCGGCGTGAGCGTATTGCGGGCGCGGCCAGCCAGGATGGCAAGTGAGGCGAATACGGCGAGCTGCGATGTGAACGCCTTGGTTGACGCCACGCCGATTTCCGGGCCTGCGAGCGTCGGGAACACAACATCTGCTTCCCGCGCAATCGTCGATTCCTGAACGTTGACGATCGCGCCGATCTTGAGACCGTTCTCCTTGCAGTACCGAAGTGAAGCCAGCGTGTCAGCCGTTTCTCCGGATTGAGAAATGAAAAGCGCCGCTTCTCGATCGGTCATGGGCATTTCACGGTAACGGAATTCAGAGGCGATGTCGATTTCGACAGGCAATCGCGCGTAACGTTCGAACCAGGTCTTTCCGATATGTCCTGCAAGGAAAGCGGTTCCGCAGGCAGCGATTTTCAGACCATCGATAGACGCGAAATCAATAGGCTGGGAAACAGGCCGAACAGCTTTGGCGACGAAATCCATGTAATGCGCAAAGGTGTGTGAAATCGCTTCCGGCTGTTCGTAGATTTCCTTTTCCATGAAGTGGCGATGGTTGCCCTTTTCCACCTGCGCATAGGCGACAGACGCTTTCGAACGCTTGCGTTGAACGGGTAAGCCGTCTGTCGAGAAGATTTCAAGGCGGTCCTTGCGTACGACAGCCCAGTCTCCATCCTCGAGATAGGTGATATCTTCGGTAAAGGGAGAGAGCGCGATGGCGTCTGATCCGAGGAACATTTCACCGGATCCATGACCAATGGCCAGCGGCGGACCATTGCGTGCGCCCATGATCATGTCGTCATGGCCTTCCACAAGTACGCAAAGCGCATAGGCGCCGCGAATGAGTTTGACCGCTGCCTGCATCGCTTCTTCCGGCGACTTGCCGCTCTCGAGTAGACTGGCGATGAGTTGCGCGACTACTTCCGTGTCTGTTTCCGTATTGAACTCCGCCCCGCGCGCTTCAAGCTCCTGTCGGATTTCTGAAAAATTTTCGATGATACCGTTATGGACGACGGCTACGCCGTTGCAGAAATGCGGGTGCGCATTGTTCGTGGTCGGAGCGCCGTGTGTCGCCCAGCGCGTGTGGCCGATGCCGATGGTTCCCTCCAGCGGCTGTTCGTCCAGTTGTGTTTCCAGATTGATCAGCTTGCCTGCTGCGCGCCTGCGATCAAGATGACCGCCGGATAAAGTGGCGACGCCGGCAGAATCGTATCCTCTGTATTCAAGGCGCTTGAGCGCGTCTACAAGTTGGGTCGCTACCGGTTTGTTGCCAATAATTGCTACGATGCCGCACATGAAACCGGATCCCTATCAGAAGTACTGCCCTTGACGCTTGTTATATTATTTGGGCGCCGCCGCAATCAGTGGCGGCGTTCACATTGAGTTACACCGTTAAATGCTTCTGTTTTCGCATATTTTCTAGGTTTTGGGCTTCCCTGTGGCTGCCTTGAGAGCGTGACTGCGAGCGTGAACTTTTTTTGCCACACCTTCCTTGTTTTCCTGGCGAGCTCGGCCGAAAGCGAGAGCCTGTGACGGCACATCCTTGGTAATCACACTACCGGATGCGATGTAACTTTGATCGCCGATGGCGATCGGAGCCACCAAAGAGGTATTGGAACCGACAAAAACCTCCGCTCCAATTTGCGTAAAGTGCTTGTTGACGCCGTCATAGTTGCAGGTGATGGTCCCGGCGCCGATATTGGATTTAGCGCCGATCGTGGCGTCGCCAATATAGGTAAGGTGATTTACCTTGGCGCCTTCGCCAACGGTCGCGTTTTTAACCTCGCAAAAATTTCCGACTTTTGATCCCGGTTTGAGATCGGCGCCCGGGCGCAGTCGTGCGAACGGTCCAACGGTGCAACCGGAACCAATCGTGGTCCCCTCAAGATGGCTGAATCCCTTGACGACGGCGCCACTGCGAATTGTAACGCCGGGCCCAATGATCACGTTTGGCTCGATCGTTACGTCGGCCTCTATCATTGTATCATGGCTCAGAAAAACGGTTTCAGGCGCGATCATCGTGACGCCCGCCTTCATCATGTCAATGCGCCGATCCCATTGCCAAAATTGTTCAACCTCGGCGAGTTCAGCGCGATTGTTGATGCCGATAAGTTCGCGATTGCTCGCTTCCACTGCAACGGCCCGGCCGCCCTTCTCGCGCGCGATGCCGACTATGTCGGTCAGATAGTATTCCGATTTGGCGTTTTCGTTGCCAATTTCTCGAAGCATTTCGAGGGCCTTGTGGCCATTTATAGCCATTAACCCGCCATTGCAGAATCCGATGTTGCGCTCTTCGTCGGTGGCGTCTCTTTCCTCCCGAATCGCGACGAGTTCACCATTTTCCTCTACCAGACGTCCGTATCCGTGCGGTTTGTCTGTTCTGAAACCAATCACTGCGACATCGGCTCCATCGGCGAGCATTTCCCGGCTTTGCATCAGGGTTTCGGATCGCACCAGCGGCGTATCACCGAAGATGACAAGAACGTCGTCATAGCCCTCGTCGATGGCCTGTGCTGCGGTCAAGGCGGCATGGGCCGTGCCTAATCGCTCTTTCTGCTGCCAGACCGAGAGGTTGTCGGTGACGTCTCTTGACGCGGCCTCGACAGCGTCTGCGTCGCGCCCGACAACCAGAGCGACCGATCCGACGCCGGCCGCCTTCGCAGCGCCTATTACATGCGAGATCATCGGCAGATTGCCGACCGGGAAAAGGACTTTCGAGCGAGACGCCTTCATTCGCGTGCTCTCGCCAGCGGCAAGTATGATCGCAAGACAGCTTCGCGCCATGGTTTTCTCCATCTTAACGGAATTTCTAGACCGAGAATGTCAACAGGTCCTGAATCATGACTCAGGAACGTGTCGGCCAGTTATCTAACGCCTGTCGACATTTTACAAAAGGGCGGCTGTGATCAGCCAATCGTGGACAGGATCGGGAAAGTTTCCAGTAGCCAAAATGCCATGGTTTGCATACCACCGGTCACGAAAAGAATGCCGGTGAGCACGAGTAACCCGCCCATAACTTTTTCTACTGTGCCAAGGTGCCGCCGGAACCGGGTAAGAAACCGCATGAACAGACCGGAGAAAGCCGCCGCAATCCAGAATGGAATGGCAAGCCCAAGTGAATAGAAACCGAGGAGTAGAGCCCCTGCTCCAACCGTGTCCTTGGTGCTTGCGACGCCAAGGATTGCGCCGAGAACGGGTCCGATGCACGGAGTCCACCCAAAGGCGAATGCAAGCCCCATTATATACGCGCCTGTGATTGTCGCAGGAGCGCCGCCGCCTTGAAAACGAGCCTCACGAGCAAGAAAGCCGATCCTGAAGACGCCGAGAAAATGAAGCCCCATAATGATTATGACAAGCCCGGCGATCTGCGAAAGGATGCCCATGTAACTGCGCAGCAACGCGCCAATCGTCGAGGCTCCGGCGCCGAGGGCGATGAAAACAGTTGCAAATCCGAGCGTGAAAAAGAACGACGCGAACAAGATCGCCCTGCGCGCCCGGACTTGGCTCTGCGCGCTTTCCCGGAAATCTTCGACGCTGACACCGGCCATATAGCAAAGATAGGGAGGCACAAGCGGCAAAACGCAGGGCGACAGGAAAGACAGCGCTCCCGCGCCAATCGCCACAAAGACGGAAATGTCGTTTATATCCACTCGATTACCTGAAACGCGTCTGGAGCAACATGCCCTGACATAGTTTCAAATAACATCACGCGCCAGTCACCTTTTCGCATATGCCAAAAAGACGCATAAACCCGGTATTTTGATATTGACCCGCCATGGGGTCGTCCCTATGTTCCGCGCAATTCTTGAGGCAGGGATTCCCGGCCTCCGGGAGCCGATAGCTCAGCCGGTAGAGCAACTGACTTTTAATCAGTAGGTCCAGGGTTCGAACCCCTGTCGGCTCACCATTTTTCCATAATTACAATAGTTTACAGTCAAAACTGGATGCTTCGCTGCAAATATCCTGGAAACGTTCTTCTGTGGGTTCCATCACAGTCTTGCAGCCAAAGGAAGTGGTATGATCTCGCGAACCATTGAAACTCGCAGGAGGGTTCAATGCATATCGTAGAGAAAGGTTTGGTGCTTTTCCTTGTCTTCAGCGTGGTTCTGCTGGCGGCCTGCAACAAAAAACCTGACGCGGAATCCGCAGGCGGATCTGAAGCGGCGACCGAGGAAACGACGGATAGTTCCTCATACTCCACCGACAGGTCTGCCCATCACCGTTACTACAGGCGTTCCGGAAACGTGCCTACAGGGAGCGGAGGAAGCGTTGGCAGAGCGCCAGCATCGGTTGGGCGGCCAGATTCATTGGAATACAGAGACCGGCTAACCGCCTTACCTGAAGGTTCATTCTCCTATAACCGCACCAATTCCATGTGGCGACATGAGCCAGAAACCATTGTTTTGAAACTAAACGCCTCTGATGTCTTTCCAGATATTCCGGCAAGTCTGGGCGGCGAAATCGTCAGGGAGCGGGCAGCGATAACGCCAAGAATGTCGGCCGAACTGAACGGGTCCGCGGGACTTCAGATCAGCCCATCCGGCGCTGTTGAAAAGAGAATATCCGATACCGCGACCACGATCTGGCAATGGAGGGTGACGCCGATCGAGGAAGGCGCACAAATTCTTTGGCTGACGGTTTACGTCAATATCGACGACCAGGGACCAATTATACTGGCAAGCTATGAGGACACCATCCGGATCGATGTGTCTGCGTGGCAAAGAACCAAAACTGTAGTGGCAGAAATTTCGCCGGTATGGGCGTTTCTTGCAGGTCTCGTGTCCCTGATTTCTGGGCTAGTAGTCTGGTTTCGTAAGTGGCGACGCAAGTCGGCTAATGACGCAAAAGTCCACTTCTAGTTTGTTTTGATGGCGACGATGAATGGCCTGACATCCTTGCCCTTCGTTGCGTGAAATTCACAAGCGTCGATGTTAAATCCTGTATTGCGAATCTTCTTCTCAAGCGCAGACGCCTTTATCGACTGCACGTGCTGCGGGGCTTTTCCGACAGCTCTCATCAGCGGAATCACCAAGCGGATCAAGAGGTTCATGTCGCCAATACAGGGTGTTTTAGAGATGAAGTATCCGCCAGGTTTCAAGCATAGGCGGATCAGCTCCAGAGTCCGGTCAATGTCTTCGACGAGGTGAAGATAGTTAAACCCGAGGACGGCGTCATACTGATCAGGTTGCAGCTCCAGTGTCTCGACTGTGCCTGTCGAAAACTCCAATTGGGAAATGGGGCTTCTTGCCGCTTTTTCTTGTGCGATTGCGATCATTTGCGGCGAAACGTCCGTCGCAAGATAGGAGGAAACCGTTGTCGCCAGATGCAGGGCTGTGGTTCCGGTTCCGCAACCGAGTTCCAGCACACTGTTTCCGCTTTTCATTAAGTCGCTGACGCGCATCAGCGTCTTCTGGTAGCCTTCTTCGTCCTTGATCGGATCAGTTGAATACTTCCGGGCTATGCGATCCCAGAACCGTGCGTCCTTGTTTTCCGATGTCGTCATGTTTTAAAAGATACCAGGTTTTACAATTGCCCCTTTGATGCAGATATTCGACAACCTGCGCAACACTTGAACGCCATGAAATCAGATCAGGTTTGAATTTTTCAAAAGTTACTCTTCGCAACCTCTATGAACATGTCGGGATAATCGAGATAGATGTAGTCGATATCGCAGCCGGAGATATCTTGGAATGTCGCTGCGTCATTCCCGTCATAGTAAGCCTTGATTTCAAGATCTGCTTTCCGGCAGGCTGCAAGAACCGCCGGCTGCAATTCCTCCACTTCGAGTTCCACCATCGTCGTCCGGAACACCGATTTGGCCACGGAAGGCAGGCGACGATCGAAGATCCGCCCCGTAAGGGCAACGAAACACGGGGTTGCAAAACTTCTGTCTCAGTTTTGTTTTGCTTTGGTGACGCTATTCAGTGATCGGTGGTAAGTTCCCGGTGGCCTTTATGCATTCGACCGGATCTTTTCCAGGTGGAGCAAATAGAGCCCCTTTGCCGTGATCCCAGAATGTCGCCTCGCCGGCCCCGGGAAATTCCGTATGATAACGCGCGCCGGAGCCTGATATGACTTGTGGCAGAACCATCCTTCGGCCTTCCCAGCTTAGGGAGACCATATGTTCCATCGTATTAATGAAGACGGCGCTTACAGGAGCGCCGACGCCTTCGCAGTTATATATGACAGGGCCGATCGAAACTCCGTCATCTGAAGCGCGATGAACCGCATATGCGGTGCGCAGTTCGTGAATGCGCATCGCGTCCGCATTGGCAATGCATACCTTTAAATCGAGGGTGGAACTTATGCATTTGCCGCGTTCCGTCAGCCAATTTTTTTGTGAATTTTTCAACTCTGCCGTCCGCTCTTCAGTCATATCGGAACTATTGAGCGCCAGGGTGTAAAGCCTTGTCATTTCATCATTGAGCGATCTCAGTGTTTCTGAACCGCATATTGCCTCCTGAACTACGCCTGTCGCCAGAGAGCAGTCCAAGGACTGCGCTTCTGCAGGCACCGCAGCCAACATGATAAGTCCTGATACAAAGCCAATCGATCTCACTGAGTTGTCCCCAATTAGTGGCCGGATCTATCGAAATCATCCTCGATATAGATTCGAATAATATCTTCAAAACTATTGTCTGCCCGAAAGCCCAGCGCAAGCGAGCGTTTGGGATCGAAGTTACGCGGCCAGCCTGAAACCAGTCGGATAACCAGTTCGTCCGGTTTCCGTTTGATGAGTCGAACTGTTTCCTCGCCAGCGATACTTCGGAGCGCCTCGATCTGCTCTGCGACTGTGCATGAAATACCCGGCATGTTGATGGCGAGACGACCCTGGAGCAAGGACGTATCAAGTTTGGCGGCATGAGTGAGAAACCCGATAGTCGTTCGCGGCGAAACATGCCAATGACGAACGTTCGCACCCACGGGAAGAAGGGCTTCCTTGCCATTAAGCGGTTCGCGGATGATTCCTGAAAAGAAAGAGGATGCGGCAAGGTTGGCCTTACCCGGGCGAACAACGACAGTCGGCAACCGAATGGAAATGCCATCTATAAAACCCTTGCGACTGTAATCGGAAACAAGAAGCTCCGTAGCGGCTTTCTGCGCTCCGTAAGAGGATTGCGGCGCGCTGAGGAAGTCGTCCCCGATCTTGTCGGGATAAGGTCCGCCAAAAACCGCAATGGATGACGTGAACACCAGGCGTGGCCGATATTGCCCTTCGGTCGCTTCATGCACCTGCTTGAGCGCTTCAAGAAGCTGCCAAGAGCCGCGCGCATTGGTGTTCCAGCCCTTTTCGAAGTTCGTCTCTGCTTCGCCGGACACTATGGCGGCCAAGTGGAAAATGATATCCGCCTTGAGATCGGCCAGTCTGATCGCTTCACTATTGTCTGCGATATCTCCTACCAGAGATCGTATCGGGAATTCGGCATTTACCGGGCGCGCTTCTACTATGTCATGTAGAATCAACTCGTCGATCAAAATGTCACCCAATCCACCATTCGCAATAGAATGCGCAAGCTTTTGGCCAACCATGCCTGCGCCGCCGAGCACCAGAATTTTCAAATTTTCTCTCCCTGCGATACAGCCTGACCGTTGCCTGACCGACTTTGCGCTGTAATGCTTGGCTCAACTATTGCAATCTTTGGCGGTGGTGTCGATGACCCATGTTTCCTTCGAACGATTGGCGGCTATCATCGCAAAGCGAGGCGCTGCGTCCAGAAGCCTGACGGCGATTGCAGGCCCGCCAGGGTCCGGTAAGTCGACTGTCTCGGAGCAGCTTGTTGATCATTTGAACGGGATCGAACCTGGTTCCGCCGCTTTGCTGCCGATGGATGGCTACCACTATGACGATGCTGTCCTACGGGAACGCGGCCTTTTGGAGAGAAAAGGATCTCCGGAGACCTTTGATGTCCTGGGGCTGATTGCAATGCTCGACCGGCTTTACAGCAATACCGAGAAAGAGATCGCCGTTCCCGTTTTCGATCGCACCATCGAAATATCCCGGTCGGCCGCCAGGATAATAGCGGGGCACGCACGTCATGTTGTTCTGGAAGGCAACTATCTACTGCTTTCCTCCGGGAATTGGGCGCAAATGCATCGATACTATCATACGACAGTCATGCTTGATGTTTCGGAGAAGGCGCTGAATGAGCGACTGGAGAGGCGTTGGCTGCATCTGCCTGAACACGAGCGTGAGTCCAAAATCAATAATAACGATCTTCCGAATGGGCGCCTTGTCATGTCTGAAAGCGCTTCTGTCGAATTTGTTCTGAAAAACTGAACCCTCAGCGTCACAACGTATCGGAGATTTTTTGCCAATCTGGTGCAATTCGTTGTATCAGTTTGTGTGATTGTTTCCGGGATTGTGGATACCGAAAACGCATATTACCGCGTTGGCGGCAGAGGGGATGAAATTGATCGTTGCCCGACAGACTGTGTCCCGAAACTCGAGAGTGCGGCGCTTCCAGATTTATCTCGCAGCGATTGCTGGTATTGTTTGTCTTGCCATACCTGCCAAAGCCGAACCCGGCGTCTACCAGGACAGGATCGTATTTGGTCAGTCCGCAGCGTTTGAAGGTCCAGCAGCGTCGCTAGGCACTGACATACGCAACGGAATCCTCGCAGCATTCGATGAGGTCAACAGGATTGGCGGCGTCAACGGTCGCAAGCTTGAGTTGATTTCCTACAACGACGGTTACGAACCCGAAATCGCGATCGACAACACCAGACGCCTCCTAGAACAGGACCAGGTCTTTGCGCTGATCGGTGAAGTCGGCACGCCAACATCTCGCGCAGTACAGCCGATAGCGCGTGAATACAGAACGCCATTCATAGGCGCTTTTACAGGTGCCGCATTCCTGCGCGACCCCGGCCTGACCAACGTCATCAATATACGGGCTTCATACGATCAGGAAACCGAGGAACTTGTTGATTTTCTGGTGAAGGATCGCGGCATCAAGCGGATCGCAATCCTCTATCAGGATGACACATATGGCAGCGCGGGCCTTTCTGGCGTCGTTGCGGCGCTTAACCGTCGAGGCATCGAACTCGTCGCGGACGGCACTTATATGCGCAACACGGTCGCTGTGAAGAGAGCTGCGTTAGCCATACGCAAGGCCGGACCTGATGCTGTTATCATTATCGGAGCTTACAAACCTGCTGCAGAGTTTATCCGCATTGCGCGGTCGATCGGTATAGACGCATTGTTTCTTACTGTTTCCTTCGTAGGCAGCAATGCGCTTGCATCCGACCTTGGAAACGATGGCAGCGGAGTAATCGTGTCGCAAGTCGTTCCGTTGTTTCACGACACATCCGTTCCGGTCGTGGCAAGCTTCCACGATGCAATGGTGAAACTCTCTGAAACATCGGGCAGAGATCTGTTGATAGACGGTCTGGGCTTTGTCTCACTGGAGGGGTACATCACCGGACGACTTGTCGTGAAGGTGTTGAAAGACCTTGGTGACGATCTTACTCGAGAAACCTTCATCAGCCTATTCGAAGAATTGCAACGATACGAAATCGACGGTTTCTCGCTCCAGTACGGGCCAGGAGACAATCAAGGCTCCAATAACGTGTTTCTCACCATCATCAACGATGAAGGCAAGTTCGAAAACATTAAACGCCAGGTTGCAGATCAATGAGCGATGGGGCTGCAAAAGGCAAAGAAGCAGCTCTATCCAAAGTCGCTGTTTCGGAACGCAGTTTTGCCGAACCTGTCGCCAAAAATGAAGCTGCGCTTGTCCAGCAAGTTAAATCATCCGCCGTTGTCTTCGGAATAAAGGCAAAGCTGCTCCTTTCTTTCATCGCGCTTGCCGCTTGCACGCTCATCGCATGCATTGTGGCCTGGACCGTGTTCAGCCATATCCAGCGCGCGGTAACCAATGTCACGTCGGACAGCCTGCCGAAAAATACTCTTGCGCTTACGATTGCAGAACATAGCGCTGAAATTTATGTCAGTGCTCCCAGTATTATGGCCAGCGAAAGCCAATCGGTACTGGAATTCAGGAAGAAACTGCTGGACGACGCCGTCATGCAGTTGAACGCCGCCATTACCCAGTGGCGGGATATCGGCATGGCCAGTGACATCGCCGGCGACCTAACCGGAAAGGTTGAAAGGATTTCAGGCTATATCGATGAAGTAAACCTTTCCGTCGCCAACATGCTTGACATCACGGATGCGTTGCATGGTCAGGTCGACAAATTGTCACAGACTCATGGCCAGTTTCTGGAAGTGCTTGAACCTCTGATCGACGACGCCGTTTTCAATCTGGTTATTGAAAACGAGTCGACAACCTCCAAAGCGGAAGTGGCGCTTCGGGAAACCTTGACCGCAGAAACAGAAACACTAGGCGCGCTCCTGGCGCTGAAAAACGACCTATCCATAATAGATGGGCCGTTAGCAAATGACTCCGGTCTGGAAAACAGTAATTTGCAACATTTTAGCGTCGATGAATTTAGCGGCATCCGCGAGCATATTGCGGATCATATTCGAACGCTTCGGCTGTCCGCTTCTGCAAACGAGCTCGAGTTCTTCAATGATTCTGTCCAGGCCTTTGTCGTCGGACTTGGCAGTTACCTGACGCGTGCCGCGGGTTCGCAGGATTCCGGACCCGACACTGTTGCGCGTCAGGATCTGGCGCGCATACATGCCGACCTCCTAAAGTATATTGATCCACTGATTTTGCAGACTCGGGAACGGCTGCTGACGCGCACATTTGAGATTTTCAGCCAACAATCCTCCAAGACCATGGAACTTATCGACCTTGGAGCCAACACGATACACAACCTCCTTACGATCCGGTCCGACGGAAATCTCGCCGCGGGCCTGTTGAATGAGGCGTCGAACGTCCAGGAACCGGAAAGGCTGGAGCCGCTTGGAGAACGCTTTCGCGCAGCAGCTGGCCAGATTGAACGGTCGTATCGGCAACTGCCTGAGCAGAACAGATCGGATGAATTGCGTATGGTCATCGATTCGGTTCTGAGCATCGGTCACGGAGATGACAGCATTTTCAGATTGCGCGGACAGGAACTCGTGGAACTGGAACATGCGCAAAATTCCATCAGCGCAAGCGGTGATGTCTCGCAACAGCTTGTCATTGCGGTGACCAGGCTTGTCGAAGAAACAGAACAGGACGCAAACGAGACGGCGCGACACGCGGATGAAACAATTCGCACCGGCAAAATTGAAATGCTGATAATCGCCGGCGCCAGCCTGATCGGTTCGGCTCTGATCATGCTGATTTTTGTCGGCCCTCGAATTATCAGACCAATAAGAGAGATCACCGACACGATGACTGATCTTGCAGCCGGTGACACGACCGTCGTTATACCGGGCACTGACCGGAATGATGAACTCGGAAAAATGTCGAAGGCGTTGGAGGTGTTCCGGGATATAACAATCTCGATCCAGGAATCCAACCTGAAGGAAATTGATCTCGCCCGTCGTAGGCTCGCGGATGCGATCGAGAGCATTTCCGAAGCCTTCTCCCTCTACGATGCCCAAGACAGGCTGGTCGTTTGCAATCAGAAATACGGCACCTTGGTGCATCCGGAAATCGCCGACGAGATTCACCCTGGATTGTTTTTTGAACAGATTGTGCGCCGCTCAATCGAACTTGGACTGATATCCGAGGCCATTGGACGTGAGGAAGAATGGCTGAAAGAAAGGGTCAAGAGGCACCGTCACCCTGAACAACCCCACATCATGCATCGCCATGACGGAACCTGGATCATGGTCAGCGAACGCAGGACGGCTGACGGTGGAGTTGTCGCCGTTTATTCCGATATTACCGAGATGAAAGAACGAGAGAACGAACTCGCCGAAAAATCGATTGCCCTCGAGCAGCTCTCCAAACAACTCTCCAAATATCTATCTCCGCAAGTTTATCAGTCCATCTTCAGCGGAGAGCAATCGGCAATCGTTGCAAGCAAAAGGAAGAAATTGACAGTCTTCTTCAGTGACCTTGTCGGGTTCACGGAAATCGCCGACAGGCTGGAATCAGAGGACCTCACGCAGATCCTTAATCAATATCTGACGGAAATGACGTCGATCGCTTTGGACCATGGGGCGACAATAGACAAATATATCGGTGATTCTCTGATGATATTCTTCGGAGACCCGGTTTCCCGTGGGGTCCAGGCAGACGCTGTCACCTGTGTGAAAATGGCTATCGCCATGCAGAAACGCCTGCGTTCCCTCAGTGAGGAATGGAGGACGATGGGACTGACCGAAAAGCTTGAATGCCGCATAGGCATTGCAACCGGTTTTTGCACGGTTGGCAATTTCGGAAGCGAAGACCGGATGGACTACACGATTATCGGAGGAACGGTAAACCTTGCTTCAAGACTTGAGGGCGTGACGGCGCCGGGCACGACGCTGGTCGCAGCTGAAACCTACAGTCTGATCCAGGATGCGATCGTCTGTGAGGAACATGAGACGGTCGCAGTAAAAGGAATCGCCTATCCCGTGCACACTTACAGGGTAATCGACACCAAGGAGGTCGTTGCAAAAAGAGGCGGACCGGTGAGCAGGAAGGGCGATCGAATAACCATCGACGCAGATATCGATTCAATGTCCGAGGAAGAGCGCAGGGAAGTCTCCGAAATGCTGCAGAAAATCCTTTCGGATCTCAATCCGCGGACGACGTGACAATCAATGGTCTCGATACCAGCGTATATCGCGATTTGTCGCCTCTTCTCGATTACACGGTATGCTTTCGAGCAACTCTTCCATTCGTCGCCACGGGTGAACGGCGCGAAAACTGTCGATTGCGATAGTGAAATAGTTGCCGCCGCCATTATTCGGCTGATCAAAGGAACGTGAGATCGGTGCATCGGCAAAGTGGCAATAGAGCAGAGTGCCGACTCCGCCATGACCGACAAGAAGAATATCGCCCTGCCCTGCCTGCTTCAGATAGGGCAGCGTCGCCCGCACAATGCGAACCTGTGCGTCAATCGCTCTCTCCCAACCGCGAACGCTGATGTGGGGTTCTCTGAAAAACTGGTTTGCAACATCCTGAAATTCCGCCGGTGGAAGAAAGCCTGTTGCACTTCTGTCGTTCTCTCCCATCGCATCATCGATTTCCACTTCCAGACCGATTTCCAGGGCCATAATTCGCGCAGTTTCGACGGCCTTTGTCTCACCGCTGCTGACGAGGCGCGTCGTTGCTCGTAAAACAGGTGCTCCAGCAAATCGCTGAGCCTGGTGTTTGCCGATTTCGGACAATTTCCACTGCGCAACGGGGATATCAGACTCCATCGCCACCTGTGGGTGCGACAAGTAACGCAATACTCCGGGCATAAAACTTACCAGCCTCCACCAGCAACATCTCGATAAGCGATAGCACAACCAGATGACATTGCATTGATGGCGGATAATCGATCTTGATTGGTCGGGTAACCATTTTTGATTGCAATCTGCCAGTGACCGGCTAGCATTGTTTCAAATGGCCGTGACATGAAAACCACAAAAACTGAATGTCCAATAGATTTTGCCGCCCGCGTTGTGGGCGACAGGTGGAGCCTGCTAATTCTCCGAGATATTCTCCTTTACAGCAAAAGCAGGTTCAGTGAACTGGCGAGTGAAGAGGGAATAGCAACCAATATTCTCAGCGACCGGTTGCGACAGCTAGTTGACCGCGGTGTGATTGAAAAGAAGCGCGATCCCGATGATCGCAGAAGTTACATCTATCAAGCGACTTCACGGGGCAATGGGCTGGCTGGTCTGATGTCGGAGCTAGGCGCATGGGGAACAACTCATGAACCGGCATCAAAGGACCTTATTGGAACGCTGAAGCACTACCGACCGGATTCAGAGGTCGCCGCCACGATCAGATCCAATATTTACCGCAACCGTTATGCTGATGATACGGATATGCAGTGAATCATTCACGGTCATCTTGACTGTAAACGTAATCACACGATCCAGTGGCAAACCAAATTCACACGGATCGCCAGACAAACTTTCCGATTATTCAACCCTTTTATCCATGTGAGCGAGCGATTGCGGTCGTTCGATCAGTATAAATGCAAGTCCGGCAATCACGATCGCGCCCCCCGCAAACGCGATCATTGTTGGCCGTTCCCCCAGGAAGGCGATGCTTCCAGCGACGGAGAAAACCGGCAACATCAGCAGAAACGGCGCTACCTGACTGACAGGGTGTTTCCTCACCAGCGAATACCATAAAGCATATCCGAGGGCGGTCATGACCAAGCCAAGATAAATTACCGCCGTCCAGTCAATCCATTTGGCCGTCAACACGGAATCCAACTGGTTCCTCTCCAGCAAAAAGGACATGATGAAGAGTTGCGGCGCAGCCCAGATGGCGACCCAAGCCGTGGCGGTGAGCCCGTCGATTTCCTTAAGCGTGCGTATCATTGCCTGTCCGATCGCCCACGTAAATGCACCCCCTATGACAAGCAGCACCGAGACCCAGGCCGCGCCAACTTTCGGTTCACCCATCATCAACCCAACGCCGACAAACGCCATCGAAATTCCGATCCATTTTCGTATCCCCGGCGTTTCACCGAGAGCGAGGACGCCAATCAGCACGAGGAACGGCACCTCCAGTTGGACAACGAGCACCGCCACTGAAGCATCGAGTCCCTTCAGACCATTGAAAGTCAAACTGTACTGGATGGCGGCGGAGACGACGGCGATCCAGAAAATGCGCTGCAACTGCCCTGTCGGCGGCCGTACGAACCAGACCAACGCCACAGCCGTTACACTGAAGCGTAGCGCCATCAAGAAAATTGGAGGAAACTGGTCCAGGGCAGCCTTGGCGAACACGAACCCCATACCCCAAACCATGGCAACGAGGAGACCCATGATCACATCAATTGGCGATAGTTTGTTCATGTCACTGTCTGCATTATCCGGGTGTCACGCGTCTAGGGTCGCTATCCTGTCTGGGGTATACAGATCATCAGAAACGTCGCAAACGTGACGATACGATTTCTCAAGTCTGATGTCGTGGCCCTGCTATCCGGAGAATATTTCATGCCATTGCCAGATCAACCGTACGGAACGCCTATTCCGCCAAAACTCAATCGATGGAATTGGGGCGCCTTTCTGTTGAACTGGATCTGGGGGATTGCCAATAACACCTGGATTGCATTGCTGATGTTCGTGCCGATTGTAAACATCGTCATGCTATTTGTTTTGGGTATCAAGGGCAGCGCCTGGGCCTGGAACAACAATCTGTGGCGTGATGAGGCGCATTTTCTGAAAAGTCAGAGGCGCTGGGCCATTGCCGGATTTATCTGCGTCGCGTGTGCACTTGCTCTCATCGCCTATGGTGGCGAGAAGGTTTTCGGCGTTCTGAAGAACTCGGCAGTCTATCAAATGGCGATGGATGAAATCAAATCCAATCCAGCGGTTACCGCGGCGCTTGGCGAGCCAATTGACGCCGGTTTCTGGGTTACGGGCAACATCAACTTGAATCTGACGGATGGTAGTGGACACGCGCAGTTGCAGATCCCGCTTTCAGGATCTAAGGCGTCAGGTGATGCAATGGCGCAGGCAATTCGATCAGACCGAAAATGGATCATCGAATTGCTGATCGTGAAGGTGGATGATTATTCGGAACCGATTGTATTGATCAACACTGGGAACAAACCGATACCAGGCTCCCCGCAGGAGATCTGATTTCACTCAGTGCGTGATCCATGTTCTGGATATCCTGAAGAATCAGAATCCGCATAATATGGCTGACAGGCACGCCAGAGCGCATGGCACGGGCTCTTTCCCGAATGCTCTTGAGGTCGATCTCATCAAACAGATCGAAAAGTTCCCCTCCTCTTTCCGCCAACATCGGGTCGAATTCCATCAATGCGGAAAGCGCCGAGATTGTTTCGGCATACAACTCGGCGGCGTTGCCTTTTGTTTCCACAATGAGGCGCAACACCAGAGCCAGATGTCCGGCGCCATTGCGTGACGCAATTTTCCTCAACGTAGCGCTCGAAAAGCAATCCCGATCGCCTCTCGAGCCGTCGTATCGTCGAGACCCATTGTAGAGGCGAACACCGCATTGCCTGGCAATTCGGTAAATATCATGCCTGGGTTTTCGTTTCTTAACTGTTGGATTTTGACGCGCAGTCGGTTGGACGTCTTTCATAATGAACGATGCAAATTGTCATAAATAATAGAAAGGAGGCCGAGTTTCTGGCCACTAGCGTGAGTATATTCACCGTTATTGAGTAACGCCGTGTTTATCGTCGCCAATTTCGACCAACCCCAGCATCTCCCCTGCTTGTCGCCGTGTCATTCCCTCGAGTAGTAGGTTGCAATAGGTCTGTTCAAGCTCTGATGGAATCCAATAGCCGCGACGCTGGCGCTTTCTGATTTCGAGGTGTCTGGATACGTCCAGATTGGTTTCTTGTGTTTGTTCGCCAACAACATTCTGCAAAGCATGTCCCTTACGAATGTTGAGCCTGGCGGCGCGACGACGGATTGACTGTGCCGAAATCCCGAAATGTCGTGCTATTTCTTCAGTCGAGGTCTCTCCGCCAAAAAGTTGCAAGACGCGAATCTGCTGGCTCTCGGATAGTTGGTTTAAAGACTTCATCGCTGGCTTTTCTCACTATTCAGGATACTGACGTGAGCCACCGACACATCCTTGTAGCCAATATCCGAGCTTCTATCGGCGTCGATCAAGGCCCTTCTATCCACAACGCGACGCAACACTCTGTGAATACCGAGGTTTTCCGCCGTGATGCGCGCATCTGTACACGTTTTGTTCTCCTTAAAATTATCGCTTATAATATGGACGCGACTATCTGTTCCCTCGGGCAATGCCCGTGGGATTGAATTGTGCAACATCAGGTGGATACTCCCGGCGAACCAATTGGATTAAATACCGTTTACACACTATGCCATTTTGGTATATTTGTCAATCCTGAGCCTGTATTGAAGCGCATAAAATTGCGCGTATCGAGCTCCACGGAATGAGGATCGGAACTGCGGAATGAACGCCATCAGGAAACTGCGTGAGCAACGTGGTCTCACACAAACGGAGTTGGCAAGAAGGGTTCAGACTTCGCAACCTCAGATCAATCGACTTGAAGCCGGGGAACGGCAACTGTCGAAGGAATGGGCGGAAAAGCTCGCCCCTCATCTGGGTATTTCGCCAGTTGATCTCATGTTTGGCCCTGGATCGGAGGATGTTCCGACTGCAGACTTCTCCGACCTGAAAGAAAACGGGTCAAATGCAGCGATTGGTTCACTTTTAATGGATAACGCCAACGATGTACCGGTTTATGGACAGGCAGTCGGCGGAGACGATGGTGAATTCGTATTGAATGGAGAGAAACTTGAGGATGTTTTTCGGCCACCAAGTTTGTCATCGGTCATCGACGCTTATGCTGTTTACGTTAACGGCAATTCAATGGAGCCGCGATATTTCGATGGCGAGGTTGTCTACGTCAATCCGGTCAAGAAAGCGCGGCGCGGCGACTTCGTCGTGGCGCAGATTCGCGACAATGAACGCGAGACCATCATGGCCTATGTGAAACGATTCGTGCGCTGGAATGAGAGAGAGCTTGTTCTGTTCCAGTTCAATCCCGAGAAAGAACTGAAATTTCAGGCGCGAGATGTCATTTCCGTGCACCTCGCGGTGATGGGCGGTAGTACATAGATCCAGTTTCGCGCTAAAACTGTGACATATTTGCAATTGTCGGAGAGAAAAGGACACGCATTAGGCGAGCCCGGTTTCAATTCTGTATCGTTTTAGTAAGTTCAAGCCGTTTCAAGGCTCACAGCCCAGGGCGGTGTGGCTGTATTACGTAAATTATTGCATTTGGCTTCGGCCACCGGGCTTCGTTTGGCACTTTTTTTTTTTAATGCCAAGCGGAGCCCGTTTCATGTGTGGCGTCTTGGAACACCGTTGGTCAGAAGCGGTAGATGAAGAGGTCTACGTAATGCAATGGCCAAATACGTCATTCGGAGTAAGGTGTGCTTAGTCGCGCGGCCAGAGCACCATCTGGGTGCAACTGAATTTTGCCATCACTTTTGAACTCTTTTGAGAAACAACCTCCGCATCCCAAACCTGCGTCATCCTTCCCTTGTGCACGGGTGTCGCAACGCAGTCGACAACGCCTTCAAGGGCTGTGCCGAGGAAATTTGTGGATAGGTCTATGGTCGTAAAACCGACTGCTCCATCCGGCAATGATGCAACTGTGCCATAGCCGCAGCAGGTATCCGCCAACGTGACCACTGAGCCTGCATGAAGAAAGCCGTTCCATGCGAGCAGATGCTTGTGAACGGTGAACTGCGCCTCGACCCGCTCAGGCGTAACCATCATGAATTGGAAGCCCAAATGGCCTGGCAAATACTCCGAGCCCCGCGCATTCCACTCTTCAATCGTTTCCGGTATCGAGACCTTCATCGGCTTGTCTTGTCTCCTCCTGCAATTCGAACTTCAAAAGTCAGTCGGAGCGCCGCCCTCGGCCTTTCTTCGCTCGACAAAATCCCGCAATTCCGCAGCAACCGCCTGGTCGATATCCGGTTGCTGATACTCGGCCAATCGCTCTTTCCATATTCGGTTGGCTTTTTGCATTGCGGTGGGTTTGCCCGCCTGAAACCATGTCTCGTAGTTCCGCCAATCGCTGAGAATCGGCGAATAAAAGGCGTCCTGATAGCGTGATTGGGTGTGTGGACTGCCGAAGAAATGACCGCCAGGACCAACTTCTGCAATCGCCTCCAATCCTAACTCGTCTTCCGAGAAATCCATTGGCTTGAGGAATTCGGCCACCATTTGCAGAAGGTCGATATCGAGGATGGTTTTCTCGAATGAGCAACACAGGCCGCCTTCCAGCCATCCGGCTGCGTGCTTGATAAAATGACCTCCGCCATTGATGGCGCCCCAGAGAGAGAATACGGATTCGTAGGCTGCCTGAGCGTCTATGGTATTGGCTGCGCAGACATTTGATGTGCGATATGGAATCCCATAGCGTCGCGCGAGTTGCCCGCCCAGATGCTGCGCTTTCATGTATTCCGGAGTTCCGAATGCCGGTGAACCGGATTTCATGTCGACGTTCGATGTAAATCCGCCATACATGGCCGGAGCGCCGGGATTGACCATCTGGCTGAATGCGAGCGCGGCCAAGGCTTCCGCATTCTGCAGGACGAGCGCGCCGGGTATCGTCACCGGAGCCATTGCTCCCGAAAGCGTAAACGGGGTGATGACGACCGGCTGACCCATTCCCGACATATCGATAATGCCCTGCATCATCGGAATATCGAGTTGAAGCGGCGAATTGGTGTTGATGATCGAGTAGACGGAGGGCTCTCGACGAAGGGTATCTGCGCTGACACCGCGCGCGATCCTAGTCATTTCGATGGCGTCAATGACCCTCTCATGGCCGAGCGAGTAGATGCAAAACGTCTTGTCCGTTAGGGTAAGCAGGTCTGAGATACATTCGAGATGTCGCACAGAGGCATGTATGTCTATTGGCTCGACCGGATAACCGCCAACCGTATGCAATATCGAATGCATCTGCGCCAATCGCAGAAAATTCCGGAAGTCGTCCTGATTACCGCTCCTGCGTCCATGGTCCAGATCAGAGCAGTTCGGCGCGCTTGCCATCATCGCGAAGATTAATTTGTCGCCGCCGACCTGAAGATTGTGTTCTGGATTACGGGCATGCAGGGTAAATTGCGACGGAATTGTTTGGAGCGACTCCATGACGAGGTCCGGATCCATCCGGACACGCATTCGGCCCGGAATCACTTCCGCGCCGGCCGTTTTCATAATTTCGCGAGCACCGTCATGCAGAACGCGAATCCCGGTTTCGGAAAGCAGCCGCAGCGAAGCTTTGTGTATTTTCTCGACTTCTTCTGCCGACGCCAAATCAATCGGTGTAAACGCGCGAACCGGCTGTTGAAATGGCTTCTGGACGGCGCCGCCAGCGGCGCGTTTCCTGTCTCTGCCGCCTCTGCGTCGTCCCGATGGCGCTTCGTCTGGAATGATAATGTCGTTCATAGCTTGTCTCGCTGCTGCCGAAGTGCTGAATGTCTGTCGCAAGACCCAAAATGTCATAGAAAAATATCCTGAATCCGAAATATTTCCCGACCTTGTTTTAAAAGGCTTGCCCTGTCCAGCCCTTTCTGTGGCAGGGCTCCGATCTTTAGGCGCGCTATTCGTTGCGTTCGGGCAACATTCCGAGGTTTTTTGATCTAAGGTCAAAAAATTCTGAAGAAAATGGGAATTTGGTATTTTGCTCGTTTGGACAAGTCGTTAGCATTGCGACTCATCAGATGCTTGCAGCGCCTTTGGTGCGCAGCCCTGACCGTCAATTTCTCGTTTTGTATCGCGTTTTTCGGGACGCATCTGACACTCTACAGCATTGCCGGGGGGCATGCCTCGAACCGGAGCCTTGTTTAACCGCAAGGTTCCGGTTTTTTCACGCAGACGCGACCAAAGCCTTGATGATAACTGGAGAAAAGACAACGGCGGCTCCGAGCGTCGCCAGAAAGACTCTTGTCCAGAATGTTCTGCGCACGATGATAGCCCAGGAAATCAGTCCGAGGCCGATGGCGAGTTGCAGGAACGCCAGAAGCGCCGGGAAAGGCCGCCCGACAGGATCCAGAATAACGCTGTCGGCGATCATGCCGAGCGGGATGATATAGAGGCCTATCCCCAGAGACATTGCCGTGACGGCGACCTTTATCCAGTTCTCGCCAATCATTCCTGCTGCGATAAAAACTGGACCGCAAACGGGTGGCGTAATCGTTGAAAGGAGCGCGAACCAGAAAACGAAGAGGTGCGCCTGAAGCGGTTCAAGGCCAAGTTCAATCAGGGCTGGCCCCGCGATCGATACGCAAATGACGTAGGCGGCGGTCGTCGGAACTTCCATCCCGAGTATAAGACAGGCGACAGCCGTCAAGAGAAGTGATGGCCACAGCATTCCGCCGGAGCCAGAAAGAATGAGTGACGTCACTTTCACCCCGAGTCCGGTGATTGAAAGGACGCCAATAACGATAGAGGCGCAAAGAATAATCGATGCAATCATCGAGACCTGTTTGGCCGACGTAATCAGTGCGTTTTCAATTCGCTGCATTGAACGTTTCAGGTTCCACTCGAAGTCAGACCCGGCAAAGAGCAAGACAAATGATACAACGATCGCCATACAGGCGGAAAATTGCGGCGTGTAGCCTGCGCCAAACATTCCCCACATCAGAATGGAGAAAGGAATAAGAAAGAACCCGGCGGTAACAGCTACTTCGCGAATGGTGGGCTGGTCGGCTGAACTAACTGCTTTCAGGTCGTATCGGCTGGAATATGCGTTGATGCCAATCCATACAGTCAAGAAATACAATAGCGACGGTAGAAAAGCCGCCGCCATTATCGTTGTGTAGGGAATGCCTGTCAGTTCTATCATGACGAAGGCCCCTGCTCCCATCAATGGCGGCATGATCTGTCCGCCGGACGAGGCTACGGCCTCGACGGCGGCGGCCAGACGTCGCGGATAGCCAAGCTTCGTCATGGCCGGCAGAGTGATTGCGCCTGTCGAAGCGACATTGGCCGAGGCCGATCCGGAAATCGAACCGAACAGCGCTGACGAAATCACCGATATTTTGGCTGCGCCTCCCTTCAAGCGACCAGCCGAAAGCACGGCGACATTCATGAAACCCTGTCCTGCTTCGCCAGCGTTGAGAAATGCGCCGAATATAACGAAGATCGCAACGACAGAAACGGAGACGCCGGTCAGGCTACCCCACAGGCCGCCTTCGGCGATCGTCAAGGTGCCCAAAAAACTCCCAAGCGGAGTGCCCGAATGGCCGAATTCACCAGGCACATATTGGCCAAACAGTCCATAAGCGAGGGCAAGCATCGCTATGAGAGGCAGCGGCCAGCCGATCGCCCGGCGAGCGGCCTCTAGCGCAACGATCAACAGGGCGCTGGCGATAAACAATTGCCAGCGATTTTCCAGGAAGCCGTACTGGTCAGCAAGCGCCTCGTGATAGACGACGATCCACACGCAGGACAATGTGCCGACCAGCCAGAAAACAAACCCGGTAATTCTCGACCAACCGGGATTGGAGGCGAAAAGAAAAATCCAGGGAAGTGCCAGCGCCATGTGCAATGGACGACTAACAAGATTGGAGACGAGCCCGTAGAAAATCAGGCCAAGATGAAATGCGACAAGAACGAGAGCGAGAGATATCCAGACGACTCGAATAGGTTTCAAGGTCTCGCTGATTGTCTGGAACATGCAGAAACTCGAAGTTTCCCGTTCGCCGATCAGTCAATGCCGCCGACGAACAGGAAACAATATGACTTATTTCAGAGATGCGTCAGTTGGGAAACCGACTTCCCTGTAGAATTTGGCCGCTCCTGGATGAACCTTGCCTGTCATGTTCGGCATAAGCGTCTCGTTGACCCCATTCCACCACGGGGCTGAATTGGTCATGTGTTGCAGACTGTCCCAGTAGTCTTTCGTAAGCGCATAAGCCGTATCATCATCCATTTCGGTTGTTGTATAGGCGACAACTGGAAGCGAGGTGGTGATCACTTCCTGAGTCTGGCCCGCATAAGTGTTTGCGGGGATGACGATCTGGGTTCGTCCTGTCTCCTCGATTTCCTGTCCGGTCATCGACAGGATCGTAATGGGAAGTGACGCGGCCGCCTCGGTGACATTGGGCGCAGGATAGGAACCCGCGGTCACGAAACCGTCTATTTGTCCGTTCTTCAGAGCTGGCACAGCGTTTGAAAGCTCCACATCGGCAATCTTCACCTTGCCCTCAAGCCCGAACAGTTTGAGGTAACGCGCGCCTTCCCTGGCGCCGAACGAGCCCTTGCCAAGAAGCAACGTTTTACCCGCCAGTTGTTCGAAGTCGGTCACGCCGCTTTCTTTGGACATGACGAAATGCATGGTTAAAGATGGTATCGGGAACAAGGCGCGAATAGTTTCGAATTTCGGATCACCTTTTCCCTCGAAGGGGCCCTCGCCCTGCTGCGCAAGAGTGACCAGGGAAGGAGGCGTTGTGAAGACATAGTCTGCGCCACGCCCCCTCACCTCCATAACGTTTTGGACCGACCCTTGGCTTTCTTCGTTCGTGACGATGATTCCACCGTCGGATGCTTCCTTGACGGCCTCCGATATCTGAACGCCCATCTGATAGTAGGACGATCCTGACTTGGCGGATTTGTAAGTCACGCGCGTTTCCGCCTGGGTCGCGGAACCAAGGCTGAGCGCAAGCAGTCCCGCAAAGCCGAACAAGGCTGTGCGTTTGATGAATGGTTGTTTCATAGTTTCCTCCCTATCTGGCTGATCCTGTTCGGCGGACGCCAACAATACCGTATGGAGACAATTGCTTATCAAAGAGAATACGTGTCAAGGGCTAACACGATCTTGAAATGCCTCTTCCCAACCATCATGAAGAGCGGGTAATGAAACGTTCAGGAGCCAAAACAATGATTGCCAATGAAACCGCAAGAATTCTATCCAGACTCGGCGTGGAAGAACAACTTTACACGTCAGGTGATTTGGTGGTCTCAACGCCTTTAACCGGTGAAAATATCTCGAAAGTCCAACAGACTGGCGCTGAACAGGTGTCATCGAAGATTGAGGAAGCTCACCGCGCATTTTTGCAATGGCGCAACGTGCCAGCGCCCCGTAGGGGCGAACTCGTCCGGCTTCTTGGAGAAGAATTGCGAAACGCCAAAGAGGATCTCGGAAAACTGGTTTCTGTTGAAGTCGGTAAGGTTCCGTCCGAAGGCGCGGGCGAAGTTCAGGAAATGATCGATATCTGCGATTTTGCAGTTGGCTTGTCGCGGCAACTCTACGGTTTGACAATCGCCACGGAGCGCGACGGTCACCGCATGATGGAAACCTGGCATCCGCTTGGCGTGGTTGGCGTCATTACCGCATTTAATTTTCCTGTGGCGGTGTGGTCCTGGAATTCCGCCTTGGCGCTCATCTGCGGCAATTCAGTTGTTTGGAAGCCGTCCGAAAAAACGCCGCTGACCGCGCTCGCGTGTCAGGCAATTCTTAAAAAGGCGCTTGTTCGTTTCGGGGATGCTCCGGAAAATCTGCTGACGGTTTTAATTGGCGCAGGAGACGTTGGTGAGGCGCTTGTCGACAACACCAAGGTTCCTCTCGTGTCGGCAACCGGATCGACGCGCATGGGCCGACTGGTAGGTCCGAGGCTCGCCGCCCGGTTCGCAAGACAGATTCTCGAACTCGGGGGAAACAACGCCGGTATCGTTTGCCCCTCCGCGGACCTCGAAATGGCGCTGCGCGCGATTGCTTTCGGGGCAATCGGCACAGCGGGGCAGCGTTGTACGTCGATGCGCAGGCTTTTCGTCCACGAAGATATCTACGATCGACTCGTGCCCCGTTTGAAAAAAGCTTATGAAACGGTATCGGTCGGCAATCCGCTTGAGCAGGATGTCCTTGTCGGCCCTCTCATCGACCGCAATGCCTTTGAAGCCATGGAGGCTGCACTGGAGTCAGCTGTAAAGCAAGGCGGTGCGGTAACCGGCGGCGGTCGTGTCGATATTGGCAATTCCGAAGCCTTTTACGTTCGGCCGGCTCTGGTGGAAATGCCGGAACAAAGCGGTATTGTTCTTGAGGAAACGTTTGCGCCTATTCTTTATGTGATGAAGTACACCGAACTCTCCGAGGCTATCGCCCTGCACAATGCGGTTGGCGCCGGACTTTCCTCATCAATCTTCACCTTGAACATGCGTGAGGCGGAACAGTTTCTTAGCGCCAGTGGTTCGGATTGCGGCATAGCCAACGTGAACATTGGAACGTCTGGCGCTGAAATCGGCGGAGCGTTTGGAGGAGAGAAAGAGACCGGTGGAGGACGGGAGTCGGGTTCGGACGCTTGGAAAGCCTATATGCGCCGCGCCACCAACACGATCAATTATTCCGCCAGCTTGCCGCTGGCGCAGGGCGTGTCTTTCGACATCTAGTGGAAGACAATTCCCAGCCTCGATTGGAGACGGATATTGATGCAACTCGATAGCATCGTGTGGTCTGTCTCTGCCGGTGAGCCTTTGGACGCCGGCCGGCTTGAAGGTGATATGTCTGCCGATCTGGTCATAATTGGCGGCGGTTTCACGGGGTGCTCCGCCGCTCTTCACGCCGCAGAGGCGGGTTTGGGTGTCTGTCTGCTAGAAGCGGAGAACGTTGGTTTTGGCGGCTCCGGACGAAACGTCGGCCTGGTAAACGCCGGTTTGTGGACGCCGCCAGAAGACGTCGAGCACCTTCTAGGCGCCCAGGAAGGACGCAAGCTCAACGAATATCTTTCCGGCGGACCTGATCTCGTCTTCGAACTGATCCGGAAACATTCCATCGAATGCAACGCCATAAGAAATGGAACGCTGCATTGCGCTCACTCCAGTGGCGGATTGCGAGACCTGGAGCGCCGTTACAAGCAGCTTAGACGGCACAAGGCTCCCGTCGACATTCTTGATGCGCGTCAAGCCGCGGCGCGCACCGGCAGCTTTGCATTCGGGGGCGCGTTGTTTGATCCGCGCGCGGGGACGATCAATCCGCTGGCATATTGCCGCGGCCTGGCGCGGGCCGCGATCAAGGCGTCGGCCAGATTTTGCGAAAAAACGCCGGCAACGGCGATAAAGCGGCAAAATAAACTGTGGCTGGTCGTCACGCCAACAGGCACTGTATCCGCGCGATGTCTTCTGATTGCCACCAACGCCTACACCATTGCGACCGATGGCATGCCATCTATGGGGCATACAAGAGTGAATTACTGCCAGTTTGCGACTTCACCACTGTCTGACCAGGCGCGTGGATCAATCCTGCCCGAGCTTGAAGGATGCTGGGACACCGCTCTGGTCATGTCGTCTTTCCGTCTTGATAGTGAATGCAGAATGATCATTGGCGGCATTGGATCGCTGGACCATCCGGCGGCTTTGATTCATGAGCAATGGGCAAAGAGAAAACTCGCATCACTGTTTCCACAATTGGCCGAAGAACCCTTGGTGCATGGATGGACGGGACGGATCGCCATGACCCGTGATCATCTTCCAAGAATTCTCAAGCTCGGCAATTCAGGATACGCCGTATTCGGTTATTCCGGTCGGGGAATAGCTCCCGGCAGTGTATTCGGCAAAGCTGTCGCCCGATCCATTGCAGCCGACACGGATTCCGAACTGCCCCTTCGCCCGGTCGAATCCTATTCCGAGAATTTCGAACAGATGCGACAGTTGTGGTTCGAAGGCGGGGCGCTGGCTATTCATGCTATCCAATCGGTTAAGCTAGGCTGAAACGCGCTGTTTACGAATTCGATCACTCGCGCGGTCGAGCAAACATATAAAGAGCTGCAAGGCCGAACATGACCGGCAAGAGTGGGGCTGCGAATACCGCTATAGCTATTGGCTCCGGTCTGCCTGCAACACCCATCGCGGCTATTCCGGATGAATTGGCGACGATCCCCAAATAGGCTGCGCCGAATGCGAAACCCAGCCTCTGAATCGTCGGCATAGCGCCAGACACTCTGCTAACGTCATCCTCATCCGCCGTCTGTGTCGCCACTCTGAGAATAAACGTCCACGCCATTCCGTAACCGCTGCCCATGAGAATTGCGGATATGAAAATGAACCATATCGGACCATGCGGAATGGACCAGGCCAGGCAGGCGATACTTGACGCGACGATGCACATCCCGATGGCCGCCATCGTCCTGTCGTGTCGCTCCGAAATACCGGATACGATCACTGCCATGACCGACCACGCGATGGATTCGCATAAAAGCACAGATCCTGCTGTCAGGATGGATACGCCGTGCACGGCCATCATGAGAACTGGTCCGTAAAGTCCAATGGCAATCGTAGCCGCTGAAAAACAGAATACGACTGCAAGAGCGGCGTTTGTCGCCCGTCTGACATCGACGGGATTTCTGGGAAGTAGCCTGTTATTGCCTGACGCCATATCGAGCTGTAAAAAGCGGAACAGAAGCAGGAGGGCGAGAGCCACGAAGGCGGTCGTTTTGAGCAACGACACCTCAATGCCGGCCCAGGCAATCGAGACAATGGAAGCGGTCAACCACAGCAAACGCCGGATTGGAAACGGACTGTTGTCACCAGTGTCTGCAGCGGTGCTCCGTATGCGACTGCTGGATGCTATCCAGACCGCCAAGAATATGCCTTGTCCGGCGAAGGCGAAGAATCCGGCTCTCCATGAAAGGTATTCAACAAACAGCGCGCCAAGAACCGGTCCTACGAACGATGCAACACCCCAAAGCGCCGAGATAACCGCAATCACACGACCTGTGAGGCGCGACGGAAACAGGGTTGCAATGGATACAAAAGACATCGCCATCATGCCGCCGCCGCCGAAACCCTGGAACAATCGGCCAGCCAGAACAACATTCATGGATGGAGCAAAAGCACTGACCAGACACCCGACCGAAAAGAGAAACGCAGCTACGGCCATTGGCGTCTTTACGCCATAGCGCGTTGTCAGGAGACCGCTGGCTGCGCCGGATACAATGGACCCCACTTCGTAGAGAGCAATATTCCAGGGCAACGCGCCAATTCCGCCGATATCAGCTACAATTGCCGGCATCATGGTGGCGACAAGCAATCCATCAGCGGCGTGCAACCAGATCCCGAGACATACAAGAACAAGCGCTGACGCATGACCTGTTTTGATAAGTTCGCGCCAACGAACCATCTCTTTACCACTTGTTTCCACAATTGCCATCCAGTCGCCACCAACCACAGATTCGGAAATGAGCGTGACTTTACGAGCTCAACTTAACTTGAGGTCAAGGATGTTCATTCATTTGTTTTTAAACCGAGACGTCAATAATGGCGCAATACTGTTTCACATCAGATGATATAATATTACGATACCAATTAGCCGGCTTTTTCCGCGCCAGTCAGTTTGAAATCAATCACATCGGAGATGTCTATGAACAAGAGAATGCTTGGGAAGGATGGACCTCTGGTAGGCGCTGTTGGGCTCGGCTGCATGAGCTTTGCCGGCTTTTACGGCGCGACAGATGAAGCTGAATCACACCGCACTCTTGCCAGAGCGGCTGAATTGGGGGTCACGCATCTCGACACCTCGAACGTCTATGGAGCTGGCCTCTCCGAAAGTGTGATCGGCAGCTTCCTAAAGTTGCACCCGCATCGCTTCTCGATAGCGACGAAAACTGGAATTGTCGCCGGGCCTCCAAGGAGCTTCAACAACTCAAAAGACCATATGCGCACTACCCTTGAGGAATCGCTGCGCCGTCTCGGAGTCGAACACGTCGACTTGTTCTACGTCCATCGTCGAGATCAAACCATTCCGATAGAGGATGTGACCGGATTTATGGCGGATTTCGTTGCTGAAGGTAAAATCGGAGGCATCGGTTTTTCAGAGATTGCACCGTCTTCGTTGCGCCGCGCAGCACAGATACATCCTGTTCGGGCGGTTCAAAGCGAATATTCCCTATGGACACGCATTCCGGAACTTGGATTAATTCAGGCTTGTGCAGAGCTTGGCGCAGCCTTTGTCGCATTTTCTCCGCTTGCACGCGGCATGTTTGCCGACGAGACCCCTGATCCTGCCGCTTTCACAGAACGCGACTTTCGCCGCCAAAACCCTCGGTTCACCGAACCGAATTTCAGCTACAATCGCAAAGCTGTTCAGACGTTCATTGAATATGCCAAAGATCAGGGCGCGCACCCCGCATCGATGGCGCTTGAATGGGTGCTTAGGCAAGGCGAACATATCATAGCCATTCCCGGGACGCGCACTGCAAAACATCTGGAACAGAACGCGCTTGCCGGTGACCTCAAGCTCACTGACGAACAGTTGCATACAATCGAAAAATTGCTTCCGGCAGGCTTTGCTCACGGTTTCCGCTACACGGACAAGCAATTGTTTGGCATCGAGCAGTATTGTTGAAAATGCGGTGTGCAGCAAACGATTTTGAGTATGAAGTCCGTTGTGGTCGTCTGACAGTACAACTGTTGCAAGTGTAATGCAGTATGACTATAAGATTCACAGATTGTTACGTCGCGAAACTATTTGGTATTACTCTGTCAAGCGATGATTGCTGGTGAAAATCGGTCGATAAATGAAAAAACCAAACACTCGTTCAACACCCGCTTCTGGTCGGCGCCGTAACATCGTCATTGGTCATCGCCAACTTGGCAGAATCTGCCGGAGTAATTCACCTGTTGTGCGAAGAATGCGTTTGAGGCGCATGCAGAAACTTGCAGCCAGCAAGAAGTTTGAAGAGTAGGTCTACCACCCTCCTCCGCCTCCACCGCCTCCCCCGCCGCCTGAAGAGCCTCCGCCGCCGGAAAATCCGGACGATGATGACTCTGGAGCAGGCATTGCAGATGTCAGGCTGCTTTCGATCCCGGACGATATGCTGTTCATTGAATCGCTGATGTGATGACTGTCAAATGAACCTCCATGATACCAGCCGGGAGACCATGTGGCAGCCACAGTAGCCGCTGCTGCAGTTGTCAACCAGATTTCAAAGGCTTTTGTCCAAGGCTTCTCCAAACCCAGTGCGACAGCATAGGGAAGCAAGGTTTCATAGTGACCGACAGACATTTGTGGTCCGCCCGTCAGGTTCATTCGATCCTTTTCTGCGAGGCTGAGATAGGTTTTAAGACCTTCTAGTTCATCCATTAGTTTTCGTCCCAACGCAGTCGGCGCGCCGATAAGGAAAAAGAACAAAACGTTCAACGCAACAAGACCACGATGGAAATGATATCGCCACGGTGATCGCGCCAGTACCAGGATCGTCTTTGAGCCTCGCTTGGCGGTAGCACAACGCCTTTCTGGAACCCGACGACGATGGTCAGGCCTTCACGCGGCTCGAGTTTATCTGTTGTGTTGAAATAGACGGCGTTTCGGCCCTCTGTGATCTCCGCCTCGGCGTTCTTGCCTTTGGACCCGTAGGGTCCTGTGTAGTAGGCGACTTGATCGACAATGCCGCCATCGGGCAATTTTACCAGCGCTTCAGCTTGCAGTATCGGGAACTCCCAGAAATTCCCGGTTACATTTCAATACAATTCATCTTGATCATCGAAGAAGCGTATTTGACGGTCAGTACTGTAGATCAACTCGTAAGTATATTCTCCACGATCCAGAAAAACATCTTCATCGCCGATGTAAATTCGGATGGCGCGCGAACCGCGTTGGGTTTTGTATGGCTCTGTTTCACCGTCGCGCTTTACCGACACCACTTCGAATCCGACTTCTCGTTCCTTCCCGTCAGCGTCTCTTTGCAGCAATGGAAAATCACGATAAATTCCTCTGCGAATTCGTTGGCCTTCCGCATTGACGCTTATTGTTTCGGTGACAGTCAGTTCACCGTCCCTGGCGATTGCAATGTCACTCTTAAAGGACCGGATGTACTCATCGGCCAGCGCGCGGCTCAATGAGCTGGCAAGGACGATCAAGCCAAAGAGAACGGATAGGCAGGCGGAGCGAACCATTATGCCTCCCCCAGTATTGGAAGCTTTTCAAGAATAATCAAAACGACACTTTTGGCGTAGCCCGATCGGAATCGTCGGTAATTTCGAAATAGTCTGCCTGATCGAACTTGAACGTATTTGCTACAATATTGGAGGGAAAGGATTCGACTTTCACATTCAGCTCCCGAGCGGCCCCGTTGTAGTATCGACGAGCCATCTGGATGTCATGCTCGATTTTATCGAGCGAAGACTGCAATTCTATAAAATTCTGATTGGCTTTAAGGTCGGGATAGGCTTAAGCGACGGCAAAAAGACGTCCGAGAGCCTGGCTCAACATACCTTCTGCAGCGGCTCGGCCTTTGACGTCATTTTGATCGACATTTGCCGCCCGGCTGCGCATTTCAGTCACATCACTGAATGTTTGGGCCTCATGAGCCGCGTAGCCTTTGACCGTCTCAATCAGATTGGGAATGAGGTCGGCGCGTCGCTTCAATTGCACGTCTATTCCGCTCCAGGCTTCTCGCGACATCTGCCGGGCTCTGACAAGGGCATTGTAGGTGTGTGCCGCATAGGCGGCGATCGCCAATAAGATGATGATGCCGATCAATTCCATCGATGATAATCCTCGTCTGCTGATTGTACTCTAACGCTGCCAGATTGCATTCATTCCGTACCGGTCGGATCGCAATATCCGTACCATGCTACTTCGTCGGCCCCAACGCTGTTGACCACGTAGAGTTGAGTTCCACGGTCGTAATGCCAGAACTCCTGAGGATAGTTCGCAAAACCTGAGTTCGTCATCGCCCAATGCAGCAATCGTCTATTGCGCAACGGTGGGTGATCGGCATTGCATTTCCCGTCGGTTAGCAGGAATTCGAAAGCAGCTGTGGGCGTATAATCGCAAATCTCATCAAAGCCTGAACCCATATCCAGAAGTTCGCCAGTGGCAAGTGAACGCAATGTCAGGTCCACCGCTCCGCCCGTTGCATGGACCGGCCAAGTCTTAGGATCATCCTTTTGGAACCGATGCGGATTGGAAACATATTTGATGACTTCATGGAAAATTGCAGCGTCGTTCATTTCGGGATGTCGCTCTCGAACATCAAACTCGACATGACGCCACAACGCCTTTTGCGCCTCGACCGTACGATAGGCGTCCCAGACAAAAACCTCCGCATCATAGGGCTTTAGACAGGTATTGGCATGGCGCAGCGACTGCAGAACGCTCGCTCTGCACCATATATCGGGAAGGCTGCCAGGAACCCTGTAACCATACGGGGGATTTTCGCCATCATCCTGATGATAGTAGGACTTGCCTGCGATGCCGGAACCCGTCACGCAAACCAGTGGTTCGGCGTAGCGAGGATCCGCGCTGTTTATCGGTATGTCGGAATAGCCGCCGGCGTCGCCGCAACGAGACATCGAAGGGACAGGAACAGAATACGGATCATCGAGCCGGCTAATTCTCAAGTCTCCTCGCATTCCGATAAGTCGCCAAGCAGATAACGCGGTCCTGCGCCCACCTTTCCTGCCTTGTCATCCGGGTTTAACAAAGCGCATGCCCGCAAAGAAAGACAGCCACAACCGATGCACCCGTCAAGATTGTCCCGAAGCCGTACCATGCGTTCGATACGGTCATCCAGCTCTTTCCTGAAATTGCGGCTTATCTTGCTCCAGTCTTTCTTGTTAGGCGTCCTTTTCGCAGGCAATGCCGCAAGTTGTTTGCGGATTTGCTCGATCGTAAATCCAAGTTGTTGCGCGATTTGAACAAAGGCCAAACGTCTTATATCCGACCGGACGAACCGCCTTTGCCCTGCGGCGTTTCTTTCCGAGGTCAGTAGACCGGCGGTTTCATAAAAGCGGATCGCTGAAACACTGACACCAGTGCGTCCGGCAAGGTCTCCAATCCCGATCGTCTTCATGAGCGCCATGAATATCATATTGATATCCTTTGAGTTGATTTTCAATCACTTGAGCATGCTCAGGCGCAAACTCATAAGCACAGCGTGTATCAAGAACCCAAATTCCCGTTCAGGCATTGCCACGCCGAGTACGAAATTATAGATGGACCGTGATGAAACGGTCAGAAATCAACACTATTCTTCGCGAAGGCGACGCGTTCATACGAGACCACGGTTTTATGTTGCCGCGCTTTGCCTCGTTCGCACCGGATGAGATGCGGGCTCTTGCCGATACGGCGCTGTTTCATAACAGGCTTGGATGGGACGTCACCGATTACGGAGAAGAACGGTTCTCCGAATATGGTCTTTTTCTCTTTACGATCAGGAACGGCAACATCGAGGATTTAGCGAAAAGATCCGGCATGCTTTACGCTGAGAAGATCATGATATCGCGCGATAGCCAGATTTGCCCTATGCATACCCACTACTCGAAAGTGGAAGATATCATTAATCGCTCAGGCGGCGATCTTATATTGGAGTTGTACGGCTCGCACGATGACGGTTCCATCGATCGTGAAAGGGGCGTGGACGTCGCCGTCGACGGCATGGTGCGATCGATACCCGCAGGAGACAAATTGCGGCTCATGCCTGGCGAGAGCGTAACACTTGTGCCGGGCGTTTGGCATGCCTTCTGGGCTGAGCATGGCGATTGCCTGATTGGCGAAGTGTCCACGGTCAACGACGACCTCAACGATAATTGGTTCGAAGAGGAAATTGGACGCTTCTCGGAGATAGAAGAGGACGAGGAGCCGTGGCGGCTGCTCGTTTCCGACTATTGAGTCTCTATCGAATGACGGATTTCTAAAATGTACCTGGTTTGCGGCGAAGCACTATTCGATTTCTTCCAAACTGATCGGCCCGAAGGCGCGAACGCCGTTTACGATGCGCGTATTGGCGGTTCTCCCTATAACGTCGCCATGGGGCTCGCCCGGCTGAAGGCGCGCGCGTCATTGTTTACCGGTGTTTCTGGCGACCTGTTTGGCGACCGCATCGCCGAAACCATGGAGAAAGAAGGCATCGACAAATGGGCCGTCGTGCGAAAGGACGCGCCAACAACCTTGAGCTTTGTTGGGCTGGATGCCCAAGGTTCGCCTGCATACGCGTTCTTTGGGAACGGCGCCGCCGATCGTTCACTTGCGCCTGAAGATCTGCCGCCCCTGCCCCCATATGTCGAATGGCTTCATTTCGGATCCTATTCTCTCGTGACGCCTCCGACTTCTTCAACACTCTTCAGCCTTCTTGAGCGTGAAAAAAGCCGTTTCATATCTCTCGATCCAAATATTCGTCCGACTGTCGTCGCCGACATGTCTGTCTGGGAGGCGCGGATAACGGCAATGTTGCCTTTGATAGACCTGGTGAAGGTCAGCTCCGAAGACCTGTCGATGCTCTATCCGGACAAAGATCCGTTGGATACTGCGCAGTCCTGGCTGGGGGATGGACCGCGCCTTGTTGTCGTGACCGATGGCGGGAGTGAGGTGATCGGACTGACTGAAAATGGCGTTCATCGGGTCGCGGTTCCGATCACCGAGATTGCCGACACCGTCGGCGCCGGCGACACATTTATGGCAATGCTTATGTATCTTCTGGGCAAGGACGGAAATCCCTCGCGAATGGTGGATTCTCTCGATCACGATCGGCTTTGCAGCATTCTCGACATCTGCGCGCGCGCGGCCTCTTTAACTTGCACGCGTCGTGGCGCTGATCTTCCCCGTCTCGATGAAGTACGCCCGTTCCTCAAGGATTGAGCGTATTCTGCTGCTTCAAATGCGCTGAACGGATCGCCGCTTGGGCAATTCGGCGTTGATTGCAGGCTTCGCGTTTTCCTGCATCCAATGGTTCAAGTGCTTATGTTCCTGTGAGCGCGCGAACGGTCTGTCTTCCACCCATTGCTTGCTGGCCATTTCAATGTTCGCGACTTGCGCTGCGTTTAGTTTTTGGGAAATTTTTGCGCATATTTGAGTAATTTTTCTGCGCAGGCCGCGTTCCGTGTAGCCTTTAAGTTTCGCCAGCACTGCAAGGGTGCATCCCTTGCCGCATTTGATCCTCGCCCACTCGTAGAGAAGTTCCCGCTCAGCCTGGTCGGGCAAAGCATTAATCCATTCCCAGCACGTCTCCATCCTGTCCAATGCACCAGGCGTTGGCCTGCGCTTGTAGCATAGCTTTGATTCGCCATAGGTTGCATGTTGGTCGAGGATTGTAGCCGGCATGGAATTGCTTATGTCGGCCGGACCGTGTGCACGTGGACAAAGCATCAATGTTTCAGCCGCTTCAATAATTCTGTTTTCGACTGCTTTGGTCGTCCAAGCTTGAAATTGTGTTTCTTGCAATGCCATACCCCTCAGTAAGAACAAAGAAGGAACATAGTGCTCGGCGCGCAGGAGTCAAACACCATATGCGACATTCAACAAATCGACCTGGATCAGGACTTGTTATCCTGAATGATCATATCACTCGCCTTCTCGGCAATCATGACGGTAGGAGCGTTTGTGTTGCCTGATGTTATCAGTGGCATGACGGAGGCATCGACGACACGCAGCCCGTCAATTCCACGTACTTTCAGTCGATTATCGACAACTGCTGCATCGTCATTTCCCATTTTGAGCGTGCCGACCGGGTGAAATATTGTGGTGCCTATGTCGCCCGCGGCTTCTATCAGGTCATCGTCGCTCTGACAGTTTGAACCCGGCAGATATTCGTCCGGTCTGTATTTGACCATTGCCGGTTGCTGCAGAATTTTACGTGTAATTCGGATTGCGCGAATGGCCGTCTGCCTGTCCGCCTCTGTGCTGAGATAGTTTGGGGCGATGACTGGGGCGTCGCGCCAATCGGCTGATCGCAGGCCGACGTGTCCCCGGCTATGTGGTCTCAGATTACAGACCGAAGCGGTGATCGCCGGGAAATCGTGCAACGGATCACCAAACTTGTCGAGTGAAAGCGGTTGTACATGATATTCAAGATCGGGCGTTTCGAGTGATTGTTCAGATTTGACGAATGCGCCAAGCTGGCTGGGCGCCATGGACATCGGTCCGGACCGCATCAGGGCATACTCCATGGCGATCGATATCTTGCCGAACAAATTTGATGCGCGCTGATTGAGCGTCTTTGCATTGTTGATGCGGAAAATCGTCCTGAGTTGAAGGTGATCCTGAAGATTTTTTCCGATTGCGTCGTTTGCATGGATGCATTCGATGCCAAAATTAGAGAGACCGCTTGGCGGTCCTAATCCGGATAGCATCATCAATTGCGGAGAATTGATAGCCCCTGCGCTCAGCAAGACTTCATTGCGGCACTCAGCAACAAAGTCTTGTCCGTCTCGGGAAAACTCCACACCGGTTACCCGCTTGTCACGGATGACAAGCCGCGTCGCCTGGGCTTTCGTGACGACTTCCAGATTCGGACGCGCGCGGACTGGCTTGAGAAACCCTCGCGCCATATTCCATCGAAATCCATTTTTCTGATTGACCTGGAAGTAGCTGCAACCTTCGTTGTTGCCGCGGTTGAAGTCATCAACTTTTGGGATCCCTGCCTGCTCGCAGGCATCTCGGAAACTGTCGAGCACGTCCCATCTGAGGCGCTGTTTATCGACGCGCAACTCACCTCCGCGGCCATGGAGGCTGTCATCTTCAGCCAGATAGTGGTCTTCGGATTTCAGGAAGAACGGCAGCACGTCGTCCCAGCCCCAGCCAGCATTGCCAAGTTGCCGCCAGCGATCATAGTCAGACGCCTGACCACGCATGTAAATCATGCCGTTTATGGAAGAACAGCCGCCGAGAATCTTTCCGCGCGGATAGGCTATCGAGCGCCCGTTGAGGCCTCTTTCAGCCACGGTGCGAAATCCCCAGTCGGTTCTCGGATTACCGATGCAGTAGAGGTATCCGACGGGTATTTTTACCCAGATGTAGTCGTCATTCCCCCCAGCCTCGAGAAGCAGTACTTTTCGGTCGGGTTGTTCGGAGAGCCGATTTGCAAGTACGCATCCTGCTGATCCTGCGCCGATGATGATGTAATCGAACTGACCTACGGAATTCACGGCTCCCCTCCCGATCCATACAATGCTCGCGTAGAATGGACTTACGTCCTTACGACATCAAATTCTTCACACGAATACCCTGAAAGCCTGTTCCTCCCAAACTAGGCATGGACGAAGGTCAACGCCAGCTTGATTGCGATAACACAGAACAGTTTAACTTTTAGGTGAAACACAGTTGCTTTTCTCGTTTTTAAATATATTAGTACGAGTGGATTGCTTGCATTGTTATGCAATAGCGGCATGGCACAAGTATTCTACTGGTTTTTCTGAGATGTAATTGATTAATATCCTGACATGACCGGTGAGCCTTGTTTTTCTTGAAAACAATACCGGTCTTCCCCGCAAGCTAGCGATCCGCCCGTCGCTTTCTTGCGGGGAACTCATTTTCGGAATTGCACTGATTTTTTCTTAGCGGGACCAAGCTGCCTTACTAAAAAGCGTGCCGGACAGTTTGGAAATAACGATCTGTGTCTTGTTCACGCCATCACGCGGCTTGTAGCCTAAATGCTTACGCGCCCTGCTCAGTGGATAGCGGCTGTTTTCGACATCAGACGTCAGGTTGAATACTGTAAATCCGCGGTTCTCAGCGGAAATTGAAAGTTCAATAGCCTGAAGGAAATCAGAATCGCTCAACCACACTTCACGTAGTCTCTTCGGCGCTCTGAGAACATTTTCTCGAATATTGTAACGTGGCGACCACCCAAGACGCAGGCATATAACATCCGGATACGCGGCCAACAGTTTCTCACAATGAAGTTTCGATCGGCCAAAGTCGCCAGACGGTTTCGGTGGCAAGTCTTCGGTGATGCGACGTCCGAACTCGCGATACCCGTCCATCACACGTAGACTGCTGGCAAAAACAATGCGGCTGACATTGTGCATCCTGCATGCCTTAAGGACATTCGCTGTGCAATCGACATTCTGTGATTTGAGCGTGTCGGGTGAAGAACTGACTTTCGACGTGCCGGCTAGATGAATAACGATATCTACTCCGGCAAACAATTGCATCCAATTGCCCGGAACCGAAAGGTTGGCAATCCGTACATTGAGATTTGGATGCGGCATCTGATCGACAAGAATAGATTTCTGGCTGTTTTTTACCAGTTCGCGCGCAAGTTTTGATCCGAGATTCCCGGTTGCCCCGGTTATCAGCACCACAGGCTCGGTTCTGAAAGTGTCACGACCGTTATTTGTCACGATACAATCTCTGAATGAAATTGCATTTATGCAATTCCAAACGCGGAAATATTTATTTTTCTGGATCGATATTTCTATTTGTTTCTTAAGACAAAAAAATCTGTTGCGCAAGACATCAAAACAACTTCGGTAAATAAATATTTATTACCTAAATATTCTGCATAAAAATAGGCTCTATCGCAAAAATTAAGCGCTATAGTTGCAAATAGCGTATAACCATTGTGGCGGTATTTTGATTATTTTCAACTCAATGTAGATCGCAATTATCTACAAAGCTGTTTCCCTATGATCAGGCGGCTGCCATTGATAGCGCATAATCTCTCGCTGAACGGCGTTGATATTCGAGGTTCAATCGTTCAACGAGTTGAAACAATTCAGCGACCTGTTTGTCTCCCGGCCGCCGCCGCATGATTTGCATGTGACGATCCATGATTTGTTCGGGAGACATTGCAGATTTGCCCATTGCTGCATCGCGCCAGAGCAAAGTCGATTGTACGAATACCTCTCCAATCGACCTCTGAATACCACAGGAATTGAATAGAGAAGCTATCGAGGCGCGGCGGCCGTCGACGAGTATGGCGCGAACGCGCGCCCTCCCCATTCCGGATATGCCGGCAATCGCTGCGGCGAAGAATTCGATGTTTCCTTTGCAAAGCAGATGCATCAGGAACGCTGGAGACAGGTCGCCACGGATTCTCAAATGTTCCACAAGCGCCGGAATTTCCGAATCACGCACGTTGTCGGCCAGCGTAAAGATCGCCTTTTCGCATGCGGACGCTGTAACTGCTGTTACCCGTCCGGTTCCAACAATTGACGAAACGAAGCGCGATCCCGCCAGCGCATTGCCGACCTTGAATATGAGCGTATGCCGTACATCGCACGGCAGGTCATCTCTGTCGATCAGACTGGAACGCACGTCTGTATCGTCCTCGAACCGCTCCCAGATCCTATCGAATGAAACGCTTGCGATCCTGGCGTAGCGGTTTTGAAGAAGTTCACTGACCGCTGGGCTACAACCGACTTCAGCTACTGCCGCACAAACGGACGTAGACAGGTTTTGACGCATGGCGACAGCAAGTTGTAGTCCGGGTCTGCTGTCAGCAACAAAATCAACAAGATCCGCGTCTTTCAGTACAGGTGAACAACTTACGACGAGGCCGGCGATGTCCAGCTGGTCGCTCGCCAGACCCATTATGACGGCGCGTGGTATGCGCGGGCTGAAGCAAATCGCTTCAGCAAGTCCAAGACGCACTAACGGAGAAGGATCGTCGAGCAGGAAAACCATGGCGGCTTCGGCGGCCCTGGCTTCCTCTTCCGACATATTTGACTGGATGTAAGCTCTTCCAAGGGCGTTCGCCGCTCTGGCGCGATCAATTGCTTTTGCATGTTTCGACCATTGGAGGAATTTTTCGACGATCATATTTTGATAACCGGTCCGATGTTGCAGATAATGAATTCATAACGCCGAATAGTTTACGATCGGTTCACCATGTTCATTAACCGCTTCATACTGTAGGAAACTTTGCCGGCGTCTCCACAGGATGCGGAACTTTGCAAATAAGAAGGCCCGACGAATGAGATCTTATCTTTTTGTGCCTGCTGATTCAGAAAGAAAATTGGAGAAGTCTCTGCAATCTGGTGCCGATTGCCTGCTGATCGATCTTGAAGATTCGGTGTCTTTTTCACACAAGGAAACCGCCAGAACTCTGGCTGCGGCTTTTGTCCAAGATCAACGAAGCAGGAAGGATCGTAGCACAATCGTCATAAGGGTGAATTCCCTGACAAGCGGTATGGCGGATGACGATCTCGCAGCTCTGGTTCCAACTCGGCCGGATGGTGTGCTGTTGCCGAAATCAGAACATGGCGCCGATGTACAGAATTTGTCCGCCATGATCGCAGTGCACGAAGCCAGGTCCGGGATCACAAACGGAGAGATAGGGATACATGCGCTCATTACCGAAACCGCTACAGGCCTGCTAAACGCCGCGACCTATGTCGGCGCGTCCGACCGGTTGAAATCAGTCTCCTGGGGCGCTGAGGATCTGTCGGCTGATCTGGGGGTGGAAACAAACAGAGACAACAACGGTAACTACACAGATGTATTCAGGCTCGCCCGCTCTTCCGCGCTACTTGCCGCGGCCTCGGCCGGCGTTATGGCTGTCGATGCGGTTTATGTCGATTTCCGAAATGAGGCGGGCCTGGAAGCGGAATGCCAGAAGGCGGTGCGTGACGGTTTCTCAGGAAAAATGGCGATCCATCCCAATCAGGTAGAGACCATCAATCGCGTCTTCACGCCGTCGCCTGAATCGATAGAATGGGCGCAACGTATCGTCTCGCTCTTCGAACAATCTGGGGCAGACGCTGGCGTCCTTAGCCTGGATGGAAAAATGGTGGACCGCCCTCACCTGCGGCAAGCAGAACGTATATTGTCGCGCGCGCGCGATACCGGCGTCAGACAGTAGCGTCGTCCAGCCAAGTCACAATATCGTCGAGCGCGGGTCGTGGCCTCTCGGTCGGGGGCGCAGTTGGCGTTCCTACGTGGATAAAACCTGCAATGCTCTCGTCGCCAACCAGTCCGAGAGACGCAAGGGCGTCAGCGTCGTCCGCCATCCACTCCGTCAGCCAACTCGCGGAAAATCCGTATGCGTTCGCCGCCATCAGCAGCGCCATACAACTCGCGCCTGCAGACAATACCTGTTCCCATTTTGGAATTTTGGGATGCTCGACCACGCGGCTCACCACAGCGATGACGACAGGCGCCCTGTCGAACCGCGTGCTTTCTGCGCGGAGCTGATCCCCAGAAAGGTCGGGCCGCCGTTCGAGCGCGATTGACCGAAATCTGTCGTTTAACCTCAGTCTGGCTTCGCCCTCTATTACAATAAAGCGCCAAGGCGCGAGTTTGCCGTGGTCGGGAACGCGCGCCGCAATTGTCAGGATTTTTCTAATGGTTTCTCGGTCAGGGCCTGGTTCTGCAAGAAAATTCGCCGGTATAGTACGGCGGCTTTCAAGATATTTCCATAACGCTTCGTTCACGGATGGTCCTCTTTCAACAATGGTTTAGCCTTGAAATTGCCTATAGTATGGTTTTCAAACAAGCGAGTTTACAATGGAATCGTCATGACAATGTTGAAGCGCTTTCTTGTTCTGGGGGCAGTTTGCCTGTTTACACTGTCCCGACCTGTCGGCGCATTCTCCCAGGAAATCGAAACAATGACGACGCCGTCAACGGCGCTTTTCCCCGGATTGACGGAATTTGCGCCGCAATCAATGACCCCAGCGGAAACGCCCGAGGGTACTTACAACATTCGACTTGAAGCCAAGCTGACCGGAGACGGCGCGCCGCTGCAACATGGCCTTGTATGGCGGGTTTTTGATCCAACAACGGACGATAGCGGCAAAATGCCGCTTCTCGCACAGTCCGAGGGCGGAGAAGCGCTTTTCGAATTCGAACCGGGGGAATACCTCGTCCATGTCGCGTTTGGATTGGCCGGCGTTACGAAGAAACTGATCGTTCCTGTCTATGCCGCTGACAATCGGGATTTCATCCTGAACGCCGGGGGTCTTGTTCTCGACGCCGTGTCTGGTAATGACGGTCGAATACCGATTTCAAAACTCAGCTTTTCAATTTATGCTGATGAACGTGATGACAACGAACAGCGACCGCTGGTGATCGCTAAAGTCAAGCCGAACCAAATCGTGCGACTGAATGCAGGAACGTACCACGTGGTTTCCGAATACGGGAACGTGAATGCGGTGATCCGTTCAGACATCAGGGTAGAGGCCGGGAAACTGACAGAAGCAACGATCCAGCACCGGGCCGCCAACCTCACGCTTAAACTCGTCGCCGAGGAAGGCGGGGAAGCGATCGCAGACACGGCCTGGTCGATCACCAACTCTGCCGGCGACCTGATCAGTGAAAGCGTTGGCGCTTTTCCCTCACTTGTTCTGGCCGAAGGCCAGTACACAGCCATCGCACGTCATAAGGACAATCTCTATCGACGGGACTTCCAGGTCGTCGCAGGACGCGACACCGACGTCGAAGTCATCCTCGATCAGTGAAATGTCCATGTCCGGATCGCGATCGATCCGGACATGGTCCTTGTCAGGATTCACCAGCCTCCCGGCGTCTGATGTCCGGAGGCATTGCTTCGTCGACAAGCATGGATACAGCCTCATCCAGGGAAAGCGATTGCTGGTCCCTGCTGCCGAAACGTCGCATGTTGACGGTGTTTTCCTCGGCTTCGCGTTTGCCGCATACGAGTATCACCGGAACCTTTGTCAGAGAATGTTCCCTGACCTTGTAGTTGATCTTCTCGTTTCGGAAGTCCGTTTCCACTCTCAAGCCGGCCTTTTTCAGTCGTTCGGCAACCTGACCGCCATATTGATCTGCATCCGAGGTGATCGTCGCGACGACCACATGGAGCGGCGCAAACCACAGAGGAAAATGCCCGGTGTAATTCTCGATGAGGATACCGAGAAAGCGCTCCATTGACCCGCAGATTGCGCGGTGAATCATGACCGGCTGCTTCTTTTCCGAATCGCTGTCGATATAAAAAGCACCAAAGCGTTCAGGCAGATTGAAATCCACCTGTGTCGTGCCGCACTGCCACTCGCGTCCGATGGCGTCACGCAGCGTGTATTCGAATTTCGGGCCGTAGAATGCGCCCTCGCCGGGCATGATCCCGGTTCTTATTTTGCCGTCCGACTGCGCCTCGATAATCGCCAACACTTCCGACATGACGGATTCTGCCCTGTCCCACAACGCATCGTCGCCTACCCGCTTTTCGGGCCGCGTCGACAATTTGACAGTAAACTCGTCGAAACCGAAATCAGCATAGGTGCTCAGGATCAGATCATTGATGCGCAGGCACTCCGCAGCCATCTGCTCGTCGGTACAGAAAACGTGCGCGTCGTCTTGCGTGAAACCGCGCACGCGCATGAGCCCATGTAACGCGCCGGAAGGTTCATATCTGTGAACCGAACCAAATTCCGCAAGCCTCACAGGCAGTTCCCGATAACTTTTCAAGCCATGCTTGAATATCTGAACGTGGCCTGGACAGTTCATCGGTTTAATCGCAAAGACACGTTCATCCTCCGTCTTGGTGATGAACATGTTCTCGCGATACCAATCCCAGTGACCAGAGGTCTCCCAAAGCGCCTTGTCCAGAATCTGAGGCGCATTGACTTCCTGATAACCGTGCTCCTCGGTCCGCCGGCGCATGTAACTGACAAGGTTCTGGAACATGCGCCATCCCTTTGGATGCCAGAAAACCACGCCGGGTCCTTCTTCCTGAAAATGGAACAAGTCCATTTCCCGGCCGAGACGGCGATGGTCTCTTTTCTCTGCCTCTTCCAGCATATGCAGATAGGCGTCGAGTTCCTTCTGGTCCGCCCACGCCGTGCCGTAAATGCGCGTTAGCATCGGGTTGTTCGCGTCGCCACGCCAATAGGCGCCGGCTACCTTCATGAGTTTGAAGGCGTTGCCAATCTGGCCCGTCGACGCCATGTGAGGCCCCCGGCAAAGATCGAACCAGTCGCCCTGACTGTAGATCTTCACGTCTTCGCCTTCGGGAATAGCGTCCACCAATTCCACCTTGTAGGACTCGCCCATGTCGGAGAAGGTCTTCTTTGCCTTTTCCCGAGACCAGATTTCTTTTTGAAAAGGTTTGTTGCGAGCAACGATCTCCCGCATCTTCTTTTCGATCCTCGGAAGGTCGTCTGAAGTAAAAGGCTGATTGCGCGCGAAGTCGTAGTAAAATCCGTTTTCGATCACTGGACCGATCGTGACTTGCGTGCCCGGATACAATTCCTGAACCGCTTCAGCCATGACATGCGCAGCGTCGTGTCGTATCAGTTCCAGCGCGCGTGGATCTTCACGGGTGAGAATTTGCAATTCTCCAGCAGTCACCACATCGTCGAGATCTTGAATGGTTCCGTCGATTGCGATCGCCACAGCCTTTTTGGCAAGAGACTTGGAGATGCTTTGTGCGACGTCCCGACCGGTCGTTCCCGCTTCGAAGGAACGTTCCGAGCCATCTGGAAAAACAAGGGGAATTTGTTCTGACACTGGTTTTTACTCCTATCCAGTCCCGCCAACGAATGCGGGTGGTTGAACATCGGTCTCCAACGGGAGTCCTGAGCGGATCCCTTGAAAACCGCGGGCCTTTTAGCGCAACTTTTCCTTAGTGGAAACCTTGAAAGTCAGGCTGTACGGTCAGCCTTAATGAAATACCGCCACGGCAGATACCATTTTGCGCCGTGAGGCGCAGCTTCCGGAACCGAATCATATCCGTGTGATCCGCCTGGGCCACACCGAATGACACGAAAAAATGTCATCCAGCCACCTGGCCAAAGACCATGTTTTGCAATCGCTTCATAACCGTACTCAGAACACGTCGGTAAATGCCGGCACGTATTGCCGATCAGACTTGAAAGCGTAATCTGGTACAGCCTGATTAGAGACATGCCCAGCAATCGTCCGGGCGTCTTGCGATACGGACCTTTAAAATTGCGCCCATTCGCCTTATGGCGCGCTCCGTCACACCGGCAATTCATGCCAACTTCTCAAGCTGCCGCTCCGTCCGCGCGGGACTTTTCGATTTGATCAAGCGCATCAACGACCGCATCGAAAGTTAATAAAGTCGAGGCGTGGCGCGCGCGATAGTCCCGCACAGGCTCAAGATATTTCAAATCCTCGAAACGCCCCGTTGGAGGCGGTCCGTTCTCCTTCAGCATCGCGTACATTGTTTTTCGGACGTCGCGCAATTCATCATCTGTCGCTCCGACGATGTTGCACGCCATTATGGAAGACGAGGCCTGACCGAGCGCGCAGGCCTTGACGGTGTGTGAAAAATTGCTCACGACATCGCCGTCCATCTTCAGCCAGATGTTGACAGTGGAGCCGCAAAGTTTTGAATGGGCGCGCGCAGACGCGTCTGCGTCCTCCATTTCGCCGACGTTCGTTATGTTGCCAGCAAATTCCAAAATCTTTTCGTTGTACACTTCGTCGATCATGTGCTTGCACCTTGCGGAACACTACATTGATTTCTTGACACGCTGCGACACTGGCAATTGCCGTTCCTATACACTATTTTGGTCCTTTGTTATGTCATTACAAGTGCAGCATGGCACGGTGACACAGAAACCTTGACACATGGTGCAGACAGTGCAAGCAAGCGGCCTGCCCAAGACGGCAGCCGCCTTATCCGCTTTGTAAATGTTAGGCAGAGCTTACGCCTGCCGCGGAGAATTCACAGTCATGGATGCAATTGTAAAAGACAAACCGACGAAAGCAGAGGCGGAAGCCGCAGTCGAAACCCTGTTGCGCTGGATCGGTGACGACACCACTCGCGAAGGCCTCATCGACACGCCTTCTCGCGTAGCCGCCGCCTATGGCGAGTTGTTTTCAGGTTATGGCAAGTCCCCGGAAGAGGTCCTGGGGCGCACCTTCGAGGAAGTTGCAGGATATGAAGACATCGTCCTTGTGAAGGACATCAATTTCTTCTCCCATTGTGAGCACCATTTGGTCCCCATTATCGGGAAAGCCCACATAGGATATCTCCCGGATCGCCGGGTCGTGGGTTTATCAAAGCTTGTGCGGGTCGTGGATATGTACGCTCGGAGATTGCAGACACAGGAAGCGATGACTGCGCAGATTGCTGAAGCGATAGAAACCCATCTGCGTCCGCTTGGCGTCGCAATCGTTATCGAGGCCGAGCATATGTGTATGGCCATGCGTGGGATTCGCCTGCAGGGCTCGACCACCATGACGACAACTTTTCGCGGCAGTTTCAAGAACGACGTCAACAGCCAAGTCCGCTTCATGACAATGCTGCGCGACTCCGCATAAACGGCAAATCCTCCAAGGGTAAGAAAGTATGTGCAACGCAACCGCCGCAAGCAAGCAGGCTCTTGAGGAAGGCGATACTTTGACGCCTCGCTTCGACGCCAACGGTCTGGTTACCGCCGTCGTCACCGACGCGGACGACGGAACAGTTTTGATGCTGGCGCATATGAATCGCGAAGCTCTGGACCTGACTGTGTCAACCGGAATCGCTCATTATTACAGCCGGTCGCGCAAGCAACTTTGGAAAAAGGGGGAAACCTCCGGAAATCTACAGACGGTCACGGAAGCGAGAATTGATTGCGATCAGGATGCGATCTGGCTCAAGGTGCGGGTCGCCGGGCATTCAGCAACTTGTCACACTGGCAGGCGCAGTTGCTTTTATAGACGTATTGAAGGGACCGATCATGGTCCCCTGCTCCGCACGGACGAATCGCGGCCGCTTTTTGATCCAAGTGATGTTTACGGGTGATTTAGTCGGGAAGTGATTCCAATAACAGATCTGCTTTTGGCGTATCAATCGCTATAGAAAAACTGTTGTGGACTTCCGATATTGATATTGTCCATATTTTGGACAGAAGTTTCCGCCGAATATGCGGCATGGCAATTCCACGGGGATAATCGTGCTGGACAAGACAGAACAGGGATCGATTGCGCTGGCACTCGGTGGCGGTGCCGCTCGCGGCTGGGCGCATATCGGCGTTCTGCGCGCTCTCGACGAGGCCGGAATAAAGGTCGGCATGGTGGCTGGCACCTCTATCGGCGCGCTTGTCGGAGGATGTTATCTTGCTGGCAAACTCGACGAACTCGAGGAGTTTGCGAGAAGCCTGACATTGCGCCGAATTGTCGCCCTGCTGGATTTTGCAGTGGGTGGAAGCGGATTGTTTGCCGGAATGCGCTTGAGTAAGCGGATGCGCCAGCATCTGGAAGGCATGGATATCGAAGATCTGGACCGACCTTTCGTTTCTGTTGCGACCGAGATTTCCACCGGACACGAAATCTGGATACATAGCGGATCGCTTGTCACCGCCATTCACGCGTCTTACGCGTTGCCAGGCATATTTGAACCAGTGCTGTGCAATGGCCGTACCCTGGTTGACGGGGCCTTGGTCAACCCTGTGCCGGTTTCCGTTTGTCGCGCCCATGAGGCGCCGCTGGTGGTCGCGGTCAATCTGCAGCAAGAGCTTTACGGGCGCTCAGCCGTTATCAAGCATCATGCATCAGAAGTTCTGGAAAATGGCGCAATGCAGATCGACAAGACCGATCGAAGAAAAGCCCGAAAAATTGGAATGACCAATGTCATGGTCGAATCCTACAACATCATTCAGGATCGCATCGCGCGGGCGCGGCTTGCCGGAGATCCGCCCGACCTGCTGCTTCTTCCCAAACTGGGTGAGATAGGGCTCGCCGATTTCCATCGTGCATCGGACGCGATCGATCGTGGCTATGAGGAAGCAACAGCGCGTATGGCCGAATTGCGTAGGCTTTGTGAAGTTCTCGTCTGAACACGATCGTTGAGCCAGACTTAAGCATGACAAGCCAGGCGATCAGGATATTGCGAAAAGGCCGCCAAACAGCACGACCTCCGCAACGACAATTCCGACAATCATCTGCTGACGGGACAGTAGAAAGGCTGAAAAGCCTATAGCGCATGCGCCGATGCGAAGCCATACAGGCGTCGTCGACAGGGCACCGGATGGATAAAGAATCATTTGTGCGATGACTGCGGCCACCAGCGCCGTGGCGATCGACCGCACCAGGTACATTACTTCTGAATCATTGCTCAGCCGATTGCCAATGAGAACTCCCAACCAGCGCCAGACATCGGTCACGAGCCATCCGGCGATGAGGATGTAGAGATAGGTCCAGTATCCATTGTCAAAGAGACTGTCAGGACTCATCAGCGCCCCAGAATTTTCGAAACGATCTTTCCAGTGCGAAGGCGATAATTCCGCCGGCAATGCCGGCGACCAGAATCGAATATCCCGGTGTAAGATAGTGGAAAATCGGCCCCAGTATCAGTCCGGCCACCATCGCGAAATAGACTTCCGGGGTGCGGGCGGAAGCCCATATCGAGGTAATGAAATAGATCGGCGTCAGGAAGAACAGAGCGCCCGCCACCATTTCCGGCAGTCTGTCGATGACGCCATAGAGCACAGCGACCAGGACCACATTGGCGCAGGTCATGGTTATTGCGAAACCGGCAAAGAAAGGCAAACGTCCATTTTTCGGAATGTCGCGGACATGCTGCATAGTGTAGACCCATGTGGTCACCGCAATGAAATGAGAGAGAAACAGCAGCTTCCACGTTGGCGTCGACTTGCTTCGTATTTCCGGAATCAGCACGGTCACCATCGGCATGAGCCGCATCGAAGATAGTCCGACGGCGATTGCGGCAGCCGGCAGCGACGCGCCTGCAATCATCGCCCCGATCAGGATCAGTTGTCCCGGCAAGGCCCACATCATTCCCGTCATAAAGGCGACCTGGATCATAGGCACGCCCGTTTCATAGGAAAATGAACAGAATCCGACGAACGCGCCCATCAGAATAAAGGCTGGTATGGATATGATTCCCGCAGCGCCTTTCAAAAACCATTGCAATGAAGAATTGTCGCCGTTGACGCGTTTCACTTTTGCAAAGCCCTGATCACGACATGGTGGCCTGTGCTAACCTCGCTCTTAGCCGATGCGCGCGGGCCGCGAGCGCCTTGCGCTTGCTGGAGAGCGCTGAATCAAGATGGGTTTTGGCGCGTTGTGCGTCGATGCGTCCGGACATTGCTAGATCCACGATTGCCTGAAGACTGCAGGCCGCAACGATGGACCACTCGCTCGTAATGTTTCTCTCGAGCGTTCTCACCAACGTCTCCACCTGGATATCCGACAAATTCATTCTGACGAGTATCTTGGGCAATTGCTCTCCGATCTCCCATTGCTTCGGACGGGCAAGACGTTCAAGCAGGAAATCGCAAGAGGGAACAAAGAGTTCGGGACGTTGCTCGCTAACGCGCATCAACGCGTGCGCTGCATGCGACACCACCCCGGGGTCCGTGTCATCAAGACACTCCAGAACCGCCCCAAGGACCTTGAAATCGGAGAGCGCCATTGCGGCGACAGTTTCACTGGAGCCAGTTTCCCGGCGATCGCCCTCGTGCAGGCGATCGCGGATGCTTGCCTCGACCGCGTCCACTATCAGGACTTGCGCGGTACTTTTGGAACGGTGCTCGTTGCCTTTTTGCGTGCTGTCGATCCGCCCGGTTCCGGCTTGTCGTCGACAGCGTCATCGCCAGCTTTTCTGGAAGATGACGCCTTGGCCTTCGCCGCAGTTTTCCTCGGCTGCGAAGAAGATTTGTTCTTGGGTTTTGCCGGCGGCTTGTCCGGGATGGCTTCAAGAGCGAGACCTGTGGAACCATCGTCGTGCGTCTCAACGGATACTTTAACCGTTCCACCGCGCTTCAGCTTGCCGAACAGCACTTCGTCTGCAAGTTTTTTCTTGATGTGTTCCTGTATGACGCGGGCAAGCGGGCGGGCGCCCATTTGTTCGTCATAACCCTTGTCGGCCAGCCAACCGACAGCATCGTCCGTTAGTTCAAATGTCACGCCGCGTTCGGCAAGTTGCGCTTCCAGTTGCATGACGAATTTCTGGACGACCTGATGGATGACTGGCGTAGGCAGCGATCCGAACGGAATGATCGCGTCAAGGCGGTTTCTGAACTCCGGAGTGAACATCCGGTTGATGGCTTCTATATCGTCGCCTTCGCGCTTTGAGGAGCCGAATCCGATCGCAGCCTTGGCCAGATCGGATGCGCCTGCATTGGTCGTCATGATCAGGATGACGTTACGGAAATCGATCTGTTTGCCATTGTGATCCGTGAGTTTGCCGTGATCCATGACCTGCAGCAGAATATTGAAGAGATCTGGATGCGCTTTTTCGATTTCGTCGAGCAGCAATACGCAATGCGGATGCTGGTCCACGCCATCGGTCAACAGACCACCCTGATCAAACCCGACATAACCGGGAGGCGCGCCCAAAAGACGCGAAACCGTATGTCGCTCCATGTATTCCGACATGTCGAAACGGAGCAGTTCCACTCCAATTGAACTGGCGAGCTGGCGCGCGACCTCAGTTTTACCGACGCCGGTGGGGCCAGAGAACAGGTAGCTGCCGATTGGTTTGTCCGGTTCCCTCAGCCCTGCCCTGGCGAGCTTGATCGCTGAAGAGAGCGCTTCGATAGCGCTGTCCTGGCCGTAAACGACGCTGCGCAGTTCCTTTTCGAGGTTGGCAAGGACATGCTTGTCATCCTTTGAGACAGATTTCGGCGGAATGCGCGCCATCGTGGCTATCGTCGATTCGATCTCCTTATTGGTGATCATCTTCCGACGCTTGTTTTCTTCAATCAGCATCTGGGAGGCGCCGGTTTCGTCTATCACGTCAATCGCTTTGTCCGGCAATTTTCGGTCGCTGATATAACGTGCGGACAATTCCACGGCCGCCTTGATAGCGCCGGAACTGTATTTGACCCTGTGATAGTCCTCGTAATACGGCTTCAAACCCTCAAGGATCTCGATGGCGTCGTCGATACTGGGTTCGTTGACGTCGATTTTCTGGAACCGACGTACGAGCGCCCGGTCCTTCTCGAAGAACTGGCGAAATTCCTTGTATGTCGTCGATCCAATGCAACGAATCGAACCGGAGGAAAGAGCCGGCTTCAAAAGATTGGAAGCGTCCATAGCGCCGCCTGATGTCGCGCCGGCGCCAATGACGGTGTGAATCTCATCGATGAATAATACGGCGCCCTCGGTCTGCTCGAGTTCCTTGACGACCTGCTTCAGTCGCTCCTCGAAATCACCACGGTAACGCGTACCGGCCAGCAACGCGCCCATATCGAGCGCATAGATTGTGGAATCCAGAAGCACTTCGGGCACGTCGCCGTGTATAATGCGACGAGCCAGCCCCTCGGCGATTGCGGTTTTTCCGACACCCGGATCCCCAACATAGAGAGGGTTGTTTTTCGATCTCCGGCAGAGAATCTGGATCGTGCGATTGACTTCCTTTTCACGACCGATCAGCGGGTCAACCTTCCCGTCGCGAGCCTTCTGATTGAGATTGACGCAATAGGCGGTCAATGCATCCTGGTTTTTCTGCTTCGTCGTTTCCTCGGAATCCGACGATGAACTCTGATTTTCGGATTCTGACTCTTCTGCGCCGCGAACGGCGCGCGTTTCCGAAGTGCCGGGCCTCTTTGCTATACCGTGCGATATAAAGTTGACTGCATCGTAGCGCGTCATTTCCTGTTCCTGCAGGAAATAGGCCGCGTGGCTTTCTCGCTCTGCAAAGATTGCAACGAGCACGCTGGCGCCCGTCACCTCCTCGCGGCCGGACGATTGAACGTGAATGACAGCTCGCTGTATGACGCGCTGGAAACCGGAAGTCGGCTTCGAATCTTCGTCATACCCCGTCACAAGGTTAAGCAACTCGTTATCTATATATTCAGTGATGGTGGAGCGCAGAGCTTCGAGGTTCACGCCGCAGGCTCTCATCACCGCCGCTGCGTCCTGATCGTCCATCAGCGCCAGCAAGAGATGTTCCAGTGTTGCGTATTCGTGATGACGATCATTCGCGAAGGTCAACGCCTGATGCAGTGCTTTTTCCAGACTCTGAGAAAATGTCGGCACTACCGTATCCTCATTTCTTTTCCATTACACATTGCAATGGGTGCTGGTTCTGTCGGGCAAAATCCATGACCTGAGTAACTTTGGTTTCTGCCACCTCATAAGTAAAGACCCCACATTCACCAACACCGTGATTGTGAACGTGAAGCATGATCCGGGTGGCTGCTTCGCGGTCTTTGAAAAAAAAACGCTCCAGCACATGAACTACGAACTCCATGGGCGTGTAATCGTCATTGAGCAGTAGAACGCGATACAGGCTCGGCTTTTTGAGTTTCTTACGGGTGCGCGTGATGACGGAGACGCCATTACCTTTTCCGTCTTCGTTGTCATTTTTGTTCTTGTCACCTGCGCGAACAGGATGCGCCGACATCAGTTTTTCTCGTCCGATTCTGTTTTGCCTAGTCACGCGTTTACCCTGGGCATGAACTCCAACACAATTGTGTCCTTTATCTAGTCTTTTTCAATATGGTTTTCAGCCCTGGCGCCGGCAAATTTCAAATTTCCTGGAATCAGACCTTTATGTTCCCGTGAGTCCGACGCCGCAATGTCACAAACGTAAAGCTCAAATGACAAAAAACCCGGCCGCGTGATGCCGCCGGGTCAAACAGAATGAATTGCAGTCTGATGGCGAGCCTCGATCAGGCCGCCTTCTTGGTTGCAGGCGGCGTGGTTGTAGCTACTGCGGATTCGAATGGCTCGTAGGCTTTGCGTGCGAGTTCCATGTACATCTCGCTCATTTTCGTCGCTTCCGTCATGAATTCCTCATAGGCGGATTTTGCGTAATCACTTTGAATTTCGAAAGCCTTGTCGAAGCTTTTCGCCGCCATGAGTTTTTCAAATGCAGCGGTATTTCCTTCGTAGGCTTTCTTGGAGTAATCCGACATCTCGGTGGCCAGCGCCTGAAGGGCCTGAGCCGTTGCCGAGTAATTTGTCAGCATGTTGTCCATCATTTCTTTGCCCATTTTGCTGGCGTCGTCATAAGAAAACATGGTGTATCCTACTTGTAGAATTGTGGGGGGCTGGGTTAGACCTTGGGGCATACGGAGTGCGCCGGTCACATCCTTCATTTAGTTGCGCCGCACAATTTTGTCAATATTTTTGTGCGTCGCAGCGTTCGGATGTATCGTCTCTGTCGGTAAGAAGGATTCGGAAACCATAAACGGATTGGTAACGCTACTTGCCTAAACTGGACCACAATTATCGGATCAAGAAATGCATCAGCAGGCCTTTGGGATCCGTATGTGTGCAGCGAAATTATATTGGACCGAAGCAGTGACAAAGACACAGTTCCATCTCGCCAATCCGGTTTCTACGAAAATCGCCAAACTTCTGTTGCTCGCGTTCGTCGCTCTTGCGATGACCCAAACAGGACAGGCAGTAGCCAATCCAAAGTACGCCGGCATCGTTGTCGACGCGAAAACCGGCAAAACACTCTATTCGTCGAGCGCCGACAGCTATCGATATCCTGCTTCGCTTACAAAGATGATGACGCTTTACCTGATGTTCGAGGCCATCGAACAGGGGCGGATGACAAAAGGCACGCGTATTCGCGTGTCTTCAAAGGCTGCGGCCGAGCCGCCATCTAAGCTTGGTCTTTCTGCGGGCAGCACAATAACGGCAGAGCAGGCGATCTACGCTCTTGTAACAAAATCCGCCAATGACGTATCTACGGCTGTCGCCGAACATCTGGGCGGCTCGGAGGCTGAGTTCGCCCGGCAAATGACGCAAAAGGCGCACTCGCTCGGCATGACGAAGACCACCTTTAGGAATGCGCATGGCCTCCCTAATACAGCCCAGAAGACAACCGCGCGCGACATGGCGCGGCTTGGCATTGCTCTTCGGGAGCATTTTCCAAAGGAATATAAATATTTTTCGACCCGCAGTTTCCGTTTCGGTAAAGCAACCTATGGAAATCACAACAGGCTGCTTGGAGCCGTCAAAGGCGTCGATGGCATTAAAACCGGCTATACTCGCGCATCGGGTTTCAATCTGGTGAGCTCCGTAGATACAAATGGCAGACAGATTGTGGCCGTCGTTATGGGCGGCAAGACGGGAGCCAGTCGCAACGCCCAGATGCAGAAACTCATTGCGCAGTATCTGAACAAGGCCTCGAAGCGTGGTTCAGGCAACCTGGTGGCGAAGACAACGTCGCCATACTATATCGCGCTTCCCGAGATCGGCCCGGTGCCCAAGTCTCGCGATTTCTCCGAGCTGCGCGTAGCGCTCGCCTATTCCAGTCAACCGAAAGCCAGCGAATTTCCTATACCCGTTGCAAAACCGGTTATCGGCAAGGCTGCTCTGATCGACCAACTGAACCAGCAACGCGCTGCTGTCATTCCTGTGAGCCGTCCAGAAACTTCGGTTGTCGTTGCGGAAGTGCAGCCGGAGCCGGAGCCGGAGGCGGCGATCGGCGAAGGGGATGTAGATGAAATCGTAACGTCCAGCACAGCTGCGCCGTCCGGTTGGGTTGTGCAGATCGGCGCCACGCCGAATCGCGCAGAAGCCGAATCAATGCTCCAGGAGGCAAAGTCCAAAACCGGCGGACTCATTTCAAATGCACGGTCCTTCACTGTCGTCACCAACCAAAATGGAGAGCAGTTGCACAGGGCCCGCTTCGCAGGATTTGACGGCAAGTCCGAAGCGTGGAGCGCTTGTAAACAGCTGAAGAAAAAAGGTTACGGTTGCTGGGCTACACAACAGTAATTTGGGCCGCAAATCAAAGGCGCCTTAACCATCAGTTCATATCCTCTGAAATAGTATTCGCGTAGTGGGGATTTTACCTATGTCGACTCAACAGAATATCCTTGGCCTCGTTGATGCGGGCCGCGAGAAAAACAGAACCTCCGGCATCGGGGTGAACGCGTTTCATCAAGCTGCGATGCGCCTCGCGGATTTCAGACTCCGTCGCTCCAACCGAAAGACCAAGGATCTCGTACGCTTCCTCCTCAGTCATGGAGCCCGAAGCTGGCGCAGTTCGCAACCCTTCGTCCATGTCCGCGTCAAGGTCGTCACGCCAGGCGGGTTCTCTGCGGTCAAGATACGCCTCTAGGACCTGAACGGATTCCGGATCGGATTCCAGTTCACGACGCAAGACATACAGATCTTCCTTTTTCATTTCTTCCAGCATCTGCCCTTCATAACGGCCGGCAAGGACCAGGCCGTTCATGTCCCCGGTATCAAGGTCCAGTTCCATTTCCAGCGCTGCGGTTCGAACCCGTGATTTTCGATTTCCCTGGGTCCCGGGTGTCGTGCGCGCGCGCATTTTGGCGCGGGTAAACATTGCAAGAGCCAGTGACATGAGGCCAAATCCAAAAGCCCCTCTCCCGGTAATTGTCAAAATCAGACCAAATATGCCGAGGGCTATTGGCGCAGACATGCGCAGCGTCGCGGCAATCTGACGCGCATCAAGACGCAACAAGGCCATGCCTATGCCGCCCATAAGCAATGTAAACAATGCAAGATAGATAATTATCGTCATGGAGTTTCAGCCGCGTTTGCCGGACAGCTGTTCCAGCAACAGTTTTGATTCCGATATGCGGCTTGATTGCAGCGCCTTCATGCCTCCGGAAGCATATACAGCAACCGCTTTCAGCAAATTTTGCAACGTGTTCGCTGCGTTCTCGTCAAACTGAAAATAGGCGCCCTTGCTCAGTCGCGCGATTTCCTTAAAGGCTGTCTGCGCGACCGGATCCCGTCCTTCCTGAAACATGAAACAGGGCGCCTTGCGTATTCCTAGTTCTCCCGCAAATTCGCAAAGCCGGTCGATACTCTCTTCCATGGCGTCACCGATATAGACGAGCGCGCTAACCGGCTCCCTGACGGCTTCATCCCTCGTGTGACGGAGAACCTTTGCTATCTGCGTGTGGCCACCGCGACAGTCGATTCGGGTCATCAGATCTCGTAATTGATCCGTGTCGGACACCCAACGCGAAGACTGGCATTCGCCGAACCCGCGAAAATAAACTAGTTGCACCTTAAGACCACCCGCTCGTCCAACTGCGTTGAACATCTCGCCTTGTAGTCTGCAGGCCGCATCCCAGGTAGGCTGCCTGCTCATCGTTGCATCGAGCGCAAAAACAAGTTTTCCTGCTTTGCCGCCGGTTGCCGGTGCGATATTGCGCGCAGCTTTCAGGAACGCCGACACTTCCTGTGTGGAAGAGACGTCGTCATTTCGACTAAGGTTTCCGGAGGGGCGCCTCCTGTCTACGTCCTTGCCGCCCATCAAGTACTCCACCGATCAATTCTGTAACTATAATAGCACTCAGTGATGTAGTGCATGCGAACAGAAGTGCGAATGCGTTATTATCTGGCTTCTCGAAAGCACTACAAGAAACTTCTGCTACAGCAGACCGAGTTCAGCCAATTCTCGACGCAGTTCCGGCGGCAGAGCCGTCAATCCATCGTTTGGATCCTTCAGGTCCCGTGGAGCGTCTTCGCTTTTCAGATAGCGCCAGCCCTGAAAAGCTCTTCGTGGCTGCCAGTCCGTATGGACAAGTGTCGGTTCCAATACGATTCGACAGCGTGAAATTCCCGATGAGTCCGTAAATGGCCGGATTTCGTAGATTACTTGTCGAACCTGTATGTTGCCTTTGATTACCCAATAAAGCGATCCGCCGTCGACCAGTTCGTCAGCGCGTTTTGGAATCATCCGTGTCGTATGAAACTGGATGACTTCCTCGCCCGCCCGCTCCTTCTCTTTCAATCTGAAGAGAATCCACGATTCCAGATCTTCGACCGAATCTACACCGACGCATAGTTTTACGAGATTAAGACCCATGCCCTAGCAAGTAACCTTCGCAGCTCGCTGGTCAAGTCGGTACGAGAGCTGTCCACAACCGCGCTGCTCAGCATTCAACCACGTTCACAGCCAGGCCACCCTCGCTAGTTTCCTTGTAGCGGTCATTCATATCAATGCCGGTCTGACGCATTGTTTCCACGCAAGCGTCGAGCGGTACGAAATGCTGCCCGTCTCCCTTGAGCGCCAGTGAAGCGGCTGTGACGGCTTTCACCGCACCCATTGCGTTTCTCTCGATACAGGGAACCTGAACGAGACCGGCGACTGGATCGCAGGTCATGCCCAGATGATGTTCAAGGGCTATTTCTGCGGCATTCTCGACCTGTTGCGGCGTTCCGCCCATTACCGCTGCAAGTCCGGCTGCGGCCATGGCCGCAGCCGAGCCCACCTCACCCTGACAGCCGACTTCTGCTCCGGATATCGAAGCATTGTGTTTGATCAGTCCGCCGATCGCCGCGGCAGTCAGCAGGAATTCCCGAATTCCCTTTTGATCAGCCCCACTCTGAAACCGTGTATAGTATTTGATCGTCGCCGGGATCACACCGGCGGCGCCGTTTGTTGGCGCCGTTACAACCCGTCCGCCGGAGGCATTCTCTTCATTCACCGCCATCGCATAGACACTTAGCCAGTCATTGGCGAGCAACGGGTTTGGCTGATTGCGTTGCCACTCGCTGTCTAATTTCTCATGAATGGAGCGCGCGCGCCGTTTTATTCTGAGACCGCCAGGCAATTCGCCTGTCTGTCGCAGGCCTCTTTCGATACAGCCTCCCATTGCCGACCAGATTCGATCCAGCCCCGAATACAGTTCATCCACTGTCTGTCGCGTCACTTCGTTCGCCTGCTTCATTTCAGCAATGGACAATCCGGAGGCCTGCGCCATTTCCAACATCTCGGAAGCGCTGCTGAAGGGATAAGGAACCTCTTCAATCGCTTGATTCTCGGTTTCGCTTTTCATGGCGTCCAGCTCAAGATCCGTAACGACGAAACCACCGCCAATCGAAAAATAGATCCTCCGCAACAGCTGACGATCATCGTTGTCGAAGGCTGTAAACGTCATCCCGTTTGCATGCCCGAGAAGCGGGTTCTTACGGTCGAATACAAGATCAGACGCAGGATCGAAACGATAGGCCGGGTGTCCTGGCGGTTCAATGACGCCATTGTTTTCAACCGCCTCAATGATCGCATCCGTCGCATCGGGATCAACACTGTCCGGCTTTTCACCACACAGGCCCAGTACAACGGCGCGCCCCGAGCCATGCCCGATCCCGGTATAGGCGAGAGAACCGTGCAGGCTTACTTTAAGAAAGGTGATCTCGCTGCCATATGGCCTCGGCCAGTCTCCGGTGACTATCTCATTCAGAAACCGGTTGGCGGCTGTCATGGGACCCATGGTATGTGAACTCGAAGGGCCCACCCCGATTTTGAAGACATCGAATACCGAAAGGAACATTGCAGTTTCCAGGAATGCTAGAGGCGTCTTTTCGTTATCATATATTTTTACGCCCGCGTGTCTTCCGGGATTATCGACACGCCGTGGCATGAGGGCGACATCAGAACAAAAAGATGCGGCGTGAGGAAAACCTCACGCCGCTCTTTGAAACAGATCATGAACTTGATTGGTTCAGACGCCACCGAACAGATAGATGAGAAATATCAGGATGGCAAAACCGAAAACCGCGCGGGCTGTAACTCCCCAGCAGGATTTCTGAACGGTATCTTCCATTTTGGCTCCGAAAAGTGCCCTGTTATAAGCCGCGCCATTAACAATCAGTCGCGGCAGAGCCGTGACATATTAGATGCGATGCGCTTTCGCAACTGCAAAATGGCGATTTTGTGTCAGGCTTTTTAAAACGATTATATCTTGATGAAAAGAGGCTCGTATTTTCAATCTCTTAGTTTGGCAAGCGGCCTTGGGGACTTTGTTAAAAAAGTGTGAATGCTGCGTCAAAGCATCGGCGAAAAACCCCTTGGAATATGTGATTTTGTACGCAGAATGAAACTGAGTCGGCGCTTTGTGTCGTGCGACGTACGCGATTGCTGTTTGATACGCCGTTGGCAATGGTGTTGCTCTAAACTATTTTGAACGCGTCAGGTCTAAGTCATATCCTTCCCATGAAATTCTTCGGCACATACATTTCCCGACTCGGCAGATCGCACGCCCTACCGATCCGCGGACGAATTCGGGTGTTCGATGTGGCCCGCGGCGTCGCGCTGGTGGCGATGGCGATCTATCATTTCACCTGGGACCTGGAGTATTTTCACTATGTTCCTGCGGGACTGACCGCCGAAGGCGGCTGGAAGATTTTCGCCCGATGCATCGCAGGAAGCTTTCTGTTTCTGGTTGGAATCAGTCTGGTGCTCGCTCACGGCGGCCGGATCAAATGGCGACCGTTTTTCGGCAGGCTGGCAATGATTGTCCTGGCGTCGCTCGCCATCACAATCGTCACTTATCTGATGATGCCTCAGCGATACGTTTTTTTCGGGATACTTCACTGCATCGCCTTGTCCAGCCTGCTTGGTCTAGCCTTCCTCAGGCTCCCGCCGGTATTGATTGCATTGGCCGGATTTATGATAATTTTCTTGTCGCCCTATTTACATACGACGCTGTTCGATCACCCCCTACTCAACTGGATCGGACTGTCGACCTACACAATTCGTTCAAACGACTATGTGCCTCTCTTTCCCTGGTTTGGGCCAGTGTTGATCGGAATCTCGGTCGGGAAAGTTCTCAAAAGGACTGATGGTCTGGCAAGACTGGGAGCGCTCTATCCCGCGAATGATCCTGTTGGCCAAGGATTGTCATTTTTGGGAAGGCACAGTCTGGCATTCTATCTGATACATCAGCCGTTGTTGTACTCGATCGTCTTTGTGTTCAGTCTTTTTTTCCAGGCTGACCTGAGGCCGGTTTATAGCAACCTCTGCAATCCGAACTGTGCACAAAATGATTCAATCGCATTCTGTCAGCGCTATTGTCAGTGCACCGGAGACAAGTTCCACGAAGCAGGGCTTCTGGAAGATCTCCTATATGACAGGCTGGTCTACCAGGGCAATGATACTGTGACCTCTGTGGTTTCGAGTTGCACTGCGGAATCCCGCAAATAGCAGCGAACATCAATATGTATGGATTTGGTCAGGAACCAACGCGCAGTTCGGCGAGACGCGCCAGACACGCCTCGTCGACATTGTCCAGTTCTGAGAGTGTTTCCTCGATGTCTTTGCGCTTCTGATTGAGTTGATCGCGCTTTTCCGCTACGCGCTGCATCATCAACTCAAGCTGCCCGATTTCACCCGGCGGCCCTTTGTATATGTCGATAATTTCGCGGATTTCCGCTATAGTAAAGCCGAGCCTCCTGCCCCTCAGGATTTCCCCGATGAGGTGACGGTCGGACGCCTTGAATAATCTGGTGCGCCCTCGCCGCTCCGGATGGATCAGTCCCTCATCCTCATAGAATCTCAGGGTGCGGGTCGATACGCCGAACTCGCGCGTCAACTCGGTGATGGTATAGTATTTATGCATTGGCTCTCATGATGTTGAGAGGACAGTGAATGACTTTTACGTAAAAGTCAATTTTCTGGCTGTCCTTGCGCAGTCTTCTCTGAGCAAAGTCTCCTATAGGAGACCGAACCACCATCCCGCCAAGCCAAGGAATGAGAAAAAGCCGACAATATCTGTCACGGTCGTCACAAAAACCGCTGACGCAAGCGCGGGATCGACTCCGATCTTGTCGAGCAACAATGGCAGCAGAATACCGGCGAGCGCCGCCGAAACCATGTTGATCACCATTGCTATAGCAATTACCAAGCCGAGCTGCGCATTGCCGAACCAGAGGAAAGCCATAATCGCGACCAGAACGGCGAACAACAGGCCGTTGATCAATCCGATCCAAGTTTCGCGCCGAATGATTCGGGCGGCGTTGTAAATATCCAAATCACGCGTCGCCAGCGCGCGGACGGTCACCGTAAGCGTCTGCGTACCCGCATTGCCTCCCATTGACGCGACGATTGGCATCAGGACAGCGAGCGCCACCATTTGCTGGATTGTCGCATCGAAAATTCCAATGATCAACGAGGCAAGTATTGCTGTCGCCAGGTTGACGAGCAGCCAGGGAAAGCGCGAACGCACGGTGGATACGACGTTGTCCGATAGTTCCTCATCGCCAACACCCCCGAGAAATTTAATGTCCTCCTCCGCCTCTTCTTGGATCACGTCGAGGACATCGTCGATTGTCAGAACGCCGACCAGCCTGTTGTTTTCGTCAACGACGGCCGCTGACAAGAGGTCGTATTGGCTCATCAACTGGGCGGCGTCTTCCTGGTCCATAAGAGCCGGAATGGACCTGCTGGTCTCGTGCATAATGTCTTCGACGCGCACTTCGCGCCTGCTGCGAAGGATACTGTCCAGGTCGATTGCGCCAAGCAGTCGAAACGTAGGATCGACAACGAAAACCTGGGCAAATGAAAAGGGAAGATTTTCATCTTCACGCAAATAATCGATGGTCTGTCCGACGCTCCAGAATGGCGGCACGGCGACGAATTCGGTCTGCATCCGTCGTCCGGCGGTCTCTTCCGGATAGTCCAGCGAGCGACGCAGACGAACCCGTTCCGTAAACGGAAGACGCGCCAGGATGTCGTCTTGCTCTTCCGGGTCCAGATCCTCCAGAATGTAAACTGCGTCGTCGGAATCGAGTTCGCCAAGACCTTCGACCATTTGCTCGATCGGCAGGTCCCCGACGATCTCGCGGCGCACGGATTCGTCCACCTCGGTCAACGCCGTAAAGTCGAAATCCTCTCCCAGCAGTCCGACAAGAGCCTTACGTTGCTCCGGCTGAATGGACTCCAGCACATCACCGAGTTCTGATTCATGAAGGCTGGCGACCTGCTCTTTCAAAAACAGGATGTCGCGGTCGGCAATCGCAGCGCCTACGCGAGCGAGATACTCGCTGCGGATAACACCGTCATCGTCGTAGATATCGGTAGCTTCTGCGGCCGTATTTTCGGCTGCAGTATCTTCAGCCTCTTCGCTCATTGATATCCATGGGTGCGCGCGTGTTCAGGATTTCGCGGAACATAGAGCGACTGCAGACCAAAGGAAACAGGCTGGCGCAGTCAATAGGGACGATTATCTAATTGGGAACCATCGCGAGAAGCTACTGAAAAACAAAGCTCAATCAACGCGGCGGTACATTATCCCCTTTTGCCAGACACTCGGAGAAAATTGCCGGATCAACATTGCCGCCTGAAAGAACCACCGCGACAGTACTGCCGGCAAATCGCTTGCGTTGTTGTAGAAGGGCAGCGAATGCAGCCGCCCCACCGGGTTCGACGACGACCTTCAGATTCTGGAACGCGAGGAACATGGCTGACAACGCCTCGTCATCGGAAATGGCGTATCCGCCGCTTACGTATTCCTGAATGACTTTGAATGGTCGCACGCCGACGGACTTGGTCAATAACGCGTCGCAGATTGTCCTCGTCTGGAAATCTGCATGCTGTCTGGTTCCGGTTGCGAGCGAACGGATGACATCGTCGAAACCCGCCGGTTCAGCAAACCATATCGACGTGTCCGGCATGTAGGATTTAACCGCGAGGGCGATCCCTGACAGCAGCCCGCCTCCGCCAGCCGGACAAAAGACGTGATCCACACGGGTTCCGGCCTCGATCGCGTCTTTTGCAATTTCCAGACCTGTCGTCCCCTGCCCGGACATGATGTCGAGATCATCGAACGGCCTGACTATTTCGGCGTTTGTTTCCGCGGCGATTGCGTCGGCGATGGCTTCACGATCTTCGGTAAATCGGTCGCAGGTGACGACGTTTGCTCCGTATGCGCGCGTGTTTTCCGACTTTATGACAGGCGCATCGTCCGGCATGACGATGGTACAGGAGAGGCCGAGTAGTTGCGCCGCATGAGCGACGCCTTGAGCATGGTTGCCGGATGAAAAGGCTACGACGGGTTTACCAGGTTCCGATTCGGCCAGCCTCGAGAGTTTCGTATAGGCGCCGCGAAACTTGAATGAGCCGGTTTTCTGAAGGCACTCAGGCTTGAACAAAACACGCATACCCAAATATTCATTGAGCAGCGGCGCTTCCAGCAATGGCGTTTTTACTGCCTGGCCTTTAATGCGCTCGGCAGCATTCTCGATCATCGCCAGATCGATTTGACCCTGATGCTGTTCTGCTTCGGCAATTTTCATGTGTTTTACCTCGAAATATGGTCGAGAACGGCGTTGGCTGTCGAGATACTGCACGCCAGAGGCAAATCATAGACTATAGCCAATCGCGTCAGAGCCTTTACGTCTACGTCATGCGGCAGGGGCGAAAGTGGGTCGACAAAGAAGATCAAAGCGTCAAGCTGATCCTCGGCGATCAAGGCGCCAATCTGCTGATCGCCACCCAACGGGCCACTTTTCAGAGCCTTCACGTGGAGTTCAGGAAGCGCAGCGCTTATCCGGCCGCCTGTCGTGCCTGTCGCCACAATCTCCATGTCCGAAAGGCGCGACGCATTTCGAACGACCCAGTCGACAAGAGCATCCTTCTTTGCGTCATGGGCGACGAGTGCGATTCTGATGGGCATGGTCAGAAGTTTTCCGATTTACGGCAATGCGCTTGGTTATAACAGGACATCGGTGAAGAAAAGCCGTCGTCTGTAAATAGCAGGCATCGACGGTCTTGATTGGTTTAAATCTAAAATATAATTTTCGTTTTCGGTTCGCGTCACCCGATTACAACCGTTTGCATGGTGGAAAGGACGCGAATAATTAATTGACCAGTCGGTCGGCTTATGGCCTAATGACTGCGCAATCAGCCCGGGACAACCGGAGGAGGAACATATGGGTACTATTTCAAAAGTTGGCGCTGTCAGCGCTCTCTGCCTTTCAATTGCCGGCGTTTCGATATCCGCGCAGGCTCAAACAACGGAGTTGACGGTCTCATCCTGGCTGCCGCCGTCACATCCGATCGTTGAAGATATGGTTGTACCTTGGATCAAACAGGTCGAGGAAGCAACGAATGGTTCAGTCTCCATCAAGATACTTCCTAAACCGGTTGGGTCCCCGCCGGCGCATTTCGATATCGCACGCGATGGCCTGGCCGACATAACCTACGGCGTCCATGGCTATCAACCTGGCCGTTTTGTGCTCACATCCGTCGCCGAAATGCCGTTTCTTGGCGACAGCGCAGAAGCGACGTCAGTCGCCTATTGGCGCATTTATGAAAAATACATGGCCGACAAGGGCGAACATGACGGCGTGAAAGTCCTGAGCGTTTTCACCCATGGTCCCGGCGTCATCATGACAACCGGCGATCCGATCGAACAGATATCCGACCTCGACGGCATGAAGATCCGCGTCGGCGGCGGCATCATCAAGGACCTTGCCGGCGCCATGAACGTGGTGGCCATCCTGAAACCAGCAACCCAGGTTTATGAAATCCTGTCGCGCGGCATCGCTGACGGCGTGTTCTTCCCGATGGAATCTCTGGCGGCTTTCAAGCTTGAGGGGCTGCTCAAAAACCTGACGGAAGTCCCGGGCGGCCTCTACAACACCTCCTTCTTCCTGGCCATGAACCCGGCCACATATGACAAGCTGACGGATGAACAGAAAGCGGCGGTCGATACTGCTTCCGGCGAGGCGTTTGCGAAACTTGCCGGCTCCGCATGGGACGTGGCGGATGAGGAAGGCCGTGAGGTCGCACTCGACAACGACATTCAGATCATGACGGCGTCGGAATCGTTTGTCGGAGAAATTGCGACGGCCGCTGGCCCTATCATCGACGCCTGGTACGTTGAAGCCGGCAAGAAGGGCGTTGACGGCAAAGCGATGCTTGATGAGTTCAAGCAGCTCGCGAAAGAACTCGAAGCCTCCAACTGAGCCGCTGACTGATGTCAGAAACAATATCCAGGGTCGCGCGCGTCGCGACCCTTATTCTTGAGATCAGCGGCGCCGCGCTTCTCGTGGCGATGATGCTGATGACATTCGCAGATGTTATCGGGCGCTATTTTTTCAACAGCCCGATCGATGGCGCATTCGAACTCACCGAATTGATGCTGGCGACACTGCTTTATTGCGGACTGCCGCTCATATCAATGCGTGACGGCCATGTGACAGTCGACCTCCTGGAGGGTGGACTTTCATCGAGAACGAAGCGTGTGAGAGATGCTATCGTCAACCTGTTGATGGCTGGCGCATTGGCGTTTCTCACGGTGAAGCTTTGGGGCAAGGCGGACCTTTCGAGCTATGACACGACGGCTATTCTCGAAATTCCGCTCGCGCCGCTGATGCGTTTCATGGCCATTTCATGCGGCGTCAGCGCAATCCTGACGCTTATGCTGCTGCATTTTCCGCACAAACCCGTCAATCGGGAAGTGGTGGCTGGGCAATGATTGAATCCCTTATTGGTTTTGTAGTGCTTCTGGCGCTGGTGTTCATGCGAATCCCCATTGCGCTCGCCATGGGCATCGTTGGTTATGTGGGTTTCGGCATGTTCGTTTCCTTCAGCGCGGCAGGCAGCCTCATTGCAAACATGGCCTACGAGACCGGCGTCAATTACGAACTGTCGGTCGTTCCACTGTTCGTATTGATGGGCAATCTGGTGTCGCGCGCCGGCCTGTCGGAAGAACTCTATAACGCGTCAAATGCGTTTCTCGGACATAGACGAGGCGGTCTTGCGATGGCCACGATTGTGGCCTGCGGCGGCTTCTCTGCAGTGTGCGGTTCCTCAATCGCCACGGCCGCGACGATGTCGAAGGTGACGATGCCTTCCATGCGGAAATTCGGATACTCCGATTCGCTGGCTGCCGGCGCCATCGCTTCCGGCGGGACGCTTGGCATCCTCATCCCGCCTTCGGTCATTCTGGTCATTTACGGCGTGATGACGGAAAGCAATATCGGAAAGCTCTTTATCGCAGGAATTCTTCCCGGAATTCTCGGTGTGTTGCTGTACATGGCCGCCGTGCGCTTTACCGTCTGGCGCAAGCCGGAATCCGGCCCGCCCGGCGATCGCGCTGACTGGTCGCAACGTTTCAGGGCGCTTCGCTCGACCTGGGCGGTGATCTTCCTGTTCATCCTGATAATCGGCGGCATCTATGGCGGCATCTTCACGCCGACGGAAGCAGCCGGCGTAGGCGCTACCGGCGCATTCCTTATTTCATTCCTGCGCCGCAAGCTCGGATGGAAAGACCTATTCTCAGTGCTCGTGGAAACGATCGAGACAACGGCCATGCTGTTCTTCGTGCTGATCGGGGCGCAGATATTCTCAAATTTCATCAACTACGCTGATCTGCCGAATATCCTGACTGACTGGATCCTCGGAATGACAGTGTCGCCCTATCTGGTCATGGCGCTGATTCTCCTGATTTATCTGCTGCTCGGCTGCGTCCTCGAAAGCCTTTCTATGATCCTCCTGACTGTGCCGGTTTTCTATCCGGTCATACTGGGGCTCGATTTCGGAATGAGCGAAGAAATGACGCTTATCTGGTTCGGCATCATTGTCGTCGTCGTAACCGAGATCAGCCTGATAACGCCTCCAATAGGCATGAATGTATTCGTGTTGAAAGCAATGCTCCCGGACGTATCCACCGGCAAGATATTTTCAGGCGTAACGCCATTCTGGGTCGCCGACGTCGTTCGGTTGTCCCTCCTGGTCCTGATACCGGCGATATCGCTCATGCTGCCGAGGTTCATGAATTAGCGCGCAGGGATTTCTACCCTATCCTGTGCGCACAGTCCTGCTATAACAGAGCAACTCCCGATGGAAGCTCTGTCCTATGTCGGAACACGATAAGCTGTCGCTCTTCGTCAATGCACCACCTGTCGCCGTGTTTTCGGTGCTTGCCGACGTCAAGAATAGAACCGTCATTCTGTCCGGAGTCCGGAAAGTACGGCTGTCTGGCCCGCTACCCATAGACGCTGGTAGCAGCTTTCGGGAATGGCGAAGGGATTCCGTCAGGCTGTCAGGAATTGTCTTCCGTTTAGCGACATTCAATCCGCCTCGGGAAATCACCTTCAATAAGCGCGGTCTGGTCATCCAGGTGAACGTGCCGCTGCGACTGGAGTCAGATCATGACGGAACGCATCTGACTGGTCAGGTCGCGGTGTCAAGCCGTCTCATCCCGGCGCCCCTCCTCCAGCTGATCGAAAGACCGGTGTCGCGGTATTGGTCCCGGCTATTCGAAGCAGACCTGATGGCGATCAAGAAATATGTCGAGCAGCGCGCCAATCCAGTGTGGCGCGCCGGTCTGCGCTCGAAACATGATGCCTGATCAGTTGCCCGTCTGAACGACCGGGCTTCCCTTGTCGGCAAGCGCCTTGAGATCCGCCGGCTTCAACTCGACGGATTCACCGCAGCCGCAGGCCGATGTCTGATTGGGGTTGTTGAAGACAAAACCGGAGCGAAGTTTCGTGGTTTCGAAATCCATTTGCGTGCCGAGAAGAAAAAGCACGGCCTCGGGCGCAACGAAAACGCGCGCGCCATCATGATTGACTTCGTCATCCTTGTCGTTCGTTTCACTCGCGAGATCGACCGTGTATTCCATTCCTGCGCAGCCGCCTTTCTTGATGCCGACACGCAGCCCAATGGCCGGTTCGGCGGCGTTGGCGACTAGGGCCTTTACGCGCTCTGCGGCTTTGTCAGTCAGGGACATTATTGCAAATTGGCTCACGACAGTCTCCGTACAAAACAGGAAGCACTCACCGGAAATATAGACTCATCGGCTCATATTTCAATCAGTACCAGCCGACCGCTATCTGCGCTTCTTCCGACATGCGATCGGGAGTCCATGGTGGATCGAACGTCATGTTGACGTCGACATCCATCACGCCTTCGACGGAACGGACGGCGTTTTCCACCCATCCCGGCATTTCTCCGGCAACGGGACAACCCGGTGCCGTCAGCGTCATGTCGACCTTGACTGTCCGGTCATCCTCGATGTCGATGCGATAGATCAGGCCGAGTTCGTAGATATCCGCGGGGATCTCGGGGTCGTAGACAGTCTTCAGCGCGGCTATGATGTCGTCGGTCAGCCTGGCGAGTTCTTCGCGCGGAAGGGCGGACGCGGAAAAAGTCCCTTTGCCGGCGTTGTTTTCTTCAGGTGCGATATCAGTCGTTGTCTCTTCCGTCATGCTCAACATCCCTGTTTCCGCAGCTCAGGCGAAAAACTCCTTGGCTTTTTTCAGCGCCTCAACCAACGCATCGACTTCAGAGCGCGTATTGTAGAGCCCGAACGAAGCCCTGCAGGTTGACGTCACGCCGAATTGCTTCAGCAGCGGTTGCGCGCAATGGGTCCCGGCTCTCACCGCCACCCCGGAACGATCAATAACCATCGAAACATCATGCGCATGGATACCTTCGATCTCGAAGGACACTATAGCGCCCTTGCCCGGCGCATCGCCAAATATCTTCAGCGAATTGATGGCGCGCAACCTGTCATGGGCGTATTTGCAAAGATCCGCTTCATGAGCGGCGATCGCATCGCGTCCGATGCTTTCCATATAATCAAGCGCAGCGCCAAGACCAATAGCCTGCACGATCGGCGGCGTGCCAGCCTCGAAACGGTGCGGCGGCGCGTTGTAACTGACTTCGTCCTGACTGACGTCGAGAATCATTTCTCCGCCACCCTGGAACGGCCGCATTTTTTCCAGCATCGCCTGCTTGCCGTAGAGCACGCCAATACCCGACGGGCCGTACACCTTGTGACCGGTGAAGACATACCAGTCGCAATCGATATTCTGAACGTCGACGCTCATGTGGACGGCGGCCTGGCTGCCGTCGATGAGAACCGGAATGCCGCGCTCATGGGCGATCCGGCACACTTCCTTGACCGGAACCACCGTGCCGAGAACATTCGACATGTGTGTGATCGCCACAAGTTTCGTGCGATCCGTGAGTTGCGCCTCGAAGTCTTCAATGTTGAATGCGCCATTGTCATCGACCGAAACCCATTTCAACTTTGCTCCCTGGCGCTCGCGGATGAAATGCCAGGGCACAATGTTGGAATGATGCTCCATGATTGTGAGCACGATCTCATCGTCGGCTCCAATGAATGGCATACCGTAGCTGTAAGCGACGGTGTTGATTGCTTCCGTCGTTGATTTCGTGAAAACGATGTTGTCGACGCTTTCCGCGTTCAAAAACGATCTGACCTTCTCACGCGCCTGCTCATAAGCGTCGGTCGCCGCATTAGAAAGATAGTGCAAGCCACGATGAACATTCGCGTATTCGTTCGAATAGGCGTTTGTTATCGCGTTGATCACAGATTGCGGCTTCTGGGCTGAAGCGCCATTGTCGAGATAAACCAGCGGCTTGCCATAGACCTCGCGCGACAATATCGGAAAATCCCGCCGAATGGCCTCGACATCATAGCCGGTTGCGCCGGACAACCTTGTTTCCGCAGTCGCGTCAGGCATGTTGCGCCAGCCATTCCGAGAATCTGTTCTCGAAGGCCTCAACCAGATCCTCCTGCTCCAGATCTTCGACGATTTCGGATATGAAGGCGTTTACAAGCATTGCTCGCGCCTTGGAATCAGAAATACCACGCGACTTGAGATAGAAAAGATGGTTCTCGTCGATATCGGCGACCGTTGCGCCGTGTCCGCACTGAACGTCATCGGCGAATATCTCGAGTTCCGGTTTTGAGAAGAACTCGCCCTCATCGGACAGCAGCAACGTGTTGCACGCCATTTTGGCGTCTGTCTTCTGGGCGATCTGTGCGACGCGGATCTGTCCCTGGAACACGCCGCGCGCGCGGTCGAAGACGACGTTGCGTATGGTCTCGGTGGACACGCAATTCGCCACCAGATGATCAAACTCCATCGTGATGTCAGTGTGACTGTCGCCACCCAGCAGATTGACTCCGCGAAGTACAAAGTCGGAATTCTCGCCGTCTGCCGTCACATGCACTTCCTGACGCACCAGATGGCCTCCGGCGTTGGCAATGAAAAGCATGAGCCGGGCGTCTTCGCCCAGACGGATGTTGATCTGGCCGAGATGCGTGTCGGACTTTCCTCGCTCCTGGCTTATGATCCAAGTGACTGCGGCGCCCTTGCCAACTGTAAGGTCGGTGATGGAAGAAACGAAGGAATCGGTCTTGCCGGCTGCAGTCTGCCGTTCGATGAACGTGCCTTCCGCGCCTTCTCCGATATTGACGGACATGCGCGTGTGCAAGTGACCACCCAGCGATGCGTTCTGCAACTCGACGGCTTTTTCAAGCTTCGCGCCTTTCGAAACCTCAATGACCGAACCGCCGTCCACGAACATGCTGTTTACGCGCCCGATGAAGTCATCGGATCGGTTGGACGCCAACAGATCGGTAGCGCGCTCTGAAGCCAGCAATTCCTTGAATGAAGAAACCGCCACACCATCCGGAACTGCGGCGTCCTGGCCGCCGCCGCGTGCGGACAGAACGATTGCGTCCGGGAGAATTGGCTTCGCCAATGCGCCCAATTCAGTCGAAAATTCTTCTGGCACCGTTTTCAGCAACGTCCGAAGATCGGTGTAGTGCCATGTCTCAATACGCCGCCCCGGTAGACCAGTCTGAGCGAAGTCGTGGACAAGCCCGTCGCGAAGTTCAGTCAGGGATGCGTCGCCCTGAAGCGCCTCGCGCCGTTCCGCATATCGATCGAGGAGCGACTGTTCGGCGGCCGTAATAGGTTTCTTGCTTTGCACGTTCATATCAAACCTTGCCTTGCGGACCGCGGATCAAGCTGCTTTCTCGATGATGTTCGCATACCCGTTCTTCTCGAGTTCCAGCGCGAGTTCCTTTTGACCGGACTCGATAACGCGCCCCTTGTAGAGAACGTGCACGCTGTCCGGAACGATGTAATCGAGAAGACGCTGATAGTGCGTGATAACGACGATGGCGCGTTCCGGAGAACGCAAGGCGTTCACGCCGTCGGCGACAATCTTGAGGGCATCGATATCGAGCCCGGAATCGGTTTCGTCGAGGACGCACAGATTGGGTTCTAGCAAAGCCATCTGCAGAATTTCCGCGCGTTTCTTCTCACCGCCGGAAAAGCCGACGTTCAACGGGCGTTTGAGCATATCCATGTCGATTTTAAGTTCACCCGCGGCTTCCTTGACCTTTCGGATGAAGTCCGGCGTGGACAACTCGTCTTCGCCCCTCGCCTTGCGCTGCTCGTTCATCGCAACCTTGAGGAACTGCATGGTGGCGACGCCGGGGATCTCGACCGGATACTGAAAGGCCAGAAAGATACCGGATGCAGCGCGTTCGCTGACATCCATTTCCAGGATGCTTTCGCCATTGTAGAGGATATCGCCCTCGGTCACTTCGTAGTCTTCGCGACCCGTCAAAACATAGGACAGCGTAGACTTGCCTGACCCGTTCGGTCCCATGATAGCAGCGACCTCGCCGGCCTTGACCGTGAGATTCAGGCCGCGGATGATTTCCGTTCCATCTTCGGCAATCCGCGCGTGAAGGTTTTTGATTTCCAGCATTCCGTTACATCCCAACTTTCTGCGGAGCCATGGTGCACCAGCGTTCCCGGTTCCAGTGATCTCCGAATTGTCTGGCCGGCGTAGCGCCGGCGCTTGATTTTTACAGGCGGCTGATCAGCCCACACTGCCTTCCAGACTGATTCCGATCAGTTTCTGCGCTTCGACGGCGAACTCCATCGGCAATTCCTGAATGACTTCCTTGACGAAGCCGTTGACGATCAGCGCGATGGCTTCTTCTTCGGGAATGCCGCGTTGCAGACAGTAGAAGAGTTGATCCTCTGAAATCTTGGAGGTTGTCGCTTCGTGCTCGAACTGCGCCGTCGAATTTCTCGCTTCGATGTAGGGAACTGTGTGCGCACCGCAATTGTTGCCGATCAGCAGTGAATCGCATTGCGTAAAGTTGCGGGCGTTCGTCGCCTTGCGGTGCGCCGAAACCTGACCGCGATAGGTATTATCCGATTTTCCGGCCGAGATGCCTTTGGAGATGATTCGGCTCGATGTGTTCTTGCCGAGATGAATCATCTTGGTGCCGCTGTCGATCTGCTGTCGACCATTCGATACGGCAATCGAATAGAACTCGCCGCGTGAATTGTCGCCGCGAAGGATGCAGGACGGATATTTCCAGGTTATCGCCGATCCGGTTTCGACCTGGGTCCAGGAAATCTTCGAGTTCGCCCCGCGACAGTCGCCGCGCTTGGTCACGAAGTTATAGATACCACCCTTGCCTTCGGAGTCTCCGGGAAACCAGTTCTGAACAGTCGAGTACTTTATTTCAGCATCCTCGAGGGCGACTAGTTCGACGACGGCGGCGTGAAGCTGGTTCTCATCGCGCTGAGGGGCGGTGCACCCTTCGAGATACGAGACGTATGCAGCCTCTTCGCAGATGATCAGTGTGCGTTCGAACTGACCGGTGTTCTTTTCGTTGATACGGAAATAGGTGGACAGTTCCATCGGGCAGCGCACGCCCTTCGGCACAAAAACGAATGAGCCGTCTGTGAAAACCGCCGAATTGAGCGTCGCATAGTAATTGTCTGTCACCGGCACGACGCTGCCGAGATATTTCCGCACAAGATCGGGATGCTCCCTGATCGCTTCGGAAATTGACATGAAGATCACGCCCGCCTTGGCGAGTTCTTCCTTGAAGGTCGTGACGACCGATACGGAATCGAAAACGGCGTCTACGGCGATCCTCGATTCCTGCACGCCGGCGAGGATTTCCTGTTCACGCAGCGGGATACCGAGCTTCTCGTAAGTCTTGAGTAGTTCGGGATCGACTTCGTCAAGCGTTTTAGGACCCGCCATGCTCTTAGGAGCTGCGTAGTAATAAATGTCGTTGAAGTCGATTTCCGGATATTTGACACGCGCCCACGACGGCGACTCCATCGTCAACCAGCGACGATAGGCGTTCAGACGCCACTCAAGCATCCATTCCGGCTCATCTTTTTTCGCCGAAATGAAGCGAATGATGTCTTCGTTCAGCCCCTTGGGGGCCTTTTCCATTTCGATAAGCGTTTCGAACCCGTACTTATACTGGTCCACATCGATCTGGCGAACCTGATCGATCGTCTCCTGCACAGCAGGCATTGGCGCTCTCCAATCTCGCCGGATTAAAGGTCCGGCAGTTTGTCAACGTCATATTTAAAGCCGTTCGCGATTCCGCGATCGGCAACTCCGCATTTAGTGCATTGAATCTCAAATTCCAATGACGAGGGCAGCTTGTAAGCCGAAATTTATAATATTTCCAGACTAGCCTCCGATTTATTCAATGAGCGCCTTTAGATTGCGTCTTGGCGCTTCTCCGCAATACGCTTCAAAATCGAGGCGAAACGGTCAATTTCATCTTCCGTCGTGTCTGGACCAAGGCTAACCCTGAGTGCCCCCTGGTCAGCATCCATGCCCATGGCCTTCAGAACATGCGAGGGTCCAATCTTGCCCGAGGAACACGCCGACCCCGCCGACAGGGCCACCCCTTCAAGGTCGAAGGCGATCTGAGCTGTCTCTGCTTTGAAACCCGGGAACGCGAAAAAGCTTGTGTTCGGCAGACGCCGTGCTTCCCCGCTGTAGAAGATGACGTCCGGCGCGGCCATGCGAATATGATGTTCCATCTGATCGCGGAGCCTGGCGACCTCCAGTAGTGTCTCCTTGCCTTCCAGATTTGCTTGCGCAGCAGCGCCAAACCCCGCGATCGCCGCAGGATTTTCCGTGCCCGATCGGTGCCCTTTTTCCTGTCCGCCTCCGGTGATCAGCGGGACTGGCATCATGATCTCGCCCTGCGCCACGATTGCGCCGGCGCCTTTTGGCCCGCCCATCTTGTGCGACGACAGGAAAATGTAATCGGCTCCCAGGGTTTGCATGTCGATCGGAATGCGCCCCGCGGCCTGGACGGCGTCTACGACGAGGAGACCGCCAGCGGCTTTCACCAGCAGGGACACTTCTTCTACCGGCTGGATCACGCCGGTTTCATTGTTTGCAAGCATCACGGCAACTAGCGGCATCCCGCTTGTTGAGTCGTGTTTATCGAGCAGCGACTTTAAATGTCCAAGGTTTACGCGCCCCAGACTATCGACATCAATTTGGCTGATCTGATCTGCGTGAAACCGTCCGCCGCTGGTCACGCAGGGATGTTCGACCGCCGAATAATAGAGATGGCCGATATCGATTTTCGAGCGGCCCATCCTGTACCGGGGCGAAAGCAGCGTCGACGCTGCTTCAGTGGCGCCGCTCGTGAAAACGATGTTCTCGTCTGAGGCGTTCACCAGCGCGGCGACTTTTCTGCGCGCATTATCAACCCGCGCGCGCACCTTGCGTCCCTCGCTGTGAACGGAGGAAGGATTGCCTGGCAGAGCAAGCACATCAAGCATCGCTTCGCGCGCGACCGGCAACAGCGGCGCGGTCGCGTTGTAGTCCAGGTAAATTCGTGGATTTTTCATCAAGATCTGCCCGCGTTCGCCACCCGGCGTCATTTTCCTTGTAATTTCGGACACCTATGCCTTAAGACACCACTTCACTTTGCAAGCGACGGGTCCGAGATGCTTTCCCGCGCTCATACATAAGAAATATCGGGAATAGCGCAATTCCCGAAAAACAACCGGAGCCCCAATGCCTGAAGTCATCTTCAACGGTCCCGCTGGACGCCTCGAAGGTCGCTACCAACCCGCAAAGGAAAAGAACGCGCCGATCGCCATCGTCCTGCATCCGCATCCGCAATTCGGCGGAACGATGAACAACCAGATCGTCTACCAGCTCTTCTACATGTTCCAACAGCGCGGCTTTACAACGCTGCGGTTCAATTTCCGCTCTATTGGGCGCAGCCAGGGCGCTTTCGACCATGGCGCCGGAGAACTGTCAGACGCAGCGGCGGCGCTTGACTGGATCCAGAGCCTGCATCCCGACAGCAAGAGCTGCTGGGTGGCTGGATATTCCTTCGGCGCCTGGATCGGCATGCAGCTTCTGATGCGCCGGCCGGAAATCGAAGGCTTCATGTCCATAGCTCCACAGCCGAACATCTATGACTTTGCGTTTCTTGCGCCCTGCCCGTCTTCCGGCCTCATCATACACGGCGACGCCGACAGGGTCGCCCCGGAAAAGGATGTCCAGGGGCTGGTTGAGAAACTGCAGTCGCAGAAAGGCATTCTGATCACCCAGAAGACGATGCAGGACGCCAATCATTTCTTCTCCGAAAAGGTGGACGAACTGATCGCCGAGTGCTCGGAATATCTGGATCGGCGCCTGGCCGGCGAACTGGTTCCCGAGCCGCCCGCAAAGCGCATCCGATAATTTACGGCTGCGCTATCTCGCCTCCAACGGCAGGTTCGCGACATCCGGTTGTTCCCGGCCAGCTTAGCGGCAGGTCTTTTCGAGAGCGAATGGCGAGATAGGCCCAGGCTTCAGCTTCCATGGCGTCGCCGTTCAGACCCAGATCCTCGGCCCGGCATACGGTCGCAGAAGTTTTTTCGGCCAGTTCCTTCAGATCGTTCATGATAACGGTGTTTTGTCGGCCGCCGCCGCAGATGATCCATTCTTTCGGATGCTCCGGAAGATGAGCGGCGGATGCGAAGATGGCCTCAGCCGTCAGCCGCGCAAGGCTGCGTGCGCCGTCTTCCAAAGACGCCGCTGAAGAAGCGGGCGGCAGGAAGTCATTGCGGTCCAGCGATCTGCGCTTCTCGGCATGAAAAAATTTAGCGCTCAGATAGTGATCCAGCAGGTCGCGCAGCACGCCGCCTTCGCTGGCGATGGCGCCGCCCTGATCAAAGGGAATTCCGGCCTTCATCTCTACCCACTGGTCGATCAGCGTGTTTCCGGGACCGGTGTCATAGGCCACAAGCCCACCATCCTTTGCTACGCAAGTAATATTGGATATCCCGCCGATATTGACGAACGCCACTGGCCATTCACCGCCCAGTCCCTTTGCCAGCGCGCCGTGATAGGCCGGCGCGAGCGGCGCCCCTTCTCCACCGGCGACCATATCGGCCGCCCGCATGTCGTAAATAACCGGCACGCCGGTCTTTTTCGCCAGCGCCGGGCCGTCACCCAATTGCACGGTCAGTCCCGCAGCGGGACGATGCAGAACCGTCTGCCCGTGAAAGCCGATCAGGTCGATGTCATCCACTTTCAAATCGTGTTCGCTCATGAACCGGGCGACAGACTGAGCGTGGAGGTCCGTTAGTTCCATTTCGATATCGGCGAGGTCGCCGGGTCTTTGTGAACGCTCTTCGATGGACTTGGCGGTATCGAGTGATGCAGCGAGTCTTTTTCTGAAATCCGGTCCATAAGGCGCGAACAGAAATGGGCCTCGCTCGGCGATCGTTTCACCGTCACTCCTTAAAAGCGCGATGTCGATCCCGTCCATCGACGTGCCGCTCATCAATCCGATCGCTGTCAGTTCTTCCACGCGTCTCGCTCCCGTCCATAAGCTGCGTATATGCGATTCATGCAAATAAATGGCGTGAAATCTGCAGGAAACAGTGTTAAACGCCGCGCCTGTGCGGACTGTCCTGTCCGTCGTATTGCATCCGGTACAGGGAAAGAGCGGTCATGTCGGCCTTCAAATCCGATTTTCTTCATATCATGCAGGAGCGCGGCTTCATCCACCAGACTTCGGATGATTCCGGCCTCGACGACTTGCTGCAAAAGGAAATCGTGACGGCCTATATCGGCTTCGATCCAACCGCGTCCAGCCTGCATGCAGGATCCCTCATCCAGATCATGATGCTGCATTGGTTTCAGCAGACCGGTCACCGTCCCATTGCACTGATGGGCGGAGGGACAGGGATGATCGGCGATCCGAGTTTCAAGGATGAGGCGCGCCAGTTGCTGACGCCGGAAAAGATAGACCAGAACATCCAGGGCATTAATCGCTGCTTCTCCAATTACCTCACCTTCGGCGACGGCGATCGGGATGCGCTCATGATCAACAACGCCGACTGGCTTCTGGGCATCAACTACGTCGAATTCCTGAGGGATGTCGGCCGGCATTTTTCCGTCAACCGCATGCTTGCCTTTGATTCAGTGAAGCTGCGGCTCGACCGGGAACAGTCGCTCTCCTTTCTCGAATTCAACTACATGATCCTTCAGGCCTACGATTTCGTCGAGCTTAACAAACGCCACGGCTGCCGACTGCAAATGGGCGGCTCCGACCAATGGGGCAACATCGTCAATGGCCTGGATCTCGGCCATCGCCTTGGAACGCAGCAGCTCTACGCCGTGACCTCTCCGCTTTTAACCACGTCATCGGGCGCAAAGATGGGAAAGTCGGCCAATGGAGCGATATGGCTCAACGCCGACATGTTCAGCGTCTATGATTTCTGGCAGTACTGGCGCAACACCGAAGACGCCGATGTCGGGCGCTTTCTCAAGCTCTACACGACCATACCGATGGATGAGATCGACAGGCTGCAGGCGCTCGGCGGGACCGAAATCAACGAGGTCAAGAAGATACTCGCCACGGAAGTCACCGCGCTTCTGCACGGGCGTTCTGCTGCAGAGGAGGCCGCGGAAACGGCGCGCAAGACATTCGAGGAAGGCGCGCTTGCCGAAAACCTTCCGTCGATTGATGTGCCGTCCGGTGATATCGCAGGCGGGATTGGCCTTTTGACGCTCCTCGTCTCAGCCGGCATGGCCAGTTCGAACGGGGAAGCCAGACGCCACATCAAGGGCGGAGCAGTGCGCATCAATGACAAGGCTGTCGCTGACGAAAAACGGATTGTCGGCTCCGGCGACCTGACGGATGAAGGCCTTCTGAAGCTCTCTGTCGGCAAGAAGAAGCATGTTCTCGTGCGGGCTGAATGATTACTTTATTCTAATAAAATAATTTAAAAAAACATTATTACCTATTGTTTTGTAAATCTTTTTAAAAATTTTAATCCCGTTTGGCTTTGTTTCGGGAATCGACGTTTTCGCCTCACTGCGCAAATCTGGCTTTGTTTCGGGAATTGACGTTTTTAACGCACAATGTCGGCTTGGCTTTGTTTCGGGATTTCAGAATTTCGGTGTTTCCCTGTCTCGTAAGGTCAGCTGCAACATAGCATATTTGGCGGGAAAAAGCACCAAGGTTGTTCGCCCTGAAAACATCGTTTGAGATACGCAATGCAGCTCTAGCGATCCATTCGCGGTTTTGATGGCGTCACCGTATCGGCTGTTCCACCGCCCCTTCCCTGAGTAAACTGGAACATGGAACGGAAGATTCCCGGCGCGATCACGGATATCGGATTAATGGATAGTTTTGGATCATCAAACTTGCCGGAAAGACGATAGGTGATGCCGATCAATCCCCGATCGCGACCGTTTCCGAGGATTGCGCCGACGATCGGGATTTCCCCAAACAACCGGTTGACGCCGTAGAGCGGCATGAATGTGCCTGTAATGTCTATGTTGCCCCTGGCGTCGTAGACGGTTCCCTGAAACGTTGAGCCAATTTCCGGACCACGCACTACCCCGTCGCTGATGCGCAGATAGCCGGGTCCCTTGTCAATGCGGGCGTAGCCGCGCTGAAATTCGGCGCGCGTCACGTTCAGATCGCGATTGATCGCCTCGTTGAGGCTTTGACCGCCTTGCGGTTTTGAAGAGACGATCGACTCCAGGCGTTCTTCGCCGACAATTGCAAAATCATCGACGGAAACCGTGCCCAGATAAGGGCCGTTATTGGCGCGGTTTAACGCAACGGACAGTTTGCCGCCCTGGATCTTGTCATAGATGTCGACAATTCGACCTGTGGCGCCGGCGTCTCCGGATGTCACGTTGACGCGGGTAACGCCGTTCTGGGTGACCCCATTCGCCGTCAACGATTGCCGACTGCTTGTCGTGCCTTCAACACTCAGTGAAAGCAACGTGCTGCCGACGCCGGAATAGGTCATCCGGAACGGACTGACCGTTTCGTTGTGAAAACCGATCGCCTTGTCGGCGGAGACCGACAATTCCACGCGTTCGTCTGAAGCGCTGTCGGTCGCGACTTCGGAGTCGCTGAAATAGTGTTTGATCGCGGAGCGAAGGTCGACCGCGCGACCATTGACATTGATGACATAGACGTCGTTGCGTCGATTAATCTTGACATCGAACTTGTCGTCGCGCGCAAGCGTCGCGTTGCGAATGTCAGCGTTCAGCAGTCCCACTTCATCGAAATCCAGCGAGCCGGAGGCAGCGAAACCATTGCCTTTCAGAATTACGTCGCTGATCTTTATGACTTTGTTCTGCGTATCCTCGGCGCCCAGGTCGAGGAGAAAGGAAACGGACGCCTTGACCCCGCTTCCCTTGGACCATCCAATCCACGGCAATTCCAGGCGCGCCTTGGTCAGATCGGCCTCAATTCTTTGCTTACCTTCTCCGAGCAACGACAGGTCGAGTTCGATGTCGCCTTTGACGTAGTCGTTCAATTGCGGCGCAAATTTCGCGCGCGCTTCGGCGTCCGCGACGAGTTTGACGTCGCGTTGCCTGTCCTGCGGCCTGTCGTCCGACAAGGGTTCCACGAAATCGATCCGAGCATTGATCCCGTCCAGATCGGCGCTTGTGTCGAAATGGATGTCCTGAGGATCAACGAACATCTTGCCGGTTGCATTGGTTACCTTGACGCCATCGATTAACGGGCCCACGCTGACCTCGCTCAAATCGAGATCGACCGTCCAGTCTGGTTCGGGAGGTTCCTGCTCGATGATCAACCCGAACGTCACTTCCACTTTCGCCTTGATGGAACCGGTGAAGTCTTCAGGCTTGTAGGGCGTGCGCTGCAGCGCGTTGATGGGGCGATAGGACACAAGCTCCGCCACGGCGTCTGCGCTTCCGCTGACCTCTATATCGAGATCCGCCATCAGCGGATGCGCGCGGGTGTCCGGAATCGCGAAATGGCCATTTGCGATGCCGACGCTACGACCAGAAGGGAAAAAGGACCGCCCGCCGTTCAGTTCCAGTTCGAGTTGATCGCCATTCAGTTTGAAAACACCTGTGCCATTGCGCACCGGGGGAATATCGCCGGCAACGTCAAAGCGGGCGTTCTCGATATCGAAATCAAGCGTCAGTTGCCTTCCGCTCATGGAGGCGTCGGGGCCTTGCGCAATCAGTCCCTTTGGAATGAACAACCGTATAGTGCCTTTGGTCACCGTCCCGCCGAACAGGTTCTGATGGACCCAGTTTCTCGCCTGCTTTGCAATCCAGTAAGGCCAGAGCTGCTTGACCGTCGAGGTATCCATTCCGGTGACGTTTGCGACGAAGGAGATTTGCGGGCTCGTATCCGTCAACTGGATGCTCGCCGACGAGTAAAGTGCGCCTCTTCCGGCCGACACGAGAAATTCGTCAACATCAATGCGTTTCTCGTCCCGGAGATAGCGTGCGAAAACCTTCATGGCGACGGTCGCCGGAGGCTCGGACGAATCCGATGGCGCAACGATCCCCTCATCGACGACGAGGTCGAACGCAAAGCCGTTCGTTTTGATCTGGTCTGGCAGACTGTCCAGATCGATCACGCCGCCATTGAAATCATAGGATGATTTTCCGACGTTCAATTGCGAAGGAAGAAGCTCCAGGGAGTTCTTGGTTGAGTCGAATGCAAAATTGATCCTGCTGCGCCGCAGTTCGGCGCCAACACCGTCCATGAACAATTCGCCGCCGGACAATTCAATCCCGCCTGTCAGGCTGGCCTGGCGGGTCTGGTTCGGTCTTTTGACGACCAGGCGCAGATCGGCGTTTCCTTCGAGTCTGAACTTCTGGCGCGACCGTCCGGTCAATTGCCGGATCAACTCTCCGATCTTGAGATTGGAAACCGAAACCTCCAGCGAATCCGGCCGATTCCATAGCCGCGTCACTGATGTATCGATGACAACATGCACAATATCGCCGGCCATCATGACCTGGGAATCGAAGGTAATCGAATTGTCTGGATTGGACGTGAGTTTCGCGCGTTCGACCCGAATGTCCTGCAATTCGTTTTCGGTAGTCTCGCTATGCCTCGTCTCGTCATCCGTCAGCTTCGCGCCGGTGTTGAGAAAGATGAAATCGGTGAGAATGACCGTATCGACTTCCTTGCGTCGCACAATAGCTTCTATGGTTGTCAACCCATCCAGCAGCCTGTTGGCGGCAGGCCCGATATCCTTAATTGTGAACGGGCCCTTTTCCGTGTCTTCTTCATCCTCGACCTCGACCTCGACCTCGACCTCGACCTCGGCTTGCCCGATATATTTCGCATCGACATAGCCGCTGTCGATTTCCACCCGGGACACCGTCGGACGGCCTGAAAGCAACGGCAGAAGACCAAGCCCGAGTTTGACGCTGTTTGCGCCGACAATCTTTTCGCTGGTGTCCTTGCGCACCACGCTGACGCCACGGGCTTCCACGGCGATACGGCCGTTCTCGGTCAATCTCACTCCGACCCCTTGAACAGTTGGCGTTACGGCGTCGCCGAGCGCCGTCTGCATGAATTGTTGAAGCCTGTCTGTTAGCAACCGGTCTCCGGCGCCCAGATTGATCAGCACGACGAGAATGGCAGGCAGACCTATGACAACAATCAGCGTCACGAGCAGAAAACGCCGCCCGCGACCAATCCGCGGCCAATGTCGCGGCGTATGAACCACGATGGCGTCGTCATGCAACGCAGAAGGCATGGTGTCCAGAGACAGGGGTCTCTCATGACTTTCACGGTCCGTGCGACGTTTACGGCCTATCATGAGACCTCGTTTTGCCAATGTGATTGCGCCATTGGAGTTACGCCTGAAAATACGAATCGGCTGCGCAGGCGAATGTTCCCTAACAGACTATATATCGTCGCCGAATGATTGTAACAGACCTCGACCGATAGAAAAGGAACATAAGAATGACCGACATTGCCGAAGGAAACGAGGCGCCTGATTTCGCATTGCCCCGTGATGGTGGCGGAACCGTGACGCTCTCGGAATTGCGCGGTAACAAAGTCGTGCTCTTTTTCTACCCGAAGGACGATACGAGCGGATGCACCGCTGAAGCGATCGCCTTCACCGGACTAAAGAGCGACTTCGAAAAGGCCGGCGCAATCCTGCTCGGCATGTCGCCCGACAAGGCGGCGAAACATGACAAATTCATCGCCAAGCACGATCTGGACGTCATGCTTGCGTCCGACGAAGAAAAGACGACGCTGGAAAAATATGGCGTCTGGGTCGAAAAGAGCATGTATGGCCGAAAATACATGGGCGTCGAACGCACGACGATGCTGATCGACGCGAATGGCGTCATCTCCAAAATTTGGCGGAAGGTGAAAGTGCCTGGCCACTCCGAGGAGGTTCTGGATGCCGCAAAGGCCGGCTGATCCATCAGCCGCCTCATTGCGCGCCGGCGCTGTCCAGGCGGTCTCCTGCTCGGATCCGGACCAGAAAGCGCAACTGACTCGCACGCTTTCACAATCCTGGTTCGCGCGCCGCCTGTCACTGCGTTCTCCGCTCGATCCGCCGGTTCCGGATCGACCGGGGCGGCCGGAAAAGCCTGAATTGCTGCCGCCGAGGCTGGTCAAGAAACGCAACCTGAACAATCCGGCGGGCCGGATCGCCCTGCTCCATGCAATCGCTCATATCGAGCTCAACGCCATCGACCTCGCGTTGGACATCATTGCCCGTTTCGCCTCGGAAAAGATGCCGCGATCCTTTTTCGACGGCTGGATGGGCGTCGCCCGGGACGAAGCAAAGCATTTCCTGCTGGTTCGCGGACGTTTGCAGGCGCTCGGTTCCGACTATGGCGCCCTGCCCGCTCATGACGGCCTCTGGCAGGCTGCGCACGACACCCGCAACGACCTCATGGCGAGGCTGGCGGTCGTGCCGCTCATACTCGAAGCGCGGGGCCTCGACGTAACGCCTTCGCTGCAGCAAAAGATGCGTGATGTGGGAGACGCGGAATCCGCAGCCGTGCTGGACGTCATCTATACCGACGAGATCACGCATGTGGCGGTCGGCGCAAAGTGGTTCCGATTCCTGTGTGATCGTAAGAGCAAGGAGCCGGCGGCGCTATTTCAAACACTCGTGCGCGCCAATTTCCGCGGCCAACTCAAGGCGCCGTTCAACGACGTGGCGCGCGCAAGCGCCGGTCTGACGCCATCATTTTATCGCAGCCTTTCGTCCACGAATACTTCGTAGGCAAAGAAATATTAACCTTAACATTGTTTTATCGGCCCTGCGGTGCAGTTGTTCACGGGGGTTTATGTGTCTCAAGTTTCAGAAGGCAAAATTTTTGGCAGAAAACAACCGCACACCCTGATCATCGCGAATGGAGATTCCATCCGCCACTGGAATATTCATCCCTGGATGATCGGCCTTGCGGTCAGCGTCGTTTCGGTCATAGCGATCGGCTATCTGCTGGCGACAACCTATCTTGTGCTTCGCGACGATCTCATCGGCGCTTCGATGGCGCAGCAGGCGCGGGTTCAATTCGCCTATGAGGACCGCATCGCGTCATTGAGAGTTCAGGTCGACCGCATCACCAGCCGGCAGTTGCTCGATCAGCAGGTATTGGAAGACAAGATGGCGCGCCTGATTCAACAGCAACAGGTATTGAGCTCCCGGCACGGCCGTCTGGACGACCTCCTGCAACGCGCTACTTTCAGTTTCGCAGAGCCGGATACGATCCCGGTGCCCCGCCCGAGGCCCGCGCCTGGTCAATCCGAGGAAAGTCGCCGCGCCAGCGCGAATCGTCCAGCCGGCGCCCAATCAACTGAATTGCTTCTGGCCTACCAGAACGTTCAACCGGCGGCTCGCGCCAAAGCCCGCGCATCCGAAAACATTTTTGCGAAAGTGGACAAAGATCTGCACGCCATGGAACGCGAACAGTTCGACAGAATCGAGTTGCTGATCGCCAACGCCTACCGCAAGGCCGAAGCCATAGATTCGATCTTAGAGAACACGGGACTGCCTTCCGATTTGATGGATGACAGTGTCGGTGGACCATTCATCCCTGCTGCAGACAGCAATTTCGACACGAGCCTGTCTGGATTGGAGACTGCACTCCAGCATCTCAACTCCGTCAGCAGCCAGGCGCGCGCCTTGCCCCTGAAAAATCCTGTGCCGGATCAGCCGGTTTCAAGCAGTTTTGGAAACCGCCGAGATCCATTTCTCAAACGCGCCGCATTCCATTCCGGGATGGATTTCAAGACGCCTTATGGTTTTCCGATCAAGGCGACCGCGAACGGTGTCGTCACCAGCACCGGAAGGCGCGGCGGCTACGGAAAAATGATCGAGGTCGATCATGGCAACGGCATCGTGACGCGCTACGCTCACCTGTCACGGATACATGTCAATGTCGGACAGAAAGTGGAAGCCGGATCCATCATCGGTTCAGCTGGAAGCACCGGCCGATCGACCGGGACTCATCTCCATTACGAGGTCCGCGTGAACGACAAACCGCTTAATCCAAAGCCGCTTCTCAAGGCTGGCGAGCGACTTGATCCACTGTTGTGACATAATGGCACTGTGACGCAATATCGTGCAAAACAGGCCGTTTCGCATTAAATTTTTGTAAGATTTACCCTTATATCAAGTAATTGCGCCGCTTTCCTTGACACTCCCGGACGTTAGGACTAGTCGGACCACAAGATTCGCGGAAAATATCAATTCCGTCGAGTGTTAGACCGACCTGTGAACGGATTCAAAATCTCCATTGACCAGTTTTTCTGACCTGGGCCTGAGCCAGAAAGTTTTGTCGGCCGTCGAAGACGCCGGCTACACAACTCCGACACCTATTCAGCAAAGCGCGATACCGCACGCATTGGCGCATCGCGACCTGCTCGGGATTGCGCAGACAGGGACCGGCAAGACAGCGTCCTTCGTGTTGCCCATGCTGACGATTCTGGAAAAAGGCCGCGCACGGGCTCGCATGCCGCGCACGCTGATTTTGGAGCCAACGCGAGAACTCGCCGCACAGGTGGAAGAAAACTTCACGAAGTATGGCAAATATCACAAGCTCAACATCGCGCTCCTCATTGGCGGCGTTTCCTTTGACGATCAGAACCGCAAACTGGAACGCGGCGCCGACGTGCTGATCGCCACGCCCGGCCGGTTGCTTGATCATTTTGAACGCGGCAAGCTCCTGTTGACCGGCGTCGAGATTCTTGTGATAGACGAAGCTGACCGCATGCTCGATATGGGATTTATTCCCGATATCGAGCGTATTGCGAAGCTGATCCCGTTCACGCGTCAGACGCTGTTCTTCTCGGCTACCATGCCGAAGGAGATTCAGACGCTCGCCGACCGTTTCCTGCAGAACCCGGAACAAATCAAGGTCGCTCCGCCGTCCACGACGGCCAAGAACGTCACGCAGCGACTGGTGAGCGCGCCATCAAAAGATTACGAGAAGCGCGCGGTTCTGCGCGATCTTATCCGGCAGCAGACTGATCTGACGAACGCAATTATCTTCTGCAACAGAAAACGCGACGTATCGGAACTCTTCCGGTCGCTGGAACGGCATGAATTCTCGGTCGGCGCGCTGCATGGGGATATGGACCAGCGCTCCCGGATGACCATGCTGCACAATTTCCGCAACGACAAGATCGACCTCCTGGTCGCATCAGACGTCGCCGCGCGCGGGCTCGACATCCCAGCCGTCAGCCACGTGTTCAATTTCGATGTTCCCATACACGCCGAAGACTATGTGCATCGTATCGGTCGTACAGGCAGAGCCGGTCGCGCCGGCGCCTCTTTCACTCTAGTGACCCGCCGGGAGAAGAAGTACGTGGATGCGATCGAGAAACTCATCGATATGAAGATCGAATGGCAAGGCGAGGAAGTCAGCGAAGCCACTGATGCTTCGTCGGAGACGCAGGATACCGCCAAACACCGCTCCAGGAAGCCGAGATCGGAAAAGCCTGCGACTGCCAAGACCGATGAAGGAAAGGCCGCGACGCCGTCGCCTCAAATTTCAAACGGCGTCGCCAAGGACACGGCCAACAACGACAATCGTCGCAACAGCCGGAGAAAAGATCGGCGTGAAGACGGGCCGACGCCTGTCGGTTTTGGCGATGACATTCCTGCGTTCATGATGATCGGCGCGAAACCCTGATTAATGGCGCCGCCGGTAAATAGTCTGTCAACCAGGACCTAATTTTAGTTACTGATAATATGCTCAGCGCCGTTCAGGCACGGGTTTGGCAGTCTGGTGTAGTGCTGCCGGCGCGGAGTTTGTTCCTGGCGTCTGTGTGCCATTGCTCGCAGGCCACCTGTATACTCTCGAAACATGATCACGCATGGCGAACATCGGCGTCTGTACTCGGGGAAGGCTTTTTATTCCGGCGAAGTTACGGGTTGCATATTGCATCAAAACGCTCAATAAGCGGAGCAGCGATCAAGCCAACCCGAACGTACCGGAGGTCTGTCGACAGTGACCGCCAAGATTTACCGTCCAGCCAAAACCGCCATGCAGTCCGGCAAGGCCAAGACCCACAAATGGGTGCTGGAGTTCGACCAGGAATCCCCAAAATCCATTGAACCAATGATGGGTTACACGTCATCAGGGGATATGAAACAGCAGGTGAGACTGAGCTTCGAAACCGTAGAGGAAGCGATCATCTATGCAGATCGGCACAATATCGCCTATCGCTTGATCGAGCCGCACGAGTTCAAGCGCCGCCGCGTCGCCTACGCAGACAATTTCAGGTCGGACCGACGTCAGCCCTGGACGCACTGACGAACGAAATAAGGCCCCGTAGCTCAGTTGGATAGAGCGTCGGTCTTCTAAACCGAATGTCGCAGGTTCGAATCCTGCCGGGGTCGCCATTTATTATTTATTATCAGTATTCTATTTGTTTTTTCTGATGTATTGAATTCGACGCCAATTGCTCGGCTCCGTGAAGATTCCGTCGATTACTCCGTGGCGCCGCCATTGGAAAAATCTTTATTCAGATCCCTCATTCCAAGAGCAATCAGAATCGACATGACGTGTATCCTGGTCGCTGATCCAGGCTGAAAGCGCGAAGCCTGGGCGTCCACAGGAATATCCGCGAGATCCGTGTCGTCATAACGCGTGAGCATGCTGATCTGATCAGCGACGATCTGCATTTTGAGATAGTGGTCTGCAAGAATTCGCCAAACGTCTTTTGAATCGGAACGAAGCGAATGCGCTCCGGGCCGTTCGTCTTCCAACAGCTGCAGGACTTCCTCATTGCTCAGTCCGCAGATTTCCAAAGCTGTTGAGTAGAGCGTCTCCTGATCCATGACATGAACCTAGTTGGCATGACTGCGGCAGGAAACAGGCGAAGCCGTCGACGGATGGCGCATGACAATCATAAATTCAAACATGGTTAGCACGGAATTAAGTCATAGGTGGCAATATACTTCAAATAGTAGCCAACGATTGTAGCAGTTACAAATGGTCCGGCCCCAGACGCCACCCTTGCTGGCGGTCTGATTGAATGTTGGAAAGAGATGTAGCCTGATGTTTGACTCCATGACGCTTCCGGAAACACCGACAGCAATCGCCCCCGATGGATCGGAGGTGCGCGCGCTCCTGGCGCTGAAAGGAGGCAGCATGGCGCATTTTTCTCTTCCGTCCGGTCAAACGTCTATTGCAGTCGCCCACCGCACCGTCGAGGAGATCTGGTTATTTCTGACTGGCAGCGGCGAGATGTGGCTCAAATACGAGGACAGAGAAGAAATCGTTCCAGTGCGCAAGGGCGTCTGCTTGACGATTCCGCTCGACACGCACTTCCAGTTCAGATCCGCTGGTGAGGAACCCTTGTCTGCGGTGGGTATGACCATGCCGCCCTGGCCCGGTCCCGACGAAGCTTTTGCGGTTGAAGGCAAATGGCCGGCTACGATTGTTGATGACTAGGGCTCGAAGCCGCGCCGGCGACCGCGCTGTGATTCGGTTCGTCTCAACACCAGATTTATCAAACTGGTAAATTTTCCCGGCGAGGTTTCAAGCTGATAACCGGGGTCAATAGAACGCTCGGAAGCAATTTGCCTCATGGATTATTTGCTACAAAAAGCACCTGAAATCCGCCCATTTTGCCTATTTACATATTGAACTAACCTCCTGTTCGTCCGACACTCGTCTCGCCTGCGACAGGCCGGGCGCGACAGGGTGACTCAGTCTGTCGGCGGTGTGACCCGACAACAACACACCGCGTCTGTGCACTCCCCAGTGTGCAGACCGTCCGATATAGGCGCCTTCTGCGCGTCAATGAATTTCTTCATCAAATTATTTTCTTCGACAGGTGGAACCATTGGCCGGATGATGCGTTAACAGGCGACTCTTAGTTTCGAATTCCATTAAAGCCATGCAAACGATCCGATCTTCGCACTTCTTGTCAGCACAGTCGAAGCACGCGTCTTTACGGCCAGGAGTGTAAACGACAGCCATGTTGCGCCACCAGCATTTCCCTGCCGACCCCATGAATTTTCTCTCCGGCTCCAGCGAAATGGCGCAACGGATCAGGAAGTTCGACTGGGAAAACCATTCATTCGGTCCACCGGATAAATGGCCGCAGTCTCTCCGCTCCGCGCTCAGTATTTGTCTGCATTCCAAATTGCCGACCGCCATCTATTGGGGGTCAGAACTTAGATTGCTTTACAACGACGCCTGGTCGGTTATCCCCGGTCCGCGACATCCTGCTGCGCTGGGCGCGCCGGCGCGCGATGTCTGGAGCGATATCTGGCACATTATCGAGCCGCAATTCACTGAGTTGATCAGGACCGGCGAAGGGCTCTATGTCGAAGACCAGATGCTGCCGATGCAGCGGTATGGCGCTCTTGAGGAAACGTACTGGAACTACAGCTTTACCGCCATTCGAGGCGAAGACGGCCGGATTGTAGGCGTTTTCAACAGCGGCAGCGAAACCACTGACAAGGTGCTGGCGCAACGCCAGACCAGCTTTCTTCTTCGTTTTGACGAAAACTTACGCACGCGGGCTGATCCGGAGAGCGCGCGCCGCTTTGCTGTGGAATTTCTGGGAGAACATCTCAAGGTCGCGCAGGTGGGTTTTTGCGAGTTTGGTCCCAAATCCGTGGATCACCCAGTTGTCGAGACCTGGTCTGAGAGCGGCGATATTTGTCCGACGGAAATCATCGGTCTGGAGGCAATCTATCCGTCAGAGACGTACATGCTTGCAAATGGCGTAGCGTTGCGCATCGACAAAATGGACGATGACGCGGTCCCGGCGCGGCTGCGGGAGGTTTTCATTGCCGCCGGCGTCAAAGCCGCCATAGCGGCGCCCTGGATTGATCAAGGCAGACTGGTCAGTGTTCTGTTCGCGCATTCCAGCGAGCCGCGGTCATGGACGCGCTATGAAATAACCACAGTCGCCGAAGTGCTGAGACGAACCTGGGCCTGGATGGAACAACGCCGGGCGCGCGAACGCGAGAGGATCATGATTCGGGAAATTGATCACCGCGCGCGCAACGTGCTGGCGGTGACCAAATCCGTCATTCACCTCACCCAGGCGGAAACGACCGAGCAGTTTCGCGCCAAAATCGAGGACCGGATTGCGTCACTCTCGCGATCCCATTCGCTGCTGTCATCGGAAAGCTGGTCGGATATCGATCTGGCGACAATCCTCAGGGACGAATTGGAGCCCTATCGCGAAGGCGATCTGGTCGTGATCGACATGGACGGTCCCAGAGTGGACCTCTCCGCGCAGATGACCCAAAGCCTGGCGCTGGTCCTGCACGAAATGACGACCAACGCAGCCAAACACGGCCCGCTCTCAGAAGCCGGCGGGCGACTGTCCATCCGTTGGCGAACTGACAACGACCGGTTGGAGCTTGAATGGCGCGAACATGTCTTTGCCGCAAAATCGACGGCGAACGCGCCGAAGGGAGGCTTTGGTTCGAAACTCATGAACCAGATCATTCTGCAGCAACTGGATGGAACGCTGGAACGTCAAATCGAAAGCGACGGTTTGTTTTGTCGCATTGCGTTGCCTCTGGTCGACGGCCTCAGTGTAGAAAAACCAGTCGATAAGAAAGACGTCCCATCGGCTGCGCCCACACAGGGCGTCCTGATTGTCGAAGACGAGGCACTGATCGCAATGGATATCGAAATGATGATCGAGGATCTTGGCCATCGCGTGTCTGCGACGACAAACAGCGTCGCATCGGCTTTGGAGGCCATCGACAATCACACCCCTTCTCTCGCGGTCGTCGATCTCAATCTTGGGGGGGATTCCTCAGAGCCCGTCATCGCGGCGCTCGGCGCAAAAGGCGTGCCGATCATCGTCGCCTCCGGCTATTCGGATTTCGAGACGCCCGAAGGCATTGAAGCGCCAGTCACCAAATTGATGAAGCCGGTTTCTCGGGAATTGCTGGAACAGGCGATCGACAAAGTCAGCAAATCTCCGAAATAAGGCTTCTTCGGCGAATGCGTTTCACGGGTTTCCGATTGAGCGTCGTTGCATGTGAGCGCGACCGTTCAACAATAACGGGCGGTCTGTGCGTGGTGGGGAACGCACAGACTTGAGGGAGGATATTTGGGGGACACCCTACAGCACACGTCATGGAATGACGCTATCGCCCGGCCGGAGTGGCATGTCGACCATAGAGTGAAATGACAATGGGACGCAATGGAATTCTACTTTTTTTTCGGTCTAATCCAAATATTTTTTACAATTATATCAATTACTTGATAGCTAATATCCATAGCGCCAATTAATGTATTGCTAAAGTTTTAGCCTGCCGGCTGAACTTATCCAGAGTGGAAACAACTGGGAGGGCCCCGGACTTTCCGTCCTAAAAAATCGGGATATACTGGCGGCCGGGCGCTCGTTCGAGCGATATGCACACAGTGCACCGTATCACCGACGTCTTTAGTTCGTACATTTTGAGAAATGGTCGGAGCGGCAGGATTCGAACCTGCGACCCTCTGGTCCCAAACCAGATGCGCTACCAGGCTGCGCTACGCTCCGGACTGTTTTGATTCAGCCACGCTTCCCTAAAGCCTCGCCCGGATTTGTACAACCCCGAAATTGCGGATATCCGCCACTTCCGCTGCCCAAATGGCGTTATTGCGCGATTATCGGATGCGATACTCTGTGTCCGGGCTTAACGCCCAACTCCGCCGTCTTCCCTCCATTGACCTCAAGCACATAGGCAACCGGTTCGCGGGAGCTGATAATGCTTTCGTCCAGGGGGCGGGCGTTCTGATGGATATGGGCGATTACGCCATCGCTTCGGATGAAAATCATGTCGAGCGGTATGAGCGTGTTGCGCATCCACATGGTGACCGGCCGCACCTGATCGAAGCGGAACAGCATCCCTGCCCTGTCGTCAAGATGTTGACGGTTCATCAGGCCGACCTGGCGCTGCGCCGGCGTCAAGGCCAGTTCAACGTCAAACGCGTAACACCCGCTGTCTGTGATGATCTGGAGCGAGGATCCGTCTTCGCGCGCTTGTGCAAACGCGCTGCTTGCCGCGAGAAACACGATGAACAGCGCCAGCCAACAGTGTGCGGCGCGCCGGCTGAAAACCTGCATGCGAATTTCTCCCTTCGCCTTACGCCAAGGTAGCACAAAAGAGCGCCTTAGAGGCGCTAATGCGATTTCGGGAAATTATTGTCGATGTCCGGGTGGATTTCGGCGGCCATAAGACCTTTCTCGCCGTTGCCGTAGCGCACGAGCACGACCTGCCCCGGACGCAACTCGGTCAATCCGTAGCGCCGCAGGGTTTCCATGTGCACGAAGATGTCTTCCGTGCCCTCTCCGCGTGTCAGGAAACCGAACCCTTTCGAGCGGTTGAACCATTTGACCAGAGCGCGTTCCATACCGCTGGTTGGCGTGACCTGGACGTGGGTTCGCACAGGCGGCAGCTGGCTGGGATGAACCGCCGTCGACTGATCCATGGAAAGAATGCGGAACGCCTGGTATCCGCGGTCGCGTTTCTGGATTTCACAGACGACACGGGTGCCTTCAAGAGCGGTCTGATATCCGTCCCGGCGCAGGCATGTCACGTGCAGGAGGACGTCCGGCAACCCGTTGTCGGGAACGATGAACCCGAACCCCTTGGCAACATCAAACCATTTTATGACGCCAGATATCTCGATAAGATCCACAGATGCTCCGGACATCGAAGCCTCGGTGGATTGATTCTTCTGTGGAGACTTGTCCCCCATTCACCCCGGCCTCTCGAAAACGCAAACCCCGATCAACGCATGATTCTGCAGGTTAGAATAACATCGGTAGCATAAGGTGATGCAAGCATAACTTTCTCGAAATGTCAGATTGGGTGGTTTTTTTGCGTCCATATGGTATTCAAACCACAAACAGCACTCCTGAAACAAGGGGAAGATCAATGCGTTATCTTCATACTATGGTCCGTGTAAGTAACGTCGAACAGGCGCTGGACTTTTATTGCAACAAGCTGGGTCTTGTGGAAATCCGACGCACGGAAAGCGAAGCCGGACGGTTCACGCTGATTTTCCTGGCGGCTCCGGGCGATGTCGAACATATCGAGACGACGCAGGCCCCGCTCCTTGAACTGACCTACAATTGGGATCCGGAAGAGTATTCAGGCGGACGCAATTTTGGCCACCTCGCCTACCAGGTGGACGACATCCACGACTACTGCCAATCGCTGATGGACAAGGGCGTCACGATCAATCGTCCGCCGAGAGACGGACGCATGGCGTTCGTCCGCTCACCGGACGGCATCTCCGTGGAAATCCTGCAGTCCGGATCGGCGCTGACGCCGCAAGAACCATGGACGAGCATGCCCAATACAGGGAGTTGGTAGCTCTTTCCCACCCGAACCACCGGCTCAGCCGCTGCGCCATGAATTGCGCAACGCAGGCTGAGTTCCGCGCGGATTGTTCCATTCGACCTGTATTTGATTCAGAGCGCGAAATTGACTGTCACATTTTTTAGAAGAATCCCAATTTCACGCTTGCGGGAATCCGGTGACCTGACTATATAGCGTCCCGACGCGCCCTTCGTCTATCGGTTAGGACGCCAGATTTTCATTCTGGAAAGAGGGGTTCGATTCCCCTAGGGCGTGCCATCTTCCACTTATAATTCAATGTTAAAAATCCGAGCGTTAGCTTCGGTCGAGACAGGTTGCGTCCCGCCTACGTACCGGCTTTCCGTACATTCTCGGCTGCAAAGCATTTGGCCTCGCCATACTGCGTGGCCACCATGACCGGCGCCTCGACGCGACAACGGTCGAACGCCTTGACGCAGCGCGGATGAAAGACACAGCCATCCGGGGGTGAGATGGGATTCGGTATCTCGCCGATCACTTCCTCCCGTTCGCGATTCGTCATGTCCACATCCGGCACCGCGTCGAGCAGCATTTGCGTATAGGGATGCTGCGGGTCCTCGAACAATCCCCTCGCCTGCGCATTTTCCACAAGCGCGCCGAGATACAGCACGCCGATCCTGTTCGCCATATGCCTGACCACGGACAGGTCATGACTGATAAAGAGGTAGGTCAGGCCGAGTTCATCCTGCAGGTCTCGCATCAGGTTCAAAATCTGGGCCTGCACGGAAACATCCAGGGCAGATGTCGGTTCGTCGCACACGATGAATTCGGGATTCGATGAAAGCGCGCGCGCGATGGCGATGCGCTGGCGCTGACCGCCTGAAAATTCGTGCGGATACTTCGAACCGTCCGAAGCGGTGAGGCCGACCAGTTCGAGCAGTTCGGCGACGCGCGCGGCCTGGGCCTGGCGATTTTGAACCATATCGAAGGCGATGATCGGCTCTGCTACGATGTCACGGACCTTCCAGCGCGGATTGAGGCTGGCGAAGGGGCTCTGAAAGATCATCTGGAAACGCGAGCGCATGGCCCGCATTGAAGACCCGGCGCCGGTTCCGATCGGCGCGCCGTCAAACAGGATTTCACCCGAGCTCGAAGGCAAAAGCCCGACGACCATTTTTGCAATGGTGGATTTGCCAGATCCGGATTCGCCGACCAGAGCAAAAGTCTCGCCTTTTCGTATCGTGAAGGAAACATGGTCGACGGCTCTCAGAAACCGTTTTCCGTCCCTTTCCAGCACGCGGTTCAGCCAGGGCTTTGACATATCGAAGGTACGCGTCAGATCGCGGACTTCCAGCAGCGTTTCGCTCATGCCGGCGCCTCCGTCGTGGCTTCGTCGTATAGCCAGCATGACACATTGCGATTGCCGTAATGCATGAGTTCCGGCCGTTCCTTCGTGCAACGCGCGAAGACCTGATTGCAGCGCGGATTGAATGCGCACCCTTCAGGGATGTTGTTCAAACGAGGCATGGATCCCGGAATCTGAACCAGCCGATCGTCCGTGCTCGTCAACGAAGGAATGGATCCCATCAAGCCCTTGGTGTAGGGATGCAGGGCGTCCTTGATGACCGAGCGCACCGGACCGATCTCCGCCAGGCGACCCGCGTACATGACAGCGACCCGATCCGCGGTCTCGGCAATAACGCCCATATCGTGCGTAATCAGGATCACCGAAGCGTTCCGCTCCGCGCAGAGTTTCTTCAGAACGTCGATGATTTGCGCCTGAACCGATACATCGAGCGCCGTCGTCGGTTCGTCGGCGATCACCAGTTCAGGTTCTGCTGCAAGCGCGAGCGCAATGACCACACGTTGACGCATTCCCCCGGAGAACTGGTGCGGATAATCATCGATGCGCTGGCTTGCCGCCGGAATGCCGACTTCGTTCAACAAACCGATCGCCCGTTCGCGGGCTTCTTTCGCCGACACCGGCAAATGCACCCTTATGGTTTCGACCAATTGCTCGGCAATGGTGAAGAGCGGATTGAGCGACGTCAGAGGATCCTGGAAAACCATGCCGATCCGCCGTCCCCTGATCTGGCGCATGTCAGCGGACGACAGATTGTCTATTCGCTTGCCTTCAAGCGAGATGGAGCCGCCGGTGATCCGGCCTGGCGGTTCGATAAGTCCGATGATCGCTGCGCCAGTCATCGATTTTCCAGCGCCGGACTCACCCACGAGGCCAAGCACCTCGCCGCGCGCCAGATCAAACGAGACATTGTCGACCGCCGTCAGCATCGCTCCGCGAGAGGGAAACTGCACGGTGAGGTTCTTGACGGAAAGCAAGGGGTGATCTGACACTGGTTCCCCCTACTTCAGTTTCGGATTGAGCGCGTCGCGCAGCCAGTCGCCCAGCAGATTGACCGAGAGCGCCAGCGCCAGAAGCGTAATGGCGGGAAAGAACAGGATCCACCACTCTCCGGAAAACAGGAAGCCCTGCCCAATCCGGATCAGGGTGCCGAGCGAGGGCTGCGTCGGCGGCGCCCCGACCCCGAGAAACGACAGCGTGGCTTCGGCGATGATGGCCAGCGCCAGCGATATCGTGGCGATCACCAGAACCGAAGACAGGGTATTGGGCAATATGTGCCGTATCATGATCACGAAAGAAGATCGTCCGATCAGACGCGCCGCCTGCACATATTCCTTGCTCTTTTCAACCATCGTGGCGCCGCGCACAACGCGCGCAAACTGAACCCAGTCGGACAGTCCGATCGCGATAATCAGAACCCAGATAGCGATCTGGTCGCGCATGGAGGGCGGCGTTATCCCCTTGGCTATACCGAAGATAAGAAGCGCCACAAGGATAGCCGGAAACGTCAGCTGGATGTCGGCGATGCGCATGATAATGACATCTACGCGCCCGCCGACAAAGCCGGAGAGCAGCCCGAGCGAAACGCCAAGCACCATGGCGAACAGCACGGCGGAGAAGCCAACGAAGAGCGATATGCGCATGCCGTACAGGATTGTCGCATAGACGTCCCGCCCCTGATCGTCAGCGCCAAGAATGAATGTGTCGCCGGTAAACTGGTTGGGCTCCATCGGCTTTGAAAAGCCGTTCATCAGGTTGAGCGAGGCCGGGTCGAACGGGTTCTGGTTCGTTACAAACGGCGCCAGCACGGCGCCACCGATTAGAAGAACGGTTACAGCCAACGCAATGATTGCGACCGGCGACCGATTGAATTTGTAGACGAGGTCGGAATCGACAAATCGCTTGATCATTTCCATGCGGTCAATGTCCTCCCCCTGCGGAACCATCCGCCTTGAGCCTCGGATCGATGGAGAAATAGAGCAGATCCACAATCAGATTGATGGTTACGAACAATACGGAAATCAGCATGAGATAGGTCGCCATGACCGGAATATCGACGAACTGGATGGCGTTGATAAACAACAGCCCGACGCCCGGCCACTGGAAAACGGTTTCGGTGATGATTGCGAATGCAATGATTGAACCGAGTTGCAGGCCGGTGATCGTGATGACGGGAACCAGCGTGTTTTTCAGGGCGTGACGAAAGTGAATCCTGCGCGACGGCAATCCGCGCGCATCGGCGAATTTCACATAGTCCGAACGCAGGACCTCGAGCATTTCAGAGCGCACCAACCGCATGATCAGCGTCATCTGGTAGAGCCCCAGCGTAATGGCGGGCAGAATGAGCGCCTTCAGACCGCTGGCCGTCAGAAAGCCGGTCGACCAGCCGCCGATCTTGACCGTTTCGCCGCGGCCGAAACTCGGCAGCCACCCAAGTTCAACGGCGAACACGTAGATCAAGAGAATACCGATGAGGAAGGTGGGAAGCGATACGCCGACAAGCGATAGCGTCATGATGGCGTTGGACAGCCAGCCGTCTCGACGGATTGCCGTGTAGACGCCCAGCGATATACCAAGCACAAGGGCGAAAACAGCCGATACGAACGCAAGTTCAAGCGTTGCGGGCGCGCGTTCGGCGATGATGTCGGCGACCGGTCGTCCCTGACGATAGGAAACGCCAAAGTTTCCGTCGACCACGATGCCTTTCAGAAATTTGAAATATTGAACAGGAAACGGTTGATCGAGGCCCAGTTGCGACCGGACCCGTTCAATATCAGCGACCGTGCGCTCCTGTCCGAGCAGGTTTTCGACCGGGTCGCCGACGAATCGGAACAGCGAAAACGCGACCAGTCCGACCACGAGCAACACGACCACAGACTGCGCCACGCGCCTGATGATGAATGCAAGCATCTAGATGCGTCTGCCGGCTGAGGAATCCGGGGCGCTAGCTTTCGCCCCGGAAACCAATTTCAAAGGATCAGTTATACTGCAGGAACTTGAAGTGCGGCTGGTCTTCCGGCTGCACGGGGAAGTTCACATTGTCCTTCATGCCCCAGTTCAGAACCTGGTTGTGGACCGGCAGATAAACCTGTTCGTCCTGAACGATCTGCCAGATTTTGGCGATCGTATCGTCGCGCTTCTCGATGTCTGTTTCCGAACCGAGTGACTTGATCATCGCGTCGACTTCCGGGTTATTGAAGCGGGATCCGTTCCACGAGCCGCGTTCATCCGTCGTCGAGTGAACGAGGAAGTTGAAGACATATTCCGAATCGAAGGTCGGAACGCCCCAACCGAGCAGGTAGAAATCCGTTTCCTTGCCGGAAATGAGAGGGAAGTGGTTCGCCTTGGTCTGGGCGACCAGGTTCACCTTGATGCCGATCTGTCCCATCATGCCAACCATCGCCTGACAGATTGCTTCATCGTTGATGTAGCGGTCGTTCGGGCAATGCAGCGTAATTTCGAAACCATCACCATAGCCTGCTTCTTCCATCAGCGCCTTGGCGGCGGCGACGTCAGCCTTCGGATATGCGTCCAGCTCTTCCGTCCAACCGTTGACGAAGGGCGGAATGATGACGCCGGTCGGCGCCGACTGGCCGCGCATGACCACCATCTTGATGGCGTCGCGATCGATCGCCATGTTCATGGCCTTGCGAACGCGGATATCGGCGAACGGATTCTTGCCATCGATATTGTCGTTTGCGAGATCATCGTCGCCTGAGTTGATTCCGAAGAAGATCGTCCGGTTCTGGGGCGCGTTGTCGACCTTGAGGCCGTCCGCGTCGGACACGCGCTGCAGGTCCTGCACCGGCACATCCTGAATCAGATCAACCTCTCCAGACAGCAGCGCCGCGACGCGGGTCGCAGCATTCTGGATCGGGGTGTAGATGATTTCCGTGACTTCGAGTGGAAATTCCCCTTTGCCCCAATAGTCAGGATTTGCCTTGAGCACGGTTTTCGTGTCCGGCTCGCGACTTTCCAGCATGAAGGCGCCGGTGCCGTTGGCGTTGCGCACTGCGTAGGTTTCTTCACCCGTGTCGAACTCCGCCGGCGCTTCCACGCCATGAGTTTCAGCCCAGCCCTTGTCCATGATGAACAGGTTGGTGAGATTGTTCGGCAGGATCGGATTCGGTCCGTCCGTCTCCATTTCAATGGTGTAATCGTCAACTGCACGCACTTCCTTGATGGAAACCAGCAGCTCCTTCATGTCGGAGCTTTCCATTTTTGCGCGATTGAAAGAGAAGACGACGTCTTCAGCCGTAAAATCGGCTCCGTCATGGAATTTCACGCCTTCGCGCAGCTTGAAAACCCAGACGTTCGGGTCGCCATCCTTGACGCCCCATTCGGTGGCGAGAGCCGGTATCGGCTTGGCTTCCATATCCGGCGATATCAGCGGTTCGTAAATCTGCTGCGACAGCGCGTGCGTCGGTCCTTCATTCTGGGAGTGCGGATCGAGCGTCAGTGAATCACCGGCTCGGGCCCAGCGCAGTGTTTCGGCGCCGGCTATTGCAGTTGATGCCATGAGTGCGGTTGCGGCAGCGACTGCCAACAATGGACGTTTCATAAGCAACATTCCTCTCTGGTTTGCGCATTTTCTTATTTGCACCTGAAAAGCTACCAACTATCTGGAATACGCGCCAGTCTATTCCATGGCGCGCCAGGTACGACTTCTGTCGCAGAACAACCCGTGAAATGGGCGTTGGCGTTATCATACCCGGGGCGTCGCCGCGTCGATAACGCGAATTTGAACCGTGCGCCGCCCCTGCCAGTGGTTCGTCGAGAGATTTCCAGCGAAATGGAATCGGTTTCCGCGCCCTCCCAATAGCGCTGCTCCCATTTCGGATTCGGCTGCGCGAAACGCTATGGCGTCGATCTTTTGTCCAGCGGCGTCTGCGAGCCGCAATTTGACATGATCTGCGCCGACGATTCGGGCGTCCGTGACCTGATGCGCCGGCATTGCGAATACGGGCTGGGGATGACCTGCGCCGTACGGCCCCGCCTTGTCGAGCTGGTCGTATAGCTGCAGCGTTGCGCCGGACGCAGCCAGGGCAGCGTCGATTTTCAATGTGCGGACCGCCGTTAACGCCGACACTTCCTCACGCGCATAGTCTTCCGCCCATGCCCGCAATTCGCCAAGCCTTGTGCGCTCGACTGTAATACCGGCCGCCATGGCGTGCCCGCCCCCCTTGACCAGCAAGCCCTTGTCGACCGCAAGGCGAACCATTCTCCCCAGGTCGAAGCCGGCAATGGAACGACCGGAGCCGGTTCCCTGACCGGATGCGTTGAAGGCGATGGCGAATGTCGGCCGCTGGAGTTTCTCCTTGAGCCGGGCGGCGATGATGCCGACGATGCCCGCATGCCAACCCTCGCCGGCTGTTATGACCAGAACCGGAGGGTCTCCCACGCCGATTTCCGCCAGCACCTCTGCTTCCGCCTGGGCAAGCGTGTCGCGCTCGATCGCCTGTCTTTCCGCGTTGAGCCGGTTGAGCGTGTCCGCGATCTCTCCGGCTTCGGCGTCGTTGTCGAGCGTCAGCAACCGGCTGCCCAGGGCTGCGTCGCCTATCCGGCCGCCGGCGTTTATACGGGGACCGACCATAAACCCCAGGTGATAGGGCGTGAGCGGGCCGTCAATTCCACTAACCCGCATCAGGGCGGCAAGTCCCGGATTGGACATGCGACGCGCCACCTGCAAACCCTTGACGACAAAAGCCCGGTTCAAACCCTTCAGCGGGACGACATCACAGACCGTGGCCAAAGCCACGAGATCAAGCATTTCAAGCAAATCGACGCACGCCGCGGCCTTGTTTTGCCGGCGTCGCAGTTCTCGCAGCAACGCCACCAGGGCCATGAATACAACGCCCGCCGCGCACAGATGCCCCTGCCCCGAAAGATCGTCCTCCCGGTTTGGATTGACGAGCGCGTGGGCGACGGGCGCCTCAAGATTCATCTGATGATGATCAAGCACGACGACGTCCACGCCGCGTTCGGCCGCGTGCGCGAGCGCCTCCAGGCTCGTTGACCCGCAATCCACTGTTACTATGAGTTGGCAACCGCGGTCGATCAGAGCGTCGATCGCCTTCACATTCGGACCATACCCTTCGAAAATTCTGTCCGGTATGTAGATTTCGGACGGTACATCGAATTGATCGAGAAATCGTTTGAGGAGCGCAGACGACGCCGCCCCGTCAACATCGTAATCGCCGAAGACCGCCACGCGTTCACGGCGCTCGATCGCATCGGCGAGACGCTCCGCCGCCTTGTCCATATCCTGAAAGATGGATGGGTCTGGCATCAGGCCACGGAGCGTTGGATCGAGAAAAGCCTGTGCTTCGCCCTGCCGAACGCCGCGGCCGGCAAGGACACGCGCGACAATATCAGGAACGCCGTCAGTCTGGGAAATCGCCAGGGCGCGATTGACGCCGGCGGAATCGAGTCGCGGGGACCAGCGCTGTCCGAATAGTGAAGACTCCACTTCAAAAAAGGGCGTCAAATCTCTGCTAATACTCAAGTAAATATATATCCCATTCAGGATTCAACGATGCGCATGCGCACGGATATCAATCCCTGTCGCAGGACATTATTGACGTCCATAATGGTGATTGCAATTCCGTCTTTTTAGTCGAACTTGCCGAGGTCCTGGTGCCGGGCGATGATTTCGCGCACGGTGCGGGACGACGACCGCATAACGATTGTATGCGTCACGATCGCGGTTTTCGAAAACCGGACGCCGTTCAGCAGATTACCGTCCGTCACACCGGTCGCCGAAAACACGACGTCTCCGCTCGCCATCTCCTCAAGCTTGTAGATGCGGTCCGGATCGTCAATTCCCATTGTCTTCGCCCGGGCGATCTTTTCTTTCGTGTTGAGCTGCAGCCGGCCTTCCATCTGACCGCCGATGCAGCGCAATGCAGCCGCCGCCAGCACGCCTTCCGGCGCGCCGCCGATACCAAGATAGATGTCGATGCCGGTTTCTTCGGGATTGGTCGTATGGATAACGCCGGCCACGTCGCCGTCGCCGATCAGGCGTATCGCGGCGCCGGTGGAACGCACTTCCTCGATGAGACGCGCGTGGCGTGGTCGATCGAGTATGCAGGCCGTAACGTCTTTCGTTTCAACGCCCTTTGCATCGGCGACCGCCTTGATATTCTCCACCGGCGTTTTTGTCAGCGACACCGTGTTATCCGGATAGCCAGGGCCGATGGCGATCTTCTCCATATAGACATCCGGTGCGTAGAGCAGGCTTCCTTTTTCGGCCATTGCGATAACCGCAAGCGAATTCGGAAGGTTCTTCGCGCAGATGGTGGTGCCCTCCAGAGGATCGAGCGCGATATCCACCTTTGAGCCCTTGCCTGTGCCGACTTCTTCCCCGATGTAGAGCATGGGCGCTTCGTCGCGCTCTCCCTCGCCTATCACCACGGTTCCGGCGATCGGCAAGCGATTGAGTTCCTTGCGCATGGCGTCGACCGCCACCTGATCGGCCTCTTTCTCGTCGCCGCGGCCACGAAGATGCGCTGCGGCGACTGCGGCCCGCTCGGTGACTCGTACGATTTCGAGTGTGAGAATTCGATCGAGACCGCTATTGTCCGACGATTTCGCCATTGGCCGGTGTCCTGTTGCTTGTTTTCGATGCGTTGCAGCGCCAGATATCCCGTCGCCATCATGATTGGCAACGGTTCAATGTGAAAAAAGGGCCTTTGAATGGCTCGTGGAAGTAACACAGCCGGCCTAAATCGATTAAGATTACAGCATGGTCGAGACTGTCCACAGGCGACCGCCAGCAAAGATCGTCGACGCGACGATAAACATGGCTATTTTGACACGGTTCAACAAACCAGATTGCAATGGAGTTATTTGAAATGACAGATGTGAAGGTCGCCTTGATCATGGCGGGAGGAAGTGGAATGGGTGCTGAGGCCGCCCGCCGGCTTGCAAATGACGGCTATAAGGTGGCCATCCTTTCCTCTTCGGGCAAGGGAGAAGCCCTGGCGGAAGAACTGGGCGGCGTCGGCGTGACGGGCAGCAACCTGTCAAATGAAGATCTGCAGGGCCTCGTAGACAGGGCGATGCAGCAATGGGGCCGTATCGATGTGCTGGTCAACAGCGCTGGCCACGGCCCGAAAGGCCCCGTGCTGGAGATACCGGACGAAGACTGGCATCTGGGTCTCGACGTCTATCTGCTGAATGTGATCCGCCCGACGCGCCTTGTCACGCCCATCATGAGACAGCAGAAGACCGGCGTCATCATCAACATTTCCACCTTTGCTGTGTTCGAACCCGATCCAATGTTTCCGACATCCGGCGTGTTCCGGGCCGGGTTGGCGGCGTTCACGAAACTCTTTGCCGACAAATACGCAGCCGACAATGTGCGCATGAACAATGTGCTTCCGGGCTATATCGACAGTCTGCCCGAGAAAGAGGAGCGCCGTGAGAAGATCCCGATGCAGCGCTACGGCTCGGTAACAGAGATTGCAGCGACCGTGTCGTTCCTTGCGTCCGATGGCGCCGGATACATTACCGGGCAGAACCTGCGCGTGGATGGCGGGATAACGCGTTCGGTGTGATCACCGCATTTCCGTCATCAGCCTCTGGCGGACGGCGGCAAGACCACCGCCGTCAAGCGCCAGCGGCGGGGCGCTCGATACGGATGACCTGGGGTTTATCGGCAAGATAGCCTTCGGCGCCGATCGCTTTGACCGCCTTGCGCACGGACGCTTCCATCGTTGCATGTGTCACGAGGATTACAGTCTTCTTGTCGCCGTTGCCGGCGCTTCCCGGGCGCTGAACGATCGATTCAAGAGAGATCGAATTGTCCGACATGTGCTTTGACAGGCTTGCGAACACGCCCGTCCGGTCTTCCACCGTCAGGCGAATGAAGTAACCGCCCTCATGGCTGCGCATGCGCGCGCGCGCGTAGGGCTGCAGGCTCGCGGCCGGTCGACCAAGCACAGGACCGTATTGATATCCGGGGCGGCTCTTGGCGATGTCTGCGATATCGCCCATGACGGCGGACGCCGTCGCGTCGCCGCCTGCTCCGGGACCCGACATCAGCAATTCGCCCAGGACATCGGCGTCGATTGCGACGGCGTTCGTCACGCCGTCGACGCGGGCAATGACCGAATCCTTCGGAACCATGGTCGGATGAACGCGCTGTTCGATCCCGGTTTCGGTTTTCTGAGCGACGCCCAGCAGCTTGATGCGAAAACCAAGTTCATCGGCGGCTTTGATGTCCTCGATGGAAATATTCGATATGCCTTCCAGATAAATCTCGTCCGCGGCGATTTTTGTGCCGAAGGCGATGCTGGTGAGGATCGCCAGCTTGTGCGCCGTGTCATTGCCCTCGACGTCAAAGGTCGGATCGGCTTCGGCGTAACCCAGTCGCTGCGCCTCGGCGAGACATTCCTCGAAGGAGATCCCCTTCTTCTCCATCTGGGTCAGAATGTAATTGCAGGTGCCGTTCAGAATTCCGAACACGCGCTGGATCCTGTTTCCGGTCAGGGATTCGCGCATCGCCTTGATCACGGGGATGCCGCCGGCGACCGCGGCTTCGAAGTTCAAGAGCACGCCCTTGTCTTCGGCAAGCGTCGCCAGTTCCACCCCGTGCCGGGCGAGCAGCGCCTTGTTGGCCGTCACCGCGTGTTTGCCGCTGGAAAGCGCGTCCCGCACAGACTGCAGGGCCGGATCGCCTTCCCCGCCCATCAGTTCGACGAAAACGTCGATATCCGCGGAACGGGCCATTTCAACCGGGTCGGTGTAGAACTTGGCGCCGGAGAGGTCGACGCCCCTGTCCTTCGCAGCATCCCGCGCGCTCACCGCAACAACGTCGATCGCCTTGCCGCAAATCCCGTTCAGAGCCTCGCGCCGCTCGGACAAAATGCGCGCCAGCGCGGCGCCAACGGTACCCAGACCCGCAATACCGATTTTGAGGGCTTCAGACATAGAGCTTCCAGTTACATGATGTGTTCGGAGGAGAGAAACCGACCGAACGATGCGTTCGCGTTAACGCCGGGAATCCAGCCGGACGACGTTTTGCATATTTTCGTCGCCGGATGCAAGGAAGCGTTTGATGTTGCGGGCCGCCTGCCGGATTCGGTGCTCGTTTTCGACCAGCGCGATACGGACATGCGTATCGCCGTACTCCCCGAAACCAATGCCCGGCGATACGGCGACGTCCGCCTTCTCGATCAACATCTTCGAGAAATCGAGCGACCCCATTTCGCGATAGCGCTCAGGCAGCGGAGCCCAGGCGAACATTGTTGCAGCCGGCGCCGGCACCGGCCAACCCGCCTTGGTGAAGGTGTCGACCATCACGTTGCGACGCCGCTTGTAGGTGTTTCGCACCTCTTCAATTTCGGATCCATCGCCATTGAGCGCAGTCGTCGCCGCAACCTGGATGGGCGTAAATGCGCCGTAATCGAGATAGGATTTTACCCGCGCCAGCGCGGCGATAAGACGTTCGTTGCCAACGGCGAACCCCATGCGCCAGCCGGGCATGGAGAAGGTTTTCGACATCGAGGTGAATTCAACGGTCACATCGACGGCGCCGGGAACCTCCAGAACAGACGGTGGCGGCGTATCGTCATAATAGATCTCCGCATAGGCGAGATCCGACAGGATGATGATGTCATGCTTTTTGGCGAAGCTCACCACATCCTTGTAGAAATCCAGCGATGCGACATGCGCCGTCGGGTTGGACGGATAGTTGAGAATGAGCGCAATCGGACGCGGAATGGAGTGACGCACCGCCCGCTCCAGCGAGTAGAAAAAGCTTTCATCCGGCTCCACAGACATGGAGCGGATGACCCCGCCCGACATGATGAACCCGAAAGCGTGAATCGGATAGGTCGGGTTGGGACACATGATCACGTCGCCGGGCGCCGTAATGGCCTGCGCCATATTGGCGAAGCCTTCCTTCGAGCCCAGCGTTGCGACAATCTGCGTGTCCGGATTGAGCTTCACGCCGAAGCGGTTTTCATAATAGCGCGCCTGCGCCTTGCGAAGACCAGGAATACCGCGCGACGTCGAATAGCGGTGCGTGCGCGGATCGCGCACAACTTCGCAAAGTTTGTCGACGATGCTTTGTGGCGTCGGCAGATCCGGATTGCCCATGCCGAGATCGATAATGTCGGCTCCGGCCGCTCGCGCGTCCGCCTTCAGTCTGTTGACCTGCTCGAATACGTAGGGCGGAAGGCGGCGAACTTTATGAAACTCTTCCATTTCGATTCCGGATGGTTGTCTGTGTTTTCGGTGGTTTGAGCCCGAACCGTGGCGAAGCCGGGACGGTCAGAGCCTATTATACGCCCTATTGGCGGGAAGCGGAAATAGTCAGGCAGGCCGTGCTCGAACGCCCGGCGATCAGTTCTCGATTTCCGCCTTGGCCTCGTCGCCATGACTGCGCGCGATCGCTTCGAATTCTTCGGACTGCTTCTTGTAGGCGTCACTTGTCGCTGAGGCGGATGGCGGCTTGCGTTGTTTCAGGATGGATTCCATCTCGTTCTGGATCTGTTTCTTTTCCGCCTCGCTCAGTTGCTCCATGGCGCCGGTAGGCGTCGGGCCGAAGGTGGGAAACGTATCGTCTTGAGCGGCGCCTTCCTGCACGAAAGACGTGTCTCTTGGCGGAGTCTTGCGTTCAGGCCTCGCCCGCCCCTCAGGGCCTTTGGCTGTTTCTGCAGACGGCGCCGGCTGACCCGCGGCGGGGCCGGCCGCATCGCCGGTCGTTCTCGGCGCGGCGTCCTCGAGCGAGGCCGACACGCAGCCGCCAGCCAGGATCGGTAGGATGAGAAGCGCTGCCAGTTGGATATGCGGTTTCAAGACGGGGTCACCATGCCATTCACGTTTTGAGCGAAACCCATAGCGCAGATGCGGGTTCAATGCACAAATAAATTCTACATTCTGTCAACATTTCTTGCATAATGGCCGCCATAAAGGGGAACAGAATCGGCAAAAACGGGTCGATAGTCGCCACAAACGGGAGGTCCAATTGGCCAGCAAGTCAGGCCAGAGCGCCGGGAAGAAACAGGTTTCAATGCGGACGAGCAGGCAAACCAAGAAAGCGCCTCCGCCTCCTGAAACCGCCACTCCCAAAGAGCCGGCCCCCGCGCTCGATGGCGAAGCGCACATACCCAACATGGACGCATTCGTAGTCAAGGATCCCGAAGCCATGGCGCGCAACATGGCGCACATGGTGGAGGAACTCGGAAGAGCGGCGTCCGCATGGGTTCAGCCGCGTGAAAGCGGCGAAAGATCCGATCACCTCGTCGGTCCCCTCACCGATATTATCAGAACCCTGACGAAACTCTCCGAATACTGGATTTCCGATCCGCAACGCTCGCTGCAGGCTCAGACCCATCTCTTCGGCAGTTTCATGACGCTGTGGTCGAACTCTATTCGCAAGATGTCAGGCGAGGCCTCCGAGGATCTCGCCGAAAACCACAAGTCGGACAAGCGGTTCAAGGATGAAGACTGGCGGGAGAACGCCTTTTTCAGTTTCCTGAGACAGGCCTACTGGGTCACGGCCGACTGGGCGGAAAAGCTCGCGAAGGAAGCTGAAGGCCTCGATCCACACACGCGGCACAAGGCCGAGTTCTATGTACGGCAGCTGACAAGCGCGCTCTCGCCCAGCAATTTCATTTTGACCAATCCGGAAGTCTACAAGGAGACTGTCGCAGAAAGCGGACAGAATCTCGTTCGCGGGGCAAAGATGCTGGCGGAGGATATTCAGGCCGGACACGGCGATCTCAGGCTTCGCCAATCCGATTACACCAAGTTTGAAGTCGGCAAGAACATGGCGATGACGCCGGGCAAGGTCATCGCCCAGGACGATGTTTGCCAGATCATCCAGTATGCGCCATCAACCGAAACCGTGTTGAAGCGCCCTCTCCTTGTCTGTCCGCCGTGGATCAACAAGTTCTACATTCTTGATTTGTCGCCGGAGAAATCCTTCATCAAGTGGGCCGTTGACCGTGGCCACACGGTGTTCGTTATTTCCTGGGTCAATCCCGACGCGCGTCATGCACATAAGAACTGGGAGGCCTACGGACGCGAGGGAATCAGTTTCGCCCTTGATACGATCGAGAAAGCGACAGGCGAAAAGGCGGTCAACGCCGTGGGCTATTGCGTCGGCGGCACTTTGCTGGCTGCCATGCTTGCCCTTTACGCGAAGGAAGGCGACGACAGGATCAAATCAGCGACGTTCCTGACGACACAAGTGGATTTCGAAGGCGCCGGCGATCTGAAGGTTTTCGCCGACGCTGAGAATATCGACTACATCGAAGAAACAATGCGCGAGACCGGCTATCTGGAAGGCTCCAAGATGGCGACGGCTTTCAACATGCTGCGGTCTTCAGAACTGATCTGGCCCTTTGTGGTGAGCAACTACCTGAAGGGCAAGGAGCCGATGCCTTTCGACCTGCTCTACTGGAACTCGGACGCCACCCGTCTGCCGGCAGCCAACCACTCTTTCTATCTGCGCAACTGCTATCTGGAGAACAATCTGTCCCAGAACCGTATGGAAATGGGCGGAGGAAAAATCTCCCTGCGGGACGTCACCATCCCGATCTACAATCTAGCGACCCGGGAAGATCACATTGCGCCAGCCCGGTCCGTCTTCAAGGGATGCCAGTATTTCGGTGGCGACGTGACCTACGTCATGGCCGGATCCGGTCATATCGCGGGTGTCGTGAATCCCCCTGCAAAGAAAAAATATCAGTTCTGGAGCGGCGGCAAACCGGAAGGCGATTTCGACACGTGGCTGGAAAACGCCTCTGAACATCCGGGATCCTGGTGGCCAGACTGGGACAAATGGATCAAGAAGCTGGACCGGAGAAGGGTTGACGCCCGCAAGCCGGGCGGCAATGCGCTGAACTCCATCGAGGATGCGCCCGGAAGCTATGTCAGGGAACGCGTATGATCGGCCCCGGCGGCCGACGCCTTTGACGAATGAAATTTCCCAGCCCTTTGATACCCGCCACCCTGGTGCGTCGCTACAAGCGCTTCCTGTTCGACGCTATCCTGGACGACGGGACAGCGATTACCGGTTCGTGTCCCAATACCGGCTCCATGCTCGGCCTGACCGATCCAGGCTCGCGCATCTGGCTTTCGCTTCATGAAAACAACCCGAACCGCAAATACAAACATGCGCTGGAAATCGTGGAGGCCGACGATGTCCTGGTCGGGATCAATACAGGACTACCGAACCGCATTGTCGAGGAAGCGGTGACAGCGGGTCGTGTGGACGCCCTTGCCGGTTACACGGGATTGCGGCGTGAACAGAAATATGGCGCCAATTCACGCATCGACCTCCTGCTGACGCATCCAGAGCGACCAGCCGCCTATGTCGAAATCAAGAATGTGCACTATCGTCGTCATCCGCTGCTCGCGGAATTTCCTGATAGCGCCACGGCGCGTGGGGTCAAACACCTTTCCGAGCTTGGCGACATGGTTGAAGCCGGTCATCGCGCCGTCATGGTTTATCTCGTGCAGCGTCCGGATTGCGATCGTCTCAAGATCTGCCGCGATCTCGACCCCGTCTATGGAGCGGCTTTCGATCGCGCGATTGGCCGCGGCGTCGAGGCGATCGCGCTTGGATGCAGCATCACGCCGGAAGCAATCGAGGTCGACAAGACAATTCCTGTCGACGAATCAGGCGTTGGAACAACGTCTTAACGCTCGGCTCTGGCGAGTTGGATGGATTGCTCGTTGCTGTCCTGCAGGATGGTTTCGACGGCGTCGCCGATGCGTTCGAGGCCATGCGCGTCGATACCGGCGCCAACCGGTTCGTCGTCGGCGATGAGCGCGCGGATGGCGGCGGCAAAATCAAGCGGCCTCGAGGCGACAGCCTCCGGCGCCATACGGCACCAGCCGAGTTCGGCCGCCCGGCTCGCCCGGATATATTGCTCAAGCCGCGGCGTCTGGCGCGGCACGAACAGCGCCTTCTTGTTGCGCGACACAACTTCGCAGAACGTGTTGTAACCACACATGCCGACGACCGCAGAAGCCCGGCGGATCAGCCCTTCTGGCTCCGAATCGAAATCGATCACATGCATCCGGCCCGTGCGTTGCGCCCGCGCGCGGATCGCGTGGGCCTCCTGCGGGTCCGCATAAGGCCCCAGAAGCAGTACCGCCGGCATCGTGATTTCCGCGTCCTGCTCGTAGGCGTCGACCACCGCATTCATCACGAAGTCGCCGTCGCCGCCGCCGCCAGCCGTCACCAGCAGATAGTCTTCAGGCAGTTCGGCGGGAAGCGCCGGCGCACCCGCCTGTCCGAGCGAGCGGTACAGAAAGCCGGTGAAGCTGCAGCTCGACAGAACGCTCTCCGGAAGGCTCATCTCGCGCAAGGGGTGGTGGAAGCTCTCCGTGCCGTAGATCCAGATATGGTCGTACAGCCCCTCGATGCGCTCGTAGATGCCCTTGCGCTCCCATTCCGAGCGCAGCAGAGCGGTATCGTCCAGCACGTCGCGCAGACCGAGCACAAGCGTCGCCCCGCAGGTCTTCAGATAGCCGAGCGCGGGCATCAGTTCGCCGCTGAGGCCAAGCGGCTCCTTGTCGGTGATGAAGATGTCGGCCGGACGGCGTTTGAGCGCCTCCATGATGGCGTGGCTGCGCGCCTCGATCACCTGTTCGTAGGTAAGCTGCGGGTCGGCCGGGCGGTAGCTGCCGTCCGGTTGCTTCTCGATCTGCGGGATCGGCGCGAAGTGAATGCGGTCATGGGCCGGAAACCGCGACGACAGGTCCGATCCGGTGATGATCGTCGCATGCGCGCCGCAAAACCGCTCGACCAGCGTCATGGCGATCTTGCGGCTGCGCCGCAGATGCCCGAGCCCAAAGGTGTCATGGCTGTAAAGTACAATGTGGGGGGCGTCGTTCACAAAGGCCTACCTGTCACAACAATTGTCATTCTGGACCGGAAATCAATGTGGACGTCGCCACGCCGACCAATGATCACACATGATGCCTCTGTTCAATCCCGCTGGTTTATACATGGATGCAGACGTTTGTTACTTTCCGAACCAGCAACGGTCATCGTTGATGACCGCATATTCCGAACTGCGCGCAGAGGATCACAGCTCGTCGGTTGATGCAAGTCGCACTTGTGCATGTTTGCAAAACACATTCCCTTCACGCGCTCTTGCGCCGTCTCTGTCGATTTCTATCTTTTAACTGTGACGACTGTGACAATTGATGAATGGCCGCAAGCAATCCTGAACTGGCGCCATGTCGACCGTTCGCGCAGCGTCCGCAATCTATGCTATTCGTTGGGGTTGATGCCGGCCCGATAAGGTGCAAAGTGAAATGAAGAAACCGGCGACCGGTTTGCTTGAGGTGAGATAATGGTTGGATATGTAGACGCTATCGCAGCCCCGCTGCGCAACACGGGCCAGATCAAGCTGCATGGACCGGAAGGCTTCGAAGGCATGCGTAAGGCCTGCCAGTTGACTGCGCGGTGCCTGGACGAACTCGTAGACATGGTCAAGCCGGGCGTTACCACCAATGCAATCGACAAATTCGTTTTCGAATACGGAATGGATCATGGCGCCTATCCGGCGACGCTCAACTACCGCGGATACACCAAGTCGTCTTGCACCTCGATCAATCACGTCGTTTGCCACGGCATACCCAACGACAAACCGTTGCGCGAAGGCGATATCGTCAATATCGATGTGACGCTGGTGCTCGACGGATGGCACGGCGATTCCAGCCGCATGTATCCGGTCGGCCAAATCAAGCGGGCCGCGCAAAGACTGATGGAAGTCACCCACAAGGCGCTCCTGCTGGGCATCGCCGTGGTCAAGCCCGGCGTCCGTACAGGCGCGATCGGGCAAGCCATACAGCGTTACGCCGAGGCCGAACGCTGCTCCGTCGTGCGCGATTTCTGTGGCCACGGCCTTGGCCAGTTGTTCCACGACGCGCCCAACATCCTTCATTATGGACGCGCCCATGAGGGCATCGAGATGAAGCAGGGCATGATCTTCACGATCGAGCCCATGATCAATCTCGGAAGACCCCATGTCAAAGTCCTGTCCGACGGCTGGACGGCCGTCACGCGCGATCGGTCTCTGACGGCGCAGTACGAGCATTCCGTTGGCGTTACGGCGGACGGGTGCGAAATCTTCACGCTTTCGCCGGGTGGAAAATTCGCTCCCGGCCTTAGTGACTGACACAGGTGGCTGAGCAGTCCGGCCCGACTGCAAATCCAGCCGTGTCCGCCCATGGCGGCCACCGAGACAGGCTGCGCAAGCGCTTCGTCGAAAATGGCCATGAGGCGCTCGCAGACTATGAACTCCTCGAACTGCTGCTTTTCCGGCTGATACCGCGGCGCGACACCAAACCGGTCGCCAAGGCTCTGCTGCGGCGCTTTGGAAGTCTCTCCGAGGTCATGGGCGCGCCTGTGCACCTTTTGTGCGAAGTGGACGGGATAGGAAATTCCGTTGCACTGGACCTCAAGGTCATTGCCGCCGTCAATCAACGCGCGCTGCGCGAGGCGGTGGTGAAACGTCCGGTCCTTTCATCATGGTCTTCGGTGATCGACTATTGCCGCACCGCCATGTCTTACGAGAGCCGCGAACAGTTCCGCATTCTGTTTCTCGACAAGAAGAACGCGCTGATCGCCGATGAAATACAGCAGAGCGGCACGGTCGATCATACGCCGGTCTATCCTCGAGAAGTCATCAGACGGGCTCTGGAGCTCGCCTCAACGGCTGTCATACTGGTTCACAACCACCCGTCAGGCGACCCGTCCCCTTCCCGCGCGGATATCGAAATGACGGGACGGATCGTCGAAGCCGCGAACGCAATGGGCATTCTGGTCCACGACCACATCATCATCGGCAAGGGCGATTACACGAGCCTGAAGAGCCTGGGGCACATATGAAAAAGGCCGCGTTGGAGCGCGGCCTTTCGGATCGGTTGTTTGTCGAAGCCTATTCGGCGTCAGCTTTCTTCTTCGCCGGCGCCTTCTTCTTGGGAGCGGCCTTCTTCTTGGCCGGTTTCTTCTCCTCGGCTGCGGCTTCTTCCTCGTCATCGGCCATGAGCGCTTCCTTTGTCACGGTCTTGTCCGTAACGTCGGCCAGTCCGATGATGTGGTCGATGACCTTTTCTTCGAAGATCGGCGCGCGCAGCTGGGCGACGGCGTCGGGGGTCTTCTTCAGATAGTCCATGACCTGCTGTTCCTGACCCGGAAACTGACGGATCTGGTCATACATGGCGCGCTGCATTTCCTCCTCGGTGACCGAAACGCCGGCCTTTTCACCGAGTTCGGAGAGAACGAGGCCAAGCCGTACGCGACGCTCGGCGAGTTTCTCGTATTCCGCGCGCGCTTCCTCTTCCGTCGTGTCCTCGTCCTCGAAAGTCTTGTCGTTCTGCTGGAGATCGGCCATGACCTGGCCCCAGATGTTGTTGAACTCGACGTCGAGCAGGGATTTGGGCGTCTCGATCTGATAGTCTTCGTCGAGAGCATCGAGGATCTGACGCTTCAGTTTCTGACGGGTGATCTGACCGTACTGGCTTTCGATCTGTCCGCGAACGACTTCCCGCAGCTTCTCGACCGAATCCAGTCCGAGGTTCTTTGCAAGATCGTCGTCGATCACCAGTTCGCCCGGGCTGGCTACTTCCTTCACCGTGACGTCGAAGGTCGCTTCCTTGCCGGCCAGTTCGGCCGCCTGGTAATTTTCGGGGAACGTCACCGTAATCGTCTTCGCGTCGCCGGCCTTCAGGCCGACCAGTTGCTCTTCGAAACCGGGAATGAACGTGTTGGAGCCGAGCACGAGATTGGCGTCAGTGTCAGCGCCGCCTGCGAACTCTTCTCCGTCAACCTTGCCGACATAGTCCATCGTGACGCGATCGCCGTCGGCGGCCTTGCCTTCCTTGGTCTCGTAGCTGCGGGCGTTTTCCGCGATCCGCTTGACCTGCTCTTCGACTTCGTCGTCTTCAATGTCTACGACTTCGCGCACGAGCTTGAGATTGTCGATGTCCTTGAGCTCGATGACAGGAATAATTTCGTAGCTCATGGAGAACTCGAAATCCTTGTTTGCGGAGAGGATGTCCTTTGCCTCGTCCTCGTCTTCCGTCATGGTGATTTCCGGACGCGTTGCGGATTTTTCGCCACGCTCGGAGAGAATTTCCGACGGCTTCTGGCTGATCAGTTCGTTGACGAGTTCGGCCATGACGGATTTGCCGTACATCTTGCGAAGATGCGACATCGGCACCTTGCCGGGGCGAAAACCGTTGATCCGCACCTTTTCTTTCGCGTCCACCAGCCGCTCCGTCATCTGCGATTCCATGTCCTTGGCTGGAATCACCACCTTGATTTCGCGTTTCAGTCCTTCGGACAGAGTTTCAGTAACCTGCATTTTGTAACCTTCGTTTTGCGGCCTGCCCCGAATGCCGGAACATTGCCGAAATGTTGGCTGCCGCAATGGCGTTGTTTTCGGTGCAACTGTCGCGTCCCCGCCGGGATCGGCACCTGTCGAATTTGCTGAACTTATCCACCCGAAGCGGGCTTGCTCCGATTACGGGGCATCAACTTCGAGGAAACGGTCAGCAGGCGTTCGGCGCGCAATAGCAAATTGACACACGCGGTTCAATCACTATTGCCTGCAATCTGGTGTTTCCCTGCCAAATTGGTCGGTATTAAGGCTGGTGCGGGTGGGGAGACTCGAACTCCCACACCTTGCGGCGCCAGAACCTAAATCTGGTGCGTCTACCAATTCCGCCACACCCGCATCGGGAAAGCGCCCAAATGCCACAGTCCTATGCGCAGGGTCAAGCGGACGATTTGCGCTGTTCGGAAAACGATCGCGCAGTCCAGAAAACTTTCCACCAGGCCTTACATGGCCTCATGCAAATAGGCGTAGCCTTCCGAAAATCCCGGCAGGGCGACGTCAATCGTAATTTCACGATCGTTCATCAGCACATAGCGGATCTTTGCCGTGGCGTTCTGCGCCAGCATGTTTTTCCATATGTCCTGAAACTTGAACTCAGCGAAACATCCGATGTTGCTGCAGACAGTATAATCAATCGCAAGAGGATCGGCGCCCGGAAATTGCAAAACGACGCGCTCGGCGAGCTTGACCCCGAGAGGCGTTCTCAACTGCACCTTCTCTCCACCGGCCGGATCGGGGACGATCGACAACGCAAACGCAAAAAAGCGCTGGTTGGTGGTCTTGTTCAATCCTTCAAAATTTTGCATCAGCGTACAGCGATTCTGACCCTCATTGGGCTTTACGCAAGCGACGATCCATTTTTCGAAATTCTTCTGCGCGCGCTCCTGCGCGTGAATGGGCTGCGCAGCGCCCCAGGTCATCAGCGCCACGGCAGTGAAGAGCAGCACTGAACGTACCTTCGATTTCAACGGGTGCATGGTCTATCCTCCTGCCTCAGGGCTGTTTTTAAATAATGACGCTTCGAGAGCAAGCGCGCTCCCGCGCGGTATTACAGCGATTTCGCCCATCTTCGCACTGCACAATATCGCGATGGTTTAATTTCGCATTCATTTGCACGCGTGAACATAAACCAATCATGCTCTTCGCACGCTCTTAACACCAATATCCGACATATCCGCAATAAGACGCCACAACAAACTGGTTTCCGGTTTTTTTTAACAGAAGTCGGAGCCTATTCCGCTTCAGGATTTGCTTTAGAAATTCAGCCATGCGCATGATGCATGGCACCTATGCGCATATTGCGCTGCACAAATTTGAATTTCCTTCATATATTCGGACTCAACAAGGCGGCGCCAAACAGTAATGATTACCGGCGGCCACCGAGAGTAACATAGAGTTTCACAGAGGCATAACTCCTCCTCCCAATGCCCTGTGATGTGATCGGCGATTATCCTCCTCCCAATTGCCGATCGACCTAAATGACGCCCGCTGGATCTCCTCCCCCAGCGGGCGTTATTGATTCTGGCCCGACCTGTTCTCACCCCGCTCCGCGAATTAATCCGACCCTTGCAATAATGCATACCGAACTTGCAAATATTGCACTGCACAAATTTGCTATGCGCACCTATATTGGGTTCAAGACAAACAGCAACGCAAATGAAGAGAATGTCACGATGACTTTCAAACAGTCTTTTCGCAACTGGCGCCAGTACCGCACCACTTGCAACGAACTCTACCGCATGTCGGATCGCGAACTTGGCGATATCGGCATAAGCCGCTCCGAAATTCCGTTCGTTGCCCGTCAGGCCGTACGCTAAAGAATTTGCCGGGTTAACTCCTCCTCCCATAACCCGGCAATAGGATCGGCTGTTACTCCTCCTCCCAAACAGTCGGTCACACCTACGACGCCCGCTGGATCTCCTCCCCCAGCGGGCGTTGTTGTTTCTGCATCCTGCTTTTCTCCCGCAAAAATCCGCGACCGCGACGCTTAACCGTCCAGATTCAGCCTTCTGAGCTCACAAGAGGTCTGATAACGGAGGATTTGCGCGTATCGTCTACATTATCAGCATGCTGTCTATTTTTTATGCGCATGGTTGCACATAATATATGCATAAACTGCATATCAGGGATGAAAAAATCACTCTGGAACTCTCGCCAAAAAAGAATAAATCAGCGCTGTCGTTCAACACCTAATACGGGAGAGACCTATGAACTTCTTGCGTGACTATCAGAATTGGCGCCGCTACTGGAGAACCGTCGATCAGCTCAGCAACCTTTCGGATGCAGAACTGCGCGATATCGGCCTTGAGCGCCACGCCATCAAAGACACAGCTCGCGGCTTCCACAGACATTGAGGCCAGCACTGTGATGAAACGCGACGTCAGCGCCCGGATATAGTTACCAAAGGACACTCATCCGGGCGCTGCTCATTTTTAAAGCTGCCTATTTCCAAATTTCATTGATTGGACGCGCCTGGCGGAAGTGATTAAAAGCCTGCCATGAGCGAACGCAAAAAACCCATTCACATCATCGGCGGCGGCATGGCCGGTTCGGAGGCCGCCTGGCAACTCGCCAGTGCAGGCGTGCCCGTAATTCTGCATGAAATGCGCCCCGTACGCGGAACCGAAGCCCACCAGACCGATGGTCTTGCAGAACTGGTCTGTTCCAATTCTTTCCGTTCCGATGACGCGACGGCGAATGCCGTCGGCGTTCTCCACCAGGAAATGCGTTTGGCCGGTTCGCTGTTCATGCGCGCCGCAGACGAAAACAAGGTGCCCGCCGGCAGCGCTCTCGCAGTCGATCGCGACGCTTTCTCCGCCGCTGTGACGAAGGCGATCGAGGCGCACCCCCTGATCGACATTACTCGGGAAGAAGTCGACGCATTGCCTCCGTCGGAATGGGAAGGCGCGATCATCGCGACCGGCCCCTTGACCTCCCCGGCCCTCGCCGCAGCCATCCGGACCGAGACGGGAACTGATTCGCTGGCCTTTTTTGACGCAATCGCGCCGATCATACACTACGACAGCATCGACATGTCGACGGCCTGGTTTCAGTCGCGCTACGACAAGACGGGGCCTGGTGGAAGCGGCAAGGACTACATCAACTGTCCAATGGATGAAACGCAATACAATGCGTTCATCGATGCTTTGCTCGCTGGTGATAAAACTCAATTCAAGGAATGGGAAGGCACACCCTATTTCGACGGTTGCCTGCCGATTGAAATCATGGCCGAGCGCGGCCGCGAAACATTGCGGCATGGCCCCATGAAGCCGATGGGACTGACAAACACCCATGCGCCGGACATCAAGCCCTATGCCGTCGTGCAATTGCGGCAGGACAATGCTCTGGGCACGCTCTACAATATGGTCGGTTTCCAGACCAAGCTGAAATACGGCGCACAGAAAGACATCTTTCAGATGATTCCCGGTCTGGAGAGCGCCGAGTTCGCGAGGCTGGGAGGGCTCCACCGCAACACCTATATCGATTCGCCCGTTCTTCTGGACGGAACCTTGCGAATGCATTCGCGGCCGGACATCCGTTTCGCCGGCCAGATCACCGGTTGCGAAGGCTATGTCGAATCAGCGGCGATCGGCCTGCTGGCCGGCCGTTTCGCCGCCGCCGAACGACTTGGCCTGGAAATCGTCAGACCGCCGCAGACAACGGCGATGGGCGCAATCCTCGCCCACATCACCGGCGGACATCTGACAAGCAACGAAGAACCCGGCAAACGGTCGTTTCAGCCCATGAATGTCAATTTCGGACTGTTCCCGCCCATTGCGGTGGTCAAACCCGAAGGCGTCAAACGCTTCAGGGGCAAGGACAAGGCCAGAGCCAAAAAACGACAACTCGGTGAACGCGCTCTGGCTGATTGCATGCAGTGGCTCGAAACAGGCGGCCTGAACCGACAAATGGAGGAAACCCTTGCATGAATGCATTAGAGTCTACCTTCTTCCTCGTGGAACGACATGGCTCCGTGGCGCAATTGTCGATGAACCGTCCAGACAAGGCCAATGGCATGACGCCGGACTTCTGGAGTGATCTTCCACGTCTGATAGAGCAGTTCAACGCCGATGAAACGGTCCGCTGCCTGGTACTCACCGGCGAAGGCAAGCATTTTACCGGCGGCATGGATCTGGCCGCCTTTTCCTCGATCGCAGCGCTGTTTTCAAACGAACCCGGCCGCGCGGCTTACGCCATGCGGGAGTTGATTCTGAAACTGCAGAACAGTCTCACGGCGCTAGAGCAGGCTCGTTTTCCGGTTATTGCCGCTGTCCACGGAGCCTGCCTTGGCGGCGGCATGGACCTGATCTCCGCCTGCGATATCAGGCTGGCCGCCCATGACGCCTATTTCTCGATCGAGGAAATCAATATCGGTATGACTGCCGATGTCGGCACGCTGCAACGGCTTCCGAAACTGATTGCGCCGTCGGTTGTCGCCGAACTCTCCTACAGTGGCCGGCGATTTTCCGCAGATGAAGCCCTGCGGATCGGGCTTGTCAGCCATCTCGCCGAAAATCGCGACGCGCTCATCCAACATGCGCTGCAAACGGCGCAGGAAATAGCCGGCCGTTCGCCGCTCGCGATCGCCGGCATCAAGCGCAACCTGGCCTATAGCCGAGATCACAGCGTTGCTGACGGTCTGGATTACATCGCCACCTGGAATGCGGGCATGCTGCGTCCGGACGACCTTACCAAAGCAGTCAGGGCAGCGATGACCAAATCCGAAACCTCGTTTGACAGTCTTTTGAAGCAATCAGACCTGTAATCCCTCAGAAGGCTCCGCGCCTCGCCGCCTGCCAGAGCCACCACTGTCGCCACAATTGCGACATCGCAAGTGGTTTGACCGCGACTGTTTCGCTGCGTCTGGCGGCGATTTCCAGCGTATGCGCGGCAATACCAAGCGGCAGAAACGCCGCGAAACATTCTGGCGGGATGGACGCCGTCCTGTATCTCGCTTCCAGCAGGTGGTCCTTTCCATAGGAGGCGAATGCAACAACGAGCCGCTGCAGCGCGCTCTTGTCATCGCCGGCGAGAAATCCCTCAGCGTCAAGACCCGCGGCGGAGAGGATATCCGCAGGAACGAATACCTGGCCCCTCGCCCTGTGCAGCGGCATCAGCAAGAGACACCCGGAGACAAATAGCGCGACGCCAGCATGGCCGGCTGCGTCGCTGCTTTCTGCTGCTCCATCTCTGCCAAGAACCATCGAAACGAGCTGAATCAGCCCCGAGACGCTTTCACCCGCATGGCCTTCAAATGTGTCCCGGTCAGGCATCGGGTCGTTGTAGAGATCAAATCGGCGCGCCTCGATCATGTTCAGCAGCATGGCGCGAGGAAGTTCGAATTCGTCAATGGTCGCCAATAGTCCCGCGGCGACCGGGTTGGCCGACGCCTCGCCATTATCCGAACAATTGATAAGATCCGTCCACCATTGAAGGCGCATTTCACCGATCATCGGTTCAGCGGTCACGTCCCGGACGCGCGCCAGTTCCAGATTGAAGGCATAGAGGGCCGCAACCGGCGCTCGCCTGTCTTCAGGCGTCAGAAGCGCACACAGATATCTATCGCGATCTCCCTCGCGAAGACGTGCAAGGCAGTGCTCTCCGTAGTCGGGCATCAGGCGCCTATACTGCTATGAGCGCGGCGGCCACGGCGCGCGATTCGGCAAGCATGACATTGTAGGTGCGCACCGCAGCGCCGGTGCTCATCGGATCGGATATGATCGATAGTTCGCGCAGTCTTGCTTTCAACGGCTTTGGCAGCGGGCGAATTTCATGACCGGTCCCGACCAGCAGCACGTCGATTTCGCCGGCATCCTCCAGAACCTTGGTGAAGAGGTCGATGTCGAGTTCGCTGGCTTCATTGGCGCTCCAGCCATGGATTCCGGAAGGTAGACACAGCAGCGAGCCGCGGTGTGACATATCGGCGAATCGGAACCCGCCGTTGCCATAAGCGTCTATCGGCGCCCGGCCCGGGAAATGCGCATCGCGGATTTCGATGCCGCTGCCTCTCATGCGATCTCGCGCCTACGCAATTCCTTGCGCAGATCCCTTGCTCCCGGTTTCCGGACCCTCCGCGCCAATGTCCCGCTGAAAGTTCTCAGGCCGCAGCTTAAACAGGATTAGGACCGGAGCAGCGATGAAGATCGACGAGTAGGTTCCGACGACAACGCCGAAGATCATGGCGAATGTGAAGGAGCGGATGACCTCTCCGCCGAAAATGTACAATGCCAGCAACGCCATCAAGGTGGTGACCGATGTCAGGGTTGTGCGCGACAGCATCTGATTGACCGATAGATCGAGCAAGTCCGGCAACGGCATTTTCTTGTACCGCCTGAGATTTTCCCGAACACGATCGTAGACGACCACCGTATCGTTGAGCGAATAGCCGACAATCGTCAACAACGCCGCGATACTGCTCAAATTGAAGTCGATTCCCGCAAGCACGAGCACCCCGATGGTCAATATGACGTCGTTTAGGGTCGCCACAATTGCGCCGATCGCGAATTGCCATTCGAAGCGGAACCAGATGTATATCAGGATCGCAAAAAGCGAGGCTATGACGGCGATCGTGCCCGCCCACGCCAGTTCGCCCGAGACGGTCGGACTGATTACCTCGACGAATTCGATCGTGTAATCGGTTTCCAGATCTGCGCGGACCTTGGCCACGGCGCTTTGTTCAGCGTTTGCGCCGGCTTCCTGGGACTGGACGCGGATCATCGCCTGATCGTTTCCGCCGCCATATTCCTGGACCTGGATATTGCCAAGATTCAATTCCGAGAGCCGTGCGCGGATGTCTCCGACGTCGACCTGGCCTGAATCTGCCTTTACCTGGACGATAGAGCCGCCTGTGAAGTCAATGCCGTAATTCAGGCCCGGCTTGATGAACAGAACCATCGAAGCGATCAGCGCCAGCGCAGTGAATATGAAGGTGATCTTGCGCAGCCACATGAAGCCGATCTTGGACTCGCCAAACATGTCGGAGATCCAGGCCCTGGGAAGCGCTTTCGGTTTCTTGCGGCGAACCCATTCCGCGATCATCCAGCGCGTGACTGTGAATGCGGTGAACACCGTCGTGACGATACCGATGGCCAGTGTGACAGCGAAACCGCGCACCGGTCCGGAACCGAGATAAAACAGGATGACGGCAGCTATCAGCGTGGTGATATTGGCGTCCAGAATGGTGCTGAAGGCGCGGCTGAAACCTGCGTCGATCGCCTGGATGAGCGACCTGCCCCCGCGTCTCTCTTCGCGAATGCGCTCGTAGATCAGCACGTTTGAGTCCACCGCCATGCCGACCGTCAACACGATGCCGGCGATGCCGGGCAGAGTGAGGGTGGCCCCGATCACCGTCAGCAACGCGATGATCAGAACGACGTTGAAGATGAGCGCGAGGTTGGCGATGATTCCGAGAAACCCGTAGGCCAGCAACATGAAGGCGATCACCAGGATCGCGCCGATCAGACCCGCCTTTTCGCCGGCGGCGATAGAGTCGGCGCCGAGGCTTGGCCCGACCGAACTCTCCTGCAGGATCGTCAGCTTGGCCGGCAAGGCGCCTGCGCGCAGCAGAACGGCCAGATCATTTGCGGACTGCACGGTGAAATTGCCGGATATCTGGCCCGAACCGCCGAGGATCGGCTCGTTGATTCGCGGCGCGGTGATGACGGCGCCATCGAGCACGACAGCAAACAGGCGTCCGACATTGCGCTGTGTCACCTGACCGAAACGCTGTGCGCCTTTCGTGTCGAAGCGGAACGTCACGATAGGTTCGTTGGTGCGCTGGTCGAAACCGGCCTGCGCATCGACGAGGTTTTCACCCGAAACAAGGATGCGTCGCTCCAGGAGATAGGGAATCGGAGGATCGTCGTTGGAATAGACAATTTCGGCGGTCGCAGGCGGACGCCCGTTGACGGCTTCTTCCGCAGACATGGAGGAATCGACCAGATGGAAGGTCAGTTTGGCCACCTGGTTGAGCAGATCTTTCAACCGTTCGGGATCGTCGAAACCCGGCACCTGAACCAGGATGCGATCTGCGCCCTGGCGCTGGATGATCGGCTCTGTCGTGCCGAGTTCGTCGATGCGTCGACGAATGACCTCGATCGACTGTGATGCTGCGGAGGCGACGCGGTTTTCGAGTCCCTCCTCCGTTAGCGTCAGCGTGATGCGGCCGGGTTCCGGTTCGCTCATCACGGCTTCCTGTATGGAACCGCCGCTCATAAGGCCCGCATTGATAAGCTGCGTCAGTTCCGAAAGAGCGTCTTTCGCAGCATCGATGTCCTCAGGATTCCTGATTGTAACCTGGGCGACCCGTCCGTTTCCGGAAAGCCCCGTATAGCCGATGCCGTCTTCGCGCAGCAGACGACGCATGTCGTCAACAGTCGTTTCCAGCCGCTCTTTCTCGATATCCTCCCGGTCGACTTCCAGCAGGATATGAGAACCGCCCTGCAGGTCGAGACCAAGGGTCAGTTGCTGTTTCGGGAACCAGTCCGGCAATTGCGCCAGTTGCTGCTGCGTCAGCAAATTCGGAAACGCAAACAATAGGCCGGCGAGAATGACCAGCCAGATGAGGGTCGTTTTCCAACGGGAGAAATGAAGCATGTCGCTCTCGGATTATGGGGCGGCGGTTCGCCGCCTCCGCTTGCTGATCCAATACGCCCCGTGGATCAGACCTTGTTCTATTTTACTTTTTCGCCGTTTCTTTGACGGGTTCGCCCTTGACCTTCACATCCGCCAACAGCGAACGCGCGACCCGGACTTTGACGCCTTCGGCGATTTCAACCTCGAGCTCATTGTCGTCGACGACCTTCACGATCTTGCCGGTGATGCCGCCGCCGGTGACGACCTGATCGCCGCGTCTGACATTGTTCAGCATTTCCTGTCGTTTTTTCATCTGCTGCCGCTGTGGGCGTATGATGAGAAAGTACATGATCACGAAGATCAGGATGAATGGCAGTATGAAGCCGAACGTATCGCCCATGCCGCCTGCAGCGGCCTGTGCGTATGCCGGTGTTACAAACATTTAGAACTCCTTCAGGGCATTTCGCGGATAGCCGCGTTCCCGGACTTTTGGTGAGCGGAATATAGTCGCAATGCAGGCTATTGCAACTGCGGAAGTCTCAAGGGCGGACTTTTCGCCGCCCCACCTTCGTGCTACGCGACAGCAAAAGGATGATGAAGGATAATTATGTGAAAGACGAAATGCTCATCGGTCTGATTGATCAGGTCAGGAAACTCACGCAAGCCGTTGAATCTCTTTCCGAACCCGGTTACGCCAAGAATGACCTCACTACCGCGGACTGCTTCGTCTGGGTTCCTGAATCACGATTTCTTCAACCCGTCGCGACGCCAAACCGCATCGACATCAGCCTGATCAGGGGCGTCGACCGGGTCAGAGACATTCTCTTCGACAATACGCGGCGCTTTGCAGAAGGATTGCCGGCCAACAACGTTCTGCTATGGGGCGCGCGCGGCATGGGCAAGTCTTCTCTTGTAAAATCGACGCACGCCGCGCTCCAGGCGCGGTCGCCGAAATCCGGTCCTGGGCTGAAACTGGTCGAAATACATCGGGAGGATATCGAGAGCCTGCCCGTGCTGATGGCCTTGTTACGCGACATGGAAGATCGTTTCATTCTGTTTTGCGACGATCTGTCCTTCGATCATGACGACACCTCCTATAAATCGCTGAAAGCTGCGCTCGAAGGCGGATTGGAGGGGCGCGCGGAAAACGTCGTGTTCTACGCGACGTCGAACAGGCGACATCTTCTACCCCGCGACATGATGGAAAACGAGCGCTCCACGGCGATCAACCCGTCGGAAGCCGTGGAGGAAAAGGTTTCTCTGTCGGACAGGTTCGGTCTGTGGTTGGGCTTTCACAAATGCAGCCAAGATGAGTATCTGGACATGATCGAAGCCTACGCGAAACACTTCGAACTGCCGATGGATCCCGATCAGTTGCGGTCGGACGCTTTGGAGTGGGCGACGACCCGAGGCGCGCGCTCCGGCCGCGTCGCCTGGCAGTTCATTCAGGACGCCGCTGGACGGCTTGGAAAGCAGTTGAAATAGGCTTCGCGCCTATTCCAGATAGGTCATGGGATCGACGGGCTTGGCGTCCTTGCGGATCTCGAAGTGAACCTTCGGGCGATTCGCGTCGCCGCTCATCCCCGATAACGCGACCACTTCGCCCCGTGTAACGGTGTCGCCGCGCTGAACCTTCAGTTCACGCGCATGGCCGTAGACGCTTACCAGTCCGTTGTCGTGGCGAACCAGAACCGTGTTGCCATATTCCTTCAGACCATTGCCCGCATATATGACGACGCCATTTTCAGCAGCCTTGATCGGCGTGCCTTCCGGCACAGAAATGTCGATGCCGTCGCTCTTGCGGCCATTGGTGTCCCCGCCGAAGGGCGTCATAACCTGACCTGTCGCAGGCCAGCGAAGTTTGTCTATACCCGTTGCTTTCGGCGCGTCAGCCTGCAAACTGGCCGTCTGGGTCACCGTATCGTTTTTCGGTGCAGCTTCCGTCTTCACCGGCGTCGTCGTAACAGCAGCCGTCTTTACCGGTTCGATCTTCGCGCCGGAGGCCGGAATCTTGAGCGTCTGACCGATACGAATACTCGTACCCGTCAGTCCGTTCGCCTTCTGCAGGTCGGCGACGCTCACGCCGGTGTTTGCCGAGATGCGATTGAGGCTGTCTCCCGACTGCACGACATAGGAACTGCCGGCGGCGCTGGAGGCGCTTGTCTGTTGGCTGGCATCACTCGGCGCCTGCAGGACCTGACGCGGCTCCGGTGCTGAAGAACTGGAGGCGTCGATACGCGTGTTCGTTGCAGCGCTTGCCATCTGTGTTTTCGGATCGTTGTCCGGAGCGGAAACAGGCACGCCGTTTCCGTAATTATAGGTTGGGATGACGAGCGATTGCCCGACCTGGATTGAAGAGGCGTTCGAGATGCCGTTCGCCTTCATGATGTCGTTAGCCGGAACCCCGTAGCGGCGCGACAGACCATAGACGGTGTCGCCTTGCCCGATGGTCACACGGGTTCCGCCAGCCGTCGTCCACCCTTTGCCGGCTGAGGAACCCGTGACCCCCGCTCCTCCGGCGGCCGTCGCCCTTGCCGCCGAACTGAATTCTTTATTCGCCGCCTGCGCGTCAGGGATAGCCACAGGCGCCAAGCTGGATGAATTGACTGTGCTCTGGACAGGCGCCGGCGGATAAGCGCCCTGTGAAACCGACCCGGTTTGCGTCTGGTCTAGCGGCTGCGATCCGGTTCCCGGAAAAGGCTGCGTGTAGACTGGCTGTTGTGATGCGGTTTGCGTTCCCTCGCCGACATTGCCGGGAACAGTACCGGTGAACAGGCCGTCGCTGAAGCGACTGCTCTGGTTGCATCCAGCGACCAGAACCGAGAGACACACCGCTCCCATCAATTTCGTGACAAGGCGAGGTGACGGGGTGGGGCAACTTTTACGCATCAAACTAGCTCACATACTACCGGAACAGGTGAGCTTATTAGACCGCATCAGGGTTACCGGCAGGTTAAAGCGGAGCCCCTGTTTTCGCAAATAAATCCGCGGTTAAGCATATTTCTTGAGGTTCACGCCTCAAAGAACAGCTGCAGCGCCGCTCAGCAGAGGCTGAAACCGCACCGGGAACAGGTCTTCCCGCTCGAACCGGCTGCCGGTTTTCGTCAGACGCACGAGCATCTGCGGCTCCTCGGCGGGGCCGATGGCCGTTATCATGACGCCGCGCGATACAAGCTTTTCCACGAACAGGCGCGGCATGGAATCGAATGCTGCCGTTACGAATATCCGGTCGAACGTTCCGTCAACGACGTCCTTGTCCAGCCCGTTGCCAACCTGAACAACGACATTCTTCAGCCCGAGGTGGTCGATTTTCTGACCGGCAAGTTGGGAGAGCGTCCGATATCTGTCTATGGTGACGACCCTGTCGACGATCCTCGCCATGACGGCGGCCGTAAATCCGGACCCGGTGCCAATCTCGAGCACACGTTGTCCCGCGTCCAATCCCAGAAGGTGCAGCATCCGCAGGCTGAGATCCGCGCCCTCCATGTACTCACCGCAATCGAGCGGTAGAGTTCGCCCCGAATAGGCAAGGTCGGAATAGGCCGGCGGTGCAAACAGGCTGCGCGGCGTCTGTTCGGCGGCCAGTATGAGGGTCCTGTCGGATATCCCCTCCCCGCGAAGCCGCAACATCAGCGATGCGAGACCTTCCTTCTCGGACAATCGGGAATTCAACCGATCGACTCCCTCACGCGATCGACAAGATCATGGTCCGTGAGGTCAAGTTTGAGGGGCGTGACCGAAATTCTCTTTTCATTGACAGCGTTGAGGTCTGTGCCGTCATGGAATTCATGCTGACGACGGGAAAACCGAAGCCAGTAGTAGGGAAAACCGCGGCCGTCCTCGCGCTGCTCCACCTGGAGACCGTGCGTCAACTTGCCCTGCGTCGTAACCTCGGTTCCTTCCACGTCCGCGGCTTCGCAGCGCGGGAAATTGATGTTGAGCAGCGTGCCGGCAGGAAGATCGATATCCACCAGCTTCTTCAACAGATCCGGCGCCAGGGTTTCCGCCGTATTCCAGGGCAGTAAACGGCCATGTTGCGGATCATAAGCCTGGCTGAGCGCAATCGAGCGAATCCCGAGCAAAGTTCCCTCGATGGCGCCCGCAACAGTGCCGGAATAAGTAACGTCGTCGGCGAGATTCTGCCCGGCGTTCACGCCGGACAGGATCAGATCCGGCGGCTCCTTCATCAGCTTGCGCACACCCATGATGACGCAGTCCGTCGGCGTTCCTGTAACGGCGTAGTGCCTTTCGGAAACTTCGCGCAGGCGCAACGGATGGGAAAGCGTCAGCGAATGCGCCAGACCGCTCTGATCGGTTTCCGGCGCGACGATCCAGATATCGTCGGACAGATGGCGCGCGATACGCTCCAGAACGGCAAGGCCTTCGGCGTGAATTCCATCGTCATTCGTCAGCAATATCCGCATGCGTCTCCCCGATTTCAGTTTCGTTCAACCCGCGTCATGCCGCCGGTGTATGGCAACAGCGCGGAAGGCACGGTGATGCTACCGTCCTCATTAAGATAGTTTTCCATAACAGCGATTAGCGCGCGGCCTACTGCGACGCCGGATCCGTTGAGCGTGTGAACGAAGCTGGCGCCTTTTTCACCGCTCTTGCGGTACCGCGCATGCATCCGCCGCGCCTGAAAATCACCGCAGACCGAGCAGGACGAGATTTCGCGATAGGTGTCCTGCCCCGGCAACCAGACCTCCAGATCGTAGGTTTTGCGCGCCCCAAAACCCATATCGCCAGTGCTGAGCACCATGACCTTGTAGTGAAGGTCAAGACGTTTCAGCACTTCCTCGGCGCACGAGGTCATGCGCTCCAGTTCGTCGACCGAGTCGTCCTCGTCGGTCACGGAGACCAGCTCCACCTTGTAGAACTGATGCTGACGAAGCATGCCGCGCGTGTCCCGACCCGCCGATCCGGCTTCCGAACGGAAGCACGGCGTCAAGGCCGTATAGCGGAGCGGCAGCTGGTCGTGTTCCAATATCTGCTCGCGCACCAGGTTGGTCAGCGAAACCTCTGCAGTCGGAATCATCCAGCGATCATCGGTCGTGCGAAACAGGTCCTCGGCGAATTTCGGAAGCTGTCCAGTGCCCACTAGAGCCGCGCTGCGCACCAGCAGCGGCGCATGGACCTCGGTGTATCCGTGCTCGCCTGTATGCAGATCGAGCATGAACTGGCCGAGAGCGCGCTCCAGACGCGCAAGTTGGCTGGACACGATCGTAAAGCGGCTGCCGGCGATCCGGGCCGCCGTCTCGAAATCCATCTGACCCAGGGCTTCGCCGATTTCGAAATGCTCTTTGGCGGGATGATTCCAGCCGGGCTTTCTGCCGACGGTGCGCGCCTCGATATTCGCCGACTCATCCTCGCCAACGGGCACGCCTTCCAGCGGTATATTGGGCACCGACAGCAGGCTCTCTTCCAACTTGGCGTCGAGTTCGCGAACTTCGTCTTCCGCCTGCTGGAGATCGCCTTTCAGCTTGGCCACCTCGGCTTTTAACTTGTCGGCAAGGTCGGCTTCCTTGCGGCCCATGGCGGCACCGATTTCCTTGGACGCCGAATTGCGGCGCGCCTGCATTTCCTGCATGCGCTGGACATGGGAACGACGCTCTTCATCCAACGCGATCAAGGCGTCGGAACGAGTCTCGTTGCTCCGTTGAACCATCGCCTTGTCAAAGGCTTCCGGGTTGTCCCTTATCCATTTAATATCAAGCATGCCTAAAATCCGTACCTGTCGCAGCCGGCCAATTCCTGGCTGACGGCGTCATCTGTCCATCTGTATCCGCAGTCAGGAGCTGGGCGTTTCCGCAGCCGATTCCTCAGTGTCTGAATCGGTATTGTCGGATTGTTTACGTTTCGCACGGGATCGTTCCACCCGCCTGGCGGCATAGATGGCAATCTCGTAGAGAAGGATCGTCGGAATCGCAAGACCGATCTGGCTCGCCGGGTCAGGTGGAGTGAGAACAGCCGCAGCGATGAACGCGCCAACGATTGCGTATTTTCGCTTTTTGGCTAGTCCCTCCGCTGTCACCAGCCCGGCGCGGGCCATCAGCGTCGTGACCACTGGGAGCTGGAATACGAGACCGAAGGCGAAGATCAGCGTCATGATCAGGCTGAGATACTCGGACACTTTCGGCAGCAATTCGATAGCCACCTGTCCGCCTTCGCCTGTCTGTTCCATGGACAGGAAGAACCAGAGAACCATTGGAATAAAGAAGAAGTAGACAAGCGCCGCGCCGATAAGGAAAAGAATCGGAGACGCAATGAGGAACGGCAGGAAGGCGGATCGTTCGTTCTTGTACAGTCCCGGCGCGACGAACTTGTATATCTGCGCGGCAATTACCGGGAACGCGATCAGCAGTCCGCCAAACATGGCGATCTTGATCTGCGTAAAGAAGAACTCTTGGGGCGCAGTGTAGATCAGCTCGATCTGTCTGCCTTCGAGACCTGCCCAGCTGACGGCCCATTTGAAAGGAATGACAAGCAGATTGAATATCTGTTTGGCAAAAAAGAAGCAGAACAGAAAGGCCACGAAAAACGCTCCGACGGCCCAAAGGAGCCGTTGGCGAAGTTCGATCAGATGCGAGAGAAGCGGCTGCGGCGTGTCGTCGATTTCGTCGTTGCTCACGCTTTCTCTCCGCTGCCGCTCGATGCTGTGCCGGGCGCTGTTTTCTTCGCGCCGGCGTTTTCAGCAGACGCCGCTGCCTTGGATTTCGACGCTGCGCTCTTTGCCCGCGTGGTGGTCTTGCGAGTCTTGCTTGCAGCCGGCTTTGTTGAAGCGGCTGCTTTCGTCGAGCCTGCGCCCGTCTTTGCGGCTCCACCAGCAGCCTTGGTCGAGCCGGATTTGGCCGCAGCCGACCCGGAGGCCTTCGACTTTGCTGATGCGGATTTTGCAGACGCGGATTTTGCAGACGCCGACTTTGTGGTCGTTGACTTCGTTGTTGTCGAGGCCGCCTTCCCGCTCGCCGCCGTCTTGCGGGTAGAGGACTTGCGCGTCGCCGGCTTTTTCGCAGCGGCGCCGCCTGCCGTCTTCTTCGACGTTTCAGTCGCCTTCGGCTCCGCAGATTGCGTTTTCTCGGTGACCTTTTCCGTATCCGCGCTCTTTGCAACAGAGGGTGTCGGCCCCGTGGACTTCGCCGCTTCGTTCAATCCGGCCTTGATGTCCCGACCGGCGCTTTCGAGCGGGTCGATTACATCTTTCAACGCATTGCGCGGATTGAACTTTCGCGCATCCGAAATCATCGAACTCACATCGTCGAGTTCGGCTTCTTTCAGAGCGGCATCGAATTGCTTGCGAAAATCACCGGCCATGCTTCTGAACTTTTTCGTAGTCTTTCCGAACGTCCGGAGCATCTCCGGCAAATCCTTCGGACCCACGATGAGAACAAGAACCAAGGCGACAACGATGAATTCCTGCCAGCCCAGATCAAGCATGGACGGTCATCTCCGAAGCGGTGTCATCGGCAAACAGGTGTGACATACGTGTTGTTCAGGCTGTCCCTTGCAATCAGCTTTTTTCTGCGGATTCGTCAGCCTTGTGTTCCACAGTCTTGGATTTATCCGCCTCGGCTTCCTCGTCGGACATTCCCTTGCGGAAACTTTTGATACCCTTGGCGACATCGCCCATCAGTTCCGGAATCTTGCCGCGGCCAAACAGCAGCAGCACGACCACCAGAACGATCAGCCAATGCCAAATGCTAAAACTACCCATACTCGTCTCCTTTGAGGCGTCTCATCCTGATTTAGGATGTTTCGTCGCTCATTTAAACAGCAAAATGTCCCGCTCGTTAACGCAAAGAGACACATCCTGCAAATCAGACTTAAGTGTACCGACCGGCATACGCGCCTGAATGAGTTTGTCAACGCCGGGAACGGACAGCGCAAACTGCTCGTAATCGCCAAGAAATCGTCGATATACGATGCGCGCAGGCACAGAACCGCCATTTTCCAATATGCCGATGCCCGAAACTCTAACCGCCACCGACAGCTTTTCCCCGTCACGCCAACCTTTTGCCTGAAAACGTCCGAGCGGCGTGTCGACATGGCCGGCGATCACGCGCGGGTGAAAAACGGCAATTTCGGCAAAAAAGCCGGCAACGAAAAGATCCGAAGGCGCCCGATAAATCTGTTCGGCTGTGCCGAGTTGCGCCAGTGCGCCGTCCTTCAGCAAGGCAATCGTATCGGCCATCCGCATCGCTTCTTCGGCGTCGTGGGTAACAATTACTCCGGTGGCGCCGGTTTCTGCCAGTATCGAAAGCGTCTCCGTGCGAACACTGTCCCTCAGGCGCGTATCAAGTCCCGAAAACGGTTCATCCATCAACAGCACCGATGGCCGTGGAGCCAGCGCCCGCGCCAACGCCACACGCTGCTGCTCGCCTCCGGACAAAGCGTGGGGATACTGGTCTGCGTAGTGCGCCAATCCAACCCTCTCCAGCGAAGCCATGCCTGTATCGCTGGCCTCCTTCTGCGACAGCGCAGTCAGGCCGAATTTGACATTGTCGAGGACATTCATATGCGGGAAAAGGGCGAAATCCTGAAATACGAAACCAACGCCGCGATATTCAGGCGGCACGAACACGGAAGGTCCGCTGACTTCCTTTCCATCGAGCAGAACCCGTCCACGCGTCGGCGCCTCTATGCCGGCCGCCAGGCGAAGCAGCGTCGTCTTTCCGGATCCGGAAGGGCCGAGCAGACACAGTATCTTTCCCGCCTGTGCGGTCAGCGACAGGTTTCGGATGGTGGCGTGACCGTCATAGCCATGACTGACTTCATCAAAAGTCAATGTTGCGGCGAACGCCGCGCCGGCCGGAGACCGCGATCGTTTGTTTGGCGGAAGCGAATTCACAAAGGGCCTTTCAATTCCCCCTTATAAAGTTTCGCTCACTAGTCCTCTTTTTCGACAGCCGGAGTCAAGAGGCCGAGTTCCTCGAGATCCATTTGCGTAATGGGGTCCTCGTCCTCTTCCAGTTCATCGCCCGAAGGCGGAAGCGGCACCTGGAAATCCGAAGGCACACGCGATGAGAGCAGACCTGCGCCCTTGAGTTCCTCCAGTCCGGGAAGGTCGCGCAATTCTTCCAGACCGAAATGATCGAGAAATTCGAGCGTCGTACCATAGGTGACGGGACGCCCTGGCGTCCTGCGCCGACCTCGCATTTTGACCCAGCCAGACTCCAGCAGGACGTCCAGTGTGCCGCGTGACGTCGCAACGCCTCGAATTTCCTCGACTTCGGCTCGCGTCACCGGCTGGTGGTAGGAAATGATGGCAAGGACTTCCAGCGCCGCGCGCGACAGTTTGCGCACATCCGTCTGGTCACGATGAATGAGAAACGACAGATCGGCTGCCGTCCGGAAAGCCCAGCAATCGCCGACGTGAACGAGATTGACGCCGCGCATCGTGTAAAGTCCGGCAAGACGCTTCATCACGTCAGCGACCGCAACGCCGTCGGGGATTTTCTCGGCGATCAGTTTTTCCTGAACCGGTTCCGACGAGGCGAAGACCATCGCCTCCGCGATTCGTTCGGCCTCGCGCTCAAGGCGGGCGTCGTGCGCGGGCGCCTCATCTGTGTCGTCCGCATCATCTTGCGTCTTGAAGGGCACGATGCGGGCTTGCGATCCTTCAGTCATGGGAGGCGTTTTCCTGTGTTGTCGACGAGGCGGCCGGATCGGAGGCGCTCTTCAGATAGATCGGCGCAAAAGCCTGTTCCTGGCGGATCAGCAGTTTTCCTTCCCGCACCATCTCAAGCGACGCCGCAAACGAACTGGCGATCGCGGTCGCCCTTTCCTCCGGGTCGCTCAGATAACGGACCAGAAAATGATCGAGCGCTGTCCACTCATGCAGGTCGCCGATTATCGATTTCAGAATGACCCGCGCCTCGCTCAACGACCAGACGCGCCGGCGCATGATCGTCACCTGGCGCACGGAACCCCTTTGACGCAGTTGCGCATAGGAATTGAGCAGATCGTACAGGGTGGCGGAAAACTCGGATTTGCGTTCGACCACGACCGGTTCCGGGGCGCCGCGGGCAAAGACATCGCGGCCCAGCCGGTTCCGGTTTATCAGGCGCGTCGCCGCATCGCGCATGGCTTCAAGGCGTTTGAGCCTGAAGGCCAGCTGCGTCGCCATTTCTTCGCCCGATGGTCCGTCATCGCTGTTTTGCTGGGGAATGAGCAGGCGCGATTTCAGATAGGCGAGCCAGGCGGCCATAACCAGATAATCGGCGGCGAGTTCGAGACGCAATTGCCGGGCTCTTTCGACGAAAGCCAGATATTGCTCGGCAAGCGCCAGAACGGAAATCCGCGCCAGGTCGACTTTCTGCGTCCTTGCGAGATGGAGCAGCAGATCCAGCGGCCCCTCAAAACCTTCGGTGTCCACGACCAGCGCCGGCTCGCTGACGCCGCGCTCGTCCCGATCGTCCGACCAAATCCGGTCCATCGGCGCCGCCGGCGTTTTCCTTGGATCGATATGTTCTCTGACAGCGTCGCTCATATACCCTGCTCAAACCATGACGTTGTTCGTCGAAAGGAGATCATCGAATTCCGCTCTCAGCGCAGCCTCGTCGGCCGCCTGGGGTGCTTTGAACATCGACATGACCCTATCGGCCCGTTGCAACGGCTTGCCCTGGAGCATCGGAGTGTTGTCCGCAACATCCGGCATTTCGTCCATGGAACCGTTGCAATGCAGAATTACATCGCACCCGGCTTGAAAAATTGCACTGGTCTTCGATGCGAAATCCCCAGAAAGCGCTTTCATGGATATATCGTCCGACATCAAAATGCCGTCGAAACCCAGCTTCGTGCGAACTACGTCCTCAATCACTTTGCGCGACGTCGTCGCCGGCCCATCTGCGTCAATTCCGGTGTAGACCACGTGCGCGGTCATCGCCATCGGAGCCGAAGCGGCGAGCGCCATGAAGGGAATGAAATCGCTGGCTTCGAGGTCTGAAAGTGGGGCGTCGACTTGCGGCAGATCATGATGCGAATCGACATTCGCGCGCCCGTGGCCTGGCATGTGTTTGATGACCGGAAGCACGCCGCCGGCAATCAACCCTTCCATGGCGGCCGCGCCCATGGCGCTCACCAGATGCGGATCATGACCATAGGCGCGATTGCCGATGACATCGTGGCTTCCCGCAACCGGCACGTCGAGCACCGGAAGGCAGTCGACACTGATACCAAGTTTGGCGAGGTCGACCGCATGGAGACGGGACAGAAGCCATGCGGCCCGCAAACCCTTGTCCTTGTTCACGGCATAAAGATAACCGAGAACGGACGCCGCCGGATATCGCGGCGCCAGAGGCGGTCGAAGCCGCTGGACACGGCCGCCTTCCTGATCGACAAGCACCGGCGCGTCGCTGCGGTCGACGCATTCGCGAAGGTCGCTAACCAAAGCGCGAACCTGATCCGCGTCGTCAATATTTCGCGCAAAAAGAATAAAGCCCCAAGGCCGCTCCTTCGCAAAGAAGGCGCGCTCGTCATCCGTCAGCGCCAATCCGCCGCATCCAAGGATCATCGCTTTTGATTCGCTCATGGTCGAATCATACAGACAAACCGGGAAATGACCAGCATCGCCGGATCCGCAGGCCACACCAAAACGCCTGTATTCAGGCATTTTCAGCCGCAGACGTTATCCTGATGATCCGAATTGGCGTCAGCTTCGCGAGCCGAGAAGAAACTGGCTCAACGGGCGACGAAGCAATTGCCGCCCGCGTTTTTCAGGCTATCGCAAAGCCGCGTCGCATCTTCCTTGCTGCCGGCGGGGATGCGGACGCGATAGAAAACGCCGCGGCCTTCGATATCCGCGCGCACTATCTGTGCGTTGCGGCCGCCGAGTACAGACGCGTATTGCTGCGCCTGACGGTTGTAATCAGCCCGGGCCGCGTCTTCGGAGACCTGCGAGGAGATCTGAACAGAATACCCGCCTGAGCTGGCCGTCTGGCTGCTGCCGGCGAGATTGCCCCGATCCGTTACAGCTTCAACGATATCAACCGGTTGTTCCGCCGGACGCGACGTCGGCACCGGCGCCTGAATGGAACTGCGCAAATTGGTGCCCGCGGCCTCTGTATTCGCTGTTTCGGTAGCGGCGGTAGTGGCCGATGCAAGCTGGGTCTGCGACTGGTTCGACGACGTTGCTGCAGCCGTTGACGCCGGACGCGCGGCGGGCAGCGGTATTTCCCCGCTGTTTCGTATGTTCTCGTCAATCGGCGGCAGCGCTGATGCAGCAGCTTGCTGACCGGATGTTGCGCTGCTTCCGGGAAGCGGCTCCTGTGCAGGAGACGTTTCGCCTGTTTCCTGGACGGACAGACGCGCAGAACTGCTCACCGGAAGATCTTCTCCACTCGTTGAGGCGTCGCTGGCGAAAGCGCTTCTCTCGGCGTCCGGTTCCTGCTCGCGGGAAACGATCGTTCCGTCCGGCTTGACGATCAGCGTCCGGACGCGTTTTGGCGCGACGCCGTAGCTGTCTTCCGCCGCCGCCGCGGGATCCGGATTCATCGAATCCGCAGTCAACCGGTCTTCTGACTTTGCCGGAGAACCAACTGGCTCGGCCACGCCATTGCGGCCTTCAAGCGGAAGCGATTCCGGATTGAGCGTTCTTTGCACGACGTCGATCGGTTCTTCTTCGGTGCTGACGAGATTTTCCTGCGTCGGAGTTTCTGCACCATCTCCGGCGACCCTGTCATAGACAGCGAGATCCTGGTTCGGAACAGTCTTGCCGCCCGGATCAGCCGGTTTGATTTTTACCGGATCGCTGCTGGCGGCGATGACCGGCGGTTCGCCCTGCCCGCTGCTACCGAGGCTGGAATCCCACCAGTAGAAACCCGCGCCGCCGACAAGCAACAGCGCGACGACGGCGACGCCGCCATAAAGCAGTTTGCTTCTTCCGGACTCGCTGCGGATTTCATCCAGTTCGGGAAACTCGTCCATCGCGAATTCGGGATCGAAATCGTCTTCGGCGTATCGCGCAGAGGCCGCATAGCCTTGCTGCGGATAATCATCGTCTTCGAAGTCGTCGCCTTCCGAGAATTCCTCGATGGGTTCATCCGTCCAGTCCGGCGCTTCCTGCTCGAAATGCGTGGACTGATCGTTGAACTCGTGCGACAGGGCGTTCGCATGCGCTGCCACTTCGGCGGCGACCGCCGGATCGGTGTACTCGGACAGGAACTCCGATTCGTCATAGGGTTCTTCAGAGCGATCGTCGCTCGCGTTTGCGGTGTACGAGCTTACGTCGCCGTCCACAGAGATGGCGGCAAGTTCATCTTCGAGCGACATATTGAGATCTTCATCGAGAGGAACAGTCGCGGCTGTTTCTTCCTCTTCATGCTCGGGAACGTCAATAACACCCATATCGTCGGGAGCCATGTCATCCTCGACAATGTCCCCGGCGTCGAAGGGCGACTGATCGTAATCCGTTTCGTCGCTTCCCACACTCGATTCAACCTCCCCGATCTCCGCCGCCAGCAGGTCGCCAAGATCAAGCCCCTGCTCCTCCGCGGCTTCGTTGACAGGATTGTCGTGTTCAGCGTAGCCGTCCGCATCGGACGTCGCCAGCGGCTTCGGGGTCGCATAACTCTGAAACGGGCGGATGGGTTCTTCTTCCACCGGTGTCGAGTGATCCTCATCAGGAGACGAGATCGTTTCCTCATTGTAAGGACCGTCATCAGAGCGACTTGCGTTGTCCAGTTCGGCAAGCGTTGCTGTAAACTCTGCGTCGCCCTCATAGTCGCCATAGGGGTCCGAAGACGGGTACATTGCCTGCTCTGGCCTGTTAGGATCCGCCTGACCTTGCTCGGATCCAGACTTGCCTTCAAGCGCGTCGAAGGCCGCCTGGAGCTCGGCTTCCAGACTCAGCGCTGTCTCGTCTGTTTCCTGCCTTGCATTCGGCCACTGTTCGTTTTTGGGCTCCTTGCCGGGCCCGTCATTGCTTGGTGGTCGATTCATATCGTTTTTCGCGCCTTGTGAGCCTGTACTATGCTCTTGGAATGCTTCGGGTTCCGCTGCTTCTGAATGCTGAGCATCCCCATCCGGGTCGGAGAAATCGATACCCTCAGGATCCAACTCCGATTCCAGATCAAAATCATTTTCCGTTATATCACCTTCGAATAGAGCATCAAAATCCAGCGGAGGCAAATCGGGTGAGTCGGCGAACGGATGCATGGCGGCCGGCTGGTCCGAGCGGGTATCGGCCTCTTCTGTAATCTCTTCCGCGCCTACTTGAACCGGGTCAGGCGTCACGTCATTTGACTGCTTGTCTTCACTTGCGGTCTTCTCGATTAGCGAATGCAAATCTTCCAGTGACAAGGCCTCGAGATCGACCTCCGGCTCCTCCGTCAACTCGGCGCCCGGAGGCGTTTCCTCAGGAGAGTCTTCGTCTTCAATGCTCCTGACAAACAGGGCGTCCAGATCGAAAGGGGTGGGCTCGTCGCCAGGTTCGCGAACCACTTCCTCTGAAATTATCGCGTCGGATTCAATCGAATCCTCGGAAGATGTCAGCGTTTCATCGGAAGCAGGAGCTTCTACGTTCTCGCCGTCCGACAGTGAAAATGTCGAGTAGAAAGCGTCGAAATCGATGACCGGCGTATCTGAAACGTCCTCATTCTCGGTCCGCTTCGCGTCCACCGCCTGATCCAGGCTTGCAATGGCGTCATCGTCGATCGAAGACACATCCAACAAACTCGCATCGTCGTCCAGTTCGTCGGTATTGCTACCATCCGACGCTAAATCGAACTCGCTCGACAGGTCGCCGAAATCGAAGTCGACGGAAACCCCTTCTTCTTCGGTCTCGATCTTTGCAACGGCTGCCTCATCTTCAACATGTCCAATCGCCTGATCATCTCCGGCGTCAAGCTCGCGCATCAACTCCGCTTCGAGATCGACTTCCAGGTTTGTATCGTTTTCCTGATCCTGGCTTTCTTCGGCGTCGACATTGTAGCCTACGATCCTCGCGAGCTCCGCCAGAGGGTCCTCGTCTCTGTCGTCACTCTCGCCGTTCTTGTAATCTCGTGAATACTGGTTCTCGGCCATACTCATGCCTCAAGTCCAAAATGTGCCCGGTTCGGCGGCATCCAGCGCATATGGTTCTTCTTGTTTGGATGCGCCCTGGTCCACGTCGCGACTTCAAGCGCGAGTGCGTGGAAACGGATCAATGCCAGTACATTGTGGGCAAAAGGTGACAACTATCGCATCTCCAACGGAGCCTGGGCGCCTGTAATTCCAAGACCTGACTTGAGCGTCGCTGCGACGGCGCTGACAAGTGCGAGTCTCGCCATGCTCAATTCTGGGTTTTCATGGTTAATAAATCGTAACTCCGGATTTTCCTTGCCTTTATTCCAGTGTTGGTGGAACACGCTGGCGAGATCGTAGAGGTAAAACGCCAACCGATGCGGCTCATGAGCGAGCGCCGCGCTTTCGACGACGCGGGGGTATTCCGCAAGTTTTGCGACAAGCTGCAACTCGGTTTGATCCATCTCGAACGACCGGACGGCGCCGACCGCGTCAAAGTCGCCAGGGTCGAATTCCGGGAAAGCGTCCTGCGCTTGCCGAAACACGGAGTGACACCGGGCGTGCGCGTACTGCACGTAGAAGACAGGGTTTTCCTTCGATTGCTCCGTCACTTTCGCAAAGTCGAATTCCAGTGGCTCCGTGTTCTTCCGGTAAAGCATCATGAACCGAACCGGGTCACGTCCGACCTCATCGACCACGTCGCGCAAGGTCACGAATTCTCCGGACCGTTTTGACATCCGCACCGGTTCGCCGTCCCTGAACAGCTTGACGAGCTGGCACAGGAGCACGGTCAGTTTCGACTTGCCGCCGGACACCGCCTTCGCAACAGCTTCGAGACGTTTGACATAGCCTCCGTGATCGGCGCCGAGCACATAGATCATTTCGGAGAAGCCGCGCTCGTACTTGTCGCGAAAATAGGCGACGTCCGCGGCGAAATAGGTATAGCTTCCGTCCGACTTGATCAGCGGCCTGTCGATATCGTCGCCGACTTCGGTGGACTTGAACAATGTCTGTTCCCTGTCTTCCCAGTCGTCCGGCAACTGGCCCTTGGGCGGCGGCAACTTGCCTTCGTAGACGTGCCCCTTGAAGGTCAGGTCGTTGATCGCCTCGCGGATCGCTTTCTCGCCATTGTCGTGCAGGGTTCTTTCGGAGAAGAAGACGTCGTGATGGATGTTGAGCGCATCGAGGTCGTCGCGGATCATGTCCATCATCGCGTCGATCGCGCGGTCCTTGACCACGGGAAGCCACTGCTTTTCCGGAAGCGCCATCAGATCCCGGCCGAACTCCTCGGCGAGTTTCTGGCCGACCGGAGCGAGATAGTCGCCAGGATACAGGCCCGCGGGTATCTCGCCGATATCTTCGCCCAGCGCCTCCCGGTATCTCAGATACAGGGATCTGGCCAGCGTATTGATCTGCGACCCTGCATCGTTGATGTAATATTCCCGAACGACGTCATAGCCTGCAAATTCCAGAAGATTGGCGAGCGAATCCCCGACCACAGCCCCACGGCAGTGACCGACATGCATGGGACCGGTCGGATTGGCCGACACATATTCCACATTGATTTTCTCGCTCTCGCCGACATTGACCCGACCGTAATTGTCCGGCGCTTCGACGATGCCCTGCAAGACGCCCCGCCAGTAGGCGGACGACAGTTTCATATTGATGAAACCGGGTCCGGCGATCGAGAGGGACTCGATATCCGGGTCGTCCTTCAGTTGCTCGCAAATCTGCTCTGCAAGGGCGCGCGGATTGGTCGACAGGGGCTTCGCCAGAACCATGGCGGCGTTTGTCGCCACATCGCCGTGGCTGGGGTCGCGCGGCGGCTCCGCCTTTATGCGCGAAAAACTGATGTCGCCAGCCTTCTCGCTTATAGCGTCGAGTTTGTGAAGCGCGTCGATGACACGCTCTTCGAAGTCTCGGAATAGATTCATTTCTGTTCGTCCGGGAAACCGATGCAAATGCCGCAACCTTTCCGGTCGATGCGGGCGCAATGCCTTTCGATGGAAGGGAAACCGGCAATTGTGATGCTGTGCAAAATTGCGGGGCCGCTCTAGCGCAATTGCGGCGTATGGTCAAACAAGGCCCTGTGCTGTTCGACGGCGTAGGTGTCGGTCATCCCTGCAAGATAATCGCCCACGCGGCGGGCAAGCGCGTCCGCGCTGAGGATTTCAAGGCCCTCGACCCAGTGGCCGCCCATCAATCCGGGGTTGTCGATATAAGCGTGAAAGAGATCCTTGACGATCGCCGCGGCGCCGCGGCGGACCCGCATGACGTCCGAATGGCGGTACATGTTGGCGTAGAGGAATGACTTGATATCGCGATCCGTTTGCCGCATCTCGTCGGAAAAGCGCACGACGGTGCGCCCGGCGCGTCGGATGTCGTCCGGTGAATTGGGTCGCAAATCCTTCAAGGTTTGCTGCGCCATCGCGATTGCGTCTTCCACCATCAGCGTAATTTGACGACGCATTATTTCGTGCGAAACGCGGCTTTCTTCGAGACCCGGGTAGCGGTCGCGGGTGGCCTTCAGGAGCTCGCCCAGGAATGGCACGTCCTCCAGCATTTCGAGCGTCAGAAGGCCGCTGCGCAAGCCATCATCGATGTCATGGGTGTTGTAGGCGATATCGTCGGAAATCGCGGCTGCCTGCGCCTCTATGCTGGCGTGGCTTGCAAGCTGCAGATTGTTCAGCGCGTTGTAATCGAGGACGGGCTTCGGCACAGGGCCTGACAGACTGTTTCCATCGCTTCCGACCAGCGGACCATTGTGCTTGACGAGCCCCTCCAGGGTCTCCCACGTCAGGTTCAATCCATCGAACTCGGCGTAGCGTCTTTCAAGCGCCGTGACGATGCGCAATGACTGGGCGTTGTGATCAAAGCCCCCCTGATCTTTCAGAAGCTCGTCAAGAACATCCTCGCCGGTGTGTCCGAAAGGTGTGTGCCCAAAATCATGGACCAGCGCCACGCCTTCCGCGAGGTCTTCATCCGCGCGCAAGGCGCGGGCCAGCGCCCGCGCGATCTGCGCCACCTCGATCGTATGCGTGAGGCGCGTTCGATAGTGGTCGCCTTCATGGGCGACGAAGACCTGGGTCTTGTGCTTGAGACGCCGGAAGGCCGTGGAATGGATGATCCGGTCGCGGTCGCGCTGGTATTCCGACCGCGTCGGGCTGACAGGCTCCGGAAAGAGTCTGCCGCGCGTCAGCGCCGGGTCGCACGCCCATGGGGCGCGTTCCCTGAAACCGAAACCGAGCTCGCCTGTATCCAGAGCCATGAAAGGTCCTTCCCCGTTGACGCCGCACGTCATTGTACATACCTATATGCCCAAAGCATTAACACCATATCTCGCCGGTTCTTGAACCCGGTATGGAGGTCTCATGGTAATTGACAAACAGGTCACATTGTCGGACGCGGCGGCTGTCCGCATCGCCGACATTCTCGCCGGGGAAGCCGGAAAATCAGCCTTGCGCGTCTCCGTGGAAGGAGGCGGTTGCTCCGGATTTTCCTATAAATTCGATCTCGTAGACGAAGGCGCCGGCGACGATCTCGTTCTGGAAAAGGGCAATGCGCGCGTCCTGATCGATTCGCTTTCGCTGGTTTACATGGACGGCTCCGAAATCGATTTCGTCGACAATCTCATGGGGCAGTCCTTCCAGATCAACAATCCGAACGCCGTGGCGTCCTGCGGATGCGGTACGAGCTTCTCGATCTGAATGAAGATCGCGACCTGGAATATCAACGGCGTCAAGGCCCGTATCGACAACCTGGTGACCTGGCTTTCCGATAGCCAGCCGGACATCGCCTGTCTCCAGGAAATCAAGTCTGTCGATGAGAACTTTCCGCGCAAGCCCCTTGAGGATCTCGGCTATCACGTCGAGACACACGGGCAGAAAGGCTTCAACGGCGTCGCCCTTCTCTCGAAGATGAAGCCTGACGAAGTCAATCGCGGCCTGCCGCACTATGGAGATGACGGGCCGGCCGACGAACAGGCGCGTTTCATCGAAGGCGTGTTCAGCGTGAAAGGCGGCGCCCTGCGCGTCGTTTCTCTCTATCTCCCGAACGGAAACCCGGTCGATACGGAAAAATTTCCCTACAAGCTGTCCTGGATGTCGCGTCTCGAACGCTGGACCCGGGAGCGCCTGCCGCTCGAAGAGCCGCTGGTTCTTGCGGGCGACTACAACGTGATTCCGGAACCCTTCGACTGTCACGACCCCTCCGTCTGGGAAGGCGACGCTTTGTTTCGGGAGGAAAGCCGCGCGGCGTTCCGCCGGCTGGAAAACCTCGGTCTCGCCGACGGGCTTCGCGCGACCCGCGATGCGTCGGGCGTCTATACGTTCTGGGATTACCAGGGCGGCGCATGGCAGAAGAACAACGGCATCCGCATCGACCATCTGATGCTATCTCCCGAAGCCGCAAACCGTCTCGAATCCGTTTCGGTCGAGCGCCATGTCAGGGCATGGGAGAAGCCGTCGGATCACGTACCCGTTGCGGCTTTTCTGGATTTCGAGACCGTCTGATCGGGCTCTCCGCCGCCAATACCTTGCGCATTCCCGTAATTCAGGCGATCATGACCCAATTGTTGGTCATCATGATGGTCCGGGCGCTATGGGCAAGGCATTTGTTTTCGGCGCAGTAATCGCCACCTTATCGGTTCTGCCGACTGCAGCGTTTGCAGACGAAAGCGGAATCGAGTGCAATTGCGTCGCGAATGGCGAGCGCATCGAGATCGGTCAGGTTGTCTGCCTGAGACCGGGATCCGGAAAACCTTTCATGGCCCGCTGCGAACGCGTTCTCAACAATACGTCGTGGAAGCGGCTGCAGGACGGATGCCCGACAGCCAATCTCGACATTACCGACGGACTGGAAAAACTCTGATCAGTTCTTGCCCTTGGCGATCATATCGTTCGCCAGCGCCATTGCGTTGCGCCGCTCGGCTTCGCTGGCGAGTGAAAAGGCGTGTTCCTGCAGGGAACTGATCCATTCTCGGTCGCTCATCTTGGCGCGATCCAGCGCCACCGTCATCATCGCCAGTCCACGAACCGAATTGCCTTCCTGGAAAATCGCTTCTCCAAGAAGAGCTGTCGCGCCGGGATGTCCGGATTTGCGGGCGCGGTTGAGCCACTTCTTCGCCTGGCGTTTGTTTACACCGCCGCCCTCGCCGTACCACATCATGTAGCCGAGCTGAAACTGGGCCTCGGGAACGCCAAAAGCAGAAGCAGCCTGAAAATACAGTTCACGGGCCTGGTTGAGGTCACGATTGACGGGGCTTCCTGGAATTCCCTTCTGGTAGTAGTTGGCCAGAGACACGAGTGCATTCACGAAGAAACCGGTGTCGCGAGATCCCGGCTCCACGCCCTGTCGTGCGATTTCGTCGAAAATCGTGAAGGCCTGATAGTCGTCTTCGACCACGCCGTCGCCATAGGCGTACATGTTGGCAAGAGCCCAGCGCGCGCCCGGATGTCCCTTTTCGGCCGCATGACGATAGGCCTCGACCGCGTCGTCCTTCTGGCCTTTCTTGTAGGCCGAAAATCCGAACTTGAAGAGCTGCCTCGGCTCTGATTTTTCAGAAATGCCCGCATCCGGATCAAATGCCGCCGCAGGCGCTGTAAAAGCGACCAGCGCTCCTACAACGCAGGCGACAAGACCAGATGACACTTTACCAGCTATCAGCATAACACCGTATTTTCTTCTACTCCGCAGTCACGGGCGACAACGCCTTCGTACGCGGCTACGTCTGTCTGCGCATTGTCGTGATGCGCGCCGGACGCGTCGTCTTCGCATAGTTCCTGCCCGTCAATCGCAGCGTAACAATCGGTGTATATGTTCACCGTGTGTCGCGTTTGATGCGGCGCCTGGGCGGTCATTCGACCAGCAAGTCGGATGAACTCTCCTTTTACGGTTACGCGCATCAAGTTCCTCGATAGTCGTTGCTTCAGCCCGAATTTATGCAGCTAACCCGCCGGATGAGACCGATGCGCCGAGTTTGTGGCGGGATGTGGGCAAATCCCGGCGTAGAATTTCATAGCAAAGCTTTACCAAGAATGTGTTGCCAAACAGCCACAATTGGTACGTTCGCGCCGATATTACTGCCCATTCAGGACTTTTTCTGCGGAGCGGGCATTCTGGCAACAGTCGAATACTGTCTTAAGCACCAGCTTCAGCAACCCGCTGCAGGGCAATGGAAAGACGTTCTTTCTGCTCGATCAGCTCTTTCTGCTTCTCGCGCTCGGCTTCGACGACATCCGGTCTGGCGTTTTGAACGAACTTCTCGTTTTGAAGCTTCTTTTCCGACTTCTCGATATCCGAGGACACCTTGTTGAGCGCCTTTTCCAGGCGGGCCTTTTCAGCGCCAAGATCAATAAGGTTGCCGAGAGGAAGACAATAGACCACGCCGTGCACGACCACCTGCACCGAGCCGCGCGGCGCTTCTTCTTCCAGGATTATGTCGTCAACGCGAGCGAGTCGGTTGATGGCCGGTGTGTGACGCAGCAGTCGGTCGCACACGTGTCTGTCGGCGTCGACCGTAATCAGCGGGCCTGTCGCGGAAGGCGGAATATTCATTTCCGACCGAGCCGAGCGGATCTCGGTGATCAGATCGATCAGCCAATTGATTTCGTCTGCGGCGTGGTCGTCCGCAAAGTTGTCCTGCGGCCACTCGGCGTGACACAACAGGCCGCGCCTCTTGCTGCTCTGGGTCCACAGTTCCTCCGTCATGAAAGGCATGAAGGGGTGGAGCAGCTTGTAGATCTCATCCAGAGAATAGGCCGCGCAGGCCTGCGATTCCCGACGTGATTCTTCATCATCGCCAGAAAAAACAGGTTTCAGCAATTCCACATACCAGTCGCAGAACTGGTTCCAGACAAACCGGTAGGCCGACGATGCGGCGTCATTGAACCGGTAGGTTTCGATGGCTTGCGTAATCTCGGAGCTGGTCCGGGACAGTTCCGTCAGGATCCACCTATTGATCGTCAGGCTTGCGTTTTCGGGCTTGAAGTTCGGATCGCGTGCTACGCCGTTCATCTGGGCGAACCGCGTAGCGTTCCAAAGCTTGGTGCCGAAATTGCGATATCCCTCGACCCGCTGCGGATCGAGTTTTACGTCCCTGCCCTGCGCCGCCATGATGGCCAGCGTGAAGCGCAGCGCGTCGGCGCCGTATTCCTCGATCAGTTCGATCGGGTCGATGACGTTGCCCTTGGACTTCGACATCTTGGCGCCGTTCTTGTCGCGAACCAGCGCATGTACATAAACCGTATCGAACGGCTCCTGTGGACTGTCGTTTTCATCCTTCATGAAATGCAGCCCGAACATCATCATCCGGGCGACCCAAAAAAAGATGATGTCGAAGCCGGTGACAAGCACGCTGGTCGGGTAGTAGGTCGCAAGCTCCGGTGTTTTCTCCGGCCATCCCAGTGTCGAGAACGGCCACAGAGCAGACGAGAACCAGGTGTCCAGCACGTCCTCGTCGCGAACGAGCGCTACGTTTTCGCCGTAGTGTTCGGCGGCGGCCGCGATTGCTTCTTCTTCCGTCTTGGCGACGAAGATATGCTCGTCCGGTCCATACCAGGCCGGGATCTGGTGGCCCCACCACAATTGACGCGATATGCACCAGGGCTGGATGTTCTCCATCCACTCGAAATAGGTTTTCTCCCAGTTCTTCGGCACGAATTTCGTTCTGCCTTCGCGAACGGAAGCAATCGCCGGCCGTGCAAGGACCTCAGCGTCCACGTACCATTGGTCGGTCAGGTATGGCTCGATAGGTACGCCGCCGCGGTCGCCATGGGGCACCGCGTGGACATGGTCTTCGACCTTGTCCAGAAGCCCAAGGGCTTCCATGCGTTCAACGATTTTATTGCGAACGACAAAACGGTCCTGACCGTCATAGGCGCTAATCGTCTCAGACAGTTCATCCGATGACGGCACGCCTTCAAGAAACTCCTCATTGCCGTCCAGAGTAACAATCGCCTCACGGGTCATGATATTGACGGCGCGCAGCCCTGTGCGTTTGCCAACGTCAAAATCGTTGAAATCATGGGCCGGGGTCATCTTGACGGCGCCGGTTCCTTCTTCCGGGTTTGGGTACTCGTCGTCGACGATCGGTATGCGGCGCCCGACCAGCGGCAGAATGACAGTCTTGCCGACAAGATCTCTGTAGCGCTCATCGTCCGGATGAACCGCGACGCCCGTATCGCCAAGCATGGTTTCCGGTCGAGTCGTTGCGACGACCAGATAATCCCGCGTCTCCCATTCCGTCGGATCGCCGTTTTCATCGAAGGTGACCGGATGCCGGTAGGTCGCGCCCTGCTCGAGCGGATAGCGGAAATGCCACAGATGACCCTGCGTCTCGACCTGCTCGACTTCCAGATCGGAAATGGCGGTGTTGAGCTTCGGATCCCAGTTGACGAGACGCTTGTCCTTGTAGATCAGGCCTTCGTTGTAAAGCGATACGAAGACTTCGAGAACCGCCGCAGAGAGACCTTCATCCATCGTGAAGCGTTCGCGCGACCAGTCGCATGAAGCGCCGAGCCGGCGAAGCTGGTTGAAGATCGCGCCGCCCGATTCAGCCTTCCATTCCCAAACCTTTTCTACGAATTGTTCCCGCGTCATGTCCCGGCGGTGGAGTTGTTGCTCCATCAACTTGCGCTCGACAACCATCTGGGTGGCGATGCCGGCGTGGTCCATGCCAGGCTGCCACAACACGTTTTTGCCGCGCATTCGCTCGAACCGGATCAGGATGTCCTGCAGCGTGTCGTTGAGGGCGTGCCCCATATGCAGCGAGCCGGTGACATTGGGCGGTGGAATGACAATGCAGTATGGATCGGCGTCCGGCTTGGACCCCGCGCCTGCGCGAAACGCGCCGGCGTCTTCCCAGCGTTTCGCAATTTCCAGTTCGCTGGAGGCAGCGTCATAGGTCTTTTCAAGCATTCGATCAGCAATCAGATGAGGGAGTTTTCGCAAGGGATGTACCGCCACTGGTCGCGGCTTTCAACCCGTATGGCTGTAGCTGTGGCGGATCAATGGAAGCGACGCGCAGCAGCGCGCGCCCATCTACGTGAAAAGAATCGATCAGCGTCCCTTGGCGATCCGCTCTATCTCTTCCCTTACAAGGCGCTCCACGAGAACCGGAAGATTGTTGTCCAGCCATTCACGCAACATTGGCTGCAACATTTCCTGGGCGATCTCGTCGAAGGATTTCGTCGGACCGGTAACGACCGCCTGGTTAAGATGTTCGAAGGAAGCGGCCACGCGATCACCGGTTTCGGACGACACCAACGCATTCGAGCGCAGGGCGTCGCCGACTGTAAGCTTGTCCGCCGGCTTTGACGCGGCAAAACGATCCGGCGCGGGCTTTTCAGGCATGGTGCGCGTTACCGGAGCGTCCAGCTTCTCGGGCGCTTTGGGCGCTGCGAAGCTTTGCGGATCCGGCTTGGCCGAAGCGGATGGCTGAAAAGTTCCGGCGCGCGCGGCGACTTCGGCGAGACTGACTTGCGGTCTGGTCGCTGAAGTTGCGCCCTGACCCGCCGGTTTGTAGCGGGCCTTCTCGTCCTGCGGTGGCGGCGAGTCAGACCGTGGCGGGTTTCTGTCGAAGCGGTTATCGGAAGCATCGCGAGGCGGCGTCGAAGGAGCCTTCATCGCGGTCGTTCGCGTCGCCTGAGTATTGGCGACTTCGTCCCTGACCCGAGCCAACGTCGGGCTTTCCTCTTCCTCGTCCGTCATATCACTATCGGACGTTGCAAGTTGGTGCAGACCATCATCCGCGCCGTCGGTTGTTTCTATAATCCTGCGTATGGAAGCTAAAATTTCTTCCATGCTCGGCTCACGCGCCGCATTTGACTGTGACATGCCGTTCCCCGTATTTGCCGCACAACATCCAGTGGTCGCCAACAGGCGCAACCGAATCACAGGGATAGTGTATGCCACTCGGCTGCAGATGAGAATTCCCGCGGCCGTGGCGCTGATTAAGTTTCACAGATTAATTTCAGGCGGTAACATCGCCGGCAAAGGCCGCGGCGATTGCAGCCTTTGCTTGCACGCAGGGAGCGATTACTGTCCGTCGACTGTGCGCAGACCGAACCATTTGTCCTTCACCGCTTCGTAGTGAATTTCCGGCTTGTACTTGTCGACGCCGAGATTGAGATAGTTGACTGTCAATCGACCCATCGCGCTCAGCAGGCTGTAGCTGGAAACGATCGCATCCCTGTGCGACTGCGCCAGATCCTCCTGGGCTGTCAGAACGTTTGTCTGTGTCTCGAGAACGTCAAGCTGGGTGCTCTGACCGACCTTCTGCTCCTCGACAACGCCGTTAAGCGCCAGCTTTGCAGCGCTGACCTGCGCCTCGTTTGCGGAAATCGACGCCTTCGAGGCCTGGAAATTGGTGTACATCGAGACCACGTCCTGCTGGACCTGTCGCCGCGCGGAGTCGACAAGTATTTGCGCCTGGCCCAGCGTTTCCTTGGCCTGTCTGACCTGGGCGGAAGCCAGTCCGCCCTGATAGATGGGTACAGACACATTGCCCTGAATGATACCGGTGGTGTAGCCGTACTGGCTGTGCTGGACAGTGCCCTGGACACTAACATTCGGCAGGAAGGTGCCCTCAAGCGACTTCACGTTGAATGACGCTGCGTCCACCGTATATTGCGCGCTGAGAATGGCGGGATGTTCACGCAGGCCGATTTCAACCGCCGCGGTTGTCGACGATGGCAGACCTTTTTGATACGGCGACGGCATTTGCAGGTTCTTGGGCTCGTCGCCTATGATCTGGACATAAACGGCCTCGCTTGAATTTTCGGCGGCCTGGGCGGCCAGCAGTTGCGCGCGCGCCTGTTCGAGCTGCGCCTGGGCCAAGGCCACATCGGTCCGAGTGCCTTCTCCGACATCAAGCCGCGCCTGCGCCGCGTTCCGCTGTTCGTCGAGGAACTCGAGATTTTGCTGACGCGCGGTCACGATAGCGCGGTCGCGCAGCAGATTGGCGTATATCTGGACGGCCGAAAGCAGGATCGTCATTTCATTGTTGATGAGATCCTGCCGCCCGCCAAGCACGTTCGACTTCGCCGCGTTGACATTGTTTTTTGTCTGGAAACCGTCGAACAATGTCTGGGTAAGCGTCACGCCTGCAGATGCGGCGTCGGTAATCGTAGATGTTTCGGAAGGGGCATGCCAGGTTGTCGTGCGCGAGGCCTCGACGCCGGCGATGATTGTTGGACGATAGCCGGATTTGGCTATAGCCACGCCTTCGTCGGTGGCTCTCAGGCCAGCGCGAGCTGCGTTGAGGTCGGGGTTGTTCTCGTAGGCCTTCGCCATCGCGCCGAATATCGTTTCGGCGTAAGCTGCTCCCTGTGCTGCGGCGAGACTTGCTGCAGCGACGGATAGAATTAGTAGTCTGCGGATACTTGACACTATATAAATCCCCAATTGACGAGCGAACGGCGAACATGCCGTCGTCTATCCACTACCCTGTCCCGTTATATGTAGCCGTAATGCTTTTGTTGCAACGGTTCAGCCATGCCAGGGAGTGAAGATGCCGGGACCCTGTAACCCAATGATCACACCTTGCGTCTCAAAAGACGAATTCTTCCGCTCTTTCGAAACCGTTCAACAGTTTGACGGAAGTATTGAAGCCGCGACGCGAAGACGTGTGACCGTCATCCTTCACGTAGAGCTTGGCGCGGCTTGCATTACCGTGCCCTTCGACGACGACGAGTCTGCCGCCGTCGCGCAACTGATCGAAGAGCGCCGTTGGCAGATCTTCAACGGCGCCGCCAATGAAAATCACGTCGTAGGGCGCCTCGGGCTCGTAGCCCTTCCTTAGATCTCCGGTAACCACGACGACGCTGTCATAACCGAGCCGAGAAAGGGTTTCGGTGGTTTCGGCCGCCAGGTCCTCATCGCTTTCCAGCGCAACGACGGAACCCGCCAGCAGCGACAATAGCGCAGAGACGTATCCCGTGCCGCAACCGATCTCAAGCACCACGTCGTCCGGCGTAATATCCGCCAATTGCAGCAGTTTCGCGAGCGGCGAAGGCTCCATGAGGTAGCGCGACGGGCGCCCGTCCTGACCGGTCGACACCGGAATATCGTCGTCGATATAGGCGAGAGGTTTGAATTTCTCAGGCACGAAATCTTCCCGCGCAACCTCCAGAAAGGCCCGAAGAACGGGGTGCGAGGTGACATCGGTCGTGCGTATCTGATTGTCCACCATCTTTTCGCGCGCTGCTTCGTAATCGATGGTCATGCCACTTCTCCAAATAGTCCGCCTAGCGTCTTAATTCGCACGGCTGACAGTTTCAAGCGCCCAGTGGCGCCGCATTGCCTATAACGGCGAACAGGAAGAATATGCCGCAGTATCTAATCATGAATTGGATACCGGAAACTTAATGCAAATTTTCGACAAATGCTTCATTTGCGAAGATCAGTCTTCAAGAGCGCCTGAAAGGTAGCAGATGAAATCATGGATTTCACGCTCCATCCAGGAAAGCGGTCCACCCGTGGACAGGGGCGCCCTGGCGCCCTTGTATATGCCTTCCACGACATAACGATCCTCGTCATTGACCTTGTCGAAAAAACCGATCGTGTCGCGAAGATACGCATCGGGATCGTCGAGACCGGCGAGAACTTCCGGCGCCAGGGCTGCGCCAAACCGCACATGAACCTGTCCCGTTCCCTTCGGCGTCAGCGTCAGATACCAAAGGTGGTCCGGCGCCAGCACGAACATGTGCGTCGGGAAGATCGTCGGCATGACGGAGGTCCGCCGCCACTCCCCTTCGAGGACATCGTTGTTCGCATGGGCGAGGCCGTAGGTCGCGTCCTTGTTTTTCTTGAATGTTTCGTATGTGAAGTGGCTGTGGCGTTGATCGGGAAATCCCGTGTCGTCAACCGGAAACCACGCCCCCACCGTCGCGCGGTGCGCGATCGGCAGATGATAGCTTTCCATGAAGTTTTCGGTCAGGAGCTTCCAGTTCGTGTCCCAGACGTGGTCCTGGGTCGCCACCTGGACATAATTTTCCATGCGGTATCGGTTGACGACTGGTTCGAGTTCGCGGAGCAAATCGCCAACCGGTTCAACTTTCGGGTCAAGGCTTACATACAGCCAGCCCTTCCAGATTTCACATCTGAGCTCAGGTAGAGCGTTGTCGCGCGCATTGAAATCTTCCGTCCTGTTCATCTGCGGCGCGCCTATCAACCTACCGTCAATGTCGTAGGTCCAGGCGTGATAGGGACAGACGATCCGCCGGCAATTGCCCTTGTCTTCAAGAAGAACCATCATCCGGTGAAGGCAGACATTGGCGAAGGCCCTGACTGCACCGTCACGCTGGCGAATGGCGACGACAGGTTGCTCGGAAATGGTGAATGTCAGATAGTCGCTGGGTTCGGAAAGCGCGTCAGCGCGCCCCAGGCAGATCCAGGATTTGCGGAAAATCCGCATCTGTTCCAGATCATGGATTTCCTGATTGGTGTAGATCGCCGGCGGCATGGCGCGCGCCCGTTCCATAGGCGATGCGGCAATCTGCGAGATCTGCCTCAGCAGACGTGCGGATTCGCTCTTTGCAGACGACATTGCCTGGGCCTTTCATCGGGTATAGTCATTTGTACGCCAATGATCTTGTGATCGCCGTTTTTCGTTGTAAAGGAGAATTTTGTAACGCTTTGTGTAGAGTTGGAAATCGCGCTTGGCGCCGCATAGAGATTCCAGGACAGCTATCGTCCGAAGCTGCATAAACAATGACAGGCACAGAGATGTTTTCACGCGAACATATGAATTACGAACCGGTCGATTTGCCTGATCGGATGGATTTCAGCGACGAGCGGATGCTGAGCGAGGCAGCCGCGTTCTACGACCGTATGCGCAAGCGCCACACTGTTCGCGAATATTCCGACCGGCCGGTTGAAAGAAAGGTCATTGAGGATTGCATCCTTGCAGCCGGCACCGCGCCAAGCGGCGCGAACCACCAGCCATGGCATTTCGTCGCCATCGCCGATCCTGAACACAAAAGGAAGATCCGGCTGGCGGCTGAAGAAGAAGAGCGCCGTTTTTACGAGGGCGGCGCCGGCGACGAATGGCTGAAGGCCCTGGAGCCGATCGGCACGAATGACACCAAGCCGCATCTCGAAATCGCGCCGTGGCTCATCGTGGTGTTTGCCCAGCGCTGGGGCCATTTCGACGACGGGACCCGTTTCAAGAACTATTACGTGCCGGAAAGCGTCGGGATCGCTACCGGTTTTCTGATCGCAGCGTTGCACCATGCCGGCCTGGTGGCGCTGACCCACACGCCCAATCCCATGAAATTTCTCAACGGGCTGCTCGGGCGCCCGGATTCGGAAAAGCCGGTAATGATCATCGCGGCCGGGCATCCGGCGGCGGACGCCAAGGTGCCGCAGGTTGCAAAGATCAAGAAGCCGCTTTCGGAAATCCTGACCGTGATCGACTGATCAGGAGTGCAGGAAGCCTTCGACGCTTGTGTAGAGCAGGCGTATCGAGAGGACAGCCAGCAAGATCAGCAAGGCGCGATCGAACGCCTTGGCGGACATCTTGCGGGCCGCCCAGGCGCCAAGCGGCATGGACACGAACAACGGCGGAAGCGCGGCGAGGCTCATCCCGATTGTTGTCGGCGTCATCAGTCCGAAATAGCTAAGCGCGATGACTTGCACGACTGACATTGCGACGAAGAATGCCGAAACAGTCGAGATAAACTGGGCGCGTTCGAGACGCATGGCGTTGAGAAAGCTGACAGCCGCCGGCGCCGATATTCCCGCCATCCCCTGCAGCATCCCACCGACAAACCCCATGGGAAACGCAATCTGCGACGCCCGGGCAAAAGAGAGCCGGAAATCAGGCCGTCCAATGCGAATGCCGATATAGGCGAACACCGCCGCGACAAGCAGGATGGACAGGATGTCGCCGTCAAGCGTCGTGAGCAGCACCGAGCCGGAGAACGCGCCAAGGCCTCCGGCGACAGCGAATCTCAATGCGAAACGATCCGGTAAACGCCAGGCTCGGTATTGCCATTGTTGCCAGACATTTGTCACAAGGTTCGGTATCACCATGATTACGACCGCAAGCCGGATATCCATGAACGCCGCAATCACCGGAACGGCGACAATCGGCGTTCCGGCGCCGGTCGCGCCCTTGACGAGACCTCCAAGAAACAGGGCGCACGCAATAATCGCGAGCGAGAAGAAGCTGATGTCGGACATGGAATTGTTCGCTGGCTATGGTTTTCCGCTCAACCGATATGAGCGGCAAGGAAGGCCTTGCTGCGTTCGTGCGCCAACGCCGCCGCCTCGGGCGTATAGGCGGCGGGCCGCGCATCGTTAGCGAAGGCGTGCCCGGCGTCGTAGATGTGAACCTCAAGTTCGGGCAGATAGGCCTTGACCTGTTCGATGACCTCCGGCGGCGTGTGATCGTCCGTCGATCCGAAATGGCCGATCACGGGCGCCTTGAGCGATGAATCCAGATATTGCTGCAACCGGGTGCCGTAGAAGATCACAGCGCCCACGATATCAAGCTTCTGCGCTGCACGCAGCGCCAGGCCGCCGCCCCAGCAAAACCCCATGACGCCAACCTTGCCACCCTCAACGGAGAGCGCGCGAACGGCCGCGTCGATATCCTGCATGGTCTCTGCAAGGTTCGTCGACTGCATGAGTTCCAGCCCGCGCGCAGCGTCCGAAAAAGGGATCACGGCCCCCTTTGTCTTGCGATCGAACAGCGCCGGTATCGCGACGTCATAGCCAAGCTTCGCATAGGTTTCGGCAAGGGATTTGAGTTGGTCCGTAACGCCGAAAATCTCCTGCAGGATCACTAGCCCGCCCCTGCTCTGGCCTTCGGCGGGCGCCATCCAGCATTCAAGCGCATGCCCGTCGGACGCGGTTATCTGTGTCATCATCTGGGCGAATCCATTCCGGTTACTGATTCAACACAATCGTTGTTTTCCTGAACATCATAACGGGTCGCGTTGCCATGCGCAAAGCACAGGACAGGCTTTGACCCAGCACGACAAATGGCTGGACTCCCGGCAGGGAATAACCAAATTGAACAAGTGCGCGGATGTTGGTAAGCGCTTCGCGAGCGCCTAAAAGAAGGAATCGGATGGTGCAATTCCTTGAAAGGATCCGTCAGAAGAAATCGACGGGACGCGGCATGTCCGGACGCCCGGTTCAGGCAGGTCCGGACTTTCTCTGCGTGGGCGCACAGAAAGGAGGCACGACCTGGTTCTTCGATCAACTGGAACATCATCCCGATTTCTGGATGCCTCCTGTCAAGGAGCTTCACTACTTCAACACACAGTTTCGCATCCACAACGCCGAACGGCTGTACAAAGAGGCCACCAACGGGCTGAGGAAGTTGAACAGGACGCTGAAGAAGTGGAACAAGCGTCCCCTCGAGCAAAGTGATATCGAGTGGCTCAAAGCATTCATCGAACAGGATGGCGATCCGGTCGATTTCGATCGGTACCGACAGCTCTTCTCGCCCAAGGAGAACCGCCTGTCGGGAGATGTCACGCCCAACTACGCTATCCTCCCGGATGAAACCGTTTCCACCATCTGTCGCGAACTGCCGGAAGTAAAAATCATCTATTTCGCTCGCGACCCGATCGAGCGCATCTGGTCGCAATACTGCATGGTCGTCGACATGCTGAAATGGGAAGCTCCGGAGCAGTTCGACACGTTTCTGAAATTCGCGGATCAGTTCGAAAGCAGAGAACACTCCCGTGCCGCGGCCAATGCCGGCCGCTGGAAGGATTATTCCGGCTCATCCCGGTTCGGTCTTTATTTCTTCGACGATATCCAGTCGGATGCCGACGAAGTCAGACGCCGCGTGATAGCCTTTGTCGGCGGCGATCCCGCCAGGAAAAGCGGCAATCTCGGTGGTAGTTTCAACCGGAAAAGCAAAAACCCGAAGATTGCGATGACCGAAGATATCCGCGAACACCTCGTCGACACGCTCGGCGCCGAAGTGATAGCAGCAGCCAGGGAACTCGGCGGACCGGCCGAAGCCTGGCCGGCGCGCTACGGGCTTTAAAGCCAATCGACACTCGGGTTTCGGACACGACGCGTACGGATGATCGTGGTTGTTGCGCTTGCCGCGCTTGCAATCGGAACGACGATAGTCTCGATAGTCTTGACGCTTTGGCTGCCGATCAACGTTGCCGACGAACCGGCTTCGCGTACGATCCGCTAATAATCGGCCACAACAAAGTGGTGATTGGTGGTCTGGAACAGACATTCGCACCGAAAGTGCTGGAACCAGCGACAGATCATCGCCATCCCTGTGAAGTCCTTGGGCAAAATTCGACCAGCGGTTACGCCGAGCAGCACGTAGAAGACGGCGTTCAAGATTCTCGCATTGGCCATTGGCTTGGCCGCTCGGTGGCTGGAGTCTACACGAGGCTCTTCAGACTGGCTTTGACAATCGACTCGGAGTTGGCCATCCACCCCTTGCACATGCATCGGGCCAACTTGTCAGTCAGCAAAGCGAACTGCAAACGACAATCTGTAGGATGTCTGAATTTATCCAGATTTTTTAGGTATATAGGAATGTTGGACTTTATTTTTCTTGCAGAATCAGGATGACGGTACCAGCAACAGCAGATTTCACAGCGCCATTCTGGCGCATTGGCTAAGAGTACGATTTTGGGTGTTATTTATGCATATTTTGGTCATGACCGCAGGCTGGCATTCGGCGCTTGCCTGCATACAATCATTCGGGCGGCGGGGACACCGTATCAGCGTTCCCGGACTTGGTGAGCGATCTCCTAATTCGCGATCCAGATATGTGCACAACGTGATACCGCCATCTCACGGCGCACTGTCTCTGGAAGACGCAAGTGACTTGCTGATCAAGACAACTCTTGAAAATAAAATCGATCTCGTCATCCCGGTAACAGACGAGGATGCCGAAATAGCCGCCCTCGCCCAAGCCAAGACTTCAAACACGGATCTCTTTCCAACCGGGACCGTCGAAGCTGTGCGCATCATGAGAAGTCGCAACAGAACGACCGAGTTGTGTGCGGAGTTGGGGATCTCCACTCCCGCAACCGTTTTCACACATACGGATACACTCATGTCGGACGCGGAAAAGAGGGGGTACCCATTCTTTTTGAAACAGTCCGGCAGCGTAGCTTCGAGAGGAGTGGCGCGCATTGACAATGAGAAGGTCCTGCGAACCGTAGCGCGAGACATCCGTCCCGGAACTGAGATCCAAATGCAGGAGGTGGTCAACGGAGATTTTGTCGGATTGACAGCATTCTGCCGCGCTGGCGAAGTGGTAAAGAATTTTGCTTTCCAGACGCCGTATGAGCTTTCCTTTCGTGGCAATCCGCCCTTTGCGACTGCAAAAACAGTAACGCCGCAGCTGTTGGACTGCATGCGGAAGATCGCCGGTCGTCTCAACTGGAGCGGCGGTATCGACCTCGACTTCTTGCAAGGTGGCGACGGCAAGACATATCTTCTTGAAATCAATCCGAGACTGTCTGGAACTATCGTCTTTGCTCAAAAAATCGGATTGGATTTTCCGTCTGCGTATCTGAATGTGGATGATGAAGTGTTCATACCCGGGCTCAACAGAGGCGCAGATGGTTTTATTTGCCTCCTGACCGAATCCGGTTACCTCCGGCAGGATTTCCCGAGATGGTCCGATTATGCAATCAAATTCCGTTCGGAACATATGTGTGTTGAAAGCGCATATCCCGATGACCCGGGTTTTTCGGGAGCTATGCATGCCGAATACATGAACAACATCCGCGTAGGTTGCGAAAATTCTGGCAGGAGGAAGAGATCAGGCGTTCTGCGTTCAATCCTCAAGCCAAAGCGTCGAAACCGCCCATCGTGAAGAACCGGTCGGCTCAATCGGTATTTGAATACGGAGCGGAATCAGCGCTGAGCCAATCGCCATAAGATGACTTGCAAGACGCCTGTCCGACTACAAGAGCAAGCCGGCGCGTTCGAGGACGCCGTCCAGGCGCTTCTCTAGTTCGGGCGTCAACGGCGCCATGGGCAGTCTGTGTTCGTTGCGCGAGATAACGCCTCTCCTCCTGACCATATATTTGGTGGTGATGGGCGGGGTGTCAAAGCCAATCGACGCAAAGAGCTCCGACATCTCGTCGTTCAGTTTTCGCGCGCCCGCGATATCTCCGCTGTCGAACAGTCTGCACATCTCGGCGACCTTGTCTGGAATGACGTTGGCAATGGAGATCATAGCGCCGGATACGCCCAGCGCCATCATCGCAAGCGTTGGTTGCTCCATCCCTGAAAAGATTTTCATGTCGGGATACCGGTTGAGGATCGCTGTGACCAGCCCCGTGGATTCGTCTGTGTTCTTCAATCCGGCGAAGTTGGGCGACCGATCCCGGATCGCCGCAATCGTATCGACAGTGAGCCGAACGCCGGTCCGACCCGGTATATGATAGATCATGACAGGCAGCTCCGTGCGCGCCATAACATCAACGAAATAGTCCACCATTGCCCGCTCCGGCGGCTTGCAGAAGAACGGCGTCACGATAACAATCACGTCAGGCTGGAGATCATTGTATCGGCGGATCATCTCGGCGGTCTGGGTATGCGATTCCGATGCGGTCCCAACACATACCAGAACCCGGCCGGCCGATACTTCGACGGCGACGCTCGCCAACCGCTACCGTTCCTCCATAGTCAGTGTCGTGTGCTCGCCGCTGGTGGCGTTCGTCAGGAGTCCGTTGGCGCCGTTTTCGATCTGCCATTCGCAGAGCGTGGCGTAATCCTCATAGTCGACTTCGCCGTTCCTGAATGGAACAACGAGCGGCGTAATGGATCCCCGCAAAAAATCGAGATTCTCATGGGCCATTATGGCGCCTCCATCGCAGATTGGCGTCACCCTATCACGACCTGCAATTATTACGCGCAATTTACATGGTGTGAAATTCCTGCTGAAAGGACACGACACCCGGCAGGACACATGTCCTCGGCGAAATTTAGCGCGAGAGCACGCCCGCCTTGCGCAGTTCTGCGATCTGTTCGTCCGAGTAACCGAGATCCGCGAGTATCGCATCGGCATGAACGCCGAGTTCCGGCGGCGGTCCGTCCGGCGCCTCTTCGACATCCATGAACTTCACCGGCTGCGGAACGGATCGAAAACGCCCTTCGAGACCGTCTGTCGGGCGGAAGAAATCCACGGCCTGCAGGTGCTCGTCGTGCATAAGGTCCTGCATCGTATTGACGACGGCGTGTGGAATATCCAGTCTGGAGAAAGTGTCGACCCATTCGGCCGTCGTTCGGCCTGGCAGCGCCTTTACAAGCAATCCGTACAACTTTTCCGAATTCGCGTTGCGGCCTGCCGCCGTCGCAAACCAGGCCTCTTTCATCACCGCCACTTCGCCGATGTCGGCGAGTGTCTTTTCCCAATGCGCGCCGCTGTATGGCATGACGGCGAGCCATCCATCAGAGGTCTTGTAGGGTTTGCGGTTAGGATTGAGAAGCCGGACATAGCCAGGCCTGGCGTCTTCATTGAAACTGGCGCCGTCGAGATGTTCGTTGAGCAGAAATGCCGTGATCGCTTCGAACATCGGCACTTCCACGGCGCAAGCTTCGCCAGAGCGTTCGCGATGCATCAACGCCGCTAGAATAGAATAAACAACATGCAGCGCCGCGACCTTGTCCGCCATGATTGTCGGCGCATATTGCGGCTCCCGGCCCATTTCCAGAGGCAAGGCTGCTATGCCGGACACAGCCTGGATGACGTCGTCATAGGCCGCCCTGCCTGCATAAGGACCATCGCTTCCGAAACCAACCGCCGCGCAGTGAATGATCTTGTCATTCGTCGTGCGCGCCGCCTCCAGGGAAAGGCCGAGGCGGTCTGCGGCCTTCGGACGCATATTGTGCAGCAGCACGTCGGAGTGTTTGATCAGGCGCTTCAGAACAGCCTGTCCCTCCGGTTTGCGCAGATCGACTGCGATGCTCTTCTTGTTGCGATTGTTGTTGGCGAACAGCGCGCCCATGCCGCTCGGACCAACAGTTCCGGAATAGCGCGCGAGATCGCCGTCAGGAGGTTCGAGCTTGATGACTTCAGCGCCGAGATCGGCCAGAATCTGTCCCGCCAGGGGACCCATCACGATTGTCGTTACTTCGAGGATACAAATCCCATCCAACAGCTTTTTCATTCAAAATCTCCAGCCGGCGACGAACCTTCAAGCCGCTGGCGGAATAAAAGTCAATTCCGGCAATTCGAATGACAGAAGACCGATGGCTTGAAGAGCCCGTTGACCGAGCCTAAACATCTCCGATGCGACTGGCCCGTTGGGGCCGATTTGGCGGCTCATGATCAGTTTGGGCGGCCTGACCATCGGCGCGCCGATCACAATCGGCGACCAGCCGGCTTCCGTCTGGTAACATGTGATCGGGCGATCACCACATGGTTTTCTTGTAGCCGTCGGCCAGATTGGCGTCCAATTCCTCGCCGCTCTCGGCAAGCGCGAGTTGATCGCGCATGATCTGTCCGAGCGTCGGCATTTCATTGCGGTCTGGCCAGGTGTCCGGTTGCCAGAGATGTGAACGCATGAACGCCTTGGCGCAGTGCATAAAGACCGCCTTGATCTCGACGACGAGGACCGCCAGCGCCGGTCGTTCGCCGACAGCAAACTTCTGCCGCAGGTCATCATCGGCCGTCAATCTGCCGATACCGTTGATCCGCAGCGTTTCATTCATCCCGGGAATGAGGAAAAGCAGCCCGACGGCCGGGTTTTCAACGACGTTTTCCCAGGTGTCGAGACGGTTGTTTCCCGGCCGGTCCGGGATGGCGATGGTGGTGTCGTCCAGAATTATTACAAAGCCCGGCTTGTCGCCTTTCGGCGTGGCGTCTGCGTTACCCTCTGCGTCCTGTGACCCGATCACAACGAAAGGACTGCGGGAGAGAAAACCCTTGGCATGCTGATCGAGCGTTTTCATTTCCTTGCGCACGGCGCCCACATGGGGTTCACGAAAGACCGTCCGCAATTCTTCTCTGGTTTCAATAAATTTCATGTTTCTACCTTTCATCGCCTTCGCCTCGTCCGCGATTACCGGAGGCGAGGCAAACAAAAGTTCATGCAATCGTGACGATTTTCTCCGAAGACTTTGACGAGCGCCTGATTCCACAATCAGACCCCAGATAAAGCACACCTGTGCCCAGCGCGAAATCGTATACAGCGCACAATCCATGAATAATCATAAAAATGTTGGATCGACGCGCTTGTTGCCGAGACGCTTTGGCTCGCCGAGTCTTATTCGTGAATCGGATCGGTCGTGAATTTCCCGCCCTGATAGACTGCAGCAGGATCGTCCGGTAGCGGACGCTGCGCCGAAAGCGCCACTTTCTGTCTGTAGTCATCCGACTTGGACCGCGGCGTCCAGCCGAGATACCCGACGCCCGCATTGTCCCACCAGGTCGCGCTGTTGTTCGAAGCCCCGTAAACGACCGGACATCCAAGACGCGGAACACGAAACACACATTCAACGAGCGCAACAAGATCGTCGATGCTGAGCCAGGTCGACATCATGCGGTGGTCACTCGGCTCCGCGAAACAAGAACCGATCCGCACCAGCGCAGTCTCGATCCCGAACTTGTCGTGATAGAGATTGGCCATCGCCTCGCCGAAACATTTCGAAACGCCGTAAAGCCCGTCAGGACGCAGGGTCGCCGTGGCGTCGAGCCGCTCGGTTTGCAGATGATATCCGACTACGTGATTGGAGCTTGCGAACAGGATGCGCCTTACGCCGTGGCGGCGCGCTGCCTCATAGAGATGGTATACACCATCAATGTTGGCCCGACGGATCTTGTCGAATCGGTCTTCCAGAGACACGCCGCCCAAATGGACGATTCCGTCGCAGCCTTCGACCAGGCCCATCACGTCTTCCGCGTCGCCAAGATCGCATTGGACAACTTCAGCGGCGACGCTTTCGGCTTCAAACGCCTCGATGTCTGACAGCCTTATATGCTGCGCCAGATGATCGAGCCGGTTGCGTATCGTGGCGCCGACGCCTCCCGCAGCGCCGGTTATCAATAATCGCTCCATTATCGTCACCTCATCAGATTTGGCAGGAACATGGAAATTGCGGGCACATAGGTCACCAGGAGCAGGGACGCGATAATCGCCAGATAAAATGGCCAGATCGTCCGCACGACATGGTCCATGCGCACGCCTCCCACAACGCAGCCGACAAACAGGCAGGCGCCGACGGGCGGCGTGCACAGGCCGAGGCCGAGGTTCATCATGATGATGATGCCGAACTGAATGGGATCCATGCCAATGTCCCGCGCCAGAGGCAAAAATATCGGGGTGCAGATCAGGATCAACGCCGCCATATCCATGATCATGCCGAGCAGCAGCAATACGACATTGATAAGCAGCAGGATTATTAGTGGATTGTCGCTGATGCTGGTGATGCTGGCGGCAAGCGTGTCCGGCACCCGGTAGAGCGTCAGAAGATAGGCGAACGCCGTTGCGGTCGCCACCAGCATCATGACCAGAGACGTTGTGCGAACCGAGGCGAGCACCGCCGTTATGAACCGCTCCCAGGTCAGTTCGCGATAGACCAGCGCCGTCACGACGATCGCGTAGATCGCGCCGAAGGCGCCGGACTCCGTCACCGTCATGACGCCGGACAACACGCCCCCGACAATGATTACTGCTGTCAGCAGGCCGGGAATTGCAACGACAAAACTTATGGCGAGCACCTGCCAGCCGGGAAACGCCTCTGAAGCGTAGCCGCGCCGAACGGCCACCAGATAGGCGGCAAGCGCGAGACAGACGCACATCAGTATGCCTGGCACGACGCCGGCGATGAACAGGCTGGATACCGATACGCCGCCTGCGGCGACGGCGTAGAGGATCATGTTGTGGCTAGGTGGTATGACGACGCCGGCGATCGACGAGGTCACCGTGACGTTTACGGCGTAATCCGCGTCATACTTCTTTTCCTTCATGACCGGGATCATGATCGAGCCAAGGGCGGAGGTGTCTGCTACCGCCGAACCCGATATGCCGCCGAACAACATCGATGACGCGACGTTGACGACGCCGAGCCCGCCGCGGATGTTGCCGACAGCAGCCGAGGCGAGCCGCACCAGCCTGACCGCGATCCCGCCCTGCAGCATGAGTTCTCCGGCGAATATGAAGAACGGTATGGCAAGCAGCGAAAAGACCGAGATCCCGGACATAATCCGCTGAAACGCCACGAATAATGGCAGCCCCTCATAGACGAATGTCAGTACGGTTGCGATACCGAGCGCGAACGCCACAGGCACGCCCGCGATTAACGAGAAGAAGAAGACCCCGAAAAGCAGAATGAGCCCCAAAAGTCAGTCTCCGATGTTCCTGGACCGAACGGCCAGCAGGTGATTGACGAGTGACGCAAGTTCAAAAATCGCAAACAGCGCGATCAGTCCGCCGGAAATAACCATCGGAACAGCGCGCCAGCCCTCAGAAATCTCCAGCATCGGAATGCGTCGCGCCCATGTGCCAGAGGCCAGAAGGCCGCCCTGCCACGCCATGCACACTCCGAACGCCGCCATCAGCGCAGACGCGATCAGTCTCAGGACAATCTGCATGGTGAATGACAAGGCGTCACGAACGAAATCCACGCCGAGGTGAGACTTTCGCCACACGCACGCTGCGCCGCCCAGGAAGGTGATCCAGACAACCAGGACAAGGGACAGTTGTTCCACCCAGGTCGGCGTGTCGTTGAGAGCGTATCTGCCGAACACCAGCCATCCCATCGTCCCGATCAGAACCACAAGCATCGTTCCGGCGACAAGCATGCATGCGGAAACCACAAGTTCGATAATATGGCGAACCGCCGGCCACGAACCGGCGCTGTCGGTCAAACTATCCTTGCTCGCTTCCACCATCAGGGTGCGCCTGTATCCGCCGCAAAAGAAAACGCCCGGATCTTTGGACCCGGGCGCGTTGCTATAAACCTAGTTTAGTTGGTCGCCTGGATGGACTGGACCAGGCCCTTCATGTCCGGATTTTGAGACAGGAAACCATCATAGACCGGCGCCATATGCCCCTGGAATGCGGCCTTGTCCTCGACCTCGTTGATAGCCACGCCTGAATCTTCGACCTTCTTGCGGCTTTCGAGTTCGCGCTCGGCCCAGAGCTTTCGCTGCGTCTCGGCTGCGTTGATTGCGGCCTGACTCACGATGTCCTTGTCCTCATCAGACAGGGCTTCCCAGGCGTCGGTCGAAATGCACAGACATTCCGGAATAATCAGATGGTCGGTGATCGAATAGAACTTCGCCACCTCGTAGTGATTGGAGCTCTCGAATGACGGATAATTGTTTTCCGCGCCGTCGATCACCCCGGTTTTCAGAGCCTGGTAGACTTCCGAATAGGCCATGGGCGTGGCGTTGCCGCCGAGATTGTCGACCATGTCGACGAACAGGCTGTTGTTCATGACACGGAATTTCATGCCGTCCATGTCTTCCGGTTTCATGATCGGCTTGTTGGTGTTGTAGAAGCTTCGTGAGCCGGAATCGAACCACGAAAGCGCGACCAGTCCCTGCTCCGCAAGAGCGTCGGAAAACTGCTGGCCGATATCGCCGTCCATGACCGTGTGCATGTGATCAATACCGGTAAAGATGAAAGGAAGCGAAAGCACATTCGTCGCCGGGACAATCTCGCCCATCGGCCCCATGTTGAAGTTGGCGAATTGCAGGGCGTTGTTGCGGGTCTGCTCGATAGCGTCGGATTGCGAGCCCAGCGTTCCGCTGTGGAAAACTTCCGCGGTCACCCGCCCATCCGTCTTGGAATTGACCTCGTCCACAAACTGGTCCATCGCCACAGAATTTGGATAGCCGGCGGGATGTATGTTCCATCCGCGCCAGTTGTCTGCAAGCGCGGGGGCGGCGAGTCCGGCGGCCACTCCGCCAGCAATCACGGCCGACACCGCCAGACTTCGCATATGAGTTGCAATATTCATGATCCTGTTCCTCCCTTGAAATGCGATCAGCATCCAAATTCATCATACATGTGATCATATTTGCGTCAATACATATTATAAGATAGATTGCCGCCAATAGAATTCATTTGAACCGGAGCCTGCATTCTTGGCAAAAGCAACCGCGAAATCCGGCACGCTCGTTGCGCGCGTCTGCGATGAAATCAGAGAGGCCATCATATCCGGCCGCCACGCCGTCGGCGACAAACTGCCATCGGAAGCAAAGCTGACGGAGATGTTCGCCGTATCGCGGACTGTCGTACGGGAAGCCGTCGCAAGCCTGCGGGCCGACGGCCTTGTAGAAGCACGCCAGGGCGCTGGCGTCTTTGTCATCGCCAATCAGATGTCCAGCGGCCCTTCCCTGCAACAGATCGACGCGCGCCGCGTCTCTTCGATGATCGAGATCCTTGAGCTCAGAACCGCAATCGAGCTGGAATCGGCTGCCTTGGCAGCCAGTCGCCGCTCCCCGGCGCAGGAAGAAGCAATCTATGAAAGACTGGACGATTTCACGCGGGCCTTCGAAAGCGGACGCTCCACAACGAAGGCGGATTTTGCATTTCACCTCGCTATAGCGGACGCCACGAACAATCCGCGCTTTCCCGAGATCATTGAGATGTTCGGGCATTCGGTTATTCCGAGAACATCCCTGCAGAGCGGCGCGACGGAAGACGCCAGCGCCCAGTATCTGCAACTCATCCAGAACGAACACAAGACCATAGCCGACGCTGTATCGCGCGGCGACGCACAAGCCGCGCGCGAAGCGATGCGCACGCACCTGCGCGGTAGCCAGGAACGCTATCGGCGGCTTCTGCGTGACGGACAAATCTGAATATTCATCATACAAGTAGTTGACTTGTCGTGCGTGACTTCTATCATGAATTTACGCGCAACACGAGCAACGGGCTTTGATGATGGAACCGCACGATTTGAAACTGGCCTTGGGCTCCGGACTGTTGTCCTTCCCCGTTACTGCGTTTAACGACCAGGGCGCCTTCAACGAAGCCCCCTATCGCAAACATATCGAGTGGCTGTCGCAGTTCGGCGCTGCCGCCCTGTTTGCCGGCGGCGGCACCGGCGAGTTCTTCTCGCTCGCGCCGGACGAACTCCCGGGCGTCGTTCGCGCGGCCAAGGCGGCTGCTGGCGAAACGCCGATCATCTCCGGCTGTGGTTATGGAACCAGAATAGCCGTCGACATCGCCAAAAGCGTTGAACACGCCGGTGCAGACGGCGTTTTGCTCCTGCCGCAATACCTCATCGAGGCTTCGCAGGAAGGCCTGTACCGGCATGTGAAATCTGTCTGCGACGCGGTGTCCATCGGCGTGATTGTCTATAACCGGGACAATTGCATCATCCATCCCTCGACATTGCAGCGTCTTTGCGCGGACTGTCCCAACTTGATCGGCTTCAAGGACGGTTCGGGCGATATTGGGCTGGTCCGCCAGATCACCGCCACGATGGCGGATCGTCTTGTCTATCTCGGGGGAATGCCAACGGCGGAGCTGTTTGCCGAAGCATATCTGGGCGCCGGTTTCTCGACCTATTCCTCGGCCGTTTTCAACTTCGCGCCCAAGCTTGCGATCGCCTTCTATGAGGCGCTCCACAACAATGACCATGCGCATATCGAGGCCTGCCTGAATGACTTCTTCTACCCCTTCATGGCGATCCGCGACCGCAACAAGGGTTACGCCGTCTCGGCGATCAAGGCCGGGGTCCGGCTTGCCGGGTTCGACGCCGGTCCGGTTCGACCACCGCTGACTGATCTGACGATCGAGGAATGCGCCATGCTGCGCGACCTGATTGAAAGCCAACCTCATGCTTGAACGCATACTGAGCGGTGAAAAGCCGGCAACCGTCATGCCCGCTGGCGCGACTGATACCCAGACCCACATGTTCTTGCCGAACTATGAGGCTCAACCGGGCGGCCCGCCTCTGCCGTCCGGCTGTCCGGGACCGACCGAATACCGGCGGGTCATGAACTGGCTCGGCGTGGAGCGGGTGGTGATCACGCAAGGAAATGCGCACCAGCGCGACAACGCCAATCTGCTCGCTTGCCTTGAGGAGATGGGTTCGATTGCGCGCGGCGTCGTGGCGATTGGTCCGCACACTGATGCGGAAGCTCTGAAACGCTTTCACGAGGCGGGCGTGCGCGGCGCACGAATTATGGATCTTCCCGGCGGCGCAGTCGGGCTCGAGACGCTTGAGGACATGGAGAAAACCGTCCAGCCTTTCGAATGGCGCCTGGCCGTCCAGTTCGACGGTAGCCAAATCCTGGATCATTTCGACCGGCTGGCGGCGCTGCGATGCAACTGGATACTGGATCACCACGGTAAATTCTTTGAGGGCGTCGAACCCGGCGACAAGAACTTCGATGCGCTTCGCCGCCTCATTGACGGCGGCAATTGCTGGTTCAAACTCGCCGGATGCTATGAATCCTCGCTTGCTGGCGGCCCGCACTACGAAGACATCGGCCGCGTCGCTTCTGCGATAGCAGAACACGCCCCAGATCGCGTGATCTGGGGCACCAATTGGCCGCACAATCTGATTCGCGAGACAAAAGACTATCCAAACGACGCCCGGCTTCTGGACACTGTTCTTGGCTGGATTCCGAAGCGGCATCACCAGGCCATTCTTGTCGACAGTCCGGCGTTCCTGTTCGACTTCTAGGCGGCGCTAATATTCACAGCCTCAACCAGGCAGGCTGGCTGCTACGTATCCTGCAATTGCAACGCGACCAAATCAGCTCCGCGATCCGCCTCGAATGCCTCTGTGGCGTGCGCTTCAACGCACAGGCCGCGGATCTTCTCGATCCACTGGCGGTCGCGTGCGTCGACTTCGCGCCCGGCGACGCGAAACCATGCGGCTAAAAAGCGATCCGGATGGCGAGCCACGGCGGCATGATAGATCTCCGGGTCGTGTTGACCCGTGTCGCCGATCAAAACGAACTGGAGCGACGGATTTGCCTCCAGCACCTTGTCGATCATGCTCCCCTTGTGCTCGCCGTGCGAGCCCTTGATGAATTTGTCTTCCGATATTCCAAGGTCTCGCAGGAAAAGCGGACCGCGTATCAGGTCGTTGCGACTGAAAATCTCCACCAGAAACGCATGCAAGTTCCAGGGCGAGGAACTGATGTAGAAGACCGGATTGACGCCGTTGTGAAGAGCCTGGAGAAACGCCACGGAATCCGGAAAGATCTGGCGACTCGCGACGTTTCCGGTTAGCGTATTGTAGATATTGCGCCTCAGTGACCAGGCCTGCGTGCGGATCAGCGTATCGTCGATATCCGAGATGATGCCGAACCTTGCATTGACGCCAGGGATGACGACTGGAAGGCTGGCGCTTGCCTCATGACCCGGCAGGTGGGCTTCCACCGCCTTTCTCTCGCGGTCGCCTACGGGCAGATCGATTGCGAAATAACCCTCTTCGTCCGTGGTCGTCGACAGCCCCTCCACCACGAGCTCGATATCCGGAATTTCGCGGGTGATGAACCGGGCGATCATGTTGCGAAAGTTGCTCCACCTTGAACTGTCGGCCGGCAGGTCGGCGACGGGCGATCCGTTCAGCACCCTGCCCCGCACATGGAGACCTTCAGGTGACGCGTATCCGATAAAGGGATCGATATAGGGGGAATCGAACTTTCCGCTGGGCTTCAATCTGTCCCAGATCCGCTCTCCGCGAATGGCGTTCTTTAGCAGGAAACGTTTCATACTCGGTTGGGTATATATTTATTCGTGAATTGTCCGCAATGACCGGCGATACAAGTTTCCATACTCGCATTTCAAGGCGAAGCTGTTCCCCCGACAGTGGAGTTCGATGGCGTCGAGTACGATACCGGAGTGCTGCGCTACATCGAATTCGGCAGGAACAGCACCAGGCCAGGCAACAGGATCAGGATCAGAAGCCGTACGAGATCAGTCGCCACGAATGGCAGGACGCCGCGAAAAATGCTGCTAAGCTTCACGTAGCGCGCAATCGTGTTGATGACGAAGACGTTCATGCCGATCGGCGGCGTGATCAGACCAAGCTCTACCGTCATGACGATGATCACGCCAAACCAGATCGGATCGAAGCCCAGTTGCAGGATGACGGGAAAGACGATCGGCACCATGAGAATGATCATGGCCATGGCGTCCAGAAAACAGCCAAGCACCACGAAAAGCGCCATGATCAGGAGCAGGGTTCCGTAGTCGCCCAGTCCGAGGTCAATCAGAAAGCGCGTCAGGTTTTGCGGCACCTGCGTGACGGCGAGAAAGTATCCAAACAGGATCGCTCCGATCAGGATGGTATAGATCGCCACCGAAGTTCTCAGCGCTTCGACAAGGCCTTCGAGCAATCCCGCGGCGTTGAGCCTGCCCCGCGCAAAGCTGATAAGAGCCGTCAGCACGGCGCCGACGGCGGCCGCTTCGGTGGCCGTGGCGATGCCGAAATAGATGGTGACGATCACCGCCACGAACAAAAGCGCCACCGCCCACACGCCGCGCAACGCCGAAATCGCCTCGCGCAAACTAAACGGCGCGTCCGCCGGCAACCTCGCGCCGAACCAGAGCCGCACCGTCGCCATGTACATGAAGACGGCCAGAATGCCCGGAACGATGCCGGCGATGAAAAGGGTGCCGATATCCTGCTCCGTTATGTAGCCGTAGACCGCCAGCACGACGGAAGGCGGGATGAGAATGCCCAGCGTCCCGCCCGCGGCGATGACGCCGGTCGCCACTTCGTCTCGATAGCCCGCGCGCTTCATTTCCGGATAGGCGATGTCGGTCATCGTCGCGGCCGTTGCGACGGAAGAGCCGCAAATCGCCGAAAACCCGGCGCAAGCGCCAACCGTCGCCATGCCAAGTCCGCCCTTGAACGAGCCGAGCGTGGCGTTGGCGGCGCGAAAAAGTTCGCGGCTCATGCCGGAACGCGTCGCCAGAACTCCCATCAATATGAAGAACGGTATGAGCGTCAGGTTGAAGTCGGTCACCGTCCGGATCGGCGACGTGGCGAGCAAATTGAGCGCAGGCGTCCAGCCTACAACCAAGCCGAAACCTCCGACGCCGACGATGCCCATCGCCACGCCGATCGGCACGCGGATCAGCATCAGCGCAAAGAGCACGATGAAGCCGCCTGCCGCGATCAGGTCCCGTTCACTCATTCGGAGGCTCCTCGGGAACAGGCTCGTAGTCCTCCAGATCCTCGTGATAGCGCCAGATGCGCAATATCCGGATCGACGTCATGATCAGCGCCGCGACAAGGCCGAGAACGATAGCGCCGAGAAACGGCCAGTGCGGTATGCGCAGGTCCATGGTGACCTCGCCGCCGGTCAATTGCGACAGAACCCGTCCGCTGATCTTCCAGACGAGACCGGCCGTAAAGATCAGCAGCACGGTCCATGCAGCCACGTCCAGCCAGCGGCGCATGCCAGGGCGCAACATGTGGGCCAGCAGATCGACCTTGATGTGGCTGCCCCGATAGGCCACGGAAGCGAACCCCCATATGATCGCCACGGCCAACATCAGCCTGGAAAGATCGAAAGCGTCCGGAAGCGGCGCCGTAAACAGGTAACGCCCGATCGCCGATACGAAGATGATCAGCGTCACCAAGCCCAGCATCACGGCGGCGATGCGTTCAATCCACAGAGCGACACGATCCGTCGACCGCCGGCGATCAGAAGCCATGGCGTGTTCCCTCTTTGCAAAAGGAGAGGAGCGCGCCCCTCTCCTTCTGCGTCTTCGCTATTTGTTGAGCGTGCCGTTGGCGTCGAGCGCCGAGCGCATGCCTTCGAGCACGGCGTCCGGATCGTAGCCGGCGTTCTTGACGTCCGCCTTCCATGCCTCAAGGGTCGGGACAGCCGCCTCGCGCCACAACGCGATCTCTTCAGCAGTCGGCGTATAGACGGTATGCTCCGGATCGTTCATAATTTCCTGACGAACATTCGTGTCATACTCCGTCCAGCCGGCCGAGAACTGCTTCGACCATTCCGGCGTGCAATGATTGTCGATCACCTTTTTCTGATCCGCGCTCAGGCCGTCATAGGTCGCCTTGTTGAAAAGGATAACCTGGGCCGACAGATATAGCGGCATGTCGTTGTGGAACTTGGTTTCCTCGCCGATCTTGAAGATCTTCATGGCTTCATAGGGAAAGGTCACGGCGTCTGCGGTGCCGCGGGCAATGGCTTCGCGCGCTTCCGGCGCCGGCACCTGCACCGACGAGCCGCCAAGAGAGTTGACGAAGCGGGCCATGGTCGAGTGCGCGGGACGCACGCTCAGGCCTTTCACGTCAGCCGGAACCTTGATCTCGTTCTTGCCGTGGAAACGCCCCGGCTCATGCGGATTGACCAGGCAGAAATAGACGTCGCTCATTTCCTTGTCGGCGTAGTCGAGATACCACTCGTGGATCGCCTTCGAGGCGTTCAGGCCGTCATTGGCCAGGAACGGAACGCCGACGAGTTCGAAAATCGGAAAACGGCCGGCATTGTAGCCCGGATTGACGTATCCGATATCTGCGATTCCGTCGCGGGTCATGTCGTAGTGATCTGGCGCCGCGCCCAACTGCTGAGCAGGAAACACCTCGAAAGTGATAGTGCCGCCCGAAGCGTCGGTAATCGATTCCATCCATGGTGCCATGCCGCTCTGCGGCACGGCGTGCTGCGGCGGCAGCCAGTGAGCAAATCTAAGCGTGACGTCCTGCGCCTGTGCGCCGACGACGCTCATGCAGACAGCGGCTGCCGTTAACAGTGTTTTCTTCATGTAATCCTCCCTTTCGCCCGCTAACCCGGGCTCGATAGTCCAGCAATGCTCCTCCAGCATCGACCACAAAGTGATCGATAGCCGATCATGAGGCAAGAGGTAAAGAGAGTCAGGCCGTCAATAGCCCTGTAAAAGAACAATTCTACTTGATAACAAAATCTGTCTGGATAGCGGAATGCGAAAATAATGCTCAGGACCCGGATCCTGGACGCCGGACTTCGCGCAATACGCAGCTGTCGCCGCCACCGCAGAAAAAGCGGCCGCCGCCGTCGGATTCCAGCCCGGAAACGCCGGCGCCATCAGGCATATCCAGACGCTCGAGCACCTCTCCCGTCGCCGGGTCTATACGCCGGATATCGCTTTCGGACCCTTCCCATGTGCCATGCCAGAGCATGCCGTCGACCCAGGTGACGCCGGTGACGAAGCGATCGGATTCGATCGTGCGGACCACTTTTCCGGTGTCAGGTTCGACCTGATGAATCTTGCGTCCGCGATGCTGCCCGACCCACAAAAAACCTTCCGCCCAGGCAAGCCCGGAATCCCCTCCTTCGCCTGGAGCCGGGATCTTCGCCAGCACCTCGCCGGAACCGGGATCGATCTTGCGGATCACGGCTTCGGCGATCTGGTAAAGGTGTTTTCCGTCATAGGCGGTGCCGGCGTCGGCGGCGATGTCGAGTGACTGCGTTATCTCTCCGCCTGCGGGATCAAGCGCATTCAGCTTCTTTCCGGTGGCGAACCATATCCGGTCGCCATCAAAGGTGACTCCGGCCACGTTGGCGACGTCCGGAAAGGGGCCATATTCTCTGAGGATTTCTGCAGGTGAATGTTTCATAGGCGCATCCTATCTCGCGATGGTTGATACGGGGAGTAACAAACTTGTCGGGAAACCTGGAACTTTCGGCGCCATCCACCGGCAGGCGCGCCCTCGCCCGAAGGATTCGACCCTGCTCGTTTCTGCGAGTGTCTCGAGGGCGCGCAAAACCGTCCGCGAACTGACCCCAAGCGTGAGCGCCAGCGCCGAACTCGACCAGGCCTCCCCGTCAGCAAGAAGCGCCAGCACCTCTGCGTGGTCGCTCTCGGTCGGCGGCGCCAGCACGGCGACCGCCCCCGTTCCACGCGGGTTCAGCATAAACCCGTCTTTGGTCGCAACCACATCAGCAAGCAACTCGATTTCCTTGCGTAATCGCGCCATCTCCACACGCAGTCTCGCGCGATGCGACTCGTCGGCATGGCGCGCGCGAAAAGCGCGTTCAAGCAGCGTTTCCCGCGATGCATCCTCCGGCCACGCTTCCGCCAGCGCACGAACGAGCGCCATCAGCACGGGTCGCGTTGCGAGCGAAACAGATGTCTCTCCCCGGGAAGTGACATTGCGGCAGGCATCGACAATCAGTGTATCTGTCGCCAGCAGCGCCTCCACGTCAGCGAGCCGGAGTAGACGTTCATCACCGTTGGAAATCCGGCGCGCCGCCGGAGCCGTGAAAGCGCGCATGGTGCGGTCGACCTCATTGCTCAATGCAGGTATGGCCGCTTTATGCGCATTATTCGCCGCCCGAACCAACGCCGCTTGCGCGTCGGACGCCCTGACGCGGCGGATTGCAACGCCGGCGGCCACCAGTTCGAAGCCGACGCGCGACGCCGGCGGCAGGGCGTCTGCGTCCAGATTAGCGATCATCCGCTCGGCCTCATCCAGGCGACCAATCAGCAAGTTCTGGCGCGCGTCCAGATAGCCTGCATGGGCGGCGTTGACGCGATCGCCAAGCTTTTCCAGCGTCACTTGCGCAGGGCCGAGCATACGAAGCGATTGGTTGAGATCACGCGACACAAACGCGATTTCCGCCTCGGCGACGGTGCAACGCGCGCGGGATATCTGCTCGTTTTTACCGAAGGCGCGCGCGGCCCTGCGCAACAGCTCCCTTGCGCGCGGCAGGTCGCCGAGCTGCGCCATGGCGAGGCCGCGCAATGCCAGCGCCGGGGCGTCGTCGCGCAACGCTATCCGTTTCAGCGCGGCTAGAGGATCGCCAACAGAAAGCGCGCGTCCCGCAGCGTTGATCAGTGAGTCCATGCAAATCCCGTCATACTTGTAACTCTCACCCTTTCCGCCTGTTGGCCTACATCCTTGCTCGTCCCACAACGACCGGCAAAGCCGGGAACGGACGGAGCAGAGAAAATGACACTATTTGCAGCTACAAGGAAGAGTTCGCCACACGGCGGGCCGACTCGAAACCTTGCGGACTGGCTTGCGCTGGCCGCAGCGCCAACCTTCGCGTCGATGGCCTGGCTTTCCGCGCTTGACGCGAATGGAACGACGATATGCGCGACCGCCTCAGGCTTCTCGCCGGTCAACGACATGGCTCTTATGTACCTCGTGATGAGCATTTTCCACCTGTCACCCTGGCTTAAGCTCGCTTCCGCCCGTTCACTACGCCCGGATTCTGCAACGAAACTCAGAGAAGGAGAGTAATCATGCAACACGCCATAGTTTCACATTCTGACTGGCTCGCGGTCCGCAAGGACCTGTTGAAAGCCGAAAAGGATCTGACGCGTCTTCGCGACAAAGTCGCGCAAGAGCGGCTCGCCCTGCCATGGGCGCGCGTCGACAAGGCCTACATCTTCGATACGCCGGAGGGAAAACGCTCCCTACCGGACCTCTTCGACGGCCGGTCGCAGCTCCTGGTGCAGCATTTCATGATGGGGCCGGGCTGGAAGGAAGGCTGCCCCAGTTGCTCCTTCATGGCCGACCATACCGACGGCATGAACCTGCATCTCGCGCATCACGACGTCACGATGATCGCCGTCTCGCGCGCGCCGCTTGAAGAAATCGAACCCTATCGCAAACGCATGGGATGGAACTTCAAATGGGCGTCGTCCTTCGGAAGCGATTTCAACTATGACTTCCGGGTCAGCTTCACGCCGGAGGAGATCGCAAGCGGGAGCATTGACTACAATTTCGGGGAATGGTCCATGACAGGCGAGGAGTGGCCCGGCGTCAGCGTGTTCTTCAAGGACGAAGCCGGAGACGTCTATCGCACCTACTCTACCTATGGCCGCGGCGTGGAAGTCATGATGGGCGCCTACGCCATGCTCGATCTCACGCCCAAGGGCCGCAACGAAGAGAGAGGCATGGACTGGGTGCGTCGCCACGATCGATACGAATAGATCAGTGACAAGCAAATTGCCGGATCGAAGAGGTCCGGCAATTCACCTATTAGTAAAACTTGAATTAGCCGGTTAAGGTTGCTGTACAACAAACAGTGTGAGTTGGCGTGACTCTGAACCGCACCAGGTTTGCCGGAGGCCATTTGGTTGAAGTTATGCGGCCATGGCTGGTTCGTTCAGCATAGGGTAGTAGCTTTGTTCGGCTTGGGCTGGCGGAATATTTCCGATTGGCTCCAGAAGACGGCGATGGTTGAACCAGTCGCCCTATTTATCGGTATAAAATACTGAATACTTAAAGCCCTTATCGTGCGGGCGCATTCCTATGACCTCACCTGCTGTCTCATACCTGGCGTCGTTTATCGTGGCGTCTCTTCCACTCCAATGCACCTGAGCTTTTTGCCACTTGCCCGAGAACAGGTCCCGGAAACTGGAATCACAGCTAAAGCGTGGTTTCCAAGCGCAATGAAAATCGCTGAGATCGCGGACAGCCGACTAAAACTCATTTTTTGATCCTGATGAAAAGTCAACCGACGGAGCAAATTAGTTACCCGATTTGTTACCCAATACTACATTATGCGTGATATCCGGTTCGTAAATATAAGGTAACTATCTGATTTTATTGGTGCCCCCGGAGAGACTCGAAATCTAGATACAAACTTATAAATTATTGTTTTATTTGACTTTTTATAAATATTCATTTCAAATTATGTAGCAAATATGTAGTGATTTTGTGTCGCAATTTACTTGCTACATATGTGGATGACGCGATCGGCTGAGACAGCCGAACGCGTCATAAAGGTCAATTAGTACTCTTCCAGCCGATTTCGCTTGCCATCACACGGACTAAGGACTCAAGCGTCTTCTCATTGCCTACCTGAGTTGGTCCCTTTGATTTGCCATCAAAATAGACTGTGAGCATATTGTGCTCGTCGACCGTGTATCTGACCGCCGGGTCGGTCGATAGTTGCTTCGTACTCATATGACTGACCTCACTACACGTAATTGACATCATCGCCGAGACCGGCGCTGCCATTCAATCTATCACGTACACTTGAAAGAAGCTGTCCTTGGTGGAATTCCTTCAAGGCCGCCTCTAGTTCTTCAGGTGTTTCATCGAGCTGATTTGATGGTATTCCGGTTTCCGGATCAACCGTAATGGTAGGATCGGCCGCAATCTCAGCCAAATGAGCATCACACTCCGCCTTGGACTTGGCTATTTCTTCGTCGGTGAGCGGTTCGATTGAAGCTGGCCAGACGTTCAAGCGCTCGCCGAGTTCGAGCTTCATGGCATCCGCCATGGCCTCGCGCCTCTGGTCGTCGGTGATGTTGCCGGTGAGCATATCGATCAGTCCTGCATACTTGTGATCCGGGAGGTAGCATTCGCTGCCAGCTTCGATCAGGCGTTGGATTTTCTTTGAAGACGTCATTGTTCGTCCTTTCAGGTTGTGTTGACGACGTTAGTTCTCGCTGATTTGAATTCATCCTGTCAATAAGAATATTCCTAAATAATCTTTATTATCAATAAGTTAGTCAGTTCTGACTTACTTTGGGTTTCGGGTGGGGCTTCGTCATTCACGTGTGTTTCAGCTTCGGTTATAGCAATCGGTCGTTGGTAAAACCGAAACACACTGTTCGGTAATTGTGAACAATTGCTATGGCGGCGGGATCGCCCGCAATTCGATCGGCAACGGCGGGTAGATCATGGACATGATCGGCGACCGGATATCCGGGATGGTGTTCGCTATTTCGCTAAATCGTACATAAAAGGTCACAGGCGCGCGTTCTGATTGGCGGGTGTCTTGCGACTCTGAAACCTCTTGCGCGTCTGTGGCGCTGTCTGTGCTTGAAGCTGGTGCTTTCTTTCTTAGGTTGACCGGGACGTAGGCGGGCGCTTTTTTGTGAGCTGTTAATCGAGCTAAAAGAATAAGCTAAATTAACAAAGTGCTTGAATTTATTGCGAAAAGTCTCTTGTAATCAGCGCTTAGAAGGCCCATCATTGCAATAACACGGGATTAGCTCCGTGGCCTGCCCCTGATCTCTGGCGGAAATCGGAATACGAGACCGACAACCAGACCGGCAAAACCCAAAATTCAAAAGGCAGCAATGTCAGCCATGACAACTGTCTATGCGACCCCGGTCAGGAAAGACACAACCGCCCGGTCGCATGCTTCCAGCTTGCTGGAAACCCGTGACAGTGGCGCGAAAGCGCCCGGATTAAGATGGTCAGTATCTCGCTAAGGTGTCTACCGACGATCGGCCCTGCTAAGGCCAGCCATCGAAGTTGTGTTCTCCTCAAGATGAGAGATTCTTATCCCCCGGTATCAGAACGGTTTAGCCTTTACGCTTTTCCTTTAAAGTCCACGTCGAAAGACGTGGTACTTTATTTAGTTCTGATACCGGGGGATAGAAACCTAAGATGATGGAACATAATAAGAACAAAGATACTGGTGAGCTAACTTGAAACTGACAAAACACAGTCCCGGAACAATGATTGATAACACTCCGCGCCGTAGGCGCGGGTAAGGCCTGAAAGGCCGCGCAGGGAGCGACCGAAGGGAGCGAGTATGAGCTTACCTGACCGGCGCAAATAAACATGAAGAACTTTCATGTTTGTCTTGTGTTTGATTGAAAACCTCTTTATATAAAGATCATGCGTAGGTAAGCCGCTAACTTACTTTTCTCGTATGCGCATAAAATTTGAAACCCGCCGGGAAGGCAGCCCGGCGGGTTTTCGTTTCATTGATGCTGCTTGCATACCATTTTGGTATATGGGATAATTCGTTTAGTCGGCATGATGGGCATGTCGGTATGATTGCGATAGTAATCAGCACAACCCATGCCGTCGGTCCCGTTTTCCTTTTTGTTTTCTCCTCTGTCGGGATCGGCGGTTTTTTACCTTCCTAGCATCGCGCCCGGTCTCATCTGCGCTCGCAATTCTGACGTAACAATGCCACGCATTGAGCCTTCAAGCTCGCGGCGCATTTGCTTTGCGAGGTTTGCGTTTTGCTCGGGCGTGCCCGCCGATCCGTTCACGGTGATCGGTGAGTTGATCTGAATGTTCTGACCACCGCCGCCAAAGCTTGAACTGGTGAGAGGTCGCGCACCCACTAGACCGCCCTGTGAATATCCCGGTAGCTTTCCAGCGTTGAGGTTTTCAAGCAAACCACGGTGTTTCTTTGCGACGGCGGCGCGCACGACAAACTCGCCATCCGACAGCCTTGCCGGAATGCTGTCGCTGGTCGAGGTTCCCTTCCCTTTGACGTAACCGCCACCACTAAGGCCGATCGCAGAGAACATACCGCCAAGCAATCCGCCACCGCCTGTCAGACCGGCTAGTGGTCCTTGGCCCAAAAGCGCGGCTTGAAGCGCCACTTCTAAAAGCTGATTAAGCAATCGCTCCAAGGAATCCTCAACGGATGACGCGCCAGTCACAAGGTCGGAGAACACACCAGTAACCGATGATTTCAAAAAATCGCCAGCCTGCTGAAGCTGTTCCTGAGATTGTACAGCTTTGGCGGTGGCGTTTTCGACCGTCGCCATCACCTGGGCGAGTTGTGCCAGTTCGTCACGTTGTGCGGGGCTTAAATCGATACCATGCTGTCTGGCCTGATTGAGCAAATCATATTCGAAGCGCAAGGCGCTGGCCTGCATCGCTGTCATGGATAGCGCCTGCTGTTCAAGCTGCTGTTCGGCGACGAACTGCCGACCACCTTCAAGGATGTTGGCGTAGTCTTCGGCAAGTTTGAGCGCAGCCTTTGCAGCATCATTCTTAGAACCGCCCTCACCAGTGGTCGGCAGGACTGTTTGCTTTGCAGTGTCGAGGGCTTCGCCGTATCGCTGCTTAAGAGCTGCGACCAGTTCTTTGTCGGCCTGTTGCTGCTGTCCGGAGAACGCTTGTGCAACCCTGCCATTTGCCGATAGCTCATCGCCCGGTTGATAGACACCTTCGCCGGGAACGAATACAGCGTCACTCGCACCCGTCCGTTCCGCGAGCCATTTGAAGAATTTGTTGTTGCCGAAATTTCCAAGCTTCGATTCCAAACTATCGAAGCTATCGACGACGGACACGATCGCGGACTTGGCGTTGACCTCGAAACCTCGCCAAGCCGATGCCCATTTGTCATCGAGAATTTCGGCCTTTCTGATTAGTTCCTCATCGATCGTGCCGCCCGCGTCGGCGGTGGCTTTCTCCATGGCGACTAGACCCTGCTCGCCATTCTTCAAAGCGTTGACGAAACTCGCGCCGCCCCTGCCAAAGGCATTTGTGGCGAGCGTCATCATCTCTTGCTCAGAACCGGCATTGCGGATCAGTTCGGCATATTCGCGAAGCAAGGCTTCCGTACTTTTGAACTCCCCTGCCTGATTTTTTATAGACACGCCATTTGCTTCGAGAATATCCGACAGGACACCAGTGCCCATGGATGCCTCGCCAAGGCGCTTTGCGAACGCCTCCATTCCTCGCACGAATTCCGATTGTGAGACGCCAGCCAACTGAAAACCGAATTGTAGTTCCTGAAACGCCTTGGCGTTCAATCCGATGCGGTCCATAACTTTACCCATTTGCGAAAGTTCGGAAATGGTATCCGTGACCTGCCTTGTCAGACCGACCAGCGAACCGCCGCCGATCGCGCCAAGGGCAATACCTTTGAACGCGCTTTGCACACCCAATGCCGCCTTGGACATGGTTGCCTGTAGACGGCGGGCGTTTGTGTCAGCGCGCCGTTCGATAGCTGCAAAATTCTTGTTGGCGGTTCTTTGTGCTTTGTCGAAATTCTTTTCGAAATCGCGAATTCGCGCCTCAAGCTTTACGATCAATTTTTCTGTGTCGTCGGCCATATTAGATACTCCTAAATGAATGTGATTCCGTGGCCTTCGTAGACCGATTTGCCCGTGTCGCCAGTTGAGGCGCGCCCGACTGCCATTGCGCATGCTTGCGCGCCGTCGATGCGATCGCGCGATTTGCCTTTATGGAAACTCTTATTCCCGGCCTTGTCGGTCTCGGTTGCGATGTTCTCGAAGTTCCACCGCAAAACAGGGTGTCCGCCATGCTGAAGGCGTCCGGCGATGATTGCGCGTTCAAGCTCTTTGACGGCTGGCGCCATGGTGACCCAGCCTTGTCTCATTTCAACGGCAGGGTATCCGTCATCGAGTAGATTGCCGATCATGACGCGGGCAAGGTGCGGATCGAATGCGATTTCGCGAACGTCGTATCTACGGCAAAGATCACGGATCACCGCTTCGATATGGCGGAAATCAACAACATTACCGGGCGTTGGTTCGATGAAACCTTCTTCGGACCAACGGACATACGGGACGCCATCGCGATCAGCACGCGCCCGCAGATTGTCGGCAGGACAAAAGAACCATGGCTTGACGATGTAACCTTCCTCTTCGTCTGGGAAGGCGGCGACAATGGCGGTTAAATCTGTTGTGCTCGAAAGGTCGACGCCAAGCCAGCAAGGGCGATCGGCAAGGGCTTTGTCATCGATCGGCGCATTGCCTTTGTCGTAGACGCTCATCTCGACAAACGGGCTGGCGCTATGGTCAAGCCAGGCATTGAGATTGTATTGCAGGAAGCTGTCACGATCGGCAGGTGAAACGATCGCCTTTTTGGCCTTGTCGCGGTAGCTGGCAAGGTCCGGATAGCCATGCTTCATGCCGGGATTTACCGCATTCCAAAGCTTTTCAGATTTCCAGTCATCGCCTTTTTCGGCCATGTAGATCACTGGCAAGGTGGCCGGATCCTCGATTTCGCCCTTTTGGACCTTCACCGCATAGTCGACCGTCTTATAGGCAAGATTTTCTTGCCCCCTGCCGGACGTGCTTGCGACAATCAATAGCGTGCCCGGAACCTTGACAAGCGAGCTGTCGAGCGCTTCCCATTGGCGCTGTCCGGCGCTGCCTTCCCATGCATGCAGTTCGTCGGCGATCACCACGTTAGGTGTTTTTCCGTGCTGGACTTTGCCATCTGAGGCAACGGCCATGTATCGTGACCGTTGATCATGGAAGCTGATAGAGGATGTGTAATCCCTGACTGTCAGATGCTTCGACATTCGAATGTCATTCTGCACGATCAGGGCAGCTTCGTTGAAAAGCTCGCGAGACTGTTCATGCGCCGCCGCCGCCGACACGATCAGGTTACCCGGTTGCCTTTCCGGTCCCATGAGGTGCAAGAGCGTGATTGCCGCACACAGGGAAGTCTTTCGGTTACCACGTGGGAGAAGCAACACAAGCCGACGCACGATGCGGGAACCGTCCGGGTGTCGGTGGCCATACAATTTGCGAATGATCCGCTCTTGCCAGAAATCCAATTGAAAGGCATGGCCACTAGCTGGATTCTTCGGATGCTTTAGTTTCCGCAGCCACTGCACGGCGCGCTCGCCATCGCCAAAGGTGTCTTCGATCGGGGAGCCGTCATCAATCCAAGAGGGAATCAGCATCGTCTTCGTCGTCTCGGATTGTCGGGCGCGATCGGCTAACAGGTGTCAGTCCAAGTTCGGCGGCGCATAGGCGCGCCGTTTTCATCGCTGCATCTTGGATAGTGACGGCGGGGTGTCGCTTCGGACCACTCGTCGACATGTAGGTTGAACCCTCATTGGCGATCGTTCTTTCGGCCTCACGAATCCGGGCTACCGCGGTGCAATAGCTTTCGAGCGTTCCAAGGTCCGCGTCGGTCAAGATGCGTCGCTCGACCAACAACGGCATTGTCCGCCTCCACTCCGCTTTAGCATCCTTGGCGAGCCATGCAGGCGGGCGCGGGACCGATGCGAGCGCCGCCCGATCAGTGCGCAACTGTGGTTTCGCACCTTTCATTGGGTTGCCTCACAACGCAAAAGCAAGCCACGGCGGCGGCCTATCTCGGCAATTTCCTTGATGTTGAAAGCATCGCCGTCGAAGATCACCCGATCATCGGTTGTCAGGCCGCCGAGATAGCGAATCTTGAATACCAGCACGCCGGTTTCATTCTCGCCAAAGGGCTGCATGAATTCGCGCGTGGTGCGCTCCCGCAGGCCAGCCCGCACGGTGTCAATTTCCGCCCAGGTGGAAGTCTTCTGACCGAAGGCATCAACAGTTTCGGTCTCACGCTGAAGCACGATTGTTTTGTCGAGTTTGCCGGACTGGATCATGACGCCACCTGAATCAGCGCTTCAATGGAGATGATCGCGTGGCCGTATTCCTCTTTGGGATCGCGCATGAACCGGGTTCCGGTCACCATGAAATCGACAAGGGCGTGGTCATCAATGGCGGGTGACAGGGCAAGGGCGGTTGAGACGGCACCGGCGATCGTCTTGACGTCATGAAGGCCAGCTTCCTTTGTCCAGATATGGGCGTCGAGATATACCCGGACATGCTTGCGGGCGTAGGTGATCGCTTCAAGCACGGTCTGGCCTTCGCCCATGATCACACAAGGGAAGTTTTCAGGGCGCGTTCTGCCGTCAAAGATGCTGGTTGCCGTTACAAGATCCGTAACGCCAGCGTCGGCGACAAGGGCGGCGCGGATGCCCTTCTGAAGGGCAAGGGACGATTCAAGCATGGTATTCCCTCACAGCCTTGCCGACAGCCCGTTTGATGCGCCCGGCAATGCGCTTTTTCAGGAGCCTGTAAGCTGGAAAGAAATAGGGCTGGGCCTCCATTTCAGAAGTGCCTTTCTCAACCCACCATGCATGAAAGGCGTCTTCGCTACCGGCAGAAATCACCCGTTCCAGTTCATGATCACCGTGGTTACCTTCGATGCTGTCTTTCAGGTCGCCACGATCGACAGCCACGAACTGCTTTGCGAGCGCGATCAATTCATCCTCTGATTTATCGAGGGCAGGTTTCACCGCCTCCCGGACACTTTCCGGAATCGCTTTCATGCGCCGGTTGAGACGCGCTAGCTGGTCGGATGTTCTGGCCATTAGAAGCTTCGCACCCGAAAGGGTTCGATCAGTTCCCAGACGGTGAATGGAACCTCTTGCAGTTCGGTCGGCCCGATCGCTTCGCGCTGTTCATAGAACGTCGCCGCAAGCTGAAGTGTAGCTTCGATGACCAGCGGATTTCCTAGCTCATCTTCACCGACATAGAGAGCCATCCATTCCAATGCAGCGCCCAACTTCGATGTAAGCAGGGCGTCGTCATTGTTGTCTGTTATGTTTAGATGTGCTTTCAAGTTGTCTAAAGTCATAGATACAATTCCAATTTTAGGAATTATATCCTAATTATATACTTGACGTACCAAAGGGAATAACCCTATGATTCGCGCCGACAGGCCGGCAAAGATAGTGATCAAGGTTACTCGCGATCAGGTGGACGAGGCGGAGCGCATTTTGGCATCTTTCAACCCGGAGATATGGACGGCACGGGAAGCACTCTGTCGCCTCGCTCAAACCATACTCCCGCAGCACGTTCGTCTGGAGGTTGGGGAGCGAAGTAAATCTTATTTTGGCTGAACTGCGTTGGCTCAGGGTTAAGTTCGGTGCTGCGCATCATAAGTTCCGCGAGAACTCCTAGGATCGCCACGAGATCGGCGTAAAGTTTCGGTAACTGATCGTCAAAAAAAACGGCTTTTGGGTTTCTGATGGTTGAAGGTGCCCACGCGGAATTTTTTATAGGAAGGATCTAGAACATACCGCCCCCAGCATCCATGCATTGCTGCATTCCGGCTTGGAAGCACGTCCTCCATCTTCGAAACGATTTCAGATAGCAGCTCTCTGTTTCTGGAATCGGTGGCCGTATGAATTGCAGCCTTCATGTGGGAGACTCGAGAGCCTATCATTTGATTCCCGAGAAGGCTTTCAAATACGCGGTTGTCGATTTTGAGGACCAATCGAAGGCAAGAATTGAAAGACTCATCAATTTGCCCCCACAGGATCGCGATTTTGCCCATCAGGAGAAGGTCGGGGTCGCTAAGGGGGAGATCGAACGGAGGTGGAGGTAGTTCCTTCATGACAGGCACCAAAAAAGACAAAGACCAGGAAAAGGGCGACGAGGTTCTGAGGCGGATGCTGAAAACGCCGCCGAAGCCTAAAGGGTTAGACGCTTCGGAAGAGAAAAGCCAGAAGAGTGGGAAACTGGTGAAGACTAGGCCAGATGCCTTCGGGGTTTCAACCAAAGAAAATTGATGGTTATCTTCCCCGATTATATCTGGGGAGGATGCGGTGAAAGATCTTTGGGCCGATGGCAAACAACACGCTTGGCAAGCAATCTGGCAGGGTGCATTTATCCTTCCGCCTGCTGTTCTTCTCTGGTGGCTTGATCTCGCTATTCCAGCACAGGGCCAGCTTGCGCTTGGTGCTGGCGTTTACCTAATGCTCGCCGGTAGCGCTGCGTACATATTGAGACGACGCAAGACTGCATCCGAGGTTTTGGAGAATAAAATGCAACAGGCTTTGGATCGCATGGATACGAAAACTGATGAAGGGCCTCTTGATATCAAAGCTGAAACCCAACGAGTTAAAAACAATTATGAGGAACTAAGGAAAAATTTTGAGTGGGCGTTAAGCAGGCAGAAATTGTTCTTGGACTACGAAGCGGGGAAATTAGACGAGTCCCCGATGGGGTTAGGGCCCAGCATAGACGCTAGTATAACCTCGATGAAGAAGTGGTGGACTTCGCTTTCGCGCGTACTCACGGAAGTCCCGGAGATTGCTATGGTGGGGCACGCCCCCGCAATTCCCGATCCCGAGAAAATCGAGCCCGGAGACGTTGTAGAAATTGAGCGGCTTCGTGACCTTGCTGAGGCCCGGATGGATGAATTTACTAATTCTCTCCAGAAATTAGGGCTTTCGTAGCCTTCGGGTCACGAGAAATTTTCGCGCTTTCTGCTTAAGCGTGCGCGGCTTCACCAATCCGCCGATATGTAAGACGCTTACCGCGTGCATGACGCAACAGGTCTTCGGCGCGTTCGGCATCGGAGACTTTGAGAGCCGCGCGGCGGTTATAACGGAAATCGAATTCAGCAAGGTAGCGGTGCATATGGGACTCGCCGCAATGATGGTAGACGCCCATCATGCCGCGCTTGAACACTGAGAACACGTTTTCGATTGTGTTGGTGTGGATGACGGCATCGCCTTCATAGCGAACGTATTCACCGGCGGAATGTTTGACGGTTTCGTGGTCACCATATTCCTTGCCGGTTTCGGTATAGAGGCGGGACTCGTCGGTGTAGAGCGTAGACTTGCGGTCGGCGTTACGAACAAGGATATCGCGCACTGTCGCCTTTGTGGCGTGCTGTACATGGAAAGAACGGACATTGCCGCCGCGTTCAACAAGCGCGACGACGGAACGCTTGCCAACGGCTTTCTTCTTGAACTTGTAGGGACGGCCTTTGCGTTGCGGTGAGACATAACCGTCTTCACGCTTTCCGAAATAGGTTTCGTCGGCTTCTACGGTTTTGCCTTCACCGCCGATAGGGCCGGAGGTTTGGACATCTTCCTTCATGGCTTCGCGGATACGATGGGCCATGAACCATGCGGTTTTGTAGGTCACGCCAAGCATACGGTGCAACTGGTGCGCGGACATGCCCTTTTTGGACGCGGCCATCAAATGCGTTGCCAGCACCCACTTGTTGAGGGCGATCTTGGAGCGTTCGAACACGGTGCCGACAGTCACTGAGAAAGGCTTGCGACATTCCTTGCACTTGTAGACGCCGGGACGCGTTGACTTGCCTTCCAGCTTTGTAATGCGAGCAGGATCGACGTTGCCGCAATGAGGGCAGATCGGACCATTGGGCCAGTGAATGGCTTCCAAGTGCTCCCTTGCCTTGTTGGCGTCGTTGTATATTTCGTTGGTCAAATCGAACATGACGATAACTCCTTGACTCCAATATAGGAAATCAAGCGTGGTACGTCAAGTATATAATTAGGAATTATATCCTATTTTCAGCAGTTTGGAAATTAATGAGTCCTGTAACGATGATCAGATCAATATTTGGAAAAATTAAAGGATACTTTTTTAGGCCGGATACGATCGGTCTTAGTGGAAGTAGTTTGTCTCAATTTTCCCGTTGGAGTATGTTGGCAAAAATAGGAAATTCGAGACTAGTAAAAACCACAATAATATCTCCTTTTCTCGGATACATTATTATTTTTAACAATGAAATTTTGAGATATTTAACGATATCAAGCAATTTTACGAGTAATAATAATATAGACAACTCTGAACTTTATACCCTAAATAGCCTATATTTTATCTATTTTGGCTTGTGCTTCTTGGGTATTTCTTCCTTTTTATTCTCTTTGCTTTGTCCAGAACCCATCCAAAGGGATACTAACATAATGGGTTTTGTAGACAAGATAGACCTAACTAACCTTCCCGTAGTGGCAAAATCAAACTTTAATACAGTATTAGATCTCTATCACAATCGTGAGCGTGAAGGAGTGGAGACGTCAAATAGAAACGAATATCCGTTTGAAGTTGAGGTCGCATTTGAGAGACTAATACTCGAAATGCATGATAGTGCTCACGTGCTAAATGGCGATATACCAGTTGAAGAGGACGTGCCAGATGAAGGTGAGTCAGATGACGAGCTTGCCTCCGAAATGGGTCTATATACTGGCTCTGGCTATTTGATAATAGATCGGGTTGCCGAAATGCTTTGGACTAACCCAAAAGTAATCTGGGCATTTACTCAACCAATAATAGATCAGTCAATAAAGTATTCAAAAGATATTTCATATGTATTGTATAATACTTTGGATTATTCTAACTACAATCTACGAATTCTAATTTTTTCTTTGTATTCACTAGGTTTTTTTCTTTTATCAATACCAACAATTAGAACATTCTACAAAATATTATCTAGCGCGATCTTATCCTTATTCTAAAATACTCATCACAAATACAGAAGAGTAGGAAGATATATCAATGGTAGATATGGCAGCAATCACCGGAGTTGTAACATCACTGAAAACCGTAGCTGACATGGCTAAGGTAATTCAGGAAATGAAAGTTGATGAAAAGCAACGTGCATTGCTGATCGAGCTCCAGAATGCGGTGGTTTCAGCCCAAAGCAGCACACTCGCCGCACAGTCCGAACTGTTCACTCTGATAGAACAGAATAGAGCGCTAGAAGCAAAAATATCTGAGTTTGATTCATGGGATATGGAAGCAGCGCGGTATGCATTGGTTGATTTTGGTGACGGAACTTTTGCTCATCAGCTCAAAGAAGAAGCGGCCAATGGCGAGCCGGAACACCTACTGTGTCCGAATTGCTTCTCGTCCAAGCAAAAGAAAATTCTTCAGTTCCAACATCGGACGAGCGATAAGCGACGGCAATTTCATTGCAACCATTGTAAGAGCGATTTTTTTCTTGGGAAGCGACAGCCTATATCGGGTTCGAGACTTTCGGGCCGATATACAATGTATTAAAAAAAACCCAATTGGAAAAAATGACGAATTGAGGACCGCAAGCCGGTCCCTACGGGCTCCCGAAAGTTACTACCCGCGCCCGGTGGTTGCATGCGCCGCTTTTGGCTTACCTTTGAAATTCTCTTTGGTGAATACGTTTTCGATCGGCAGTTTCAGCCTGAGACGTGCGCGCAATGTGTCGACGCTGACACCTAGATATTCTGACCATTCGCGAACTGTGAGACACTGGCCATGCACGTTATATGTCTCCCCTTTGGGTGTCTGCTTGCCCCTGAAATTTTCGTTCGTGAAAACGCGCTCATAGGGCCAACCATACTGGATACGCTGGTAGAGGGTTGCTTTAGACAGTCCAAGGTGTTGTGCCCATTGAAGCAAGGTCAGCGTTCGCCCTGCATGTGTATAGGTCGGTGCGATCGCTCCCTTTTGCTTCGCGGCATCAAACACACGATCATTCGACCAGCCCTTTCTCAAACGACTTCGTAAGGTTTGTTTCGACAGTCCAAGTCGTTTCGACCATTGATGTAGGGTTAGCGTTTCCCCATGGGCGGTGTAGGTCTTTGGTTGTTTTCCTGTTTGCCACGTTATCATGCGCGGGCGGCGGCCGGAGGTGAATACTTCATCATACGGCAAGCATTTATAAATTCTCTGCTGGAGCGTGTTGACGGTCGTGCCAAGATGCTCTGACCATTCACGCATTGTCATGGTTTTGCCATGGGCAGTGTATGTCGGATATTGTCTGGTGGTTTTCGCTTTCCGCGTGGGATGCTGGACAGGCTGGTATCGAGCGTCCTTCGGTGAAGTGATCCCCTTTATTGGCGGATGCGTGGCCTTCAGCTTTTCAAGCATCTTGATATGGGCGTCGAAAGCGCGGGGGTCAGTCGGGATTTCACATTCAACCGCCTTCGTCGGCAACCATCCGGCTTGCAATCGCAGTATGATGATGTTGGCCGGGATACCATAATCGAGCGCCCAGTCGGAGATTGGTTGTGTGATTGCGTCAACCGATAGTATGTCAGATGCCTGCAATGCCATGGTTCGTGAACGTCTGTTTGAAGGTGGCTTTCAGGGAAAAGTAATCGGGCGAAATCTGTGTCGCCTCCCAATCGTCGCAGTTGAATTTCAAGAGAGCGCTACCGGGCACGCAATAGTAGAATGTCTTGTAACCGCCGTGGCTTTTCAGAAAATCCTCGATTTGCGCCAACTCATTTTCGGAAAGCACCTGCCAGCTAAGAGTGATTACTTCGCGTATATGGTTGATGCCGTTCGGAGTTGCCTGAGTGTATCCATCACCAAATTCAGCCCTGAGAAGCTTGATCTCAGGTTTGCGCGTCATGCCGACGCTGGGAGCGATCGGCGGTTCGAATATGAGCACGTCATCAATGGCGCTCATTTGGCTTCCTGCCTTTGCTTCTTGCTCGAATGACAGGGCGTGCAAAGCGGTTGCCAGTTGGACCGGTCCCAAAAGAGCTTTCTATCGCCCTTGTGCGGGATGATATGATCAACGACTTTCGCGGGCTTGCCACACATGACACAGAAGGGATGCTTGACGAGAAATCCCGCCCTCGCCTTGTCCCATTTGGAATCATACCCTCGCTCACGCGCTGAAGGCCGGTTCGCATCATGGCGCGCTTTGCGCTCACGATCGCGAACCGCTTGGCAGGCGCATCGCGTGTTCGCCGGAACTACCTTGCCACACTGGCATATGCGGGGTGCGAGATAAGGCATTTCACCAGACAATGAATATATTCGTGGCGGTGGTGTCGGTAGCATGTATGCGCTTGACGCGCATGGGTATCATCGCACCGCCGGAGATATTGAAGGTGACAGTTTCGTCATTGAGCGCTGTAACCTTGATTGTTCCATTCTCGCAGTGAAAACCGCGCGGGATAACCGGCAGGTCGTTTTCGTCGTCGGGCGTCACATTCAAGGCGCTGGTGAGGACAGAATCCAAACCCGGACTCAGGGATTTGAAGGGATCAACTGACATTGGAGGAGCCTTTCCGGATACCAATAGATTTGAATGCGAGAAGCGCTTTCTGGTCGAGCGAAAGCGCCTTGGATTTGTCCGAGTCGCCACTACCGAAGATCATTTTCAAAAGATCAATTCGGCCCTTGTGGGCGGCGATGATTTCAGCGGGTGTAGCGCGCCATGCTTCATCGACTGGCCAGCCCATCATGCCGGTCGCGATCGAAAACAGGTTCTCGAAATACTCGACAAAGGTGATGGGTTTTACACCATCCGGCAGGTTTTCCCGGTTGTCCCGATCGACACCAGCCAGCGCCATCACGAAGCGGAGCAACGGGCGCTGAATTTCTAGAAACTCGGCAAGAGGATCACGGCCAATGCAGAAATTGAGAGCGTTTGCTGTGTCTGGATTTCCAGAGCCTTCCTCGATAACATCCGTAATGACCGACAAGCGGCCCTCCATGATGCCGTCAGCGATTTTGGCGAATGTTTCATACTTGCGCACCAGTCGAAGCGCAGCCCGCAACGACGGGCGAAGCCTAAAAACTTCGCCCGAAATCGTAATGGTGATTTCTTCGGATGCGAGCTGCATTGATCTTAAGTCGGTTCGAGGACGCCGCTGGAGATCGCAACGGTAAAGACGGTCTGTGTTACGTCATTCGCGCCGCCAAGCTGATTCCTGGCTGACGAAATCGGGCCAGTGAAATAGAAGATTTCGCCGTTCGAAAGAACCATCTTGAAGTCGTAGTGATTGGAGGTTTTTGCAGCGGCGCGCATTGCGACCTGTCCAGCATCGTCTTCCATTCGGGCGACCGTCACAGACAGGTCGCCGGCATTGCGGGTGCCGACAGCCTTTTTGACGCGAGCATCGTCGATCGTCTCGTATTCGATGATATTGGCCTCGTCGCCAAACTCGCCGATGTCGGCAAGGTCTTTGACTTCGGTCCATGGATCGACAGCTTCGTAGTCAGACTGTTCCTGACCGGCTGTCACGTCGCCGATATAGAGTTTCGTATTCGCTACGGCGGAAATGATACTCATCTTTCAGAATCCTTGTAATTGGGATCGCTGCCCGCTGGAGAAAGGACGGGCAGCGATCGCTCACCGAAAGCCTTAGGCGGCTTCGGCAATCTTGAGTTTCACAAACCTGTCGGGATTCGTCACATCGGCGCCCACACGGCGCCTTGCATGGAACCGGACTTCGCCATTCGTGGCGCGACTGTAAGGGTCACGCAAAACGGAAAGCGAAACGCGATCGACGATCCGGTAGCCCTGAAGGTCGCCAAACAGGATTGGGAAGGCGTCGGCTTCGATGTCGGGCATATCCGGACACTCAACGATCGGCCTTCCAAGCAAGGTTGCCGGCATGTCCGATTTCAGTTCATCAATAACCAAATATCTGCCGTCGCTGTCCTTCCACGTCCGGATCAGTTCGAGCGTGTTCTTGTTGAACATCCAGACTGCATTGCGAGCATGGTAGGTCGGCAACTTGTGATACATCTTGACGATTACGTCGGCGGGATTGGATGCCGGGAAACCAGATGCGTGATCCGTCACCATTTCGGCGATATCATCATTGGTCATGAGACCGACCGGCTGATCATTCGAATCGCCGGTGCCTTCGATAAACGCCTTAGCCTCCGCGATGCCGAACGCTTCGGCGAATTCCTGGCGAAGCTCGCCTTCGAGGTTGTAAACGTTATCTTCCAAGAGCGCGTTGGAAACATCGGTGTAGGTCGCCAGTTCGTGCGGCGTGATCGGCACTTGTTCATAGCTGGGCTGGGAATGAGCGCGGGCGTCACCTTCACCTTCCCAAGTAGCCGTTGGCGATCCGGTGCGGCGCGGAAACTTGATCTGTGAAGCGCCGATATTGATCACCTTCGCATACTGACGGATTGGATTGACCTCCGCCAAAAGCTTGATGATTTCCGAAGAGAATGTTTCCGGTGCTAGGTATCCGGCGGTCGCGGGTGTGCCGACGGTCAACGCCTTGCGTTCGTCCGATGACAGGGATTCCGTTCCACTGCGAATGAAGCTGAAGAAGGCCTTCTTTTCGATGTCATTGTCGTTAGCGGCGATCGGGCGGTTGTCATTCGCCGCAGTCGGGCGATTGAGTTTCGCTTCCATCTTGTCGAGACGCTCGGAAAGCTTTCCAAACGATTTGACCTCATTCGAGAGCGTCTCGAATTTCTTTTCGATTTCCGCATTGTCAGGCGCGGCAACCTGTTCAAGTTCATCTTCCATGGTATTTCCTATCGAGTTGACCGCACTTGCGGACTTTGCAGAAGTGATCCTCGCACCGGGATGCGCAGGGACCGGGACAACGCTAATCTCGTGAAGCTCGACCAGCGAAATGGTGCGCCCGCCGCCTTGGCGGGCAGTTGCTTTCTTTGTGACAAAACCGATGGAAAGGCCGGTTGCAGCGCCCTCCCTGATCAGGGCGCGAACCTCACGGGCGCGCTGAACGTCACTGATAAGAAGGCGACCTTTGACCTGTAGGCCATCGTCGGATTCTGAAACGGAATCCCAGACGCCGATCGATTGCCCTTGATCATGGGCAAACAACATTGGAAGTCTGGTAGTGATGCTGGTGAATGCCCCTTTGGTGATGATATCGCCGACGCGATCGGGAGAACCAAACGGCCATGCGGTTCCGGTAATGGTGCCTTCGTCACTAACTTCCAGCGCCGCCTTGCATTCGATGCGATCGACTTCCGGCAATATTGCTTTGCGCTCAATTCGATTCATTGGATTCGACCTTTCCGAAATACAGTTGGTGGAGAACATCGACCGCAAGCGCCAAGCTTTCCTCGAGCGGGCGCATGCCGACATAGGCGTTGACCAGTTCGGCGGCTTGCTTCGGATCTTTGCCGCCGCCGATCAGAGAGAGACGAAGTGTGTGCTGGATATCGGCAAGGCCGAACTGGCTTTTGAACAGTCGCCAACACAGGACGCCTATGCCGCTGTCGGTGACGCGTTCCAGTTCCAGAATCGTTTCGGGGGTGAGAGCGAAATTCTGGTCGCCCTCACCGAAAAATCGAACTAGCGGTGTCATGCTGCTTGCGCCTCTTCGTCCGGGCTGTTGTCGTTCACGGGCGCGTTGTTCGACGTGGTGTAGGGAGATGCGAGCGTGTCGCCGTCCGGAAGGGCGGGAAGGTTTTCGGCGCGCCTTGCGTCGTTGCCGGTGATCACTCCTGCCGATCGCAGCTTCGTGTAGCTTTCGGCACGAGCGGCAAGGTCTGCCTTCTCTAGGTCTTCGGTGACAAAATCGATGACATGCGTTTCGGCTTCGTCTTCCGTGAGAAGCTGGCGTTCGTAGGCGGATTTGAACTCAGCCATCCAAGGCCGGAGGCAGAACTTCAGGTATTGTCGGTTTTGAGTTTCCGCATTTCCCCATGTCGCGCGATCGGTGATGCCGACCATGACAGGCGGCATGTTGAATGCACGACAAATCTCATAGCCTTGTGCGGTGCGCATTTCGGCAAATTGAGCATCGACGCTGGACAGGGCAAGTTGCTGAAAGTCAGCACCCTCTTCAAGAATAGCGGTGCCGCCGGATTCTGATCCGCTATGACCAGCCTTCCAACTGGTGCGGATTCGATCGATGGCTTCTGAGGTGAGTTGGCGGGCGAATTTCAGAACACCAGATGGTTTTGCGCCGTTTCCGAATAGTCGCGCAGCGTGCGCTTCCAGTGTGATTGCCAGCCCGATAGCTTCTCGATTCAGATACACGGGAGAGACACCAGAGATGCCATCAAACGATGTCGGGGCAGCAATGTGAATGATGTCTCTGGCAGAATAGACACCCTGCACCTTGCGGTTCTGCTGGTCCTTGTAGACCGTGTAGATTGGTGCGCCGGTAGTTTGGTGCGGTGTAATCTGCACCGATCGGGGATCGATGCGCACCATGTCAATTACACGACTATCAACCCGAACCGGAAAGGCAATTCCATTGCCGTACAGAAGGGCGTCGAGAGCGAGCAGTTGGCGGAGTTTACCCGCCGATTGATATTCGTTTGCAGTGCGATGCACCAGACGATAGGCGGGATGATCGGTTGCGACTTCCTTGGAGCCATCGGGAAGTCGTTTGAACACTTTAACTGGCATAGTACCAATCGAAGTTGCGATCAGCTCAACACATGCCTTTACCGCTGGAACCGTCATGGCCGATTGTGGCGAGACTACTGGTCCCGATTGTGTATTCGGGGTCAGAAGCCAATCGAGACCGAAGGTATTGGGAGCTTCTTTTTGCTCCAAATGCTTCGGCGCGATGTAACTCGCCAGTGATTTTCGGAGCGCTTCAAGCGCCATATGGGAGGTTCCTAATTTAGCAATTAGGAATATTTTCCCATATGATAGTTGCAGACGCAACTAAAAAGTTGCAGTTGCAACTATTTGAGATCGTATGAGGGCATTTTCTTAATCTCGCGATACCGGGCCTTCAACGTCACGTCGCCGTAGTTCTCACCCGCAGTACGGGGAGCGTGTCCCTGAATCGCGTCAACCACGCGAGCATTTAATCCGTGCTCCCATGAAATCGTGTTGAACCGGTGCCGCCATCCGTGATGCGCCTGCATACCCTCCGGAACCAATCCATGTTCTTTCAGCCATCTGCGAACGTCACCCGCTTTGCTATCAGCTTTCAGACCTACATCTTCACCATGCGTAACTTCGATAAACAGATAACCCTCTGGCGATCGTTCGATAAAATCTACAAATCCTTCCGTGATTAGTTGCGGGTGTAGTGGCACGTCTTTGTAGTGACGTTCCTTTATCGCACCCGCCTCTCCTGTGATCCGGATTGCGGTAATTCCGTCGCGCTCGAAAACATCCTGCTTTCTAAGTTGAACGATCTCCGTCACCCGCGCGCCTGTATGGGCGCATAGGATCGGCACCCATTGCTTCGCCGCCGCAGTCTTTGCGGCTTCCTTTTTGCTTCGTTTGTGATTGCGTGAAGCGCGTAATATCGCCAATGCCTCATCGTCGCGAAATCCTTTTTCCCGACTACGGGCTTCCTTCGGAACCGACATACGGACGCCGGTAACTGGATTGCTGGCTATTCTGTCGTTTTCTACCGCCCAGGTGAACACTGCATTGACCGCCGCCAGATGAACCCGCTTGACCGTGGCAACCTTCCATTCGCCAAGCTGCTTGTTCTTCCAGTCGATCACCTGCTTTTTGGTTAGCTTACGGGCGTTGTCATGCTTGATGAACTTAATCAGGGACTCGATAGCAGGCGTCCATCGCAATCGGGTTTTTGGGCTTATTCCTAGTCGCTCACGCTCATCGCAGTATTCATTGAACAATTCCCGGATCGACAAAGGCGGTTCAATGTTGGCGTTAACGTCTATGTCTGGGTGTTGCGGCTGGCCGCTAAAATCGCCTACGTCGCGTTCTGCTGATCGCTTGAAAGATTCAAGCCATGCCGCTGCAATCGATCTAGCAAGGTGCCGCCATTTTGGAGAACCTTCAATCAGATCGTGATTTCCATTGTCTCTGAATACGCCGATTTGCATTGCTACCGGGACACAGTGATATATTTGCTGATCGGTCGCCCTGCCCGATGCAATCAGTTGCAACCTCTCTCTGTATCCGCCCATTGCGTTCAGGAAATCAAAGCCGCCGCTATCTCTGATGTTCTCGTCATGCTTGATCTGCCTTGCATAGTGAAGGCTGGCCATCTCCTGCACCGTCAACGGGTGTTTCCATTCGCTAGAAGAAATGGGCGACTCGCTTCCGTGCAGCTTTGCCCGTGCGGCTGTAATCGTACGTTCAAAATCAGCTAACACGAACGGCAGGCGCGCGTTTGCCTCGCGCCTGCTACCAGTTTTCAAAGACTGCCAGAGTTCATTTTTTCCGATGATCTCGCGTACGTCATCCGGAACTCTCTTGCGTGCATGATAGTTGCCGCCGCGCTTAACTGGCCCTTTGGTCATAGCGAACCCCAATTGTGTAGCAATTATGGGGCAATTCTATGCAGCTAAACCCCTTGCCTTGCAAGGGTTTATTTAATTTTCAATGAGTTAAGGTGGTGCCCCCGGAGAGACTCGAACTCCCGACCTCCTGATTACAAATCAGATGCTCTACCAACTGAGCTACAAGGGCAATGCGGTGCACTTATCATAATCGAAAAGTGTGTAAAGTTAAAATCGTCGAAATTAGACAATCCTTAATCGCTGTAACCGATAGCCCTTGTATCCGCGATCGCCGAACGCCATCCTAGAAAGAGTTCTTGAGGAATCAATCATGACAGGCTGGACACCGTCCCTGGCGTTTGTATGCAGCGAATCCGACAGCGCGCGGCGCGCGGCGAAGAAGCTCGCTGCTCTCTACGGCCAGACGGACCCGGAACAGGCCGATGTGATCGTTGTCCTCGGCGGCGACGGCTTCATGCTGCAAATGCTGCACGAGAACATGCATGCCGACAAACTGCTCTACGGCATGAACCGCGGCTCGGTCGGCTTTCTCCTCAATGAATATCACGAACAGGGACTGATCGAACGCATCGCGGACGCCGTGAAGCATAACATCCATCCACTCAAAATGGTCGCGACCGACACGCAAGGAAACGAAACAGCGGCCTACGCAATCAACGAGGTCTCCTTGCTCAGGCAGTCCTATCAGGCGGCCAAACTGCGCGTGTTGGTCGACGGGCGCGAACGCCTCGAGGAACTCATCTGCGATGGCGTCATGGTTGCTACGCCAGCGGGTTCGACCGCCTATAATCTCTCGGCGCACGGGCCGATCCTGCCGCTGGAGGCGCCTCTGCTCGCCCTCACGCCGGTCAGCGCGTTTCGTCCGCGGCGCTGGCGCGGCGCGCTTCTGCCCAACCGCGTGAAGGTCGATATCGAGATTTTGGAAAACAGGAAACGACCTGTCAACGCCGTTGCGGACCACACGGAAGTCAAATCTGTCGTCAACGTTAGCATCCGCGAATCCAGCGAAGTCACGGTCAAAATCCTCTCGGATCCGGATCACAGTTGGGAAGACAGAATCCTGGCCGAACAGTTCCTCTATTAGTCGCGAAGGATCGGTTTCGGTCGCATTGTTGTGCTATAGAAGGCGCTTACAGGCCCTGAATCAGGAAAACAGCCCGGGAGGCCGAAATGCCAACTACCCCCCTACCCTCCGATTTGAAGTCCAGCGCGCGCGCAGCCCTTCTGTCCCTTTTTCTCGCTTGCGGTCCCGCTACCATCGCGGTGGCGCAAGAGAATGCGCGCGAAGCCGCCGACGCCCTGTCACCAAAAGTGGTTGCCGTGGTGAGCGGCGGTCGATGGGAGAGTTCAGCCGACGGCGACGCCGGCAGCGGGTATTACCGCGCCGTCGCGGTTCGCTCGCAGGACAACACCTCAAGGCTCTATCTGCAGAAGCTTGGTCTCTCGGACGGCAGCCCGACCGTTCTCGATACAAGCGAGATACAGGAACTGACCGACATGAGCGCCTACATCACCGACATGCGGCCGGAAAACTCCACCGGCGTGTCGGAAAACGCCGGTTTCGTCACCTATGTTTACCTGAAGGAAGACCCGTCCATCACGGAACCAGACACCTGGGAGCTCTTTGTCGACGAGTTCGGCGATCACGAATTCCTGCCGGCGAGCAACTGATCCCGCAGCCTTATCAGGCGATATCCTCAACCACCTCGTCGCCGCCATGGACGCGGTGGGCGAGCGCCGCTTCCATGAACTCGTCAAGCGAACCGTCCAGCACGTCCTGGGGGCTCGTGCTTTCCACGCCGGTGCGAAGATCCTTCACAAGCTGATAGGGTTGCAGCACGTAGGAGCGGATCTGGTGGCCCCAACCGATATCGGTCTTTGAGGCTTCCTGCTCGCTGGCGGCGTCCTCGCGGCGCTTCAACTCTTCTTCGTAGAGGCGCGAGCGCAGCATTTCCCAGGCTGTCGCGCGGTTCTTGTGCTGCGAACGTTCGTTCTGGCACTGCACGACGATATTGGTCGGAATATGGGTGATGCGCACCGCTGAGTCGGTCGTGTTGACGTGCTGTCCACCGGCGCCGGACGCGCGGTAGGTGTCGATACGCACATCGGAATCCGGAATGTCGATTTCAATCGAATCGTCAATCACCGGATAGACCCATACGGATGAGAACGAAGTGTGGCGTCTCGCCTGGCTGTCGAATGGCGAAATTCTCACCAACCTGTGCACGCCGGATTCGGTCTTTAGCCAGCCATAGGCGTTGTGGCCCTTGACCAGCATCGTCACCGACTTGATGCCTGCCTCTTCGCCGTCGTGGATTTCGAGGATCTCCACCCTCATCTTGTTCTTTTCCGCCCAGCGGGAATACATGCGCAACAGCATGTTGGCCCAGTCTTGGCTCTCCGTGCCGCCGGCGCCGGAGTGGATTTCAAGATATGTGTCGTTCTCGTCCGCCTCGCCCGAGAGCAGCAATTCGATCTGCTGGCGCTCGATATCGGACTTCATCGCGCGCAGCGCGTCCTCGGCTTCAGTCACGACGTCGCCGTCGCCCTCTTCTTCACCGAGTTCGATGAGGCCTATATTGTCTTCAAGCCGGGTTTCGAGATCGCGCAGACCGTTGATCCGCTCTTCGAGTTGCTGACGCTCGCGCATCAGATTCTGCGCTTCCTGCGGATCGTTCCAGATATCCGGATCTTCAGCCTTGACGTTCAGGAATTCCAGTCGTTTGAGAGCCGGTTCCCAGTCAAAGATGCCTCCTCAGCAGGCTAATGGCCTGCTTGATTTCGTCGACGAGAGACTGAATTTCCGAACGCATGATATTCCCTGGTTTCTTGAAAGTGTGTGGCCGCACTCAGGCGGAATCGGGCTGACCATAGCCCCTTTCAATTTCATAGAAAAGGGCTCTGTCCGTCGCGCCGTTGATCAGATCAGTAAAGACCTCCGGCCCCGGAGCCGACAGCCCGGTTCGCCTGCGGAGAGATATCGAGAATTTCGGCGCCGGTGGCGTATTCCGCGCCGATGACAGAGAAGAAGTCGGCCGGTCCGGTGCCAGGCTTGAAGGATTCGTAGATCACGTCCGGGTCGCCGGCTCTTGCTTCCATGCCGGTCTTCCGGTTGATCGGAATGAGCTTCAGACCGGGAGGAATGCGGAAACCTATCGGCTGTCTGCCTTCCAGCGCCGCCGTCATGAACTCGTTGAAGACAGGCGCGGCAAGGCCGCCGCCGGTCGATCCCCGGCCCATGGGCGTCGGATTGTCGAAGCCAATAAAGACGCCGGCGACGAGATCGGGCGTGTAGCCGACGAACCAGGCGTCCTTTTCCTCGTTGGTCGTGCCGGTTTTGCCGGCGACGGGCCGATCGAGATTGACCTTGCTCGCCGCTGTACCGCGGGTCACAACACCTTCCAGCATCGAGGTCACCTGGTAGGCGGTCATCGGGTCGAGCACCTGCTCGCGCATGTCGATGATCTCCGGCTCAGGCTGGTTCTGCCATTCCTCGGCGTTGCACGCGTCGCAGCGGCGGTCTTCGTGCTTGTAGATCGTATGGCCGTATCTGTCCTGAATCCGGTCGATCAGCGACGGGGTTATCTGCTTGCCGCCATTCGCCAGAACCGCATAGGCGGTCACCATGCGCAGCACCGTCGTTTCGCCCGAACCCAGCGCCATCGGCAGATAAGGCGGCATGTCGTCATAGATACCGAAGCGCTCGGCATATTCGGCGACGAGTTCGATGCCCATATCCTTGGCGAGACGCACCGTCATCAGGTTGCGGGACCGCTCAATGCCGAGCCTCAACGTCGAAGGTCCGGCCGATCCGCCGCCATAGTTCTTCGGCTCCCAGATCTCGTTGCCCGAAACAATCTGTATTGGCGCGTCAAGAACCACCGACGCCGGGCTGTAGCCATTGTCCAGCGCCGCGGCGTAAACGAAGGGTTTGAATGAGGAACCCGGCTGACGCATGGCCTGGGTGGCGCGGTTGTATTGTGAATTCGAGAATGAGAACCCGCCGATCAGCGCGAGCACGCGCCCTGTATGAGGATCCATTGCGGCGATCGCGCCTTCCACTTTCGGGACCTGGCGCATGACATACTTGTTGGCGGCGTCCTGTTCGCCCCCCAGCACCTCCTCGACATAGACGACGTCGCCTACCTTCAGAATGTCCGCAACGCTTTTGGCCTTGGATGTCGCCCCGTCATTGTTGAGCCGGTAGGCCCATTCCATGTCGGCGCCGGCAATAGTAACCGTTTCACGCGCATCGTCGACTTCGCCGGACGCCGTGGTGACCGGCCTCAGGCCAAGTTGCGCCGTATCGGCGCCTGCTTCGAGAACGACGCCAAGCTGCCATTCCGGCAGGTCGCGCAGCGGTTTGACTTTCGAAACCGCCACGCCCCAGTCGCCGCTGGCGTCCACAGTCGCGACAGGGCCGCGAAAGCCGCGTTTTGTATCATAGCTCATCAGGCCGCGCTGAAGCGCCTTGCGCGCCAGTTCCTGCAGGTGCGGATCGAGCGTCGTACGCACGGAAAGTCCACCCTCGTACAGCGACTTCTCGCCATAGCGCTCCATGATCTCGCGTCTGACTTCTTCCGAAAAATAGTCGGATGCGAACAGGTAGGAGCCGAAGCGGCGCAGATTGACGCCCAGCGGCTGGGCCTTGGCGTCTTCCCCGTCCTGCATATCGACGTAGCCGTTTTCAACCATGCGGTCGATCACCCAGTTGCGCCGCTCGACGGCGGCTTCCGGGTGTCTATAGGGATGGTAGTTCGCCGGCCCTTTTGGCAGGGCGGCAAGGTAAGCGGCTTCCGGCAGGGTCAGTTCGCTGACGGATTTGTTGAAATAGATCAACGCGGCGCCCGCGATGCCGTAGGAGTTGAAGCCGAACGGGATCTCGTTGAGATAGAGCTCTAGAATCCGGTCCTTGGAATAGGCCTGCTCGATGCGAAAAGCGAGAACGGCTTCCTTGATCTTGCGCTCGATCGACTGCTCCGAGGTCAGCAGAAAGTTCTTGGCGACCTGCTGGGTGATCGTCGAGGCGCCGACGAGCCTTCCGCTGCCGGAGGAATAATTCTGGAGATTGGTGACGATCGCGCGCATCAGGCCGCCGTAGTCGAGACCCGGGTGACTGTAGAAATTCTTGTCTTCGGCGGAGAGAAAGGCGGCTTTCACACGGTCCGGCACCGCCTGTATCGGCAGATAGAGACGCCTCTCGCGGGCGTATTCCGCCATCAGGCTGCCGTCGGAGGCGTGGACGCGGGTGGTGACCGGCGGTTCGTAGCTGGCGAGAACCTCGTAGTCCGGCAGGTCCTGGGTCATATTGCCCACGTATACCCAAACGCCCGCGGCGACGATCAGGAACAACACCGTTCCAATCCCGAAGAGATATCCTATCAGCCTGACCATGAATACTATACCGTTTCCGCGTTATGCATGCCGATTCGCCGTGAGGCTTCAGTATGCCCCAATTCCGCGACGAATGTGCGCAAAATAGGGCTGCGCGTCACACCGCCCGACCAATCGATCCCCTTGCGCTGACAATGTGGCGCCAAAGCAACACGACCACCAGACCGACCAAACACTAGTCCCGGCTGAGGTTGACCTCCTCCGGCCCTTCTCCGTCGCCTCTGACAAGCACACGGAAATCGTCGACGGCTTTTGCCAACAAATCGGCCATTTCCGCAAGCCAATTCTCGTCCTGCAGCAGTTTCTCATCTTCCGCGTTGGAAAGATACCCGATCTCGACAAGAATTGAAGGAACATCAGGCGCCTGCAATACGCGGAAACCGGCGTAACGATGCGGATTGTTGATCAGTTCTACCTTGCCATCCAGGTTTTGAATGACCGAATCCGCGAAACGTACGGAAAACAACTTTGTCTCCCGCCGCATGAGGTCGATCAGGATATCCGCCACGCGCTCCGGTTTGTCCTCAAACGACAAGCCGGCAATGGCGTCCGACTTGTTTTCACGCTGCGCGAGGTCGCGGGCGTAATCGTCCGACGCCTTTTCCGACAGGGTGTAGACCGTGGCGCCCCTGATTTTTCTCAGACGGATCGAATCGGCGTGCAGCGACACGAAAAGATCGGCGCCTTGTTCCCTGGCGAAGCGCACCCGGTCGCCAAGCGAGACAAACCGGTCATCGGTCCGGGTCATGGAGACGTCGATGGCGCTGTTGTTGGACAGCAAATCCTTCAGAGCGGTTCCGAGATTGAGCGTGACCTCTTTTTCCTCAAGTCCGTTTCGTCCGCGCGTGCCGCTGTCGATGCCGCCATGACCGGGATCGATAACGACGGTGAAGTTGTTTGCAGGATCTGCAGCGGCGCCAGGCGCAGGCTCCGTGCTTTCGCCCTGCTCTCCCGAATACCATTGCTGTTTCGAAAGCAGGGCCGCGAATTCATCGTGCGATATGCTCTCCATATCGAGCACAAGCCGATAGCTGTCCGCCTCGTCGTCTTCAAGGACCAAACTCTCCGCGACCTGAACGGGGCCGGACGCCGAGACGACCATGCGCGAACGCCCGGGCGCCATCGCGCCATAGCGCACGTCGGTCAGCAGACCGCGCGGCTCGGCCTCCTCCTCGGAGAAACCGAAAACAGTCTCCGGAAAATCGACGACCACGCGGTGCGGCCCGTCAAGATAGTGGTAGGAAAACTCCGGCTTGTCCTCGAATTCAAGGACAATGCGCGTCCGGGTCGCGTCGCCTGCAATGCGAATTTCGAAGGCGAACTGCGTGTCGCCGGCCGCATCCGTCGCGCTCGACGGCGTCGTTAGCGCCGCTTCCGTGGTCATCGCGATAGCCAATAGCGTAAGCATCAGTATCACGAACTTGTGATGGAGAGCGTCAGTCAGCACCGAAATTCCGCATTCGAATCTGTTCTTCTGGCAAGCGACGATCCCGGCGCGACTCCAGGATTCGGACCGCATTTGTTGACACCTATACACGACGTTTCGCGAAGCTCAATTCAAACAAGGTCTGCATCCTGCAATTTAGCCGGAGCGCCCTCGGAAAACCGCTGTAGGGAGCCTCTCCCCCAACAGGTCCGCATGAGCCACCCGCCGCTTGGGATATGTTTAGAACGTTTAGTTACATAACAGACGTAAATACTTAATATTAATCGAAAGTTTCGAGATCCATTTAAGAGGGTACAATAGACGCAACACAACTCATCATTTAGCAATAGCTGCATCTTGCCTCTTGCAAGACCGTCCGCAAGGACATAAAAGCGGACAGAGGGTTTGATAGGCTGACGAGATAGGATTGTCCAACCCGGGCTGCCACCTGAACCAGGAGAAATGGCGCCATCGGCCGATCCGTCTGACGTCCAAGTTGCTCAGATTCTTCAAGTAATCGATCAATCCTGGAGAATTCCAGGCATCGAGAAACAGCAAATGCTGAGGCTTGTCATCAAGCCAAAATTCATTGGTCAACATTGACCGCATGTTCGTAAATATCTGTTTGGATCAAGATGCTACGAGAAACGCCTTCTGAAATCCCAAATACACCTGTATCGCGCGGCGCGTCAGGTGTGGAAGGTCGGCTCCGGCAGGGTTCAGCAGAACAATCACAAATCGACGGTACAGGCTTCAGCTGGAAAAGGGCGAGATCGCCCGATTCGGTCGGGCGTCTGTATAACGTCGTGGAGCAAACAATTCATGGCAGACAAAATGCTGATCGACGCGTCCCACGAGGAAGAAACTCGCGTCGTCGTGGTTCGTGGAAACAGAATCGAGGAATTTGATTTCGAATCGCAGCACAAGAAGCAGCTGCGCGGAAACATCTATCTGGCGAAAGTAACTCGCGTCGAACCTTCACTGCAGGCGGCCTTTGTCGATTATGGCGGTAATCGCCACGGCTTTCTCGCCTTTTCGGAAATTCACCCCGACTATTACCAGATTCCGGTCGCCGATCGTCAGGCGCTTCTTGAGGCGGAAGCCCGGGAATCCATGGACGATGACGACGACCAGCCCGAGGAAACGGAAAAGCCCGCCCGTCGCAAGAGCCGGTCAAGGCGAAGCCGCAGCAAAACGGCCGAATCCGCCGGCAAGACCGCAAAGAGCGAAAGTTCGGATGACGCCGTCGAGGCGACCGCAACTGACGACGGCTCAAGTCCTGAACCGGCTGAAGACGCAGTGCAGGCGTCTTCTGAAGATGTCGCAGCCGCTGCCCCGCAGGACGACCCGTCCGTAGACGCCCCGGAAAGCCAGGGCGCTGCAGACAATGAAGACGAAGACAAGAACTCTCCGCCAGAAACGATGGCCGCTGCTATCGACGCCGACCAGGTGTCTGAAACCGTTCGTCGGGAGCCCGGCGTCGATGATGAGGACGATGGCGACGACGACGCTTCCGAAGACGACAGCGACAGGAGCGTCGAACTCGTTGGCGCCGAGGACGCTCTGGAAGAAGTGCCCGACCGCGTGCGCAAGTCGCGCAAGCAGTACCGCATTCAGGAAGTCATCAAACGCCGCCAGATCCTGCTTGTCCAGGTCGTCAAGGAAGAGCGTGGCAACAAGGGCGCGGCGCTGACGACATATCTGTCTCTGGCCGGCCGTTATTCCGTCCTGATGCCCAACACCGCCCGCGGCGGCGGCATTTCCCGCAAGATCACCAACGTGCAGGACCGCAAGCGTCTCAAGGAGATCGCGCGCGGACTGGATGTCGCGCAAGGCATGGGCGTCATTCTGCGCACCGCCGGCGCCAACCGCACCAAGTCGGAGATCAAGCGCGATTTCGAATACCTCATGCGCCTCTGGGAGAACGTCCGCAACCTGACCCTCACCTCCATGGCGCCATGTCTGGTCTATGAGGAAGGCAGCCTGATCAAGCGCTCCATCCGCGACCTCTACAACAAGGATATCGGCGAAGTCATTGTTTCCGGAGAGGAAGGATACCGGGAAGCCAAGGACTTCATGAAAATGCTGATGCCGAGCCACGCAAAGGCGGTGCAGCCCTATCGGGACGTGCAGCCGATCTTTGCGCGGTCGGGCATCGAGGCGCAGCTCGACAAGATGCTGCAGCCGCAGGTCACGCTCAAATCGGGCGGCTACATCATCATCAACCAGACCGAAGCGCTGGTCGCCATCGACGTCAACTCCGGTCGCTCGACCAAGGAGCATTCGATCGAAGACACGGCGCTGCGCACAAACATGGAAGCCGCCGAGGAAGTGGCGCGCCAACTGCGACTTCGCGACCTTGCCGGCCTGATCGTGATCGACTTCATCGACATGGAGGAGAAGCGCAACAACCGGTCCGTCGAGAAGAAGCTGAAGGATTGTCTGAAGAACGACCGCGCGCGCATTCAGGTCGGACGCATTTCCCATTTCGGCCTTCTGGAAATGTCGCGCCAGCGCATTCGCGCCAGCGTTCTGGAAAGCACGATGCAGGTTTGCGAACACTGCGCAGGCACGGGTTACGTGCGCTCGCTGTCGTCCGTTGCCCTGCACGTCCTGCGCACTGCAGAGGAGTATCTGCTGCGCAACACCAAGTACAACATCACCCTGCGCACCTTGCCGGAAACCGCACTCTACGTGCTCAACCAGAAGCGCGACACGATCCGGGATCTGGAAGCCCGGTTCGGCCTCTCGATTACGCTCGAAGCCGACCCCTCTGTCGGCCAGCAGATGGTCACCATCATCCAGGGCGAAAAAGTCGAAGACCCGGTCGTCGTCGAAGATATCGTCATCCCGTTTGTTGAAACCGAAGATGACAATGTCGCGGTTGTCGAAAGCGTCGATGAGGAACAGGATAACGGCGATTCCGACGGCGAAGGCCGCAAGCGCAAGCGCCGTCGGCGCAAGCGGGGCGGCCGCGGCGGCGGTGAACAGCAGGAAGCCGCGACAGGCGATGCGGCGTCGGACGAAGAGCCGTCAACAGCAGAAGCCGTATCGGACGAGCAGGATGGCGGCGAAGGCGATCAAAAACGCAAGCGCCGCAGACGCGGAAAACGCGGTGGTCGGCGCAATCGCGACGGCGAAGCCGACGGTCAGGAAAATGCTGCCGCCGCTGACAGCGACAACCCTGACGCGACGGTAGCGGACAACGCCGAGGAACCCGTTGCAGCTGCGCCGGATGCAGCGGAAGCAACTGTCGCGCCGCAGCCGGCGGACGACGCCGCGCCTGCGGAAGAGGCGAAGGCCGAGGAGCAGGAAGCCGCGCCGCGCAAATCCCGGTCGCGTCGCAAACCGCGCGCGAAGGACGCCGAAGAAAAACCCGTCGTCGAGGATACGCCCGTCGTCGAGCCGCCTTCAGTCGCGCCAAATGCCGACGAAGTTGCATCGGCCACAGCCGAAAGCGAGACCAAGTCTCCGGAAAAGCCCAAGCGTTCACGCCGCAAATCCGTTTCGGTCGCCGAAGCGAGCAACGAGCCGGTTTTGACGTCCACTGCGCCTGGCGACGCCGCGGAAACGGAGGAGCCGAAGGAAAAGAAAGTCGGCTGGTGGCAACGCCGCGGCTTCTTTTAAGATCTGATCGAGACGGCCGAACCCGGGTTCGGCCGTTTCTATTTCGTAGTCAGCCAATCCTCGATACGATCCAGCGCCTCCGCCATGTCCGCGCTTGAGCCGGCATAGGAGAACCGTATCGTCTTGTGTCCGTCGACAGGATCGAAATCATTGCCCGGCGTTGCCGCCACGTCGATCGCCTCGAGCATGGTTCGGGCGAATTCGGACGTGTCATTGGTAAACCGACTGGCGTCGGCGTAGGCGTAAAAGGCGCCGTCCATCGGTGACGCGATCGAAAAGCCGATCTTCGGCAATCTTTCCAGAAACATGTTTCGGTTCTCGCCATAGACGGCCTTGACCGCCTCCAGTTCAGACGTCGCGTCGAAAGCCGCGCAGGCCGCGATCTGGGAAAGTTCCGGCGGACTGATATAGAGGTTCTGGCCAATGCGTTCGATCGGGCGCACCGCCTGCTCCGGGAGCACCATCCAGCCGATCCGCCACCCCGTCATGCAATAATATTTCGAGAACGAGTTGATGACGACTGCTTCGTCGCCAAGCGAGAGCGCCGTCGTTTCGTCGCCGGAAAATGTCAGCCCGTGGTAGATCTCGTCCGAAATGAAGGTGATCTCGTTTTCACGGCAGTAGTTCATGACGGCTTCCAGAGCGCCCCTGCCCGTCACGGTGCCGGTGGGGTTGGCGGGGCTGGCGAGCAACACACCGTCGATCCTGCCATGGGTCCTGACCGCGTCCTCCAGAACGGCCGGCGAGAGCGTGAAGTCGCTGGCGCGATCGACTGCAATCTCCACCACCTCAAGGCCAAGCGCCGCCATAATGTTCCGATAAGCGGGATAGCCCGGCCGGGTGATCGCAAGCCGGTCGCCCGGATCGAAGAGCGCCAGGAAAGCCAGATTGAAACCGGCTGAGGAGCCTGTCGTGACCGCTATCCTCGCAGGGTCGACATCAACGCCGTGTCTCCGCCGGTAGTAAGCGGCGATCGCCTGGCGCAGTTCGATCAGCCCGAGCGTATCGGTATAGCCCAACCGTCCGACGACGAGCGCCTCGCGCGCGGCTTCCAGCACCGCCCTGGGCGCAGGACTGGCCGGCTGCCCCACCGCGAGAGAGATAACCGGCCGGCCCTGCCGCTTGCGTTCGATGGCTTCGGCCAGCACGTCCATAGCGTGGAATGGCTCTACCTTGCTGCGTCTGGAAATTTTCATGGAAGGTCGTGTCCTGCGTCGGATCAAGTGATCAGCCAGACACATGCCCTATCGGCGTCCTCATCACAACCGTTCCATGCTCATCACATTCGTGCGACATGGGAAGGCATATCCCTGTGCAAAGCACGGAAACCGCGCTACACGTCAGCCCAGCCTTCAGGGGCCTGTCCGGGTAACGTCGATCACAAAGGCGACGATATTTGTTTGTAACAACCGTAGAAGTAACCGCCGATCTGGTTCGGCGCATCGAGAGGACCCAATGATACGATCAATGACAAAACGCTTTGCGACACTCCTTTTTGCCGGCGTCGCATCGATTTGCGTCGTCCTGCCTTCCCAGGCGCTCGACGATTCGGAAAAGGAAGAGCTTGGCTCGTTCATTCGGGAATACCTGATCGCCAATCCGGAAATCCTCTTCGAAGTGCAGAAAGCCTATGAAGCCAAGCAGGAAGTCCTGCAGAAGGAAAAATCCCGGGACATTATCGCCAATGCGAGCGAAACCATTTTCAATTCACCGAACAACGTCATCCTCGGCAACCCGGAAGGCGAAATCACGATCGTCGAGTTCTTCGACTACAATTGCGGATACTGCAAGCGCGCGCTCAAGGACATGGAAGACATCCTGGCCAACAATTCTGATGTTCGATTTGTGCTGAAGGAATTTCCGATCCTTGGAGACGATTCGGTCGCGGCGCACCGGGTCGCAAGCGCCCTGCATATTGTCGCGCCCGAGCACTATGCGGAGTTTCACCGCTCCCTGCTTGGCGGACACGGCAGAGCCAACGAGGAAGCTGCCATGGAAATCGCCCTGTCGCTGGGCGTCGACGAGGCCGCGTTGAAGGCGGCGATGGACGATCCGTCGATAGAAAAGGGTTATCGAGAAACCTTCCAGCTTGCGGATATGCTGGGAATCTCCGGAACGCCTTCCTACGTGGTTGGCGACGAAACTGTGTTTGGCGCGGTCGGTGTGCAGCAGCTCGCCAGCAAGATAGAGAACGTCAGGAACTGCGACAGCGCCACCTGCTGATCGTCCATTGATTGAGAACGGCGTCTAAGCACGCCGTTCGTATTCCACGGGATTGCTGCGTCGGTTGAATTCACCGGTAATATAATTTCAACAAGTTTCGAATATCAATTAGCAGAGAACCCTAAGTCAGGGCTTTTCCTGCCGAATGTGCCCGTCTATATGTCGGGGTCTGCGACGATTGAGGATAGTCTGGCACAATGGTTTCAACCGTCTATGTCCTGAACGGACCGAATCTCAACGCCCTCGGCAGGAGAGAACCCGGCATCTATGGGGGCAAGACATTGGAAGCCATTGAAGCCGACTGCCACAATCTCGGCGAAACACTTGGATTCAAGATCGATTTTCGGCAGAGCAACCACGAAGGCGTGCTGGTGGACTGGCTGCAGGAGGCCGGCGACAAGGCCGACGGCGTTGCGCTCAATCCAGGCGCCTACGGGCACACTTCCATCGCGTTGCACGATGCAATCCGCTCTATCGACATCCCGGTCGTCGAGCTGCACCTGTCCAATATTCATGCAAGAGAAGCGTTCCGTCATGTATCCATGACCGCCCCTGTGTCCAAGGGCGTCATTTGCGGTTTCGGCCCAGGCAGCTATATGCTGGCCCTGCGGGCGCTGGCCGACATGACGGGCAAATAAAAACGAAGGGCCCATTTCGATGGCAACAAAAAAATCTGGGATCGATCAGGATCTCGTTCGCGATCTGGCGACAATACTGAACGAGACCGATCTGACGGAAATAGAAATCGAACAGGACGATTTTCGCATCCGGGTTTCCCGAAGCCGCGATAGCGCCGTTACCTATTACACGCCTCCGACGCAGCAGACAGCTCCAGTTTTGGCGCCGGCCGCCTCAGGCGGCGCGACGCCCCCGGCGAGCGACCTGTCCAACGCCGTCACCGCGCCGATGGTCGGAACGGCTTATCTGGCCCCCTCGCCCGACGCGCGCCCCTTCGTCGAGGTCGGCCAGTCGGTGTCGGAAGGCGAACCTTTGTTGATCATCGAAGCTATGAAGACGATGAATCAGATCCCAGCCCCGCGCACCGGCAAGGTGACTGCGATACTTGTCGAGGACGCCCAGCCTGTCGAGTTCGGCGAACCGCTTCTCGTCATCGAGTAGGATCGCATGATGCTTTCGAAAGTTCTCATAGCCAATCGCGGCGAAATCGCCCTTCGTGTTTTGCGGGCCTGCAAGGAACTCGGCATAAGCACCGTTGCGGTCCACTCGACCGCAGACGCTGATGCGATGCATGTCAGGCTGGCCGACGAAAGCGTCTGCATCGGGCCGCCCGCAAGCCGGGAGAGCTATCTCAATATCCACCAGATCGTGGCGGCCTGTGAAATAACTGGCGCGGATTCCGTTCATCCGGGATACGGCTTCCTGTCGGAAAACGCGAAATTCGCCGAAATTCTGGAAGCCCACGGCATCACCTTCATCGGGCCGACCGCGGAGCACATCCATCTCATGGGCGACAAGATCACCGCCAAGAAAACGGCGGAGGAACTTGGCATACCTGTCGTTCCGGGCTCTGACGGCGAAGTGATCGACGAAGCCAGCGGGAAACGCGTGGCCGCCGAAATCGGCTATCCGGTCCTGATCAAGGCGACCGCCGGCGGCGGTGGCCGCGGCATGAAAGTCGCCCGTAATGAAAGCGAATTGGCGGTGGCGCTTGCAACGGCGCAGAAGGAGGCCGAGGCCGCCTTCGGAAACAGTTCCGTCTATATCGAGAAATATCTCGGCCAGCCGCGTCACATCGAAGTCCAGGTGATGGGCGACGGAGAAGGCGCCGCCGTACACCTCGGAGAACGCGACTGTTCGCTGCAGCGCCGTCACCAGAAGATCTGGGAAGAAGCGAATTCTCCCGCCCTGACCCCGGAACTACGCGAGAAGATCGGCATGATCTGCGCGCGCGCCATGCAGAAGTTGAAATATCGCGGCGCGGGCACGGTTGAATTCCTGTATGAAAACGGCGAGTTCTATTTCATCGAGATGAACACTCGTTTGCAGGTCGAGCACCCCGTCACGGAAGCCATCACCGGCATAGACCTCGTCAATGAACAGATTCGGGTCGCTTCTGGCGACGGTCTCTCCGTCACCCAGGACGAGATCCAGTTCACCGGCCACGCGATCGAGTGCCGCATCAACGCCGAGGATCCCAAGACCTTCACCCCGTCTCCCGGCACGATAACACACTACCACCCGCCGGGCGGTCTCGGCGTACGCGTGGATTCCGGCGTCTATCAGGGGTACAAAATCCCGCCCTACTACGACAGCCTGATCGGCAAGCTCATCGTGCATGGCCGCACGCGCCCCGAGGCGATGATGCGACTGCGTCGCGCGCTTGGTGAATTCGTCATCGACGGCATCAAGACCACAATCCCGTTGTTCAGCGAGCTGCTGTCCAATCCCGACATCGCCAACGGCGATTATGATATCCATTGGCTGGAGAAGCACCTGGCCGAGAACCAGGGGTAGTTTCTTATGATGCACGGGAGTGGTGGTCGGTCGAATATCACTCCGCAGCTCCTGCTGAAGGCCTACAGTTGCGGCCTTTTTCCGATGGCGGATTCTGCCGACGACCCGGATGTGTTCTGGGTGGAGCCGGAGATGCGCGGGATCATCCCGCTCGACGGCTTCCATGTTCCTAAGAGCCTGAAAAAGGTCGTTCGCCAGAAACGGTTCGAAATACGCAGAAATACGGCCTTCACCGCCGTCATGGACGGATGCGCCGAACCGGCGCCGGGTCGCCTCAATACCTGGATCAACGGCACAATACGGCAACTCTACACCGAACTGCATCATATGGGCCACGCACACAGCGTCGAGGCCTGGCGAGACGACAAGCTCGTCGGCGGATTGTACGGCGTTTCCTTCAGGGGCGCATTTTTCGGAGAAAGCATGTTCTCCCGCACGCCTGACGCCTCCAAGGTTTGTCTGGTCCATCTCGTGCGTCATCTTGTAGAGAGCGGATTCGTACTTCTCGACACGCAATTCACGACAGAACATCTGGAACGTTTCGGGGCGATTGAGGTGCCGAAAAACGTTTATCGCGAAATGCTGGAGGAAGCGCTGCTAATCGACGTGGATTTCTAAAGAACAAACCTGTCCTGCTTATTCGGTCTTCTTGTGTCTGGCATTTTTATTTCTTTCGCCCAAGCGCTCGCGCAACTCTGGCAATTTTGGCCTTGATTGCTTCGAGTTCTATTTCCTTCGGGTCGAAAGGCATTCCATACCATTCAAGCGTATCATCATGTTCTTCATGGGATTCATCGGCCATGATCTCCAGGAACGCTTCAAAACCCGGAGCGCCGCCCGCATCCTCTGGTGGAGTTCTCCACTTGCCATCGACGAAAACCGGCAAACGCTTATCCTGTGGTCTGACGAAAAGATCCTCCACCTCGATGTGGTGCTCCCAGCAGTCACCCATATCGTAGATGTACAAAAATTCCGCAATGGCCATGTCACGCAGGTCGGTCAGTCGCCTGGTTCCGGCTTCAACAACCGGAAGGGGGTCAGGGTCGTCTTCAAACAGAAGTCCGTATCGATTGCCTGCGATCTCGAATTCCCAAAGATGGCTGTTTTGCCACAGAAACGCCGCCTGGATCGTGTCGTGCAGTTCCCTGAAAGTCATAGACAACGGAACTTCGATCCGCCGCCACGGAGCAGGATCGAGATCGTGCAATGTTAGCCGCAACCGCGCGGCGTCTGGAACAAACGCATTCATTGCCAGCCCGCTTCAACAGCATTGGTGAACGAGAGTTCAAGTATCCGGAAAAACTCAGTTCGTCGCCGATGGCGGCGGAACGTCGGAATCCATCCGGCAGTTTTTCAGCCAGACATCGTAGACCGGATGATCGACGGCGTTAAGTCCAGGCGAGTCCGCGAACATCCAGCCGGTGAATATCCGCCGGATCTTGCGGTCGAGCGTGATTTCATCGACCTCCACGAAGGTTGTCGTTTTCGGCTGTTCGGTCTCGTCACGCGAATAGCAGACCCTGGGCGTCACCTGCAGCGCGCCGAACTGGACCGTCTCGTTGATATAGACGTCGAATGTGATGATGCGGCCGGTGATCTTGTCGAGGCCCGAGAACACTGCGACCTTGTTGGCGATACGCGGATCGCGCGCCGGCTCAAGCTGCTCGCTCTCGACGCCGGTGTCCATCTGCTCCGAGCCAGTCCCGTCCGCCAGCGGCGCCTCGAGATCCAGATCCCGAATTTCAACTTCCGACTGCGCGCCAGCCGGAGACGCGACGCCGGCCACAACCATGCAGACCGAAATCGCGATGGCGCAAGAGAGAGAAATGCGGGGCTTCGTGTTCATGTGCCGCAGGCTTTCCGATATCAGCTTTCCGGAGACCAGGCGTCATAGTCGCCTGTGACACGCGGGCGTTCGGCCGAATTGAGAATAGATCCCTTGGGACGATAAGCTGCTACTGTGCCGGTCATGTTCGGCAGATGCGGCAATTGCCAGTCTCGCGGCTTGTATTGCTCGTCTGCAGGCGAAACGTCCGTCCTGTGGTGCATCCATCCGTGCCAACCGGGGGGAATGGCGGACGCCTCGGCCGGTCCGTTGTAGATGACCCAGCGGCGCGTGCGTCCTTCCGAATCCTTGCCGCCCTGATAGTAGACGTTGCCGAATTCGTCTTCGCCCACCCGTTCGCCCTTGCGCCAGGTGTGAAACAGCGTTCCGATGGTCGCCTTGTGCCACCACCCAAAGACTTGAACCAGGCTGATCGTCATCAGAAACCTCTTTTGCCCGCGATCGAACTCGTCCGCTTATGCCGCGCATATCGGCGATTGTCCAGCGAATGAGACCTGATTGCACGGGAATGCGCCCATTCGGTGACGGCGCCGGCCCGGTCACAGGCTTTTCTCGAACTCCAGTGTTTGGCCGCCATCGTCCGACAGGCTCACCGCCTTTCCCGTCCGGACAAATCCCCTGCGCCTGTAAAACTCTACAGCGCGGTGGTTTGCCTCTTCCACCTCCAGCTGCACGATTCGCGCCTTTGGAAAGCAGTTGCAGATTTCGTCGAGAAGCGCCGTTCCGACGCCCTGGGTCTGGAAGCACGGCGCCACATAGAGTTGGTGCAGCGTGACGACGCGTCCACCGTTCGGGCAACGCGCAAAGGCCATCCCCGCAATGGTTTGTCCGGTATCGGCAAGGATGAATTCGGCGTCGGGGCTGTCGAGACGCTCGCGCAGACGGTCGAAGGCGTGCCACTCCGACGTTATTCGGTCGACTTCAGCGACGCCGTAAATGGAATCGTAGGTCGCATGCCAGGTTTCTGCGAGCAGATCGCGAACCGCCTGCAAATCACGCTCGCCAGCCGTCCTTATGTAGAAGACGGTGTTCGGGATGATTATTCAATCCCCAGCTTCTGCCTGACAAGCGCATTCACGGCTTGCGGATTGGCCTTGCCCTGAGTCGCCTTCATCACCTGACCGACGAACCAGCCGGCCATAGACGGCTTCTCTTTCGCCTGCTCCACCTTGTCGGGGTTGGCCGCAAGCACTTCATCCACCGCGGCCTCGATTGCAGAGGTGTCGGTCACCTGTTTCATGCCTCGTTCTTCGACAATCTTCGTCGGGTCGCCGCCCTCTTCCCAGACGATTTCGAACAGGTCCTTGGCAATCTTGCCGGAGATCACCCCTTCCTTGATGAGATCCAGGATGGCGCCGAGTTGATCCGCCGTAACCGGCGTTTCTCCAATGCTCTTGCCGGCCTTGTTGAGAGCGCCCAGGAGATCATTGATAACCCAGTTTGCCGCCGACTTGCCGTCCCGGCCTTGTGCGACGTCCTCGAAATAATCGGCAATCGCCTTTTCCGAAACGAGGATCGACGCGTCATAGGCCGACAGCCCCATATCGGCCATCAGCCTGGCTTTCTTGTCATCGGGAAGTTCGGGAAGTCCGGCGGCCAACGCCTCGACAAAGGCGTCGTCGAATTCCAGCGGTAAGAGATCCGGATCGGGGAAATAGCGGTAGTCGTGTGCTTCTTCCTTGGAGCGCATGGAGCGCGTTTCGCCCTTGGCCGGGTCGAAGAGCCGCGTTTCCTGTTCGATTTCGCCGCCGTCTTCCAGTATCTCGATCTGGCGGCGCGCCTCGTATTCGATCGCCTGCCCCATGAACCGGATGGAATTGACGTTCTTGATCTCGCAGCGCGTGCCGAAATCGCCGCCGACCTTGCGCACCGAGACGTTGACGTCGGCGCGCATCGATCCCTCGTCCATGTTGCCGTCGCAGGTTCCGAGATACCGGACGATCGTGCGCAACTTGCCGACATAGGCCTTGGCCTCGTCGGACGACCGCATATCGGGTTTCGACACGATCTCCATCAGCGCCACGCCGGAACGGTTGAGGTCGACATAGCTCATGGACGGGTGCTGGTCATGCATCGACTTGCCGGCGTCCTGTTCCAGGTGCAGACGTTCGATGCCCACCTCGATATCCTCGAAATTGCCGCTGGAGTCCGGTCCTACGGAGATGATGATCGTGCCCTCGCCGACGATCGGGTCCTTGAACTGGGAAATCTGGTAGCCCTGCGGCAGGTCCGGATAGAAATAGTTCTTCCGGTCGAAGACCGACCGGTTGTTGATCTTCGCCTTCAGTCCGAGTCCGGTGCGAATAGCCTGCTTGACGCATTCCTCGTTGATGACCGGCAACATGCCCGGCATCGCTGCGTCGACGAGCGAAACATTGGCGTTCGGCTCCTTGCCGAATTCCGTCGAAGCGCCTGAAAAAAGCTTGGAATTGGACGTGACCTGGGCATGAACCTCGAGCCCGATGATAACTTCCCAGTCGCCAGTGGAGCCGGCGATCAGTCGCTTTGGGTCAGGCGTGCGCGTATCGATGATGGTCATGTGAAGTCGCTGAAAGTTATGAGGGTCGGGATATTGCGTTACCGGTTAGCCGATCGGGGTTGATCGTTCAAGCTTTTCCCTTCGGATCGTTGCCGCGCTGCGGACGGCGGCAAATCGCCGAAAACCTTGACCTGGATCAAATGGACCCGCCGACAGGGCTGCTAAGCATCATCTCATTGATGAATTTCCGGTTTCGGAGGAGCGAATGGGCGTCAAATCATATCTGGCCAGGCTTTCAAAGCATAATCGGCTGTTTCACACCATGATGAGAAAGCTCGGCGTTCAACAGACATTGTTTGATCTGCCCCATTCGTCTGAAATATCTCGCCGGGCCGTTCAGCGCTGCATGGACTGCGCTCAGGCCGGCGATTGCGAAAATCTTCTGTCGCAGAAAGACACGCTGGACACGCCGCCGACCTATTGCAGAAACGTCGCGCTGATTGCCCGGCTCCAGAGGCTGGAAAATGCTTCACCCGAATTGGGAAAGGCCCTACTCAACTAGAGGTTTATCCCTCATTCCCTCCCTTGCGGGAGAACATCCCTCTATCTCTGCCGGAGCATCAAACGATGTCTCCGGCTTTTTTTAATGTTTCCAGACATGTTGACGTGTCATGCAACTATGCTTTTAAATCCGCATAAGATTTATTCGTTCATTTGTCTGATTCGACGCGGGTGCGAGGGGTGCGGTTTTGATTCAACTACCGAGAACGCTGCCGATACGTTTGCTTCTGACGTCGCTCTCCCTGATCTTTCTGTCGGGGTGCGGTCTCAACACAGCGCCCATACTTGATCCCAAAGGCCCGATCGCCCTTGCGGAACGGGATCTCTTGTTCGCCGCCCTGTTCGTGATGATGATCGTCGTGATCCCGGTATTCGTCATGGCCTTTCTCGTCGTGTGGCGCTATCGGGCGGACGGCGGAAAGGGCAAATACACGCCTGATTGGGGATATTCGGCCGGAATTGACGCCGTCATCTGGATCGTGCCGGCGATCATCGTCATCGTCCTCGGCGTCATGCTCTGGAACGCAACCTTCAAATTGAACCCCTACAAGCCGCTTGCGAGCAGTGAGCCGGCGCTTGAGGTTCAGGCCATCGCCCTCGACTGGAAATGGCTGTTCGTCTATCCGCAATACGGCGTTGCGACCGTCAATGAAATCGCCATGCCGGTCAATCGACCGGTCAGCTTCAGGATCACATCCGACACTGTAATGAATTCCTTTTTCATCCCGTCGCTGGCGGGTCAGATCTACGCGATGGCCGGCATGACGACGCAGCTTCACCTGGTTGCCGATTCGACCGGCACGTTCCGCGGGCGCAACACCCAATACAGCGGCGACGGTTTCGCCGAACAATGGTTTGAAGCCCATTCCATGTCGAATGAGGATTTCGAAGCCTGGATAGAAAAGGTCAAGCAGTCCGACAGGGGACTCGACGATGCTTCCTACGCGGAACTGGCTAAGCCCACGATCAAGCACGAAGTCGAGTATTATTCGAGTTTTGCGCCGGGCCTGTTCGGGTCGATCCTCCAGAAATACGCAATGAACCAGGACCACCGCAACCTGATCTGCACAGCGACGGCTCAATCGGAACCGGTCACGCCGCAACTCGCCAGCCTGAGGGAGGACGCCAATGTTCGGCATACTGACGATTGAGGCCCTGCCCTTCTACAGCTGGGTTGCTATGTCGGGAGCCGGCGTAACCGTGCTCGGCGGCGTCGCCGCGCTTGCGCTCGTCGCATGGTTCAATTTCTGGAAGCCGTTGTGGAATGACTGGCTGACAAGCGTGGACCACAAGCGCATTGGCGTGATGTACATCATTCTCGCGCTGATCATGCTGGTCCGCGGCTTTGTCGACGCCATCATGATGCGCATGCAGCAAGCCTTCGCCATGGGCAATGACGGCTATCTTCCGCCGGATCATTTCGACCAGATCTTCAGTTCGCACGGCACGATCATGATCTTCTTCATGGCGATGCCGTTCGTGTCCGGACTGATCAATATCGTCGTGCCGCAGCAGATCGGCGCGCGCGACGTCGCCTTTCCGTTCATGAACTCCGTCAGCCTGTGGCTTACCGCATCCGGCGCGGGACTGGTTCTCGTCTCGCTCGTCATCGGCAAGTTCTCGACGGCCGGCTGGACCGGATATCCGCCCTATTCCGGCATCGAATACAGCCCCGGCGTCGGCGTCGACTACTGGCTCTGGGCGCTGCTTGTCAGCGGCGTCGGCAGCACCATGACAGGCATCAACTTCATCGTCACCATCCTGCGGCTGCGCGCGCCTGGCATGACGCTGATGAAGATGCCGATGTTTTCCTGGACGTCGCTTGTCGTCGCCCTGCTGATGGCGTTCGCCTTCCCCGCCCTGACCGTTGTCGCCGTCATGCTCGGCCTTGACCGCATCTTCGGCATGCACTTCTTCACCAATGGCGACGGCGGGAACATGATGAACTTCATCAACCTGCTGTGGATCTGGGGTCATCCGGAGGTCTACATCCTCATCCTGCCGGCCTTCGGCGTCTATTCGGAAGTGGTCGCGACGTTCTCCCAGAAGCGCCTGTTCGGATACGAATCGCTGGTTTACGCCACGGCCGCCATCGGACTTCTCTCCTTTACGGTCTGGCTGCACCACTTCTTCACGATGGGATCGAGCGCCAACGTCAACGCCTTTTTCGGCATAGCCACGATGATCATCGCGGTGCCCACCGGCGTGAAGGTGTTCGACTGGCTGTTCACGATGTATCGCGGCCGCATCATCATGCACAGCACGATGTACTGGACGATCGGCTTCATCGTCACCTTCGTCATCGGCGGCGTCACGGGCGTCCTGCTGGCGCTGCCGCCGGCCGACTACCTCATGCACAATTCGACGTTCCTGGTCGCCCATTTCCACAACATGCTCATACCGGGCGCGCTGTTCGGCTATTTCGCCGGCATGAACTACTGGTTCCCGAAAGCCTTCGGCTTCAAGCTCGACGAGAAATGGGGCAAGCGCTCCTTCTGGTTCTGGATAAGCGGCTTCTATTGCGCATTCATGCCGCTCTACGTCCTCGGCTTCCTCGGCATGACGCGCCGCATGGAGCACTATGACGTGCCGGAATGGCAGCCCTATCTTGTCTTCGCGGCCTTCGGCGCCGTGCTCGTAATGATCGGCCTGATCTGCATCGGCGTCCAGATATGGGTCAGCGTGCGCGACCGCGAGAAGAACCTGGATCTGACCGGCGACCCCTGGAACGGCAGGACGCTCGAATGGGCGACCTCGTCGCCGCCCGCCGCCTACAATTTCGCGATCGTCCCGACCGTCGAGGATGTCGACGCGTTTCACGAAATGAAGAAACGCGGCGTCGCCTACGCCGCGCCGGAGCGGTACGAGGACATCGAAATGCCCGACAACACCCCGCTCGGCCTGATCATCGGCGGGTTCGGTTTCGTTCTCGGCTTCGCCATGATCTGGCACATGTGGTGGCTGGCGGTCGTCAGCATCGTCGTCGTAATCGCCTGCCTGATCATCAAGAGCAGCAACGACGACGACGAGCACACCGTTGCTGCAGCGGACATCGAGGCGATCGAGAAAGCGCGCCTCGAAGTCATCGCGTCGCAACCGCGGCATCCGGTAATCGGCGCGCCCGAGACTTCCGTCCCCGGCGGCAATCCTGTTCCCGGGAGCGCATGAGATGAGCGTGGAAGCGACAGTAGACGCCGCCGTTCACGGAGAGAACGAAAAATACGAAGAACGCGAGTTCGGGTTCTGGGTCTATCTGATGACCGACTCGCTGATCTTCGCCCTCGCCTTCGCCACCTATGTGGTGATGATCCAGAATTACGCAGACGGACCGACGCAAAAGGATCTCTTCAGCCTCGGCCACACCGCCGGTGAGACATTCCTGCTCCTGACCTCGACGCTGACGTTCGGTTTCGCAACGCTCGCTGTAAGGGCCGGTCAGGCGTCTCGTGTCATGCTCTGGCTCGCCGTCACCATGATTCTCGGCGTCGGCTTTGTCGGCATGGAGCTCGCCGAATTCAGCGGCATGATCGCCGCAGGCGCCGGTCCGCAGCGCAGCGGCATGCTCACCGCTTTCTTCACGCTGGTCGGGACCCACGGCGTTCACGTCACGCTCGGCTCGCTCGGCATATTCGTGATGATCTGCCAGGTCGCGGTAAAGGGTTTGACGCCGCCCGTGCGCTCGCGTCTCACCCGGCTCGCCATGTTCTGGCATTTCCTCGATATCGTCTGGATCGGCATATTTTCAGTCGTCTATCTGCCGGGAGTGCTGTGATGAGCAATTCGAACGCCGGAACCCACACCCTGAGCAGATATCTGACGGGTTACGTCATTGCGCTGGTGTTGACGGTCATTCCCTTTGCTTTTGCCTGGGCCGGCTGGTTTTCCGTCAGGACCACGCTCGCGATCGTCGCCGTTACGGCGATCGTTCAGGTGGTGGTGCACCTGGTCTATTTCCTTCACATCAATTACCGCACGACGCCGAAGGAGAACCTGCTCGCGCTCGCATTCGCCGGCGTTCTGATTTTCCTGATGATCGGCGGCACGCTGTGGATCATGTTCGACCTGCACTACCAGATGATGTAGCGGATCTGATTACCGGCAGACGCTGATCGTTTCGCGCAATTGCCGGTCCGTAATCACCTTTCCGAAGATCGCGTGTCCCTTCGCATTGAAGTGATTGTCGCCCTGGTTGAACGGGCTCGCGCCTTCGCGCGCAGCTTCAACGAACATCGAATAGGGATCGTAGCAATCGATGCCGGCCTCTGAGAGCGCCGGCGTCATCGCCGTGACCAGCGGATGATCCTCTGCCTGAAGAGCCAGGACATTGGGTTTGTAAGGAATGAATACAAGCGAGAAATCGGCGCCCGCGGCTTCCACCTCATCGCGCAGCCGCTTTATCAGTTGAACCGTCAGGTCGACGCCCTGGCTGTCGATCGGCCGAACTGCGCCAGGCCCCAGAACCCGATCGCGGGGATGAGCGACGGGTTCGTCGTCGCCAAAACGGGACTGCCAAAGATATTTCACATTGAGGAAACCGGTCTCGGCAAGCGCCACGACGCGACTGTTGTCCCGGAACCAGATACCGATACTGCGCGCCGGTCGATCCACCACGTGGTCGTCATGCAGAGTCAAACCGTTCTCATCCGTGAAATACGGCTTCTGATAGCGATATTGTTCGGCGAACATGTTGTTGAGGATGTCGTTGTAAGTGGTGAAAGCAAGCACCACCTCGTTCACATCGAACCGCTTGCCGAGCTTCTCGTAGAATAGCAGTTCCTGGTCGGTTCCATAGCCAGAAACGCCCAGATTGATCATTTCGACGTTGTCGTCGCCGTGCGCCGAGGGCTCTGTGAAGATATCCTCCTGGTCGGCGCCGTAGCCCCACACATAGGAGTCGCCGAGCACCAGAATTCTGCGTTGGTCTGTCTCGTCTTCGAAGGCGTGCTCCTGCGACGCGCGCAATCCCATGGCGTTCTGCCGCACCGACACGGAAAACCCGTCGCCGACGTGATACTGCTCGACCGTGGGCAACGGCGCCCAGCCGAGTTCCGGATCGAAACGCGAAAAGTAACCGCGATCGCCCCCGGCGCTGCCTGCAATATCCAAGGGAATGACGCGCAACATCACCTCGGCCGCCAGCAGCGTGAAGACGATGCTCGCCAGGATAAGCAGGATGTTGCCAAGCGCCTTTTTCATGCCGGACGCCGGGTCAGAAAAGCGTATAAATGAATGGGGCGACCACGGAGCCCTGCGCAAAGACGAGTAGCGCGCCAAGCAGCACCGCAATGATGATGATGGGCGCAAGCCAGAATTTGCGGCGCTCCCGCATGAATCCCCAGAGATCGGATAGCAGTTCGATCATCAGTATGGCCTTTCCAGGTCAGTGTCTTTCGGCGGCTTCAGCCGCACAATTCGGTAGGTTGCCGCTGCCGCGTCGCGGCTGCGATGCATCGGATCCTTGCCGATTATCTTCATGATGAGAGCCGTTGGTGTAACAATCAGAAAAAACAGGATCCCAAGAATGATCCGGCTGTTGATCCAGCCGAGCACATTGCCGAGCCGCTCCCAGCCGCGATAGACGGGCGCGAGCGACATGGGCGCAACAAGGCTCCAGACGACGAGCACCGCGGCGATGACGGCGGACGCTGTCACCGTTGACGTTTGCCAGCGCCAGGGCAGCAGCACGCATCCGAAAAATGCGAACAGCGACGCCAGTATCCAGGCGAAACGCCTTAATTGTTTTGCGGTCAGGGATGTGTCGCGGGTCAATCCAGTGCGAACTCCTCTTTCCAGGTCTCGTCCTTTTCCCACGGCGTCTGGTCTTCCTTTAACAGAAGGAAGTCGCCGACCACCAGAACGTCCATCTCGGTGCGCATGAAACACCGATAGGCGTCCTCAGGCGTGCACACGATGGGCTCTCCGCGCACGTTGAAGGACGTGTTGACCAGGACACCGCATCCGGTCTGCGCCTCGAAGGCCTTCAGAAGCGCGTGGTAGCGCGGATTGGTGCCCTCGTGCACGGTCTGGATGCGCGCCGAATTGTCCACATGCGTGATCGCCGGCAGTTGCGAGCGTTTGAGGTTCAGCTTGTCGATGCCGCTCATTTTCTGCTGTTCTTCATCGAGATCAACCAGCAAATCCTTCCGCACATCAGCAACGATCAGCATGTACGGGCTATCGGTATCCATGTCGAAGTAATCCGACACGCGCTCGCGCAGCACTGAAGGCGCAAAGGGTCGGAATGATTCCCGGTATTTGATCTTGAGGTTCATGACCGATTGCATCTTCGCCGATCGCGGATCGCCGATGATTGAGCGGCCTCCGAGCGCGCGCGGGCCGAACTCCATGCGCCCCTGGAACCAGCCTACGACCTTTTCTTCGCCGAGCAGACCGGCGAGCCGCGTCATCAAGGCTGGGTCATCCAGCCGCTCATACCGTGCGTCAGCGGAATCAAGCGCGGTCTTGATCGCCTCGTCGTCGTATTCCGGCCCAAGATAGCTGCCTCGCATGGCGTCGCCTGTAACTGCGGTCCGTTCCTTCTGCTCGTAGACATGCCAGCCAAGCAGCGCTGCGCCCAGCGCGCCTCCCGCGTCGCCGGCCGCCGGCTGCACCCATATGTCCTTGAACGGTCCCTCTCTCAAAAGGCGCCCGTTCGCAACGCAGTTCAGCGCCACGCCGCCGGCCAGACACAGCGCCGATTCTCCGGTTTCGTCATGCACCGTTTTCGCAAGTCGCAGCACCACGTCTTCCGTGACCTGCTGGATCGAGGCGGCGATGTCCATTTCCCGATGGCTGATCGGGCTTTCGGGCTTGCGCGGCGGACCGCCGAAAAGCGCGTCGAAGCGCTTGTTCGTCATGGTCAGTCCGGTTGCATAATTGAAGAAACTCATGTCGAGCCGGAAGGTGCCGTCCTCCTTCAGGTCTATGAGATTGTCGAGGATGGCGTCGACATAGGTCGGTTGGCCATAGGGCGCGAGGCCCATGAGCTTGTATTCGCCGGAGTTGACCTTGAATCCGGTATAGTAGGTGAATGCCGAATAGAGCAGCCCGAGCGAATGCGGAAAGTCGATTTCCCAAAGCGGTGTCAGTTCGCGGCCGTTTCCGGCCCAAACCGAGGTCGTCGCCCACTCGCCCACCCCGTCGAGACACAGCACGGCGGCGCGCTCGAACGGGCTCGGATAGAAGGCAGACGCGGCGTGCGACTGGTGATGTTCGGCGAACAGAAGCGGCGGAAGATCCTTCTTCTTCATGTCGCCGAGTTTCGCCAGGTCTTCGCGAATAGACTGCTTGAGATAGAGCTTGTCCTTGAGCCAGACCGGCATCGCCGCGATGAAGGAGCGAATGCCCGCCGGCGCGTAGGAGACATACGTCTCGAGAAGGCGTTCGAATTTCAGGATCGGCTTGTCATAGAAGACGATGCGATCGATCTCGCTTAAAGTCAGACCTGCGGCTCCCAGGCAATACGAGATCGCATGCACCGGAAATCCGGCGTCGTGCTTCTTGCGGCTGAAACGCTCTTCCTGTGCAGCTCCGACGATCCGGCCGTCGACAAGAATGGCGGCGGCGCTGTCATGATAAAATGCAGATATGCCAAGTATGTTGCTCACACGGATCTCTTGTCGAAAACAAATATTACAGGACAGATCCGTTAAACTGCGGATTATTCTCCCGATTGCTGGATAGAACAGTTGCTACTGTCATTTCAACCGGAATAACAATACCGTCCCCACCCAGAGCCTGCTGAGGCGTTTGTTTTTGCAACTTTTAAGTGCGAGTTTTCCAAGTTTCCCACTCCCGAAGCAACCTTGGCGCGAGAAAATTGAGCGTGCAAACCAAGACCGCTCGACCGGTCAACGCGTCTTTATACCTCGGTCTTGTCTGGGGACTCATCGCGCTTGTCCTGCTTGTCTCGACCAACGGCAATCTCGAGTTTCACTCAGACGAGCTGATCACATACCGCGTCATTCAGGAAACCTGGTCGGAAATCGTCCGCGAGCGCCTGGGGGCGACGCATTCGCCAGTCTATTTCTGGCTCATTAAACCGCTCTATTCCATAAGCGACGATCCCCACATCCTTCGTTATCCCTCGGCGCTTTTCTCGGCGCTTGGACTGGGTGTGATGGTCGCAGCGCTTGGCGCCGTTACGTCAACACGGATCGCCAATATATACGCGATCGGCCTCATGACGTGTCCGGGATGGATCTTTCTCGCGCATTTCGCCAGGCCCTACGCATTGCTCGCGATGCTCATGATGCTGGGCATGGCCAGCCTGCTCGTCATTCTCTCGCGCGCGCTTGCCAATGAACCGGAGGCGGCCGGCCAGCAGGAAGCCCCGATCCCGCATTGGATTATTCTCTCCGTCACCACCGCGCTTGCCCCGGCGGTTCTCATGTCGGGGGCGCTTTACGTGGCGGCGTTGTCGCTCACGCCGCTGCTCAATGCAGATCTCAGACGAAACAGGCAATTCGTCGCCAAATGGTGGCGAGCGATGCTGCCGGGCCTGGCGTCGGCGGCGCTTTTTTCCTGGCTGCTGTCGTCGGCGATCATCCGCAAATCCGGCGCCTATTGGGCGGACAGGAGATTTCCCCTTTCGATGGAGAGTCTGATCCGGGTCACATCCGGCACATTCTCGTCAGTCGATCCATCATGGACAAGCGCTTCCCGGACACTGGAAGCGGCCATCGCCATAGCCGGCGTTGCGCTTGTTCTGGGCGCCTTCCTGCGGCGATCCCGGCACAGAGCGTTGTTCTGGACGGCCGTGCCGGCCGCGATTGTCCTGCCCATTCTTTATGTCCTGATCAGTTTCAAGACCAGCTTGATGGTCGAGCGCTATTTCTATCTGACAACGCCAGGCTTGTTCGGGCTGATCGCCATCAGCGTCGACTATCTCTGGCGCAAGCGCATTGGCGCGGGCTTACTCCTGATCCTGCTCTCATGTCTCATACTGCAGGCATTCAACGCGCATTTCTGGCCTCATGCCCGGATACTCTGGCGCAATGCTGTCGAGGTGGTGCTGAATGCGCGTCATGACTCCGACCGGGTGGTGGTCTATCCTTCCAACCGCGCTCTTATGGTAAAGATAATACTCGACTACGAATTTTCGCTTGATGAGAACATCGAGGCGTTGCCGGGTCCCGGATCGTACGAAGAATTGGAAGACTTGATTGATGTGTCGATCAACAGCCATGGACGTATCTGGATCATCGACAAATGGAAGAGACGCAACGTCCGCGCGATCCTTGATCGTCGCTCCGATCTGGTCGGTTGCCGCATGGACCACAGAAGCAGACCCCTCTACGTGATCACCAAAGCCGCCACGCCGAACCTGTTGCCGAAAGCATGTGAGGCCGATGGAGAGACGCCAACCTCCGGCTAGCTGTCCTTCGCCAGCATTTGCCGCAGTTCCGTCTTGAGCACCTTGCCATAAGCGTTCTTGGGCAGATCCGGCAGGTGGACATATTCTTTCGGCCGCTTGAACCGCGCAATCTGATCGAGGCAATGCCGGTCCAGTTCGGCGTCGTCCAGTGTCTGTCCCTTTTCGGCCACGACGAAGGCGACGACCGTTTCCCCCCATTCGGGATCAGGTCTGCCGACGACCGACACCTGCGCCACGGAGGGGTGCGTCAGCAACGCCTCTTCGACTTCACGGGGATAGATATTGGTTCCCCCTGAAATGATCATGTCCTTGGACCGGTCGTGCAGGGTGACGAAACCATCCTCGTCCATCGTCCCTAGGTCGCCAGTGCGCAGCCAGCCGTCGCGGATCGTTTCGCGGGTCGCGGCTTCGTTTTCCCAATAGCCTTTCATGACCGGGGTTCCGTACACCCGGATTTCGCCGATTACTCCATGGGGCAATTCATTGCCTTCCTCGTCAGCAACGATGACTTCGACAGAAGTTTGCGCCACCCCGACCGAGCCCAGGCGCTCGCGCCATCGCGGATGCGTCCTGTCGACAATCAACTCACGGGAGAGCGCGGTAATCGTCATCGGGCTCTCGCCCTGGCCATATATCTGCACGAAGCGCGGTCCAAGCACGTCTACCGCCTCGATAATATCGGCCACATACATGGGGCCGCCGCCATAAACCACGGTCTTTAGCCCCTCGCCGTCATAGCCAACCGATTTTGCATGCTCCACCAGGCGACGCACCATCGTCGGTGCGGCGAACATGCATATGTTCTTCAATCCGGGCGCGAGCGCCACGATTTCTCCGGGATCGAAGCCTCCGGACTCCGGTACGATGTGGCGCGCGCCGCGCAAGGTGAAGGCGAAGCTGTAGCATCCCGCTCCATGCGATATCGGGGCGGCATAGAGCGTGCAGTCGGAATGGCTGGTGTCGTCCACGCTGCTGAAATAGGTCAGCGTCATTGCAAGCATATTGCCATGGGTCAGCATCACGCCCTTCGGACGACCCGTCGTTCCGGACGTGTAGAACAGCCAGGCGATATTACTGTGACGCTGTCGCAGCGGTTCGGCGACAGGATCCGCGTCGTAGAAGCCGACGTAAGCGTCGCTGTTGACATCGATCAGGGGCAGCCCGGCGACGGTGGCCTCCTTGCTGATCCCGGCCAGATCCTTGCCGGCGCTGATGATGAGTTTGGCGCCGGAATTCTCGATGATCCAGGCCGCCTCGCGGGGATGCAGTTTCGCATTGATCGGCACCACTGTGGCGCCAGCGATCCATACGGCGTTCATGACCTCCAGATATTCGGTCGAATTCGCCATGAAGATGGCGACGCGGTCACCCTCGCCGATCGTGTATTGGGACTGCAAGGCGCCCGCCAGTCCTTTGGCGCGGCGGTAGAACTCTTCATAGGTGGCGACAACGCGCTCGCCCTTCAGGAGCGCCGGCGCGTGCGGATAAAGCTGCGCCGCCCTTTTCAGCCACAACGCAACATTCATTGCGCTGTTTCCGCCGTTTCGAACTTTTCAAGATAAAACAACGCCGCCATCGGCCGCCTCTCCCTGGAACCGCTCCAAACCAACACATTTTGCCCCTTGCTGTTCGTTTATCATTCGGCGGCGCCGGAGACAACGAGCGCCAAATGACCTGAAAGAATCTCTTTGAAAGGTTGATTCTGGCCGGAAATTAGCTGATGTATCGAACGTTCCCGGAAGGCGTGGCGCGTAAGCGCCTCATATTCATCAACGCCTGATTTTTCCGGTCAAGATTGCCTTTTGGAGAGACGCCATGGGAGAAGAAAGCGCGAATGCTCATCTCGGGCTTCCGTGGCCAGAAGCCTATCTGGACCTGAAACCGTTGCTTCAGGAAAAATGGGGCGTGGGCAACGAGATCTATCTTCACCACAAGCTCAGCGGCAAATCCGGCGCCGCGGTCTATACGACTGACATCAACAGCAACGAGTTCAACGGCCAGGCGATCCTGAAATTCGACCATTCGAGCGATTCCGGGAAAAAGGAACGCGACGAGGACGAGCGGCATCAACTCGCCTTCGAAACAGCTCCCGAATACGCTGAAACCCATTTGCCGAAGATCCTGCACACCCTGCATCACGGCGACAGCCTGGCCATTCTGTCCACGATCGCCGGCCAGGGACTGGAATTCGCCACTCCCTGGGCGGAATGTTCGCACAGGAGACAATTGAGCGTCGTGCTGAACATGTCGCTCGGCCTGCTCGAGGGCTGGAACGCAGGCCATACTTTTTCTGAAGGGCTTCGATCGCCGCAGGACCTGTTGTGGAGCTGGCTCGACTACCGGATAGATCCCGACAATGGTGGACGCATCCACGCTTTCGTGAACCACACATGCGGCGTCGCGCCCGATGACAGCAGCTTCGTTTTCGAAGGCCGCTGGTATCCCAATCCTTTGGCGTTTACGGCAAGAGACGCCGATTTCGGCAGTCGCTTGAGATTGCGCGCCGTCATGGGACAATCCCACGGAGACCTCCACGGGTACAATGTCCTGGCAAGCACGGCGAAGAACAGCCCGACAACCTACTACCTCATCGATCTGGCCATGTACGAGAACAACCAGTTCCTGTTCTATGACCACGCCTATTTCGAGATCAGCCACCTGCTGATGTCTCGCGAATACACCGACGCGGCGAACTGGCAGTCGCTTCTCTATCATCTGAGGCCCTTCGAAGATCAAAGCACGACCATCGATCCCAGAGGCGACGATCTCGGCCTGCTTGAACTGATGAAGGAGTGGCAAAACGGTCTGACTGACTGGGTGCGGGACCACCATCAGTCACGCATTTCCTATATGCAGAACCAGTACCTGCTTGCGCGGGTCGCAGCGGGATTGAACTTCACCCACAAGATGTTGCCCGGCAAAAGCCGTCGCATGGCTTTTCTGTTTGCGGCGGAAAACCTCAAGTATTACCTCAATCACAATTCCGTCGACTGGCCGAAACACGGGTCGAATTTCATCCTGTCCAGCCCGTCGTCCGAACCTGTCGTGGCGACTTCGGTTGCGTCGCCCCAAAGTGCCGCGCCTCACGTGTCGAGACACCGCGAGACCGAGCATCCTCCGCTGCCGACAAAGCTGTCGATAGCGGTGCTGGCGTTCAAGAACCTCAGCGGAGACGTCCGCCAGGAGCGGTTCTCCGACGGCGTCACGCAGGAGATCATCACGGCGCTTTCGCATGTCGACTGGCTCATGGTCATCTCGCGCGGATCGTCCTTCTCCTACAAGGATCAGGAAGCCGACGTCGTGCGCATCGGACAGGAACTCGGCGTGCATTACGTCGTGACCGGAAGCGTGCGCAAGGCTCGCTCACGCATTCGCATTTCCGTTCAGCTGATCGACGCTCGCACCGGCCAGCACATCTGGGCGGAACGGTTCGATGACGACATTGTCGACGTCTTTGACCTGCAGGAGCAGATCGCCGACACCATAGCAGCCAATATCGATTCCCAACTCAAGCTCACCGAGCGACAGCGCACGCAACGCTCTGCCGAACATCTGGGCGTCTGGGAACGCTATCAGGACGCGCTATGGCATGTCTATCGAGCGACGGACGATCACACGGAACACGCCAAGCGGCTCCTGACCGGCATCATCAAGGACGCGCCCAATTACAGCGCAGCCCGCGCTCTTCGGGCGATCATTCTTTGCCGCGACGTCACCGTGTGCGTCACCGATACCCCGGAAACAGATATGGAAATAGCGAACCAGGAGGCGACGCTGGCGGTTTCACTCGACGAGACGGACAGCCTGCCGCGCGTTGCATTCAGCAGGGTGCTGATGCTTCAGGGTCAAACCGAACTGGCGATTGATCAGGCGGAGGAAGCCGTGGCGCTCAATCCGAGTTCCTCCATGGCCGTCATGTGCCTTGCGCTGGCGCATATCTGGAATGGCGACGCCAATGCCGCGCTCGCGCCCATCGACATGTCGATACGGCTCAGTCCCAAGGGCCCGTTCCGCGAGTTCAAGCAGGTCATGAAATGCATCTGCCTTTACATGCTTGGCGACATCGACGAGGCGGCAAGGGTCGGCCATCACGTCGCGGCCGGACAACAGACCGGCCCCGTGGGGCCCATGATCTATGCTGCAACCCTTGTCCGGCAGGAGCGATTGCAGGAGGCCTCAGATATCATCGCCAGACTGCACGAAGCCTGGCCGGGCGTCACGATCAGTCACCTGAAGAAGAACTGGAAAAACATGCATTCCGATTATCTCGCCGCCCTCGTAAAAGACCTCGCTGCGGCCGGCTTGCCGGAGTAGCCTGCAGCAAAAAGGAGGAAACAATGACAGTTGAGGGCAAGACGAGCGATTTTCGCGATGTCGTTGAAAGCCGGCGCAGCACGCGCAAATTCGTCAAGGGTAAGGAAATCGGCCGTGACGTGCTGGAGCGGATCGTCGAGTGCGGCCGCTGGGCGCCGTCGGGCGCCAATGTGCAATGCTGGGACTGCATCGTCGTTCACGACCCGGCAATGCGCGAGGAAGTCCGCCAGGTCTTCCTGCGCCAGGCGCAGCGGCTTCGCGACCATGCAAAGGGGTTTCCGGCCGTCTCCAAGAACTACCTGTCCAACACCGTCGCGATCATCATTGTGATCGGCGATCCGCGCTGGAAGGTTTGCTTTCCCCAGGCGACCAGTCCCGAATGGGACGAGGAATACCAGGACAACAATGAAGCGATCTTTCTCTGCTCGCTGGGCGCCGTGATCCAGAACATCCAGCTTGGCGTCACCGCCGAAGGTCTGACGTCGGCGTGGCTCTCCGGCGGCGGCGAAGACGCCACCAATCGCGAGCTCAGCGCCCTGCTCGGCTATCCGGAGTGGATGAAAGCCTACGGGACCATTCCGGTCGGCTTTCCCGTAGCCGAACAGGACCGGCGCTACCGCCGTCCGCTGGACCAGCTCTGCCACTGGGATCGCTATGAGCCCCGCCAGTACCGCAGGCATGAGCAGATTGATTTCTACGAAAGCACGCTGCGGCCGTTTTCGATGTACCGCGATGACGAAGACATGCGCGCCTGGCCGGATTTCGCCGAAAAACTCGGCGACTGGGCCAGCGCGTTCACAACGGCTGGACCCAATCCCTCAGGCCAGTTGGAAGACGAAGCCGACTTTTCGAAGCCGCGCACAGTCGGAAAAGCAACGAAGGCGCGTAATCGGACCTAGTCGCGCGCCGTTCCGGCCCTCAGAATGTCGCGAGGAAGCGCGCGTTGAAACCATTGGCGATGGCGCCGTCGCCATACTGGCCCTCGTAGGACGCGCCGATCATGACGTTCTGGCCGGCTTTGATATCAATGCCCGCTTCAACGACGGCCGCGTCCTGCGCAATCGGCGCGCCAACAATCGTGAACGGGCTTCCCCCGCCAATCGTCATGGTTGAGGCAGGATCGACATCCCCGAAAGCGTGGCGCCAGCCGATCATGCCGCGAGCGTGGACGTTCGAGGCGAACGTCATGGAGGAACGCAGGCCGAGCGTCGTGAAGGTGGTGCTGGTCGACTGCGAGGGCGACGAGAGCGCGGCGAGGCCGCCGCTCTCGGCAAAGGAATCCGTCTGCAGATTGATGTAGGAGACGCCGGCGAAAGGCTCGAGCGTCGCCTGCTCCATCGCCACCTTGTATCCGGCTTCGGCGAACAGCTGGAACGAACCCGCGTCATAGTCGGCCGCCAGTTCTTCCGTCACCGGATTGGTGACGTAACGCCTGCTGTCGATCGAATGCCACGTATACAGCGCGCCAAGGCTCAACCCCGCCTGACCGTTGTCCGCTCCACCATACAGGCCAATCGTGTAACTGTCGGCTTCCGCTTCCGATGACAACGCGTCAATCGTCGTATCGGTGCGGCTGTACCCGCCGAGGACGCCGAAACGGAAATGGTCGCCGAACCGGTGGTCAATGCCGGCGATCACGCCGTAAAGCGCATTGTCCATCGCAGCCGTGTTGCCGGTAGCCTCCGTCGACATCCAGTCGCCGTAACCGGTGATCCAAAAGCCGCTCGCCGGATCGTGGGTATCGCCATAGGCCGCGACCGAACTGTTGGCGTCGGCCTCGAAGGCGTCGTGAATGCGGTTGTTGATGGCTTTCACCGCCTGCTGGCCGTTCTCAATGAGCGCGCCCTTCAGCGAGGCGTGGATTTCTCCGGAAAGCTGGTCATAGGCGTCGACGACAACCCCTTCGTTGGTCAGCGTCAGCATGGTCGCCGCCAGCGGATTGTCGGAAGCCAGGCTCTCCAGGCCCCCGGCGACCGCAAGGCGGTTTCGGGTGTCGGCAAAATCGGAGAACGTCTTGTCCTGTTCGATCGACACGTAGACATAGTCTGTCCCGCCGTCCATCTCGTAGCTTAGGCTCGGCGTAAAGAACACCGAAGCCACTTCAGCGCTGTCGAAGGTCGTCGTCAGGGTCGTGTCGGTCGTCAGGATCACGACCGGTCCTTCTCCAGCAACCTCCATGTAATCGCCCTCGATCACGACGGAGCCGTCCAGCGTCGCCAGGCCGCTCACGGTCAGTCCTTGCGGATCGGTCGAGCCGTCCATGTCGACCAGGTAGGTCGAGCCGGAATTGAAGGTCACGTTGCCGGTGGCGACGCCAGTCCCAGTCAGCGCGCCGCCGCTCAGGACGTTGACCTGACCGCCCAGCATGTTGTCGATTGCAAGCGTGCCGCCATGGACGTCGGTGGCGCGCGCATAGGCGCTTCCGTCTCCGGTCAGGCGCGTGAAGCCGGCGTAGTGCGCGATCGTCGCGGCTCCGGCGCCGCTGGTGATAGACGGGGTGAATTCGTAGTCGCCCGTTTCGTCGGTATGATTGAAAACGAGCCTTCCGTCGCCAGAATAAAATTCAAAGCTCGGAAAGTCGATGACGCCAGGCGCCATTGGCGCTTCGCCCGCGGCGGCGCCGACATTGACTGTGCCGTCTGAACCAGCGCCGCTCCCGACAAACATTGCAATTCGTCCGCTGACCAGTCCGCCATTCGAAACGGTCAGCGATCCTGTACCCTGATCGCCAACACCGAAAAAATACATGTTCGTCCAGGCTGAACCGGCGCCCGTTACCGTGACGGCGCCAATTCCGACAGAAGAAACCCCGAGGAAAACATTTCCTTCGCCCTGGGTAATCGTTCCTCCGTCTTCAATCAGAATCTCGGCAGTTCCCTGGATGCCTATTTGGCTGAGTAAGTGGTTGGTCCAGGCAGAGTCCGGCCCGGTCACGGTCAAGCGACCATAGGAGTCAGGCGCCGTTGCCATGTACAACACCCCTCCGTCCATTTGACCGCTGTCCTCGATCGTCAACTCGCCGCTGCCGAAATAACCGATATACACGATTTTTGCATTGGCTCCCGTTCCGTTGAACCAAGTTGAACCGGCGCCTGTGACCGTCGCATTTCCTGTCGCGCCGGCTTCGTATCCGATGTTTCCGCCAGCGCTGGACACATATCCGCCGTCGGCGATCGTCAGCGATCCGTCATCGCCGGATCCCACGCGGAGTTCGCCGTCCATCGTCCAGGCGGACCCTTCTCCCGTCACGATCGCCTCGCCGGAAGATCCGTCCATATCGGAAATCACGCCGCTGGCGCTGGTCACCTGTCCGCCATTCTCGACAAGAAGGGAGCCTGAACCTCCATAACCTACAGCCAGCGCGCTGCTGTTCATCCAGCTTGAACCCGCGCCTGAAACGATGACAGAACCGGAACCGGATACACCGGCGCCCACATATCCTTCAGCACCTTCAACCGTTCCGCCGTCGTAAATCTCCAGAACGCCATTGCCGCTGAAACCGACAACAACGCTTTCATCATTTGTCCAGTTCGACCCTTCGCCGGTGACGGTGACCGCGCCGTTCGAGTCCGGATAGGATCCAATCGAGCCGCGAAGGCTGCTGACGACACCGCCAGTAGCGATAGTCATGGTTCCTGTGCCGTCGGCGCCGACGTTGAGTTGACCGGACATTGTCCACACGGATCCTGTTCCGGTAACGGTTACAGCGCCCGTTGCACCCATGTTGGCGCCAATATCACCGGTTTTGACCTGCAGTTGCCCGCCATCGGAAATCGTCAGTTCGGCGTCGCTTCCCGACAAAACGCCAACAAACAGCGCGGATCCCGGAAGGACATTGTTGGTTGTCGCAGACGTGATGCTGGCCGCATTGAGCGGATCTTCAGCAACGATGTCGATATTTATACTCGTTCCATCGACTGGCGCAGCATCGCCGACCCAGTTACTGGCGTCATCCCAGTCTCCCGAAGTATCTCCCTCCCAGTCTCCTGCGAAGGCTGCTCCGGACACTGATATAACCATCGGAAAAACAACACTACATATACCTGCGAAATAGCTTTTCATCTGCAATAGACCCCCGTACATAACTTACTATTGCAAAAATACTTATCGAACTCAATAATTATGTTCTGTATATTTTTTATTGCATTTTATTGTTTTGAATCATGTATTTATTGTTGTTTATATTATATCTTAATAATGTTTATTGCGCGCTTTTTACCGCTCAATTATTTGAACATGTGCGATCCAATTGACACGATTCTGCAATTATTATTGATGTTATTGAATTTGTTCCCACCCGCATCTCTGACTGTGCTGCAATCACTGCAAACTGCACTTCGCTAAAAGCGTCTGAGTTAAGCTGGAAGACCCGATGACATTACAACGCCATAGCAGAAGAGGCACGTGACTGAAGTCACGGGCCTGAGGGCTCATAAAGACACCAAAAAGAGGCGTAACGGCCAGTACGACCGGCAAGCCTCAAAAACTGTGATCAACGTTGGCCTGTATCAATATCCGGACGGACAGGCGTCGACGTAACGTCGGCCATTACGGTCGCGATAGTAGCACCGGTTCGAGCCTTCGGACACACGGCCGATCACAGCGCCCGCAACGCCGCCAACAGCCGCGCCAACTGCGGCGCCCTGTACATTGCCAGTAGCGATGCCGCCGACGACGGCGCCAGTTCCAGCGCCGATCGCAGCGCCCTTCTCAGTCGGAGTGCAGCCTGCAATTGCGAATGCGGCGAACACCAATATCAGCCATTGTTTCATGTGATGAGGTCTCCTTCTTATCGCAGGTGATAACGAGGAGAGCGCGAGTGAGTTCCATGGGAGTTTGGGAATGTGGCGTATCGCTCGGAGCGAACCGTGCTGGTGAGGAAGAGGCACGCAGGCATGACAACGGCTGCAGTTCACTGATTATGCTTATTCCTCCAGTCCCGAGCCATTGCTTCGGCTCTGGAGATTTGTTCTGGCGTCATGGTCTCGGCAAGTAGCGCGCGGTTTAGAGCAGCTTCGGCGTGATCCTGATCGATAGCCAGGGAATACCACATGTAACTCTCTACAGGATCGGCTACGCCACCCTTGCCGACCTCGTAGCGATCTCCTAGCATGAAATAGGCTTCGGAATTGTTCTGCTCTGCCGCCTTGAGCATCCAATGTAGGCTTAACTCGTTGTCCTGTTTGACGCCGGCGCCGTACAGATACATGACGGATAGGGACATTTGCGCTTCAGGCGATCCTTGATCAGCAGCCAATCGAAACCAGATAGCGGCGGCAGTTTCGTTGGCCGGCACGCCCTTGCCCAGGGAATACATCATGCCAAGCGCCAATTGCGCGATTTGTAGACCCTGATTTGCAGCGTTTCGATACCAGCGGACCGCTTCCACATCGTCTTGCTCCACACCTCTTCCAATCTCGTACGACAGAGCGAGACCGTATTGCGCGCGGTCAAGACCCTGATTGGCGGCTTCGCGGAACCATCTCGCCGCCGCTTTGAAGTCTTTCTCCACACCAGCGCCGCGTTCATACATGATCGCCAGATTGTATTGCGCCGGCATGTCTCCCTTCTCCGCCGCCTTTTGATACCAGAAAACGGCCTTGCGGTTGCTTTGCGGCGCCCCTATGCCGGATGCGTACATAAGCGCTAATCCGGTCATTGCCTCCGCCGAGCCATTTTCAGCGCCTTCCTCATAGAGTTTCCTCGCTAGTTCGTAGTCGCCGCGATTATAGGCGTCCGTTCCCTGCTCATAACTGCCTGCAAAACATACGCCGGCAGCGAGAAGAAGTATGGGTAGCGTGATGAAAATCCGGAAAACAAACATCTGGTCTTATTCCCTGACCTCGAGCCGGTCGCATATGCAGCCAAATTCGGACGGCGTGCTGAAATCCATGGCTACAAACAATTTTCCGATGATTTCTTCCCCGCTGAAGATATACCTGAACCGGGATTTGACGGCGTTGAGGTTGGATTGATCAATCTCGGTATAGAAGCAATCGAAAATGACATTTTTCGGGTGCTCGACGCAGAAGGCAATCGCATGGACGCCAAACAGATCCATTCGGAGTTTCTTCCTCTCCTCCAGTTCGAGTTGGAGAGACACTCTCTCGAATGAACAGGAAACCTGCCTGATCTCGAAATCATGCAGGCTGGGATCACGGAATTTGGAAAATTCTAGTGGTGCGTCGCCGGCCTCTGCGTTCATTTCTATCCCTTTCCTGGGGCAACAGGTCATATCAGACGGATTTTTAGACTGTAGACCGCGCGACGATGCTAATACCAGCGCTTAAGTCGATCCGGCGTCAGGCAGGCTCCGCAGCGCATAATATGGAACATAAATAGAACATAGATACTGCATCGGCCTCGCTTTTGTGCTATGACGTGGGATAAGCACAGACGTCACGACGACCACATTCAGCGGACAAAGATGGATTTTCCGGATTCCCGAAACAAAGCCAGTGGGTGCGGCTGACTCGCAGGAGAACGCGCAAAACCCGAATTCCCGAAACAAACCCAAATCAGCAGCGGCTTGAGAACCGCAGACAAAGTCTGAATCGCAATTTACCGAAACAAAGCCAGATTTCGGCGTCGCCGAATACAAACAAGGCCGAAACGACAGATTCCCGAAACAAAGCCAGATCGAAAATATCAGGGAACTGCACAGCGCCAGAGCTGCTCGAAACGCGTAGCTACGCAACCGGATACATATTGATTTTCAATGGTTTAAAATTTCTTTTTGAGACATTGGTGCGGTCAAGAAGACTCATCAGCGGCTTCCACTCTTTTCTTTTCAATAACTTAGCGACATTCAAGGCTTAAAATGTAGCACAAAAAGTAACACAAAAAGTTGCAGCTCAAGATATGCTCTCCTGACCGCAGAGTCTGAAAGCGTCAGCAGGAAACTGCATACATCCAGTGTTGAGTGTAAACCAATCCACTACCAAAACACGAGTGACAGAACGAAAATGCTCTTCCGCGACTAAACGTTCATACCATTGCACCGATACTCTCCAGACATGTCGTGCAGCCACACAATGAACGACTGGGGCCGAGAGTTGGCGCTACAACGATCTCGCATTTCCTGCAAAGATCGAACGTGTTGTGGAGTCCGAGCATGTACGTCGAAAACTGTCCAATGATCGGGGAGCAGCTCACATCATCCATCCGGTTGGAGAAGGTTGTTTCGGTTCAACTTGGCTTCCGCTTCATCCTGCAAGCGACGATATGCTTCAATCACAATTGACCGGATCCAGATGCCGCCGGCATCGTTGGCCAACCGGGAACTCCAGAAGAACCGAACGGGGACATGGCCGAGGTCAACTGGTGGGCGCAATGCGCGAAGTCCAAAGGCCTCCATGTCCCATGCCAATAGTATAGCCGGAAATGTCGCAAGGAAGTCTGACTTGGCAAGCAGCGAAGCGACGCCGGCCGAGTCTCCTATCATTGTGCTGACCCGTCGTGCGCCGGCATTAGCCTCGGCAGTAACGGGGAAAGGATTTTGCATGGACCTGGTGACGTTGACCATGAGGTGCGGATACCTGCGCCAAGCGTCATGCCCCCAGGCGTCGCATGCCGGGTGATCTTGGCGCGCGAATGTCACCCACGAGAAGGGCTCCATCACCTGGTGCTCCAGTCCGTCAGGCAGACGCGGTTCACCGCCCAGATGCGCCAGGTCGATAAGGCCCTCGCCGAGAGACTGGTAGACATCGTGATGGGCTGGCAGCCATTCTATTCTCAAGTTGGGTGCTTCAGACTCGACGCGATGCGAGACTTCCGCGATCACTCTTGTCAGCGTCGGCATGGCGATGCGAAAGACCCGGTCGCTGGCTGCCGGGTCGAACTGGCTCCGCGGCGCAATGACCCTGCGGATGCTGCGCAGGATAGCGCGCACATCTTCCACGATCATCTCCGCAAACGGGCTGGGTTGCATCGTCCCGCTGACCCGGATGAGCAGCGGATCGCCAAGTTGATCCCTGAGCCGCGCGAGGGAATGACTCACTGCTGACTGTGTGCGTCCAATCTTTTCAGCTGTGGCCGTCACATTTCGGGTCTCCATGAGAACCTCAAAAACCACGAGAAGATTTAGATCTACGCGATGTAAATCGATTTCATTCATATACGATGAAATCCTTTCGTTGGACTAAATGCGGCTTTTTCTGCCTAAGTCCTCCCAGAACGAACCAAACCAGCAGTCATGATTGATTGCATTCATAAAGGATATCTTGGATCATGGCACTCGAAATCATCGGCGCAGGATTTGGACGGACAGGCACTAACTCTCTGAAGGTAGCACTTGAACTGCTGGGCTTCGGTCGTTGCCATCACATGTCCGAGGTGATCGACAATCCTGAGCAGATAAGACTCTGGCGAGAGGCTGAGGCGGGCCGCCCGGACTTCGCAAACATCTTCGCGGACTTTCGCTCTGCGGTCGATTTTCCGGTTTCGGCTTTCTGGCAGGATGCATTGGCGACATTCCCTGGAGCCAAGGTCATATTGTCCGATCGCGACCCGAACGATTGGTACGCAAGTTTTTCCCAGACAATACTGCCGCTCATCCTCGACAAAGCATCCTGGCCCGAAGAACGCCGCACCTGGTTCGAGATGATCGACAAAGTGATCATCGGAAAGGCGCTCGGTGGGAATACCAATAGGGATGGTATCCTTGCCGCCTACCGGGCGAACACTGCAGCCGCCCGAGCTCTGGAATCCAAGGGCCAGGTGCTGGTGTTCCGTTCCTCCGACGGGTGGGAACCACTTTGTGATTTTCTTGGCGTCGAGGTGCCTTACGAGCCCTATCCCAGAACCAACGCGCGCGCCGAATTCTTTGCCGCGACGCGTGGTAGCGCAGAAGTAGCTGCTAGCTAGCTCAATCCACCCGAATTACCCACGGAGCGAACTCTGACGCTCTCCGTTAATTTTCCCGATCACCTTCAAGAAAGGATTTCCATCATGTCTGTAAACAACCAAGTTCTGGCCGCTTCGGAGAAGTTCTACGACGCGCTTAACAAGATGGCCGCCGGTGACGCCGCACCCATGTCCAGCGTTTGGGTCACAGACGCGTCAGTATCTGCTCACCATCCGATCGGCGGACGCGATCAAGGGTACGACGCCGTGATCGCAAGCTTCACGAAAGTTTCCGAAATCGCGAGTGGCGGCGAGATCAGACTCAAAGATCAACAGATCGTCGCAGGGACCGATATGGCGTTGGAAACAGGAGTCGAGGTCGGAAAGTTGGTCATTGCAGGTCACACCGCCGCGATCGATCATCGCGTGACGAATGTCTACCTGCTGGTGGGCGGAACGTGGAAGCTCGCCCACCACCACACGGATCAGTCTGAGGCGATGCTCGAAATCCTGAAGAAGTTGACCTAGTCAAAATGCAGGTGACGGACTTAATCCAAAGTGGATGCGCCGGCATCCACTTTCACTATTGTCGCCTGGGAGATCAACCCAGCCGATGCCGATACACCTCAATCCGACCATTCCGACGAATGGTTTTGGCAGCCGGCTCGCAAAAGCTACAATAGGTAGAACCCTTCGCGGTGAATTCTATCGAAAAATACATGCAGACGGTGTGGTGATAACATTGACTGTTCCGCGTTCCAGCTTCATGAACTGACCGCCGCTAGCACCGAGTTTCACAGCCACTCAATTTGCGAGATTTAGTAACAGGGTTTTATACTGTATTTTCAATAACTTGCCAGAATTGTGGCTGGTGCGATCGAGAAGACTCTTGAACGACGCCCCCTCTTTTGTTTTCAATGACTTAGCCCAATTGTAGCTGTCAAATGTAGCACGAAAAGTAGCACGAAAATACAAGCCGATCAGGGTGATATTTACTGGACGAGTTGTTCGATTTTGGATGTTCCGGCGTGACAGGCCGAGAGGTTTCAGTTTTCAATTCAATAGATTCCAATGTGCGCGTCCATCTGCAGTCGTTGAAATCCACACGAAAGCTGGAACCATATCCTGTGAGTTTATTGAAGATTGGTCTGAGCATCGCTCGAGCGATGTCACTGTGCCAAACTTCGACGTCTAATACGCTCCGGCTCTCGGCCTCAGGCGGGCGTGCGAACAATAGGTCCTATCGAGAACACGAACCATCAAATTAGGATATAAAACAGAAATTAGGCGAGTTGAAATTGACCTGTCCAGTTCGTTCTTCAAACTCGATTGGTGCATTCAATGGCCGTTGTGATCGTCCATTTCAGCATCGCTTTCGCCAGTTGCGAAAAAAGCAGTACGAATACACCGATGCCGACAAACATGTAGATGACGGTAAACACCTTGCCCAGATCTGTTTTCGGCGATAGATCGCCAAATCCAACTGTCGAAACGGTCGTCGCGCTAAAGTAAAGCGAATCGATCCACGACCACCCCTCGACGCTGCGGTAGAAAACCATACCGGAGATCAGAATGAAAACCGCAAGCGCCAGTCCGGCCCGAAATGCTGGAACATGCCTCGACTTTCCGACGGCTAACAGCAGACGGATAATGTTGAAGCCAAATGCGAACAAGGTTGTCTCCTTTGTCGTCCTCGTTGTGTGCCGACTACCGTTACTCCCGTCGCAAACAAACGCCAGTGAGGGTGGCGCACGCCACTTTTGACATCTACTCGTCTTATTGACCGATTTTCCCGTGCAGGTACCGGCTCCAGGCTTTCTCGTCCGGAAAATCCCAAGGCGGACTGATGCCAGACTGGAGCTTGCCGCGCTCGATTAGCTCTTGCGTAGAAACACTATTGTCCACCAGATCGAGTTGCTGAAACAGGCTGACCGAATCTCCGGGTAACCAGCGACGCGGATCGTACCAGGGGACGAGATTGTCAAATCGCGGGCTCAATCTTAATAGCGTCGTGAAGCAGCTTTCCGTAGCAGTCGAGTAGAAGACCGGTTTCTCGTGGATGTCCTCGGTAAATCTTAGCAGCGTCTCCAGATAGCGTCGGATTTCGTCAGAGGAACGTGTGAATTCAAAAAAGTAGAGGTCGTTCGGGGGAAGGTGCGCCAACCGTTTCCATAACACGTCGCGTTCCGTGCCGAGTACCACATAGAGCTGATCATGTCTGAAGAAGCCGGAGAGCATGTCGAAATGTGTCCAGCTTGTGCGTCTTGCTTCAACAGATACGGCAAGGTACCGGCCATCGGTGAAACGGAATGTGGTCATGACGTGAACGGTCGCCACGGATTGTCCGAAGGGCTGAAGGATCAGCTGTGCGCTTTCAAGTTTGTCCAGATCGTAGCTGGTGGTTACCCACCGGGGCTGTGATGCAACTCCAACCCGGTGAACGGCGTCACGAAAGTTCGTGATCGTCGCTTCGCTGCCGTTGATGTGAACTTCGGCCTCCTCAGCGTGCAGGGGCACCCAATCCTGCGGCACCGGGCTCTTGGTAAAATAGGTCGAAAAGAATATGATCATGAGCCCCACGCTACCAACACGTCTGGCTACTCGCCCCCTACCTGGAATGAACCACAGGCCAACCAGAACGGGGACTGCAAGAAATGCGAGTCCCAACCTGAGGTAGCCGGGCCATCCGAGCCAGTAATAGCTGCCAAGAGCAACATATATGGACAAAAGCACAACCAGGAGGCCGGCAGTGGTCCGCATCAGATATAGCAGTAAAGCACGAATTGGATTGCTCCCATTTCTACGATGCAAGGTATCAGAACTAACAGCCGGATAACGTTGCCGTATTCAAAAGCTGACAAACGCACCGGTTATGATTGCAAGTCCGTTGCGGTAGGATTGTTGCAGAGCTTCGTATCGATAGGTGCGCAACCCCAGATAAAATGTCGTCTGCCAGTCCTCAACGTCCTGAGCGAACTGGAAACCGTAGGAAGTGCTGGCATCGCCGTCCGTATCGATCGAGTTTCCGCGATAGGCGTCGACAGAAAACGCCGTTGTGCCAATCTCGAACCAGTTCGCTTGATAGCCGAGCTTGCTATAAACATAGCGTTCCGGTTCCTCGCTCTTTTCGGTGCGGCCGGCGGCGAAAGTCAGACTGACGCCAGTCTGGAGGTGTAGGGCGGACATTGATCCGTCAACGATAGTCTCATCGCCCGAGTAATTTTGCGAGTATGCCATTGCGCCAGCCAGCTTGAATGCCCCAAGCGTGTCGGAATATCGCAAAGCAAAGTCCCAGCCGAGATTGTCTTCCACGTTAGGCACGACTGTCTGACCGATCGCCGCCGACAGAGTGAAACCGTTCCATTTCGGCGTATCATAGCGAACACGCAGTCGACGCCCGAAACCGTCCATGTTGGTGTAGGTGTCGAGAATTTGAGTGTCGGACAAGGCGCCATCGGTAAGACGGTACATCTGTCCTCCTGCGATTCTGCCCACTCGGGACTGTCCGGCAAGCGTCGTACCTGAAAGATCAACCTCGGCGGTGCCGTCCGATGCCATACTTCCCTGTCCGAGAAACATTTCCCCGAATCCATCGCCGAACAGCGCGATCTCCGCCTTCCGCAGGGTGACCGACCAGTCAATGTATCGGTTCGTCTGGTTGACTGTCATGGTGGAATAGGGATCCCAACCCAGTTCCAGCCTTGCTCCTATAGCCCAGCCATTGAACTTTCGCGATTTGCCCTCAATTCCGAAACGCGACTGATAACCCCAATTGTCGACCGGAAAATAAGCCCGGGAAGAGCCGCCATCGTCGTAAGACAGAAGTCCCTTGTTCAAAAAGCCATAAAATCGATAGACGCCGGTTTCGTCTTCGACACGAAGATCGCGCTGGGGCGTCTCTTCAACAGCGGGAACCACATCTTCGTCATCGCCCGTACCCGGATCGATAGCACCGGCTTCGGAGACGATAAATATAGCGATACATGAAACAAGAAAAATGTAGACCACAGGGATCGCATGGAAGATCCTGGCTTGCCATTTTTGACACTCGGATGACTTTGGAATCTCGCACATGCGTTAGCCAGAACCGATTACAGCTATCCTGAATGGATCGTTGATGAACTGATCACTTCTCAGTTGAACACGACAATTGCACCACCGCTGCCAGAACCGGTCAGGACCTTGGCCGCCGCAGGTACATTTCCGATCATGCTGGTTCGTGCATCTCCTATCGTGTCGCCCTCATTGATTCTCTCTCCAATCAGTTGCACGATTTCAGGAGAGTCGGCGAACTTGGTGTGGTCGAGACTGGATGTATCCTTGATCTTGGAAAGATCGATCACCGTTACCCCGAGTTTTGACAATTCTTCAGCAGGCTCATTGCCAACTCGGTCGACCCCGCCTGAGATCCGCCTTGAGATCGACAAGGCCTTGTCATCTGATGAAATGAGAACGTAAAATCGACGTTGTGACTTCGCAAAAGGCTGCATCTGCTTTGCGAACAGGTCGGCATCGATATCCGGCGATGCAAGAATGATGTTTTCGAGTTTTTCAGTTGTATTGAATGCGTTGGTGATTTCGCCCTGGCGCATGGCTTCGACCGTTAGCAGGTTGCCCATCGAATGGGCGATTACGTCCATACCCGTTGTTCTGGTCGACACGACCACATTAGCCGTCGTGACCAGATCGTCGCGCGCGATAAGAGCGCTGTTGAGGTCATAGACATAGTCGAGTGTTTTGCCGCGGGATGCCCAACTGAATACAACGGGGATGCCGCTAAATCCGGAATCGTATGCAATCTGGGCAGCTCTCGACACGGAAGCAACAAAATCGGTGTTGAACCCGTGGACAAACAGCATGCTGTGCCGGTCCTTTAACGATCGTCCGGCCAAGGCTTTGTCGAGGTCATCTCGAAAAGCTTGCTTGTTGGGAAAAACGATCGGATTAAGGATGACAAACTCATTCTTCGGGTCCGGCGGGACCGATTTTGGACGTTCCACATATCCGGGCTTGTGGTTCGGTGGAATATAGATGTCGACCTTGGCGTATTGCACGCCTTCCACATGTCTTTCGCCTGTAAAGAGAATATTGGGATCGTCGGCGCGGGCGCGACTCGTTGCAATATAGACGGTCTTCTTAATGGCACCGCTTACACCGGTCACAGAAGTCCTGGGATTGTCGACGCCCACGACTGCGTCGGGAGGGCTCGCACATGCGGTTACAAGAACAGCAATGACCAACCCGGCACTTAGTCTCATGGAGTCATGACCGCAACATTGCAGCCCGGGACAGGCACTCGCAATGGACTATGCATCAGACCCTTCCCGCTTCAGTTTTTTGTCCGACAGAAGATCTTTCCAAAGAATTTGAGTCGACAAAGCTCTGTTCCTTTCGTGATAGTCAGAATTTGAAACCAACACCGATAAGAGGCCCCTGAGCCGTCAGATCGACCAGATCGCCCCTGTCCGAATAATCGGCGCCGAGACCCCGGTAACCCGCCGCAATTGCAACATGATCGTTGAATTCATAGCCGATCCCGCCAAACACATCCCACATGAAGTCCGATCCGGCGCCGAACCCGCCGATAAATCCTGTGGCAGTGATGAAGACCTTCTCCGTCAACTGCTTCTTTGCTTTCAGGCCGATCACCGGATCCCACCACTGGATTACCTTGCTAGCCGACACCCCACCGATCGGGGCAATAGCGAGATTGAAATTCGTATCTACCGCCCAGTATCTGGCGCCTGCCAATGCCTTGATCGTGGCTGTCTCATCTTCGTAGAAAGCATAGCTTCCGGCCAGTGTCCCGGCCGTCATCGCGACGCTGAGATTGGCGTCCACAACCAGCGGCCCCAACTGTGATGCTTCGCTGCCGGAAATCTTGAAATAGATCAAGTCTGCAAAAAGTCCGAAGCGTTCGTAGTTGATTTCACCGGATGCCTGAATTGTGAAATCCAGGGCATTGATGATTTCTGATGGTGTCAGCGAAAAGCTGACCGGTCCAAGGTCGTTGACGCCGGCATCACCATCAAGCCATGGCAGGAGACCATAGATCGCCAGTTCGCCGGACCAGGGTGTCTCTGCAACTGCAGCTTCCACAGGTGGTTCGGAAGCAGCCAGATCTGCAGCTTTAGATTTGATACCGCCAGCAGAAACAGTCATCATACAGGCTGCGATTGCAGCAAGTGTAATTTTGGTCATGATCTTCTTTTCCATGAACCTTGGTCATATCGCCGAAGGCAAGTGTTCGCACTTGTCCAAATCGTTGGTCAGGCTGGCGCTCGCTAAACAGTTCGCGTTGCGGGACACCGTCGCCACGCTATTGCCCTTTCGGAAACAGGAACGTTATCGCCGCGCGCGCGCCCCAATCGCCCTCATCCGGCCCGGCATCCGGACTGACGGCCCAATAGCGGGCGCCGACCTGGAACTGCACCGGTTGCTTGCCGAAATGGACCAGCTTGGAAACCATGAAATTTATCGGAACCGACCATTCATCCGTTTCCCAGTTGTAGGTCGATTCAGTGTTCAGCGCGAATGTCCAGGCATCGTGTGTGGTATAGGTCAGGAAAGGCTGCAGAAAGGTTGCACTGACATCTGACTTGTGGCTATCGCCCGCGAACGACCAGATATGATTGGCCAGCGCGCCCACTGTCCAGCCGTGTTTCTGCGTCAAAACGACGGCAGTCGGACCGGCTCCCCATTTGCCTGATGTCAAGAGATCGTCCGTGCCGGTTGGCAGCAATAAGGCTGGCCCAACACCCCAGATAATGCCGTTCCACGGCTCCTTGGGTGAAAAGAAGAAACTCTGTACTGTGTCACCCAGCCCAAACTGATCCCCGCTACCGCTGGATATGTCGTGCTGCCAAGCCACCGGAAGAATGGTTCGAGAGATCAAATTCCAGTCTTCGCTGATCGAAAACGGGATGACCGGCTGGACGTTTACGAATGCTTTTTCGCCATCGGCATCTCCGTAGCCGCTGTCATAATTGAACTGAAACGGAACACTGATGAGCGAAGCGATGGGATTTGCGAGTTGCTTGGCCAAATCTGCAGCGTTGTCCTGAGCGGTGGCTGGCAACGCGCCCAACAGAGTTCCGGTGCAGACAAGTGCGACCAGGTGAACGGAGCACAGGATCTGAGTTTTCAGTTTCTTTGTAGAAAGCATAATGGTGATTCCTTGTGGTCAGGCCGCAGCGATCTCGATGGATCTTCAGCCTGAACTTTGTGCTGAGTCCAAATCAGTCAGAAAAGACACTCTTCCAGTCGTTCTTCATGCTGATGACGTGCCAATTGTCGGCCTGATTGGCCTGATCCATGAGCGACTGTGGAAACGCTCCGATCTTCGTGTCAGGCTGGCCGTCTGCAGGTCCGTAGGCGTATTCCCTCTCGGCGTCGTCATGAAAGACGATCATCATCAGGCGCTTCCCGTCGCCGGCGCTCGTCCATTCCAGCATCTCCTTGTCGCCGCCGGAATTTCCGAAAGACGCGATCGGACGCTTGCCGATAAAACGGTTGATGCCGATTGGCTTGCCGTCCTTGTCATCGATGAATTCGATTTCCGCCAGTCGCATCAGCACTGGCTTGCCGTCCTGCATCTCGAATTTCGTCTTGATCGAGGATCCGATCACTTGCTGGGTCGGAATGCCGTACACGTCTAGCGTCATTGGGCGCATGAACTCGATCCCGCCGCCCGAAACAATATAGGTCGTGAAGCCGTTGGCGCGGAGATACTCAAGTACCTCCTGCATCGGCTGATAGGTCAGTTTCGTAAACGGTTTCTTGAACCGCGGATGTTCGGCGGTCGCAAACCATTTGGCAACGATCTGCTCGAAATCGGTCGTCGACAAGCCAGCGTGCGTCTCGGCGATGATTTCCTCAAGGCCCTTCTTTCCAGAAGCTTCAATTCCCTTCTTGTCGCCTGCAATAACCGACTTGAAAGGCTCCTTGTCCTTCCATTCCGGATGATCCGGCGCCATTGTCTTGATCCGGTCGAGGGCGAACAGCAACTGAGTATAAACGGGATGCTCGACCCACAATGTGCCGTCATTGTCGAAGGTGGCGATGCGATCGGCCGGATCAACAAAATCCGGGCCGTTCTCGTCGGTCACGGCGGCGACGAAGTCTATGATGGCCTGTTTGGTCGGGCCGTCGTTCCACGACGGCAGCGCTTCCTCCTGCGCGAATGCGCCAGTTGCCAGTAGGATTGCGCCGGCGAAGCCAACTGAAAGAATGGATAGGATTGATTTGCATTGCATGGCGCGCGCCTCTCAAATGTTGAGGTGTGAAGTTTTTTCTGCTGCTGCAGATTGGAAACGCCCCGTATAGAAACGGGGCGCTCCGGCTGCCTGCATCAGTTGCCAGTCGGCAGACCGAGATGGAAACCGTCCTTGGCCAGCGAGTCCTGCAGATATTTGAACCGCTGGTAAGCCGTGATAGTGATCGGGCCTGAATAGGTCTCGCTTTGCAGCTTGCGCGGCGGATACTTGACGTAAGTCTTCATCAGTTCCGATACCGCCTTGTTGGCGGGAACGACCGCCCAGGTGCTTTCGGTGAAGGTCGTCATAAAGATATCATAACGCTCCTGCGGATCGGCAAGCAGATCGAACACTTGCGGAACGGTCGCCACATAGCTGTCGGCGCCTTTCCAGCCGAGATTGGTGTCAACAGAAAGGCCGCCTGTCGCTGCGCCGTCGTCGCCACGCAGGTTGAACACGTACTTGAAGTTTCCTACGCGGATCGCGCCCGGCGTCAGTTCGTTCTCGGTGAAGTAGAACCAATTCTTGCGATCCGACTTGCCCGTTCCGGTCATGACAGGGGTCATGTCATAGCTGTCGAAGATGATCGGCTGACCCTCGCGGTCGTTTTCCGGCAGTTCCTGACCGGCAAGCGATGCGAAGGTCGCCATCAGATCGAGTCCGCCGACAATATCGTCGCTCTTGCTGCCGGCCTTCACATGCTGCGGCCAGCGCACGACCGCCGGAACACGGCTGCCGCCTTCGCGATCCGTGCCCTTGGTGCTGCGGAACGGCGTGTAGCCGGAGTCCGGATAGACATCCTGCCAGGCGCCGTTGTCGACGGTGTAGAAGACTACGGTGTTGTCGGACAGGCCGAGTTCATCAAGCTTTTTCAACACATTGCCAACCCGGGCGTCGAGTTCGACAACAGAGTCCGCATATTTTGACTTCGTGATCGATTTGCCTTCGTAATCCGGGTGCGGGAGATTCGGCTGGTGATTCTTCATGAAGTTGACATTGATAAAGAAGGGCGTGTCCGGATCCTCAGCTGCCTCTTCAAGAAATTCGAACGCCGCCTTCTCAACATAAGCGTCGAGATATTTGATGCCGACTTTGCCCTGCTCGGGCGTATCGGCGTCTCCAATAACCTTGAAGTCTTCCTTGGCCTTTTCACCAGCGTTTCCGGAGAGAGACCCCGTCGTGATCTTCGCGAACTCGGCCCTCAGTTCGTCGCTCATGTTCTTGTGCCAGGCGGGATCTGGATAGGTATAGGCGTTGAGGTGATAGAGGAAGGCGTACTTCATCTTATCATAGCCCTGGGCGTTGGGCAGAGCATAATCTGATTCACCGAGATGCCACTTGCCGGTAAAGTAAGTCTTGTAACCGGCTTCTTTCAGTACCGATCCGAGCGTCCACTCGGCCTTTGGCAGGCCGCCGCCTTGGCCCTGGAAGGCCACGGTGGTCAGGCCGCTGCGGTTTGGAATTCGCCCGGTTTGCATGGCCGCTCGGCCTGGCGTGCAACTCGGCTGGCCATAGAAATTGGTGAAGAACATTCCTTCTTCGGCGAGTCGGTCGAAATTAGGCGTCGGCATGCCGCGCGCCTCGCCGCCAAGATAAGGTCCAAGGTCACCCCAGCCGGTGTCGTCGGAGACGATGAAAAGGATGTTGGGTTTGTCGCCCTGCTGGGCTAGCGCTGGTGATCCGACCAAGGATACTGCCGCGCATGCCAGCAGTGTTCGGGTAATTCCAGTAATTCGAAGCATTGCTTCTCTCCGTCTAAAGTTGATCGCGAAGGATGACTTGACCGTCAGGGTAAGTGTCGATCGCTGGCTATTTCTATTAGTCAGTCTACGTATCCTAAGATCTCTTCCTCCAATTCTCTTACCGCGTGGCGATAGTAGTCAGCCTTGGCTTCATCTGTTTTCCAACGCTCGAGAGCGCTTGTCGCGACAGAGTAATCTTCACAAAGACTTCTAAAGTCCGGATCGGCGGCGAATAGCCGCCTCACTACGAATTCGCGCGTTGGAAAACGACGAATCACCTCGATTGGATACGCCATCGTGAACCCCTCGGCTCGCAACACAGCAATTTACTCTCATGCGTTGCTTGGAGAGCAAGTTACCAACAGGTGCGCACGGGTGCGCACTAAGTCATATCCTCTTGATTCCTTATGTGTTATTTTGTCGAAATGTTGAATACTTCTTGGCAACAAACACTCGTTTGATCGAACCGGAATTTGGACTTACTTTATTGCTAAAGTTTAGCTTACGTATATTTGCAACTTCGAAGCAGGCGTTCATGAAACAGCTGGAATCAACCGATCACTATGTACAGCATGAACCATCACCCGAAGAGATTCGTGAAGAACTCGAGCGGGTGCTCGGCAGCCCCGATTTCAGGGCTACTGCGCAGCGTAGAACAATGTTGAGTTTTTTGATCAAGGAAACGCTCGCTGGGCGCTCAGACAGGCTGAAAGGCTACACGATCGGAGTGACTGCGTTCGGTCGAGATGAAGGATACGACCCGCAATCGGATCCGGTAGTGCGCTTTGAGGCGCGACGGCTTCGCAGTGATCTCGACAGCTATTACGTCTCTGCAGGGTTAAACAACCCGTTACGGATCACTATTCCCAAGGGCAGGTACGTGCCTGTCTTCATCGCAAAGGAGGTGAATGACCGAGCGTCTGCTTTTGCCCCCACCCCCAACGCATCATCTTCCGAACATGCCGAACCAGGCGTGGTTGCTGCCGTATTAAAGGCAGGCCGTATTGCATATATCGCCGTAGCTATACTTTTATTGGTCGGCGCCGTGCTTGCATTCAACAACTTATCAGTGAACTATCTGGCTGCAAAAAATTCGAATGTAACGAGTTCTCTCCAGGCGCCCGCAGTGCAAATGTTGCCTTTCGATGTGCCGGGCAACCACCAGAAGGATCAGTTTCTTGCGGCAGGGATACTGAACCACCTAGCCAGCCAATTGAGCAGTTTTCCCAACATCAGGATATATTTTCCGAACATGGGCCCGGACAAGTTTGATGCCGGAATTGATGCTCTCACAGAGGACAACCGGCCGCCTCCAACCCACACTCTCACGGGCTCACTTCAATCTAACGGATCTGATATAAACATTATTGCTCGCTTAACGGAAACGCAATCAGGCAAATTGACCTGGATAAAGAACTATAATCGGAAAGTAGATACGGCTTCCCTTATAAAGGTTCAGGACGAAATTACCGCAGATATCGCCACGACTCTTGGTGAACCTTTTGGTGTTATAAATAGCGCATTAGCCGGCAGTTTATCCGAACAGCACATTCCGAGTATGTCCAGCTATGAGTGCGTGTTGCGCGGATATTACTACAAACGCAATTTTTCACCTGAACTCTACACTTCCTTGTACAAATGCATACACCACGCGGTTCTCAAAGACCCGGGTTATCCTGAAGCGTGGGCGATGCTGGCTTGGGTATATCTGGATGCAGTGCGATACAGTTTCCTGGGAGCACCTGATCCCAATATTACATATGAGACTGCATTAGAGGCCGGAAAGAATGCCATCGAATTGGATCCTGGCAGTGTGTTGGGCCTCAATGCGATGTCTGCGATCAATCACTATCAGGGAAATTACAGTGAAGGAGAACGTTTCGCCAGACTTGCGCTCGAAAGCAACCCAAACAATCCGTATACCCTGGTGCAATTGGGCTGGAGAATGGCAATACGTGGAAATTTCGCAGAAGGAATTCCACTGGTTGAGAGAGCTATCGAGCTGTCCGTGAACCCGCCTGGCTGGTATTTTCATTTGCTAACGATCGATCGCCTTATGAAAGGCGATGGTGAAGGCATGCTCATTTTTGCGGAACGCGGTAGCAATGATGAATCTGCTCTAAGCCAATCTCTTGTTGCCATGGCCTACGGTATACTGAAGAACAGAAAAGCAGCCGAACAAGCCGTTGCCCGAATGAACGAGATCGCCCCGGGGTATGACCCTATTGGCCGTCTCAGAATCCACGGTGCGACCCAAGAGATTATCGCGGCGGCGACCAAAGCGCTTGAATATGGGTGGCCTGATTTGCACAGCGAACTGTAAGACAACTTATAACGTGGCTGAACATTTGAACGGTCTCAGTTTGTTGCGTTTGCGACACTCGTCCAAATTCTTAGTTTGTTTCACTACTGCCCATTGCTGAAACGACTGAAGAGGTGGAGTCGGGTCAATATTCCGGATACATCTATTACTACGTAATTTGATGGGTAGGCACCGTCTATGTCAGCTCTTGGCATACGCACTATTAACTATGATTGTGGATTGTCATCAATAACTTGCCAGAATTGTAGCTGGTGCGGTCGAGAAGACTCGAACTTCCACGGGTTGCCCCACAGCGACCTCAACGCTGCGCGTCTACCAATTCCGCCACGACCGCACGTGGTAGAAGCCGTCACCGGCGCGCCGCATGTACCAAATCACTTTGGGCTATACAAGAGGCTTTTACGCTTTTTCCCTGTCGCTTCAATTTCAAGGACATAGTCCGCTCCGCCAGAGCCCCGCCCCCTTGCATGAACCGTGGAACCGTTCCAAATACACCCTGACGAAAGCAGGACTACGCAGCCATGAATCGTGACGCAATTGCACCGGGCTTCTTCGCCCTTCCGGGCTCTCCGCCGGTAGAGTGGAAGGTGGAGCCGGGCCTTGTCGACTATCAACAAGCAATCCGCATCATGGAAGACCGCGCCGCTGCGATCAGCGCGGGCGAAGCCGATGAGCTCGTCTGGCTCATCGAGCACCCGCCGCTCTATACGTCCGGAACCAGCGCCCGCGAGGAAGATCTCATCGCGCCGGATCGCTTTCCTGTCTTTCAGACAGGCCGCGGCGGCGAGTTCACCTATCATGGACCCGGCCAGCGCGTCGCCTATGTTATGCTGGACCTCAAGCGGCGGCGCTGCGACGTGCGCGCCTTCGTCTCGTCGCTCGAAGACTGGATCATCCGGACGCTCGACGAGATGAACATCAGGGGCGAACGGCGTGAAGACCGGGTCGGTGTCTGGGTGGCGCGGCCGGACAGGCCTCCCCTGCCCGACGGATCGCCGGCGGAAGACAAGATCGCCGCAATCGGAATTCGCCTGCGGCGCTGGGTCAGCTTCCATGGCATTGCGATCAATGTCGAGCCGGATCTGGAGCATTTCAGCGGCATCGTGCCCTGTGGCGTCGCCGATTATGGCGTCACCAGCCTGGTCGATCTCGGCCTGCCCGTCACGATGGGCGATGTCGATGTCGCCTTGAAGGCGAGCTTCGAGACCGTTTTCGGCGAGACGACGCCCGTTGCGGAGCCGGAGCCTATTCGAACTCCATGATCACGGCGTCGACGGCCAGGCTCTCGCCGGGCGCGGCGTTGAGCTTGCTCACCACAGCGTCGCGCTCTGCTCTGAGCACGTTTTCCATCTTCATGGCTTCGACCACGGCCAGCGTTTCGCCGGCCTTGACTTCCTGACCCTCGGAAACCGCGATGGAGACGACGAGGCCCGGCATTGGACACAGAAGCATCTTCGAGGTGTCGGGCGGCAGCTTGACGGGCATCAAGCGGTCCATCTCGGCGTTCGACGGCGACATGACCCGCGCCCGCACTGACAGGCCGCGCCAGTCGACGCGCAAACCGTTGAGAACCGGCCGCAGCTGGGCCGTCACGGACCTGTCGCCCACTGTGCCGCTCCAGATGAATTCGCCCGGCCGCCAGTCGGTCTCGACTGTTATGGCCGGCTGTTCGTCGATCTCGACAGACAAGGTCATCGGCTTGCCGAAACTGCTATCGACCAGATGCGCCTTGAGGTAGCTGTCGCCGATGCGCACTTCCCAGTCTCTTCTGGTCTTGCCGGAATGGGGCGCCAGCCGGTCGGCGAACCGGTCGAGCCGTTCCTTGCGCAAAAGCTCGGCCGAAAGCGCGATGGCCGCAAGCGTCATCCGCTGCTCCTCGTCGGGTTCGGCGGGATGAAAGCCGTCCGGATATTCCTCGGCGATGAAGCCGGTGGAAATGTCGCCGGAAAGCCAGCGCGGGTGCTGCATCAGGGCTGCGAGGAACGGGATATTATGCTCGATGCCTTCCACCAGGAATCCGTCGAGCGCGATGCTCATCGCCTCAATGGCGCGGGTCCTGTCCGGCGCCCAGGTGCACAGCTTCGCCACCATCGGGTCGTAGAACATGGTGATCTCTGCGCCCTCGAACACGCCCGTATCGTTGCGCACGACGATGTCGTCGAAGCGGCCTTCCTGCGGCGGCCGATAGCGTGTCAGCCGGCCAATGGAGGGAAGGAAGTTGCGATACGGGTCCTCGGCGTAAAGGCGGCTTTCGACAGCCCAGCCTTTCAGCGTCACGTCGTCCTGTTTGATCGCCAGCTTCTCACCTGCGGCGACGCGGATCATCTGCTCGACGAGATCGACGCCGGTGATGAGTTCCGTCACGGGATGCTCTACCTGCAGGCGGGTGTTCATCTCGAGGAAATAGAAATTGCGATCCTTGTCGACGATGAACTCGACCGTACCGGCGCTCTGGTATTGCACGGCCGTGGCCAAGGCGACGGCCTGCTCACCCATCGCCCGGCGGGTCGCCTCGTCGAGAAAGGAGGACGGCGCCTCCTCGACGACCTTCTGGTTGCGCCGCTGGATCGAGCATTCACGCTCGCCGAGATAGATGCATTCGCCGTGGCTGTCGGCCAGAACCTGAATCTCGATATGCCGCGGTTCGACAATGAATTTCTCGATGAAGACCCGGTCGTCGCCGAACGAGTTGCGCGCCTCGGACCTTGCGCGGTCGAAGCCGTCGGCCACCTCCGATTCGTCCCACGCGATGCGCATGCCCTTGCCGCCGCCGCCGGCGGAAGCCTTGATCATCACCGGATATCCGATCTCCGAGGCGATTTTTATCGCCTGCTCCGTATCGTCGATCTCGCCGAGATACCCAGGCACCGTGTTGACCCTTGCCTCGTTGGCGAACTTCTTCGATTCGATCTTGTCGCCCATCGCGGTGATGGCGCGTGGCTTGGGGCCGATGAATGTAACGCCCAGGCTTTCCAGCGCCTCGCAGAAGCTCGCCCGCTCGGAGAGAAAGCCATAGCCCGGATGCACGGCTTGCGCGCCGGTTTCCTTGCAGGCGGCGATGATCTTCTCGGCCACCAGATAGCTTTCCGCGGCCGCCGCCGCGCCGATATGCACCGCTTCGTCGGCCATCGCCACATGCAGCGCCTCGCTGTCGGCGTCCGAGTAGACCGCGACTGTTCCAATCCCCATGCGCTTCGCCGTCTTGATGACCCGGCAGGCTATCTCGCCACGATTGGCAATGAGGATTTTTGTGAACATAGGCTTCTCCCGAATTCCGGTCGCGTCATGCGGCCATCGCGTCCGTGCGCCCCCGCGACGCGGTCACTGTATTAGTCGGGAACAAACAGTAATGACAAGGCCTTGGCCGGTCTATTTGCTTACCGCCCTTGCAAGCTGTCGCTCGCGATAGAGAATATACAGTCCGGACGCCACGATGATCGCAACGCCGATCCATTCAATGAACTCGGGAAATTCGTTGAAGACGATGTACCCCAGGACCGCGCCCGACACGATCTCGAAATATTGGAAGGGCGCCAAAAGGGAAGCCGGCGCGAGGCGAAACGCGCTGACGATCAGCAGATGTCCGAAGGAGGAAACGACGCCGACGCCGATCAGGATCGCCACGGCAAGCGCCGAGGCCGGCGGCGTCCAGGCCAAATCCTCGATGCCGGCAACCGAACCGAAGACCAGTACGGCTGCCGAAAACAGGCATCCTCCCAGGCCGGCCGAGCTCTGCATAACCATCGAATTGTCGCGGGCCGAAAGTACCTTGTTCAGGAGCAGATAGGTGGCGAAGGTTGTGGCTGTCAGCAACGGCAAAAGCGAGACCGCGCCGAATTCAAGGAAATTGGGGCGGATAACCAGCAGCGCGCCGCTGAAGCCGACAAAGATCGCGAGCCAGCGGCGCCAGCCCACCTGCTCCCGCAGAAAAACCGCCGACATGGCTGTAAGGATAAAGGGTTCAACGAAAAATATAGCGAGCGCGTCGGCAAGCGGAACATACTTGATGGCGATAAGGAAGATGCCGCTTGCGGCCGCAAGCAGCACGCCCCTCAACAGGTTCAGAAGAAGCTGGTTTGGTCGAAGCGCGGACGCTCTGTCGAAGGCGACGATCACGGCGCCGGTCAGGATCATCTGCACGAAAAACCGGAAAAACGTGTTCGTTCCCGGCGATACGCCCTCATACAAGGTCAGATATTTGCCCCCGACGTCCATGAGAGGCATGGCGAGCATGGCGCAGGCCATGATGAACGCCGCCTGGAAACGATGATCGGGAAAGGAAAGCGCCGTACTGTTCAAATCACCACCGCGGTTGCGTGATCCTGTGCGCTCAACCATTAGCGAAGTTTGGTCGCCTGGCAAGGCGACAATGACTGGACATGTCAATCTCAGTCTTCGTGAATGACGACGAGACGTTTCGCTGAAATTCGCGTCTCTTTCGGATAGCCGTAGGCGTTGTTGATATAGGTCACGCCGTCTATCGTCACATTGCGGTTGACGTGGCTGTGTCCGTAGACGTGGATGTGGGAAGAAAGGCGCCGGACCTGCGCGTCGATACTGTCGCTGCCGAGCACCGGATAGACAAAACGCCGGTGCGGCGGAATGCGTCTCGGCATCACGTCGATCCGTGGCAGAAAATGGGAAAAGCTGATGACCTTGTTGCCGGCCGGCATGTCGGGAAGCGGTTCATTCATTGCCAGAAAACGCCGTGTCACCGACGCGTCGTCATGGCCCTGCGGCCATTTGCACAGACGGTAATCGCTCCAGGCGCTTTTCAATATGTTGCCCGGCGCGCCGAAGGAATAGTCGTACCAGCCGAAAAGCGGCACGACCGACAATCCGTCCTCGTGATGCGCCTCGGTCGAAATTCCGACGTCATCGGCGAGATCAAGCACAGCATCGAATTTGTCCAGCGACGATGCAAACTGCGTTTCATTGCGCAGCCAGAGATCATGGTTGCCAGGCACATAGAACACCTGCGCGAATTTTCGGCTGGCGCGATCGAAAACGGTTTCGATTTCCCCCAGAACATGGGAAATGTCGCCCGCCAGAATGAGATAGTCGTTCGTAAAATCTACCTCTGACAGGCTATTAAACCAGCGCGCGTTCACTTCATAATCGACGTGAATGTCCGAAACTGCAAATATTCGCACCGTTCGCCTTTCTCCGGTCTGCACCCGTCCGAAGCTTTGCAAACTGGTGTTATTCCAGATGAAATTCAATTGTTCCCCGTTTTAACTCCGGCAACTCGCCTTTTGGCAGATCACAGCGCAAACAAAAAACCCGGCGCCGCTGTTGGAAACGGCGGACCCATTTGTTAAGCGTACCCTGTTTTCTGAAATCAGACCTGCAAGGTGATCGCTATCTCAATTTCGCTGGCGGAGCAAATCGTGAATCAGTCTTTCGACATACATGATCAGGACGACACAATAGGAGGGCGGATCTCCAGAGCGCGCGACGCTCTTGAACTGTCGACCGCGCAACTGGCGCGCCGATTGGGCGTGAAGACCGAAACCGTCCAGGCTTGGGAAAATGATCGCTCGGAGCCACGCTCGAACCGCGTCATCATGCTCGCCGGCATGCTTGGCGTATCCCCGACCTGGCTTCTGACCGGCATCGGCGAACTGCCAAGCACGCCCGTCGTCAATTCGGAACTCCACGTGATGATAACACAGCTTTCCAAGCTGAAGCGGGCCCACGCATCGATGGGTAAAATGATCGACACGCTGGAGCAGGAAGCGGAACGCATGTCCCGCCAGCTTGAGAAACAGTAATTCGGCAAAGCAAATCGGCTGAAGGAGAGCACAGGTATTGACTCTGTACTGTTGCTTCTTTCTCCTTTAACGAAAATGCCGGTAAAACAAACAGATTCAGTCAGCCAAGGGAGAGCCAGCCGATGGATGTACGCGCGGCCGTTGCCGTTGAGGCAGGAAAACCACTCGAAGTCACCACGGTGCAGCTCGAAGGGCCTCAGGCTGGCGAGGTTCTGGTCGAAATCAAGGCGACCGGCATCTGTCACACGGACGAGTTCACGCTGTCCGGGGCCGATCCCGAAGGCATATTCCCGGCCATCCTCGGCCATGAAGGCGCGGGCATTGTGCGCGAAGTAGGCCCCGGCGTCACATCAGTCAAACCCGGCGACCACGTCATACCGCTCTATACGCCGGAGTGCCGGGAGTGCGAATATTGCCTGAACCCGAAAACCAATCTCTGCCAGGCAATCCGCACCACGCAGGGACAGGGCCTGATGCCAAACGGCACTTCCAGGTTTTCGGTCAATGGCGAGAAGATCTTCCATTACATGGGCACGTCCACCTTCGCCAACTACACGGTGCTTCCCGAAATCGCGGTCGCCAAGATCCATCCCGACGCGCCGTTCGAGAAGGTCTGCTATGTCGGCTGCGGCGTGACGACCGGCATTGGCGCCGTCATCAACACGGCCAAGGCGGAAGCCGGCTGCCGGGCCGTCGTCTTTGGTCTGGGCGGCATCGGCCTCAACGTCATCCAGGGTTTGCGCCTCATCGGCGCCGAGATGATTGTCGGCGTTGACCTCAACAACGACAAGAAGGAATGGGGCGAGAAATTCGGCATGACCCATTTCGTCAATCCGAGCGAAGTCGAAGGCGACCTCGTTCCCTATCTCGTGGATCTGACGAAGGGCGGCGCCGACTACTCCTTCGAATGTATCGGCAATACAAAGGTGATGCGCGACGCGCTTGAATGCTGCCACAAGGGCTGGGGCGAATCGATCATCATCGGCGTCGCCGGCTCCGGTCAGGAAATCTCGACCCGCCCCTTCCAGCTCGTCACCGGTCGCTCCTGGCGCGGAACTGCTTTCGGCGGCGCGCGGGGCCGCACGGATGTTCCAAAAATCGTCGACTGGTACATGAACGGTCAGATCGAAATCGACCCGATGATCACCCACACGCTCTCGCTCGACGAGATCAACAAGGGCTTCGATCTGATGCATTCGGGCGAATCCATCCGCTCCGTTGTCCTCTACTGACGAAAACAGGGCCGCATCCGCCTCGATCTATGTCGACGCGGACGCCTGCCCTGTAAATAACGAGATACTCAAGGTCGCCGAACGACACGGCATGCCGGTGATTTTCGTCGCCAACGGCGGCTTGCGCCCTTCGCGTGATCCGATGGTGAAAAACGTCATCGTTTCAGACAAATTCGACGCCGCAGACGACTGGATCGTCGAGCATGCGCAAAGCAACGATATCGTCGTTACAGCGGATATTCCGCTGGCCTCGCGTTGCGTGGAGAATGGCGCGCTAGTGCTCGGCCCAACCGGCAGGCGCTTTGACGCAGGCAATATCGGCATGGTCTCGGCGATCCGCGATCTCAACCAGCATCTGCGTGAAAGCGGAGAAATCAAGGGCTACAACGCCGCCTTCTCGGCGCGAGACAGGTCGCAGTTCCTGCAAACGCTCGAAGACGTCGCACGCCAGGCCCGGAACGACTGAGCGTCGGATTTGTTTTAGTCATATAGTTTGAAGTGTAATGAACTGGATTGGAGACAGTCATGGAAGTCGTATCGAAATGGAAGTCACACGGCGGAACGCAAGGCGTTTACCGTCACGCCTCCAACACCTGCTCTTGCGACATGACTTTCGCGGTCTTTGTTCCGCTCCAGGCCGAGGATGGTCCCTGCCCTGTTCTCTGGTTTCTTTCGGGCCTGACCTGCACCCATGCGAATGTCATGGAAAAGGGCGAATACAGAAAAATGGCGGCCGAACTCGGCCTGATCATCGTCTGCCCTGACACCAGTCCGCGCGGCGACGCGGTGGCAGATGTAGACGGCTGGCAAATGGGAACCGGCGCCGGGTTCTACGTCGACGCTCTCGTCGATCCGTGGAAGCAGCACTATCAGATGTACAGCTACGTCGCCGGGGAACTGCCGTCACTGATCGAGAAGAACTTCCCAGCCGACATGAAGAAACAGGGCGTCTTCGGCCACTCGATGGGCGGTCACGGCGCGTTGACCGTCGCGTTGAAGAATCCTGATATATATAAAAGCTGTTCCGCCTTTGCGCCGATCGTCGAACCCACGACAGCTGACTGGTCAGCCAAGGCGCTCGGCGCCTATCTTGGCGGCGGCCCGGAAAACTGGATGGAGTACGATGCCTGTGCGCTTGTTTCCAGCGGCGCCCGGTTTTCAGAATTCCTGATCGACCAGGGAACAGCCGACGAGTTTCTCGACGAAGGTCTGCGGCCGTGGCTTTTCGAGGAAGTCTGCAAGGACGCGGGAATCCCGCTCACGCTGCGGATGCAGGAAGGCTATGACCACTCCTACTATTTCATGTCGACTTTCATGGCCGATCACCTGCGCTGGCACGCCGATCGGCTGAAGTAGCCTCCTCGCCCGTCACAGCGGTTCGATGTCGCCCCGCGCCCATTGCTCCTGAACCTCGGCGGTGAAGTCGGCGTAGCGCCCTTCGCCAATGGCCCCACGAATGCCGGCCATGAGTTGCTGGTAGTAGTGCAGATTGTTCCAGCTCAAAAGCATGCCGCCCAAGGTCTCGTTCGACCGCACAAGATGGTGCAAATAAGCGCGTGAATAATCACGCGCCGCCGGACACGACGATTCGTCGTCCAGCGGACGCGGGTCATCGGCGTGACGCGCATTCCTCAGATTGACCTTGCCTCTGCGGGTGTAGGCGAGGCCGTGCCGTCCGGCCCGCGTCGGCATAACGCAGTCGAACATATCGATGCCTTCCGCCACGGAGCGCACGATGTCGTCCGGCGTGCCGACCCCCATGAGATAGCGCGGACGGTCCGCCGGCAGGAGCGGACACGTGGCCTGCAGCATCGCAAGCATCACGTCTTGCGGTTCGCCGACTGCAAGACCGCCGACGGCGTATCCCTTCAGATCCATCGCCGCAAGCGCGCTGGCAGAGCGTTCGCGCAAAGCGACGTCGTCCCCGCCCTGGACGATTCCGAACATCGCTTTGCCGGGTTGCTCGCCGAACGCCGTCTTGCAGCGCTCCGCCCATCGCAGTGACAGTTCCATCGCCCGCTCGATCTCGTCGCGTTCGGCCGGCAGCCGCACACATTCGTCGAGTTGCATCTGGATATCGGAATCGAGCAGCCCCTGGATTTCGATGGAGCGTTCCGGCGACATGTCGTGCCGGCTTCCGTCGACATGCGACTGGAACGTAACGCCCTGTTCCGTCACCTTGCGCAGCGCTGCCAGCGACATGACTTGAAACCCGCCAGAATCGGTCAGAATCGGCTCCGGCCAACGAGCGAATTCGTGCAGCCCACCCAACCGTGCGACACGCTCCGCGCCCGGGCGCAGCATCAGGTGATAGGTATTGCCGAGAATGATGTCAGCGCCGAGTTCGCGCACCTGGTCCATATACATGGCCTTGACGGTGCCGCCGGTGCCGACGGGCATGAAGGCCGGGGTGCGCACCTCACCGCGCGGCATGGAAATCTTGCCGCTGCGCGCCTTGCCGTCAGTCGACGACACCGTAAAGCCGAAACGTTCAGTCATGATCCTGCTCCGCCCGCGAAAGCAGGCTCGAATCCCCGTATGAATAGAAACGATAGCCGTTGTCGATGGCGTGGCGATAGGCCGCCAGCATTGTATCGCGCCCGCTGAACGCCGATACAAGCATGAACAGGGTCGAGCGCGGCAGATGAAAATTGGTCATCAGCATATCGACAAAGCGAAATTGATAACCAGGCGTGATGAAAATATCCGTCGCCCCGCGCCAGGGGCGTAGCTCACCGTCTTTGCCGGCGGCCGTTTCAAGCAGGCGCAAGGACGTCGTGCCGACGGAGACGATCCGTCCGCCCCGTTGCCGAACCGCGTTCAGCGCCTCCGCGACGTTGTTGCTCACCTCGCCGATCTCGGCGTGCATGACGTGGTTTTCCGTATCATCCGCTTTGACCGGAAGAAACGTGCCGGCGCCAACATGCAGGGTCACAAAATGTCGCTCAACGCCATGACGCTCCAGTTTCGACAGAAGATCTTCGGTGAAATGAAGTCCGGCCGTTGGCGCCGCCACAGCGCCGTCATGCCGCGCATAGACCGTCTGGTAGTCCGCAAGGTCGCGGCTATCCTCCGGACGCTTCGAGGCGATGTAAGGCGGAAGCGGCACATGCCCTTCCGCGGCGATCGCCCTGTCCAGTGCGGGTCCGGAAAAATCAAATTTGAGGGTGACCTCGCCGCCCTCGCCCCGGCTTTCGATAACGCCGGACAAGGTTCCGTCGAAACAGGCCTCATTGTCCTTGCCGAATGAAAAGCGGTCGCCCGCCCTGATGCGTTTCGCGGGACGAACGAAAGCCTTCCAGCAATCGTCTGCGACGCGCATGTGCAGTGTCGCGGAGATGTGCGAGACCGCCTCTCCATCAGGCGTTTGCCGGTATCGCGTCCCTTCCAGTTGCGCCGGAATAACCCGCGTGTCGTTGAAAACGAGAGCGTCGCCAGGCCTGAGGAAACTGACGAGATCACCAACGGTGTGATCTGACATTTCACCGCGGGGGCCAACCCGCAATAGCTTGGCGCTGTCGCGCGGCGACGCAGGCCGCAAGGCAATGCGGTCTTCAGGCAGGTCGAAATCGAAAAGGTCAACACGCATATCGTAACAATCAAAACGCCCGCGTCGACAACGCGGGCGCTCCACAAACTCGATGAAGCCTGGGATCAGAGGTCGGCTGCGACCCGCATCGTCGTGATGCTGTCCGGATCGCGAACCGGTTCGCCACGCTTGATCTGATCCACGGCGTCCATGCCCTCAATGACCTGGCCCCAAACGCTGTACTGACGATTGAGGAAAGGAGCGTCATCAAAGCAGATGAAGAACTGGGAATTGGCGGAGTGCGGGTTCTGCGCGCGCGCCATCGAGCACGTGCCGCGAACGTGGCTCATGTTGTTGAACTCGGACTGAAGATCCGGCTTGTCCGATCCACCCATTCCGGTGCCCGTGGGATCGCCCGTCTGAGCCATGAACCCTTCAATGACACGGTGAAACACCACGCCGTCATAGAAGTTTTCGCGGCTGAGCGACTTGATGCGCTCCACGTGTTTGGGCGCAACGTCGGGAAACAGCTCGATAACGACCTTTCCCTTTGTCGTTTCCATGACGATGGTGTTTTCAGGGTTCTTGTAGTCGGCCAATAGTACTCTCCTTGTCTTCAGGAACCGGTGCGAACGGTGATCATGCGATCTGGCTCCGCGACAACGCCATTCTGCGCCTTGTCGCCAAGCTTGATGTTTTCAACGTGATCCATGCCGTCGATGACCCGGCCAAATACCGTATAATCGCCGTTCAGGAAATGGCCATCTTCCAGCATGATAAAGAATTGCGAATTCGCGGAATCCGGATTCTGCGCTCGCGCCATGCCGACAACGCCCTTGTCGAACGGAACATCGGAGAATTCCTGCTTGAGATCGGGCATATCCGATCCGCCTGTGCCGGCGCGCCGGGGCTGGAATCCCTCTTCCATGTCGCCGAACTGAACGTCGCCCGTTTGCGCCATGAAACCTTCGATCACCCGATGGAAGGCGACGTTGTCGTAAGCCCCGTCTGCGGCCAGTTTCTTGATCCTCTCGACGTGGTTGGGCGCAACATCCGGCAGCAATTCGATAACCACATCCCCGTCCTTCAGGGAAATCGTCAGAGTGTTTTCCGGCGCGGCCTGCGCGTTTGCGACACCGACTAGACCGAACGCAAACATGGCTGCGCCCACTGCAATACTCAAGAATTTCATGGTGACTCCTGTTTTGGATCGTACGGATGGATCTCCGCGAAGCATCAAGAACGCTTTTTGGCGAGCGCCCTGAAAACCGGGCCAGGCACAAAGGCTTCAACGTCTCCGCCCATGGCCGCGATCTGCCTGACCAATGTGGCGGTAATGGGCCGGTTGAGCGGGCTTGCGGGAAGAAACACAGTCTGGACTTCCGGCGCCATCTGCCGATTCATACCGGCCATCTGCATTTCGAAATCGAGATCGGTGCCATCGCGCAAACCGCGCATGAGGATCGAGGCGTTGTTTTCGCGCGCCGCGTCAACGGCAAGATTGTTGAAAGACACCACCGAGATACGTTCCTGTTGACCCGGCAGGGCTTCTGAAAGCGATTCCACGATCAGCGCCGCGCGCTCTTCAAAACTGAAGAGCGGCTTTTTGGTGTCGTGAATTCCGATGCCCACAACCAGATGATCAACGATATTGAGAGACTGCATCAGAATATCGAGATGACCGTTCGTGATCGGATCGAAGGATCCCGGATAAAAAGCTGTGGTCATTGCATCACCCCGTTTAAGGTCGCTCGTTCCTGCTGAATAGCTGATCACTTGTCAAGTCTGACACCAATTCTCCAATGGTTTCAGTCTGTTCTTAATATGAATGGAATATGACCGCGAGCTTCAGCCGGCCTTAAGAAAGCTTTTCTATTATTTAGCCAGAAATTCGAGGAGTGTAGTTATGTTCATTCTGGCAATCACAGGCGCTGCTTTCATTGCGACCGTGTTCGCGTCGGCCTTTCTTCTGGCGGCGCCGCGTGAAGAACTGGCCCCGACACGGCCCGGAAGGCGCGCCTGAATCGCTCCGCCATGAAATTGCCGTCAACAATTGCAATATCACATATTTGTTGATGGATATTGCAGGTCGCGACTTCGATACTACATTATAGCAAAGCTTTCGGCGATGTTTGCTGAACGACAACGTAACCAAGGCAAGGATGAACGGGCATGATTACGGTACTCTCACTCTCGGCAGTTTTGATCGCAGCCATCTTGCTAGCGAATATGAGTGGAACCGTTCTCGCCATGAAACAGCAGCAATCACGTATTGCAGTGCGGAGCCAGAGCCGTCCCCCCCGAAATGCTCGATAGTTCCCGCTGCATAGGGTAGTTTCTGACCTCCAGTTGAAACACCCTCTACCCCGAGCCCGGATGGTTCCCCCGCCATCCGGGCTTCTTTATGGATCGGTCGCCAATCAGCTTTCGCCTTCGCCATCGGATGGCGGGTCGGAGGACTGATTGCCGCCTTCGCTTTCTGCCTCGGCGTCAGCCTCTTCGGCTTCCTCTTCCGGTTCGTTAATCCTTTCGACTGAGACGACTGCCTCGTCCGCCGCGGTCGAAAAGATCGTCACGCCCTTCGTAGCCCTGCTGGCGATACGGATGCCTTCCACCGGCACACGAATGAGTTGCCCGCGATTGGACACAAGCATGATCTGGTCTTCATTCTCGACGGGGAACGTCGCCACAAGCGGACCGATCTCATCCACCTTGCCTGTGTCCGTCGCGCGAATGCCTTTGCCTCCGCGACCGGAAATACGGAAGTCGTACGAGGACGACCTCTTGCCGTACCCCTTTTCGCTGATCGTCAGGACGAATTGCTCCCGGGCCTGCAGTTCCTGCAATCGCTCTTCAGGCATTTCGGACTCGACGGCGTCGGTGTCGGCGTCCTCCCCGACCAGTTCGACATCGCCCGCCCTGCTCCATTTTATGTACTGCGAGCGTTCGGCCGGCGTCGCCTCGACATGGGCGAGGATGGCCATCGAAATAACCTTGTCTCCGTTCGCCATGGCGATGCCGCGCACCCCGATCGAATTGCGGCCGGCAAAGACACGCACATCGGTCACGGGGAAGCGAATGCATTGCCCGAGCGCAGTCGTCAGCAATACGTCGTCAAACTCGTTGCATGTTTCGACATTCAGGATCTCGTCCTGTTCGTCGTCCAGCTTCATGGCGATCTTGCCGTTGCGATTGACCTGGACGAAATCGGACAACTTGTTGCGGCGAACCGTGCCGCGGGTCGTCGAGAACATGACGTCGAGTTCGCTCCAGCTCTCCTCGTCCTCCGGCAACGGCATGATGGAGGTAATGCGCTCGCCCTGTTGCAGCGGAAGCGTATTGATCAGCGCCTTGCCCCTGGATTGCGGCGTGCCGATCGGCAAGCGCCAGACCTTGAGCTTGTAGACGATGCCGCGCGAGGAGAAGAACAGGATCGGCGTATGCGTATTGGCGACGAATAGCCTCGAGACGAAATCCTCGTCGCGCGTCGACATGCCGGACCGACCCTTGCCGCCTCTGCGCTGGGCGCGATAGGTGGCAAGCGGAACGCGCTTTATGTAGCCGGTGTGCGTGACGGTGACGACCATGTCCTCGCGCGCTATGAGGTCTTCGTCCTCCATATCCGCGCCGCCTTCAAGGATCTCCGTGCGGCGCGGCGTTGCGAACTCGTCGCGCACGTCGGTCAGTTCCTGCTTGACAATCTCCATGATCCGCATCCGCGAGGACAGGATATCCAGATAGTCCTTGATCTCGTCGCCAATCGCGTTGAGTTCGTCCGCAATTTCGTCGCGGCCGAGGGCGGTCAAACGCGCCAGGCGCAGCTCCAGAATGGCGCGGGCCTGTTCCTCGGACAGATTGTAGGTTCCATCCTCGTTGATGCGATGTCGCGGATCGTCGATCAGCAGGATCAGCGCCTCGACATCCCTGGCCGGCCAGCGCCGTTCCATCAACTGCGAGCGTGCGGTCGCCGGATCCGGCGCGCGCCGGATAAGATTGATCACCTCGTCGATATTGGCGACGGCGATTGCGAGGCCCACAAGGACGTGAGCGCGTTCTCGCGCCTTGTTGAGCAGAAACTTCGTGCGGCGGCTGACGACCTCTTCCCTGAAGGCGATGAAAGCCTTCAGCATGTCCATCAGCGTCAGCTGTTCCGGCTTGCCGCCATTCAAAGCCACCATGTTGCAGCCGAATGACGTCTGCAGCGGCGTATAGCGATAAAGCTGGTTGATCACGACATCGGCGACGGCGTCCCGCTTCAGTTCGATAACGACGCGATAACCTTCACGGTCGGATTCGTCGCGAATGTCGGAGATGCCTTCAATCCGCTTCTCGCGAACGAGCTCCGCCATCTTCTCAATCATCCCCGCCTTGTTCACCTGGTAGGGGATTTCGGTGATGATGATGGCTTCGCGCTCGTTGCGAATGTGCTCGGTGGAAACCTTGCCGCGCATCAGCACGGAGCCGCGCCCGGTCTCGTAAGCGCTGCGGATACCCGTACGCCCCAGTATCAGTCCGCCTGTCGGGAAATCCGGCCCAGGGATGATCTGCAGGAGTTCCATCAGATCGATGGAGGGATTGTCTATGACGGCAATGCAGCCGTCGATGACTTCGCCAAGATTGTGAGGCGGAATGTTGGTCGCCATGCCGACGGCGATGCCGCCGGCGCCGTTGACGAGCAGATTGGGGAACCGCGCGGGCAAAACACGGGGCTCACTTGCGGATGCGTCGTAGTTCTCCTGAAAATCGACTGTGTCCTTGTCGATATCCTCGAGAAGATCATGCGCGACCTTGGCGAGGCGGGATTCCGTATAACGCATCGCCGCCGGCGGGTCGCCGTCGACCGATCCGAAATTGCCCTGCCCGTCGATGAGCGGCACGCGCATGGAAAAGTCCTGCGCCATGCGCACCATCGCGTCATAAATCGCCTGGTCGCCATGGGGGTGATATTTACCCATGACGTCACCGATGATGCGCGACGACTTCACATACTTTCGGTTCCAGTGAAATCCGCCTTCATGCATAGCGTATAGGATACGCCGGTGCACCGGCTTCAGCCCGTCCCTGACATCCGGCAGGGCGCGGCTGACGATGACGCTCATTGCATAGGAGAGATAGGAGCGCTGCATCTCCTCCATGATGGAGACCGGCTCGATGCCGGACGGTCCGGAGGGCGGTGTGAGCGAATTATCGTGTTCTGACAAAAACTGGCCTGTCTGTGTAAAGCGAATCGTTACCGTCATTTATAGCTGATCGGCTGCACAAATGCCAACTTGAGACGTGTTTTAAAGGTCTCCGTTTGTTATTTGTTTTCATTATGTTAAGCAGGATTTCTCAAAGCGCTTGCGGATGTTTTGCGCGGCGCCGACGCCAATTCCGCGAAATCCGGACCTGAACCGGAAAACCGTCAGTGATTCTGGCCCGATATCGCCGGCTTGGGCGCCGGTGCGCGCATGTGCTATCAGGAGGGAAATTCTTCTCTCATCGACGCGGTCCCGGTACACAGCAATGCACGGATATGAAACTCTTCTGAACGCATTCCTGACATTGATTGTGATCCTCGACCCGCCTGGCAATGCACCGCTTTTCCTCGGATTGACCACCGACATGACGAAGGCGCAACGCTTTCAGGTGGCGTTGCGCGGCTCGATCATCGCCTTTGTTATTCTGACCGTGTTTGCAATCGCCGGCTCGGGCATCCTGTCGGCTTTCGGCATCACCATCGACGCATTCCGCGTCGCGGGCGGCCTGCTGCTGTTCTGGATTGCCTCCGAGATGATTTTCGAACGGCGCACCGCGCGCAAGCAGCAAAGCGTTGACCGAAGCAATGCTGGCGACCATGTCAGCGACATCGCCGCTTTTCCACTGGCGATACCGCTGATCGCCGGTCCGGGTTCCATCTCCGCGGTCGTGCTGCTTTCGACCACATTTTCAACGCCGGTCGGCCGGCTGGAGCTTATCGCAATCATCTTCGTAGCGATCGCCCTCCTGTTTGCGACGCTCGCCATAGCGAATTCCCTTGACCGTTTCCTAGGTCAGACCGGTCGTGCTGTTCTTATCAGGCTTCTGGGCGTGCTGCTGGCTGCGCTGTCGGTGCAATATGTGGCTGACGGGACGAAGGCGCTGTTTTTGTCCTAGCAGTCGAATCAAACCGTCATGTCGGCGGTCCCGGCGGATCTGTCGCGCTCGGAACTCTTTTGGGTGGCGGCGGGCCGCGCTTCTATATAAGGGATCCCTCATCTTCCAACGGATCAGACCGAGCTTCTTATGAACAAGCCCCATAGTCCCGAACGGATAGAGTATGCGATAGAGGGCGGCCACCGTCTGTCCGGCGCGATCGAGCCTTCCGGCAACAAGAACGCCGCGCTGCCGATTATTTGCGCGGCTCTGCTAACTGACCAGCCGGTCGAACTCTCCAACGTGCCTCGTATTCGCGATGTCGAGGCCCTGATCGAACTGATCCGCTCTCTGGGGGTCGAAGCGGTCTGGACCGGTGCGAATGATTTGACAATTCATGCGCAAGTCCTACAGCCGACACAGCTCGACCCGGATTTGTGCTCGCGCATCAGGGCCTCGATCCTGCTGGCGGGACCGGTTCTCGCCCGCTGCGGAAAAATCACCCTGCCGCCGCCGGGCGGCGACGTAATCGGCCGGCGGCGACTCGACAGCCATTTCCTGGCCTTGCAACAGCTTGGCGCCGATATTTCGCTCAACCGCGAAATCGTCTTTTATGCCGATCGTCTGACCGGCGCCGACGTTTTCCTGGACGAGCCCTCGGTGACGGCGACGGAAAACGCGTTATGCGCTGCGGTCGCAGCCAGTGGAACCACGGTTCTGCGCAATTGCGCTTCCGAACCGCACGTGCAGGATCTCGCGCATTTTCTGAACCGGATGGGCGCCCGGATTGAAGGAATTGGCTCCAACTGCATGACGATCGAGGGAGGTCGACCGCTCGGACGGGTCAGCCACCGTATCGGCCCGGATCATATTGAGGTTGGATCCCTGATTGGCCTTGCGGCGGCTACAGGTTCTGAAATTCGGATTACGAATGCAGGCGTTGACCAGTTGCGTTCGACCCTGATGGGGTTCGAAAAGCTCGGGGTCAACTGCGCCATCGAGAGCGATGACGTGATCGTCTCGTCAGAGCAATCAAAGCTCATACAGCCGGACTTCGGCGGTCATGTGCCCAAGATCGAGGATCAGCCTTGGCCCGCCTTCCCCGCCGATACGATGTCGATTGCGATTGTCACGGCGACCCAGTGCACCGGCATGGTGTTGATGTTTGAGAAGATGTTCGAATCTCGCATGTTCTTCGTCGACAAGCTTATCGCAATGGGGGCAAGGATTGTGCTGTGCGACCCCCACAGAGCGGTCATATCCGGACCGACGCGGCTGAAAGCCGCACGTCTGGAAAGTCCGGATATCAGGGCTGGCATGGCCATGCTTATCGCCGCGATGGCTGCAGACGGAACGTCGATTATCAACAACGCCCAGCAAATCGAACGCGGCTACGAGCGGATCGAGGAACGACTGAACGCCATTGGCGCGCGGATTACGCGAACCCCGACCCGTCCCACCTGACAGGCGCTATTCGCCGGCTTGCAGATCAATGGTGAGTTCAGCGCCGCCGAGGCCGTGAACCTTGTCATGGCCGCGCACGATGACGCTGTGGACGCCTTCGGGAATAGCGACGCCGGACAAGCCGCGCATGAAGGGCTGTTCCTCGACATGCGGATGCAGCAAAACGCGCTCGCCATAGACTGTTCCGTCCGGACCAACGACGTCCCAGCGGTCAGCGTAATGATCCCATCCCTCGTCGTCATGGCGCAGCGTTACGGAAAACGTCCAGCTTCCATCGGCGGCCTGCCTGGCGTCGACCGCCATCACATCGACTTCGCCCGCAGCCGCCGTCGCAGTTGCAAGACTAACAGCCAAAATCATAGCCGCGCTTCTGGAAAACAGTTTGAACAATCCCATTGTTGCCTCCTTCGCCAGGAGATGCAATCTGACATTCGTAGTGGCTCGGACAAAATCAAATTCGTGCGATGAAGCCGACCGGGGCGATCGGCAATCAAAACGGAATATCGTCGTCCAGATCGTTCGCCATGCCGCCGCCGCCCTGGCGCGACGGCTGTCCGTAATCCCCCTGGTCGTCATTGTCGCCGAACCCACCACCGGACTGCCCCGGATTGTCGCCCCTGCCGTCCAGCATCGTGAGTGAGGAATTGAAGCCCTGCAGCACGACTTCTGTGGAATAGCGATCCTGTCCGCTCTGGTCCTGCCATTTGCGGGTTTGCAACTGGCCTTCGAGATAGATCTTGGAGCCCTTGCGGAGATATTGTTCGGCGATCTTGCACAGGCCTTCATTGAAGATGACGACACGGTGCCATTCGGTCCGTTCGCGACGTTCGCCTGTGTTGCGGTCGCGCCAGCTTTCCGAGGTGGCGACGCGCAAATTTGCGATCGGTCGTCCGTCCTGCGTGCGGCGAATTTCCGGATCGGCGCCGAGATTCCCCACCAGAATAACCTTGTTGACACTGCCCGCCATGACTTTTCCTCACTGGATTTTGAAAAGGTTCGCCGCGTTTGCCGCGCGACCCCTGATATTTCGCCCGACAATAGACCAATTGACCGGCCATTGCCGGATGGAATTGCTCTTTCCACAGGAGCTTTTTGTTCCTATTATGTTCTAGTTCGTGTAAAGCTGGCTGTCAAATGATTCCCCAGCGCCGAATTCTCGCCCTGTGGTCACAAAGCTATTCGAGATTACATCTCGACATTCGATGGTCAGGAACTAGATTATGAGGCTGCACAGGAAGCGGCACGAGCCAGACTTTGGCGCTTTTCAAGACAACCGGACGCATGACCGACGGAGCGCGGACGACAAGGCATGAGCGAACTGAAGACCATTTCGATACGCGGCGCACGCGAGCATAATCTGAAGAATGTCGATCTCGACCTGCCCCGTAACCGGCTGATCGTGATGACCGGGCTTTCCGGCTCCGGGAAATCTTCACTGGCTTTCGACACGATCTATGCCGAGGGCCAGCGCCGTTACGTGGAGAGCCTCTCGGCCTACGCCCGGCAATTCCTGGAGATGATGCAGAAGCCGGATGTCGACCAGATCGACGGCCTGTCGCCTGCGATATCGATCGAGCAGAAGACCACGTCGCGCAATCCGCGTTCGACAGTGGGAACGGTCACCGAAATCTACGACTATCTGCGCCTTCTCTTCGCGCGCGTCGGCGTGCCCTATTCGCCTGCGACGGGTTTGCCCATCGAGAGCCAGACGGTCAGCCAGATGGTGGACCGAGTCATGACGCTGGAGGAAGGCACGCGGCTCTATATCCTTGCTCCGCTGGTGCGCGGCCGCAAGGGAGAATACCGCAAGGAACTCGCCGAGCTGATGAAGAAGGGCTTCCAGCGCGTCAAGGTGGACGGCGAATTCTACGAAATCGCCGATGTTCCCGCGCTCGACAAGAAATACAAGCATGACATCGACGTGGTGGTCGACCGCGTCGTCGTGCGCGACGATCTGCCGACCCGGCTCGCGGACAGCCTGGAAACCTGCCTGTCCATTTCCGATGGCCTTGCGATCGCGGAATTCGCCGATCAGCCAATCGAAAACGCCGGAGAAGGCGCAAACAAGTCGAAAAACGAGACCCATGAACGGCTGGTGTTCTCGGAAAAATTCGCCTGCCCGGTGTCCGGCTTCACGATACCGGAGATCGAGCCGAGGCTGTTTTCCTTCAACAATCCCTTCGGCGCATGCCCGACCTGTGACGGGCTAGGCACCCAGCAGAAGATCGACACGACGCTGGTGATTCCGGAGCCCGGACGGACATTGCGCGACGGCGCGATCTCTCCCTGGTCAAAATCGTCGTCGCCTTACTACACCCAGACGCTCGAAGCGCTCGGCCGCCAATTCGATTTCAAGCTCGGCGCGCGCTGGAACGAACTGCCCGAAGCAGCGCAAGACGCCATCCTCTACGGGACCGATAGAAAGATCGAGTTTCGCTACGACGACGGCCTCCGGTCCTACAAGACGACAAAGACGTTCGAGGGAATCATTCCCAATCTCGAGCGGCGCTGGAAGGAAACCGATTCTGCTTGGTCGCGTGAAGAGATAGAGCGTTACATGACGGCCGCCCCTTGCCCCGCTTGCTCAGGTTATCGGCTCAAGCAGGAGGCGCTCGCCGTCAAGATCGGCGGATTACATATTGGTGAGGTCACGGCCTTTTCGATTCGCGAAGCCGCACGCTGGTTCGAAGAACTTCCCGGCGCCCTCAACAAAAAACAGAACGAAATCGCCGTGCGGATTTTGAAGGAAATTCGAGACCGGCTGAAATTCCTTAATGACGTGGGGCTCGACTATCTGACGCTCGCCCGAAATTCCGGAACGCTTTCCGGCGGCGAGAGCCAGCGCATTCGACTGGCCTCTCAAATTGGGTCTGGCCTGACCGGCGTGCTCTATGTGCTCGACGAACCATCCATCGGCCTGCATCAGCGCGACAATGCGCGTCTTCTGGATACCCTCAAACACCTGCGGGACATCGGCAACACCGTAATTGTGGTTGAGCATGATGAAGACGCCATCCTCACGGCCGACTATGTCGTCGATATTGGTCCTGCCGCCGGCATTCACGGCGGCGAGGTCATCGCCCAGGGTCCGCCCGGCGATATCATGGCCTCACCGAAGTCGCTGACCGGCCAGTATCTGTCCGGTAAGATGGAAGTGGCCGTGCCTGCCGAGCGCCGAAAGGCGAACAAGAAGCGGATGCTTTCCGTCGTTGGCGCCACGGGGAACAATCTCAAAAATGTTTCGGCTGACATTCCCCTCGGCCTGTTCACCTGCGTGACGGGCGTTTCGGGCGGCGGCAAATCGACATTCCTGATAGAGACGCTCTACAAGGCGGCGGCGCGCCGCGTCATGGGCGCGCGCGAGAACCCGGCTCCGCACGAGCGCATCGACGGACTGCAGCACATCGACAAGGTGATTGATATCGACCAGTCGCCGATCGGTCGCACGCCCCGATCCAATCCGGCTACCTATACAGGCGCTTTCACGCCGATACGCGACTGGTTCGCCGGACTGCCGGAATCAAAGGCCCGCGGCTATCAGCCTGGTCGGTTCTCCTTTAACGTCAAGGGCGGCCGCTGCGAAGCCTGCCAGGGCGACGGCGTTATCAAGATCGAGATGCATTTCCTGCCGGATGTCTATGTCACCTGCGATGTCTGTCACGGCCAGAGATACAATCGCGAAACGCTGGAAGTAACCTTCCGGGGCAAGTCGATCGCCGATGTTCTGGAAATGACCGTCGAGGAAGGTTGTAAGTTTTTTTCAGCCGTGCCCGCCGTCCGCGACAAACTGCAGACTCTGAAACGGGTCGGGCTCGGCTACATCAAGGTAGGCCAGCAGGCCACGACGCTGTCGGGCGGCGAGGCGCAAAGAGTCAAGCTTGCGAAGGAACTGTCGAAGCGTTCGACAGGACGCACGCTCTACATTCTGGACGAACCGACGACAGGACTGCATTTTCATGATGTCGCCAAGCTCCTCGACGTGCTGCATGAGATCGTCAACCAGGGCAACTCGGTCGTGGTGATCGAGCATAATCTCGAAGTCATAAAGACCGCCGACCACGTCATCGATCTTGGACCGGAGGGCGGCGACGGCGGCGGAGAAATCATTGCGACGGGAACGCCGGAAGAAGTCGTTCTCGAACCTCGATCCTTCACGGGGCAATTCCTTAAAGACCTACTCGAGCGGCGGCCCGGCAAGGACATCGAAGCCGCCGAATAATTGACAATGCCCTGGAGATTTCAATGGCAAAACACGGTGTGATCCGCACAGGTATCGGCGGCTGGACATTCGAGCCTTGGCGCGGGACCTTCTATCCAGCGGATTTGCGACAGAAAGACGAACTCAACTACGCAAGCCGCAAGCTTGGAACAATCGAGATTAACGGCACCTACTACGGATCGCAAAAACCGGAAACATTCGCAAAATGGGCTGCCGATGTTCCGAAAGGCTTCGTATTCTCCGTCAAGGGCATTCGCTATGTCTCGAATCGCAAGGTGCTGGCGCAATCCGGAGAGTCCCTCAAGAAATTCCTGAATTCAGGCGTCACCGAACTTGGCGACAGCCTCGGCCCCATTCTCTGGCAGTTCGCGCCAACCAAGAAATTCGACCCGGATGATTTCGGCGCGTTTCTCGCCTTGCTGCCGAATAAATGGAATGGCGTGGCGTTGAAACACGCCGTTGAAGTCCGTCACCCCAGCTTCTCGACGCCGGAATACGCCGAACTCTGCGCGCGTTATGGCGTCGCCAATGTCTATGCCGACCATTTCACCTATCCAGAGATCGCCGATGTGACAGCGCCCTTTGTCTATGCACGCTTGCAAAAAGGCGATGATGCGATTCCGACGGCTTACGAGGAAAGCCAACTCGACGTCTTTGCGCAGCGCGCCAGGCAGTGGGCGTGCGGCGAAGCGCCTTCCGGTCTTTCCTGCGCAGCAGATCCCAAGCCTGACGGCAAGGCGCGAGACGTCTATATCTATTTCATCCACGAGGGTAAGGTGAATGCGCCGCAAGCCGCCCTGGCCCTAGCTGATCGTCTTATACGGATATGAACATGAAAACCGCCAAAGATTGCCAGACGATGGACGACATACGCGTCGAGATCGATCGGCTGGACCGCGAGTTGATGAAACTGCTTGCGGAACGCTCAACCTTTGTTGATCGCGCCGCCGACATCAAGCGCGTGACGGGAGAAGCGCCGGACACCCAGTGGCGCGTGAAAGAAGTGCTGGACAATGCGCGGCGCAACGCGTCGAATAACGGCCTCGACCCGGATTTCGGGGAAGCGCTCTGGCGACAATTTCTGAAACTTTCGATCAGCCGGGAAACCGATCGCCTCAATCGGGGTTAGGTGGATAGTGAACGGCCAGCCAGACAGTCGGCGGATTGTCTTGCGTCCAGGTGACCCGATGACGGCAATGCGCGGGAATAAGCAACCAGTCGCCGGCCGAAAGGTCACGTTCGTCTTCTTCCCCCTCAACCATCAGGCGCGCCGCGCCTGATACCACCATCACCCACTCGTCTCTTTCCTGATCGTACCATTCGCCTTCCGGAGTCACCTGCCCGGTCGAGACGATACGCTCGATCAGGACGTTCCCGCCACCCGACAGTCGCTCGAGTATCTCTTCAGCAACCGGTTCCGCCGGTAATTTCGCGCCAATATTTCCCTTTGAAATCGTCATAACCATCAATTCTCCTGAAATGAGGAAAAGGCCGGCAGGTTGTTGGCGAGGTCTTCCGCAATCAACCCCTCGCCTGCGCGGTTGGCCGCTTCTCCATGCAGCCAGGCCGCGGCGCAAGCCGCTTCGAAGCCCGGCATGCCCTGCGCAGCGAGGCCGCCAAGCAACCCGGCAAGCGTGTCGCCCGATCCGGCGGTGGCCAGCCATGGCGGGGCGTTGTCGCAGATTGCCGCCCGCCCCGACGGATCGGCGATCACCGAATCCGCGCCCTTGTAAATAACGATCGCCCCAGTCTCCCTGGAGGCGGATCGCGTCTGCTCCACCTTCGAACGCGATGCATCGGACGCAATTTGCGGAAACAGCCGCGCGAACTCACCCTGATGCGGCGTCAGGAACAGACTGGCGTCCTGATTGGCGGCAGCCTTTGCGAGTTGATCATGGAAGCCTGCAAAGGAGGTTATGCCGTCCGCGTCAAGAACAAGTGCGCGGCCTGCGCCCAGGATGCGTTTCGCAAAATCGCGCGCCTTTTCTCCCACGCCAAATCCGGGTCCGAGCACAAAACTGTTGAACCGCGAGTCCTCAAGCAGGCCGTCGAGATCGGCGTCTCCATCGATTGTCCGCAGCATGATCGACGTCAGATGCGCTGCGTTGGCGGCGTTCGCGGAGGCTGGTGAAAGCACGGTCACAAGGCCAGCCCCCACGCGCAATCCCGCGATCGCAGCCAGTCGGGCGGCGCCTGTCTGGCGATAGCCGCCGCTGAAAACACCGAGATTCCCGCGCGTGTATTTGTGGGAGTTTGCAGCAAGCCGCGGCAGGGCGCCTCGCCACAGCGCCGGTCTGTTCAGCCAGAGATCTTCCGTCTCCGATTCGATGCAGCGGGCCGGTATGCCGATGTCCGCGATTTCCAGTTCACCGCAAAGGTTGCGTCCAGGCAGGAGAAAATGCCCGGGCTTTGGCGCGGCGAACGTGACGGTGCGGCTTGCCCTGAAAGCCGTTCCCCTAATGCGTCCACTCTCCCCCGACAGACCGGAAGGCAGGTCGGCGGCAATGATGGGAACATCCAACGCATTGACCGCTTCGATCACACGCGCAGCAACCCCTTCGACATCCCGCTGCAAGCCGGCGCCGAACAGCGCGTCGATAACAATGCGCCCGTCAGTCGGAACATAATCCTCGAGAGAAAGGATTTCATCGCCCCAGTTGTCCCTGGCGCAGGCTGCGTCGCCCGCAAGTTTTGCGGATTCGCCCAGGCTGTAACAGGCCGCCGTCATGCCCGACGCCCGCAGCCTGTTCGCAGCAACATAGCCGTCTCCGCCATTGTTGCCGGGGCCGCACAATACATCGACGCCCGTCGCGTCGCCGTAATGGCGCAGGACCGACGCCGCAATGGCGGAGCCCGCCATCAGCATCAGACGATATCCGACAATTCCGGAGTCGATTGCGCGCCGGTCGATCCGACCCATCGCCAACGGTGTGACGACTGGTTCAAGGGCAGTAATCATCTCTCCCGCGATCCTCTGGACTCGCTCCATTCCTCCCGTCGAATAGACACCAGCGCGCTAATCTCTTCAATCGAATTAAGACGAGAGAAATGAAACCGATATGATTATCTTTTATGCATTTGCACATAAATAATGCATAAGCCATTGTCCTATTTATGGGACTGGCTTAGCCTGAATGTGCAAAACCGGATGCATAGGTCAGGCCATTGGGTCCAGCGCTCCCGAAACCGAGGCAACGGAGACGGCAGCGCCCTTTGGCGAAATTATTTTTGACCGGACAGCTCTAATTGGCACGGCTTATGCATTCGGCTGGTGAGGTGGAGGCGAATCCGAAAAAACAGGATTTCATTCGCTTAGAAAATCAAGCAGCGAGACATTTCTGATGAAGAAGATCGAAGCAATAATAAAGCCTTTCAAGCTCGATGAAGTCAAAGAAGCGCTTCAGGAAGTCGGCCTGCAGGGCATAACCGTGACGGAGGCAAAGGGTTTTGGCCGGCAAAAGGGCCATACCGAACTTTATCGCGGGGCGGAATACGTCGTAGACTTCCTGCCGAAGGTCAAGGTCGAGGTCGTCCTTTCGGACGAAACGGTCGACGCGGCTATCGAAGCCATACGCAATGCGGCTCAAACCGGTCGTATTGGCGATGGCAAGATTTTCGTTTCCAATGTAGAGGAAGTCATCCGTATCAGAACTGGCGAAACCGGCAACGACGCCATCTGAATCGCACCGCTTCAAACCGGTGCAAAACTGCAATCCATCTCTGAAATGAGGAAGTATACATGACAACTGCTTCAGATATTCTCAAGCAAATCAAGGACAACGACGTCAAGTTCGTCGACATTCGCTTTACCGACCCGCGCGGCAAGATGCAGCACGTCACCATGGATGTCGCCGTTGTCGACGAAGACATGTTTGCTGACGGCATCATGTTCGACGGATCGTCCATTGCCGGTTGGAAGGCGATCAACGAATCCGACATGGTTTTGATGCCTGATACGGAAACCGTCCACACTGACCCGTTCTTCGCGCAGTCCACTCTCGCAATCATGTGCGACGTTCTCGACCCGATCACGGGCGAGCCCTATGACCGCGATCCGCGCAGCACATCGAAAAAGGCCGAAGCCTACGTCAACGCATCCGGTATCGGCGACACGATCTATGTCGGTCCCGAAGCGGAATTCTTCGTTTTCGACGACGTTCGATTCTCCGTCGACCCCTATGACACGGGCTTCAAGCTTGACAGCTCCGAACTGCCGTCAAACACCGGCTCCGAATACGAAGTCGGCAACCTCGGCCACCGTCCGCGCACGAAGGGCGGCTACTTCCCGGTTCCGCCGGTCGACAGCGCGCAGGACATGCGTTCCGAAATGCTGACCGTCATGGCTGAAATGGGCGTCTCTGTTGAAAAGCACCACCACGAAGTGGCTGCGGCCCAGCACGAACTCGGCCTGATGTTCGACACCATGACCCGCAACGCCGACAAAATGCAGATCTATAAGTACGTAGTCCATCAGGTCGCAAACGCTTACGGCAAGACGGCGACCTTCATGCCGAAGCCGGTCTATGGCGACAACGGCACGGGCATGCACGTGCACCAGTCGATCTGGAAAGACGGCAAGCCGACCTTCGCAGGCGACGAGTATGCAGGCCTGTCGGAAAACTGTCTGTACTACATCGGCGGCATCATCAAGCACGCCAAGGCGCTGAACGCCTTCACCAACCCGTCGACCAACTCCTACAAGCGTCTGATCCCGGGTTTTGAAGCACCGGTTCTACTCGCCTATTCGGCGCGCAACCGTTCGGCCTCCTGCCGTATCCCGTTCGGCAATTCGCCGAAGTCGAAGCGTGTGGAAGTTCGCTTCCCGGATCCGACGGCGAACCCGTACCTGGCTTTCTCGGCCATGCTGATGGCCGGCGTCGACGGCATCAAGAACAAGATCCATCCTGGCGACGCCATGGACAAGGACCTGTACGACCTGCCGCCGGAAGAACTGAAGGACATTCCGACCGTTTCCGCTTCTCTGCGCGAGGCGCTTGCGGCTCTCGAAGCCGACTACGAGTTCCTGACAGCTGGCGGCGTTTTCCTGCAGGACCAGATCGAAGCCTATATCGATCTGAAGATGGAAGAAGTCATCCGTTTCGAACACACACCGCACCCGGTCGAGTTCGACATGTACTACTCCTACTGACGAACGCTTATCCTACAAGCAAGAAGCCGGGCTTTGCGCCCGGCTTTTTTTGTTGTTTAATTTTTCTTAATATTTTCAGATACTTGCATAAGTTGTCTGAGAAAATGATTCCGGCATTCTTAATGCGCGATCATGACATGGCGAACCGCCGTATAGTCCTCCAGCGCATAGAGCGACATATCCTTGCCGTAACCGGACTGTTTCAGGCCGCCATGGGGCATCTCGTTCACCAGCATGAAATGCGTGTTGATCCAGGTGCAGCCGTAGCGGAGCGCAGCTGCAGTCTTCATCGCCCTGGAAATATCCTTCGTCCAGACCGAAGACGCCAGACCGTAGTCTGAATCATTCGCCCAGGTGACAGCCTGTTCGACGTCGCTGAACCGCGTGACCGAAACGACAGGTCCGAACACTTCCCGGCGGACGATTTCGTCTTCCTGCAGCGCACCAGCGACCACGGTGGGCTGATAGTAGAAACCGTTGCCGCCATGCACGGCGCCGCCGGTGGTGATTTCCATGTGCTTTTCTTCCGAAGCGCGCTGCACGAAGCTCGCGACCCGATCACGCTGGCGCTGGGAGATCAGCGGACCGATCTCGTTCTGCGCGTCATCGTCCTGGGCGTAGGCGATCTTTGAAACCTCGCTGGTAAGGTCAGCGACGAGATTGTCGTAAACCTTGTCGCCCGCATAAATGCGGCAGGCGGCGGTGCAGTCCTGCCCGGCGTTGTAAAAACCGAAGGCGCGCAGCCCTTCGACAACTGCGGATATGTCCGCGTCGTCATATACGATGACGGGCGCCTTGCCACCGAGTTCCAGATGTGTCCGCTTGACCGAACGCGCTGCAGCCTCGAGCACCTTCTTGCCGGTCGCGACGTCGCCGGTAATGGAGACCATGTCGACCTTCGGATGATTGATAAGCGCGCTGCCAACGGTCTGTCCCCTGCCCGTTACGACATTCACCACACCTTCCGGCAGAATGTCCGCCAGTATCGTGGCGAGCTTGAGCGCAGTCAGCGGCGTCTGTTCGGAAGGCTTGAAGACGACCGTATTGCCGCCGCCAATGGCCGGCGCGAGTTTCCACGCCATCATCATGAGTGGATAGTTCCAGGGAGCAATAGAGGCGACCACGCCGATCGGGTCGCGCCGGATCATCGAGGTCATACCCTCCATATATTCGCCAGCCGCGCTTGCCGGCGTGCAGCGCACGGCGCCCGCGAAGAAACGGTAACAGTCGACGATCGCCGGAATCTCATCGTTTCTCGCCGCGTTGATCGGTTTGCCGCAATTGAGCGCTTCAAGCGCAGCAAAGACGTCTGCTTCCTTCTCGATCCGGTCGGCGATCTTGAGAAGATATTCCGATCTTTCCGCGGGCGTTGTCCGCGACCACGCGCCGAACGCGGTAGAGGCCGCCTGCACCGCCCGGTCAATCTGCCCGGAAGACGCTTCCGGCACTTCAAGTATTGTTTCCCCCGTGCGAGGGTTGAGCACCTGTTCCGGCGTTTCCGTACCTTCTTCGAAGCCGGATCCGATGAGCAGACTTGTATCCATGATTTCGGTCTCCTTAAGTTGCGCTATTTTCCATGTCCGGCCGGGCTGTCGCCGTCTCGCGTAAAATAATAGGCGGCCAGTATCGGCAGAAACGTTACAAGCACCACGACCATGGCCACGACGTTGGTCACTGGCCGCTGGCGCGGACGAACCAGTTCTTCAAGCATCCAGATCGGCAACGTTGCCTGTTGTCCCGCCGTGAATGTGGTGACGATCACCTCGTCGAAGCTCAGCGCAAAAGCCAGCATGCCGCCGGCGAGCATCGCTGTTGAGATGTTCGGCAGCACCACGTAGCGCAGTGTCTGAAAGCCGTTGGCGCCGAGGTCCATCGAGGCCTCGATCAGCGAAGCGGATGTTCTCCTGAACCGCGCCACCGCATTGTTGTAGACCACGACGACGCAGAACGTGGCGTGACCGAGCACAATGGTCCAGACCGAAAACGGAATGTCCATGAGGTTGAAGGCGGATCGGAGCGATATGCCCGTGATGATGCCAGGCAGCGCTATTGGCAGAATGACCAGCAGAGAAATGGTCTCGCGCCCGAAGAACTTCGTCCGCGCCACAGCCGCCGCGCACAAGGTGCCCAGAACCAGTGCGATGATCGTGGAAATCGTCGCCACCTTGACGGAAAGCCAGAGCGCTTCCCAAACGTCAGGCCTGTTCCAGGTGACGCCCAGCCACTTGAGGGTAAATCCGGGCGGCGGCCACTGGTAGCTCTTGTCCTCGGTGGTAAAGGCATAGACGAAGATGAGCAGGATCGGCAGATGCAGGAACAGCAAGCCTGCGGTCGCGGCGATCTTCAGGCCGAGAGGCGCACGATTTTGCTGATCAGAGCGCATCGAACGCCCCCTGTCGTTTGGCCATCCACAGATAGAAGCCCATGATTACGATCGGCACGACGGTGAAAGCTGCGGCGAGCGGTATGTTTCCGGCTGTTCCCTGATGCGCATAGACCGCCTGACCGATAAACAGCCGTGACGAGCCGATGATCTGCGGAATGATGTAGTCTCCAAGCGTCAGAGAAAATGTGAAAATCGATCCGGCGACCACGCCGGGCAACGCAAGCGGCAGCAGGACATGCCGGAAGGTTTGCGCAGGATGTGCGCCGAGGTCCGACGATGCATCGAGCATGCTCGACGGAACGCGCTCGAGAGCCGCCTGGATCGGCAGGATCATGAACGGCATCCAGACATAGACGAAGACGATGAAAGTGCCGGTATAGCTCACGGAAAGCGAATTGCCGCCGAGAAGAGGCAGCGAGAGATAGGCTTCCAGCAGCCAGTTCAGATAAAGCTTGTCGAGAAGCCAGCTCAGAATTCCCTCTTTCGCGAGGATAAGCTTCCAGGCGTAGATCTTGACGAGATAGCTCGACCAGAGCGGCAGCATGACGCCAAGATAAAAAAGCGCCTTCCAGCGGCCGTGAGCATATCGGGTCGCATAATAGGCGATCGGAAACGCAATCATAGCCGACGCGATCGTAACGCAGGCCGCCGTCAGTACGGTGCGCAGTATGATGTCGAGATTGGCGGGACTGGTGAAGAGTTCTCGATAGGTCTTCAGCGTGAATTGCCGCTTGATCAGACCGGTGAACTCATCGATCGAAAAAAAGCTCTGCACGAGCAAGGCGACCAGCGATCCGACATAGACGACGCCGAGCCACAGCACGGGCGCCGCCAACATCAGGCAGATCAGCAGAGTCGGTCGCCGCCAGAGCATGTCCGACAAGCGGTCGCCAAAGCCCGATGACCGGAGGATGATGATGTCCGACATCACCCTTCCTCCAGCGGATGCAGGCGCGCGTTATCCCACGCAATGCGAATTTCTTGACCAACAGGCGGCGCATCCGCCTGGTTGGGCAGAAGAATGTTCAATCGCGTTCCATCCATATTGACAGTCAGTCGCCGGGTCGCTCCGAGAAAGCTCTCGCCAAGCACGGTCGCCGGATAGCCGACCTCCCCGACAATCCGGATCGCCTCGGGCCGCAGGCTGGCCGGGCTGTCACGGCCACTCAGCTTCAGGGCGAGCGACGCCGGCAGGATGTTCGAAGATCCGACGAAATCCGCAACAAAGAGATTGCGGGGATGGTGATAGATATCCGTCGGCGTTCCCGTCTGCACCAGCTTGCCGTGATTGAAAATCGCGATCCGGTCGGCCATCGAAAGGGCTTCGCCCTGATCGTGTGTCACGAACACGAAAGTGATGCCCAGCGAGCGCTGAAGTTCCTTCAATTCCTCCTGCATCTGCTCGCGAAGCTTGAGGTCAAGCGCGCCCAGAGGTTCGTCAAGCAGCAGGATTTTTGGCTTGTTTACCAAGGCCCTCGCAAGGGCCACCCGTTGCCGTTGGCCGCCTGACAATTGCGACGGCTTGCGCTTTCCATATCCGGAAAGCCTGACCAGCGTAAGCGCCTCTTCGGCCTGCCGCATGCGCGTCGCCTTGCCGACGCCGCGTATCATGAGCCCGTAGGCGACGTTGGCGGCGACGTCCAGATGCGGAAACAGCGCATAATCCTGGAACACGGTGTTGACGTTGCGGCGGTATGGCGGAACGCCGATTACCGACTGGCCGAAAAGGGAAATCTCGCCTGAAGACGGATGATCAAAGCCTGCGATCATCCGTAAACAGGTGGTTTTGCCGGAACCGGAAGGTCCGAGCATGGCGAAGAATTCGCCTTCCGCTATTTCGAGATCGACCTCGTCGACCGCGCGCACTTCCCCGAAGTGGCGCGAGATGCCCGAGAGCTTCACCGCTACCTGCATTCGTCCTGTCCCGTCTGAGGCCCGCCTTGCGGCGGGCCATCGTCATTTGCTGAAATCAGCGACCGCCGATTACGCCGATATAGTCGGAGACCCAACGATAATAGGGCACGCATTCATCCTGGCTCGCACACTGGGAAACCGGCGTGGTCCAGAAAGCAACCTTCTCGAAATCATCGAAACCGTTCGTTGCGCAACCTTCCGCAGTCTGCATTCCGCTGCCGTCCGTGCAGGCGTCAGGCACACTCGGATTGGCGCCGAACCAGACGGAAAGATCGCTCTGCAGATTCGAGGTCAGGGTGTGCTCCATCCACATGTAGGCGCAATTCGGATTTTCCGCATCCGCATGCATCATAGTGGTGTCTGCCCAGCCGGTCACGCCTTCTTCCGGGAAGGTCGAAGCAATCGGCTCACCCTCACCGTTCAGAAGGTTGACCTGGAATGGCCAGGAACCGGAGGCGACGACGCCTTCGTTCTTGAAGTCGTCGATCTGGATGAAGGCGTCATGCCAGTAGCGGGCGACCAGTTCGCGCTGCTGGCGAAGCAGATTGAGCGCAGCCTCGTACTGTTCCTGGTTGAGCTCATAGGGGCTCTTGATGCCAAGGTCGGGATTGTGATGCATCAGATAGTTGGCTGCATCGGCGATATGGATCGGACCGTCATAGGCCTGCACCCGGCCCTTGTTCGAGGCGCCGTCAGGCAGGGTCGTTTCTTCGAAGACAACGCTCCAGCTTGTCGGAGCTTCCGGAAAAACCTCCGTGTTATACATGAGCACGTTCGGACCCCACATATAAGGCGTTCCGTAGTGCTTGCCGTCGACCGTGTGCCACGGCGCGTCCTTCAGCCGGTCGTCGATCCTGCTCCAGCTCGGGATCAGATCCGGGTTGACTTCCTGAACGCGTTTTCCAGCGATCAGGCGAAGCGACGCGTCGCCGGAAGCCGTCACAAGGTCAAAACCGCCCTCATTCATGAGCGCGACCATTTCATCGGAAGTGTTGGCTGTCTTGATATTGACCTTGCAGCCTGAACTCTCCTCGAACTTGGTCACCCAGTCGAACGCCGGGTCGGTTTCTCCACGCTCGATATATCCGGGCCAGGCAACGATACTGACCTGACCCTCCGCAGGTCCGATCTCGGTCAACATATCGCCTAATGCGTGATGAGTGGTCAGCGCTGTCGACGCTGCAATCAGAATGCCCAGTTTCATTCGTTGTTTCATCTTGCTCTCCCGAACAGGGGTTGAATTGCAATTCTCTCGCATGCCGCCGCAAATACAGAATGTATGCAGACTCAAGAGTTCACAAATTCAAAGATCAGAATGGTAATATCGGAATATCCGAATTCACTCACGTTAACGCAACGGCCCATATGTCTTGGAATTGGCGATGAAGCGTTTCGCAGGCTCGGATATTTCAGCGCCCTTGCGCCAGACGACGCCAACCTGCACAACCGGCAGGCTTGCGGATACATCCCGGGCTTCAATGCGATCGCCTTCCAGCGACCATGGGCGATAGATGAGTTCCGGCAGCAGCGCGATGCCCGCCCCTGTCGCCACGAGGCTTCTGACAGCCTCGACCGACCGGGTCCTGAAAGCGACATTGGGTGGTTTTCCAAGCACAGCGAGCAGTTTTCCGGTCATTTCCTCGATTTCATCGACCGTCAGCAGAATCAGGGGCTCATCCGCCAGATCGGAAAGGTTCACGCTCTGCACCGTCGAGAGATCGTGGCCAAGCGGCAGCCAGAGCTTGTAGGACGAGATGCCGAGATTCTCCGCCTGAAGCGCAGACCGGTCACGCAGATTGCTCGTCACCATCACGGCGACGTCGAGTTCGCCGCCGATCAGCAGATGTTCAAGATATTCGCCCGTATCCTCGATCGCGTTGACCGCCACGCCCGGATAGGTGCGTCGGTAGCGCGACAGGAGATCGGAAAGCACATATCCGGCGACAAGCGAGGTAACGCCCAGGTTAAGACGCCCGCTCATCCTTTCGGATGGTTCGGAAAAGGCGCGACGGGCGTCCGCCACCCCGGACAGGATGCTTGTCGCGTGACGCAGAAAATTATGACCATTGTGCGTGATATTGAGGCCGCGAGAATGCCGCTCGAACAAGGTGACGCCAAGATCGGCTTCAAGCTCCTTGAGAGCTTCCGTTATGGCCGATTGCGATATCGACAACAAATGAGCGGCGCGCGTGACCGAGCCATTTTCGGCCACCGCGACAAAATACTGCAACTGTTTGAGCGTGAAGGCCATTTGCGAAACCCGTCCGGAGCTAAATGTCAGGACTGTGACAATATCCAGTTCAGCGAGGTGCGCCAATCTATCATCCGGATCGGCGTGCCGTGGCCGCCCGTCTCGAACAAAACAAAGCGCACGGGATAATCCGGTCTTGCCTGTTTCGTCCTGTCGTAGAGTTGATACTGCTGCCGCCAGGGATAGACGCTGTCCTGGCTTCCATGGGCAAGCAGTAGCGGCCTGGAATAGCGGAATGCCTCGCTTTGCAGGAATCGATCGTCCCGCTGACCTCCAAGGATGATCATGCCGGCAAGCCTTGGCGCCAGTGCTGCTTCGTGGGCGGCGCGCCAACAAAGCTGACTTCCCATGGACCCACATGCCAGCACGATGGGCGCATTGGGAGACGTCTTTGCAATATGGTCGACCAGCGACAACAGATCCCGATAACCGCCATCGGAAAAATCGGAAAAACTCGGAGCGTAATAAACGCCGCCGTTATTGACGGCGAGATTTTTGAGCCTGTTGAAATTGCCGCCAAACGACCAGTCATTTACGCCGAGCCGCCTGTCTCCCCCCCTGCCGTGCACGAAGATCACTGCGAAGCGCGCACGCGACGCTTTTCCGATCTCGTAGGTCTCCAGGGTCTGACCGTCTGACTTGAGATCGAACTTTCGCTGCTGCCGATTGGGTTTAAGCGAAACATATCGGCGCTGCACGCGGCGCTCCGGCACTTGATCTCTTTTGTTGATATCCCGTAATTCCTGATAGTCGACTTTCATGAAGCCGCCATTGTCCTGCAATTCCAGAACGCCGGGATAGGCAAAGAGATCGTCCTTGTACGGTTTCAAGGGCCCGGATGCCGCCTGGGTGTCCGTAACGATTCGAACTGCAACGAGAAAAGCCGCCGCCAAAACGGCGAGCGCAGGAAATTTTCCTCTCTTTTTCAGTTTCATAGCCAAGGAATTGATCAAAATACGCAACGATTCTCGTTGAAACTTTCCCTCAGCGGATGACATCCTCTGATTCCTGCTTTACTTTAAGCAGCGTCAAGAGATCGTCGCAAGGCGGTCTTGCATCATCCGCGGGAGAGAGCGCCGCTGGCCGGCGCCGCCGAAGGGGAAAATGCCCATAATCTCTCAGGCCAAAGGACCGTGGAATGATTGACACTCTGGAAAGTCGGAACTGCCGTTCCGCGCCGAAGGTGTAAGCGCCGCCGACAGAGATCCGGTTGCGCAAGTCTCTCAGGCTCCAGACAGAGGGGCACGTGTTCCATGCATCTGCATGGGGGTGTGCAACTGTGTCCGGAGTCAGAATGACAAAAACGCTACCACTATCAGCTTTGCATGAGGCGGCATCCGCCCGATTTGGCCCGTTTGCGGGCTATTCCATGCCGATTTCTTATCCTCTCGGCGTGATGAAAGAGCATCTGCACACGCGTTCGGACGCCGGCCTGTTCGACATTTCACACATGTCGCACATCGAGGTCGAAGGCCCGGACGCCGGTCGCTTCATTGCCCACGCCTGCCCTTATCACGCGGGCGATCAGGCAATCGGCACAGGACGCTACACCTTCATGCTAAACGAGACAGGCGGCATCATCGACGATCTTATCGTCAGCCGCCTTTCGGACACCGGCTATCTCGTCGTTGCGAACGGCGCCTGCGCCGAGAAGGATCTTGCGCACCTTCATGCGCTCGCCGCGGATTTCGACGTATCAGTGAGCCATAGACCACGCGTCTTTCTTGCGCTGCAGGGGCCAAAAGCAGCGGAAGTCCTTTCGCGTCATCTTCCGGAATCCAGTTCATTGACCTTTATGCAGGTGCTTGTAACCGACGCGTCGATGTTTGTGTCCCGATCCGGCTATACTGGAGAAGACGGCTTCGAAATCGCATTCGATCCGGGCGCAGACGCAATCGCGTTCGCCGAAAACCTCGCGAAGGAACCGGAAGTCGAATGGATCGGGCTTGGGGCGCGCGACAGTCTGCGTATCGAAGCAGGTCTGCCGCTCTATGGACAGGATATGGATGAAACCGTGGATCCGCTATCGGCGGGCCTCGTATGGGCCATTCCGAAGGATTTACGGACCGACGGCGCCTATATCGGCGCCAAGGCGATCGCCGAATACATCGAAGCTGGCGCTGACCGAAAGAAAAGCGGATTGGCGCCCGAAGGCAAAGCGCCCGTGCGGGGAGACGTGTTGCTCTATGACAGCGACAGCAATGAGGCCTCTGAAATCGGCGTTGTCACTTCGGGCGGCTTTGGTCCTTCCTGCGGACATCCCGTCGCTATTGCCAGCGTCGACCGCGCCTACGCTGTCGGCGACACGGTCTATGCCGAAGTTCGCGGGCGAAAACTCGCCTGCACGCTTCAGAAACTTCCATTCGTTCCACACAATTACAAAAGGGGAAAAGAGCAATGAGCAAAGTCTATTACACGGAAGATCATGAATGGATTCGCCTGGAAGGCGACGAGGCCGTGGTCGGCATCACCGATTACGCCCAGGAGCAGCTTGGCGACATCGTTTTTGTCGAACTGCCGGAATCCGGTAGCAAGGTTGCGAAGGAAGACCCCTTTATCGTTGTCGAATCCGTCAAGGCCGCTTCGGACGTCTATGCTCCGGTAAGCGGAGAAATTCTTGCGGTCAATGAAGCGCTGTCTGGCGAACCGGCGGTGATCAATTCCGGTGCGGAGGGCGATGGCTGGCTGGTGCGCATGCGGATCGACGACGCCTCGCAACTTGAAAACCTGATGGACGCTGACGCCTACAAGGCGTCGGTCGCTTAAGGAGCCAAACAGACATGCTTTCCAAGACTGGCGCACCCGCCAAAGACACCCGTTTTGCGGCCCGACATATCGGTCCGGACGACAATGACATACGGAAAATGCTGGCGACCATCGGCGTTCCATCCGTCGAGACCTTGATTGGCCAGACCATCCCGGAAAGCATTCGGTTCAAGGGCGCGCTCAACCTGCCCGCGCCCGTTTCAGAACAGGACGCCCTTCTTGAACTGAAAACACGGCTGGAAAGCAACGTTGTCGCGCGGAGCAAAATCGGACAGGGATATTACGGGTGCCATGTGCCTCCGGTTATCCAGCGCAATCTATTCGAAAATCCGGCCTGGTATACGGCCTATACGCCATATCAGCCGGAGATCAGCCAGGGAAGATTGGAGATGCTCTTCAATTTTCAGACGCTGGTCAGCGAACTGACGGGGCTTCCGATCGCCAATGCATCGCTTCTCGACGAGGCGACTGCGGTCGCGGAGGCGGCCGGAATCGCGTGGAGACACCATCGCATGAAGCGCCAGAAGATTGCGGTCGCCAACCGCCTGCATCCGCAATCACGCACAGTGCTGGAAACCCGGATGGCGCCGCACGGAGTGGAAATCGTCGATGGCGCAATCTCCGAGGACATGGCGGCGGTGATCATCTCGTGGCCAGACACGCTGGGCTGTTTCGACGATGTCGGCGAATTCATCAAACAGGCCAGGGACATGGATGTGGTTGTGATTGTTGCAACAGATCCGCTTGCCCTGACCTTGCTTGATCCGCCCGGACACTGGGGCGCCGACATCGTGATCGGGTCCGCGCAACGTTTTGGCGTGCCCATGGGCTTCGGCGGCCCCCACGCCGCCTATATCGCGGTGACGGAAAAACTGACGCGACTTATGCCGGGCCGACTTGTCGGCGAATCCGTCGATACTGCGGGCCGTCCCGCCTATCGCCTCGCGCTCCAAACGCGCGAACAGCATATTCGACGCGACAAGGCCACCTCCAATATCTGTACAGCCCAGGCGCTGCTGGCGAATATCGCCGCTGCATTCGCCATCTGGCATGGTCCGGACGGACTGCAGACGATCGCCCGGCACGCCGTCTCAATGGCCGGCCGCTTTGCCGAATCCGTGACTGCAGCTGGTTACGCGCTATACGGCGCAACGTTTTTCGACACTGTCACCGTGCACGCGCCGGGCAAGGCGCAAGCCCTGTGCGATGCGGCGGAAGAACACGGCTACCTGCTGCGCTTCGTTGATGCTGATCACGTCTCTGTAGCCTTCGATGAAACGAGCAGCGACCGCGATCTTGATGCGCTATGCCAGGTATTTGGATGCACGACCATTGAGAGCTCCAAATCCCGCTTGCCTAACGCCCTGCGTAGTCAGCCATGGCTGACACAGCCGATCTTTCACGCGATCCGTTCCGAAACAGATATGATGCGCTATTTGCGCAAACTCGCAGACAAGGATCTCGCGCTCGACAGGGCGATGATTCCCCTTGGCTCCTGCACGATGAAGCTCAACGCCGCAGCTGAAATGATGCCAGTCAGTTGGGAAAAAGTCGCCAACATACATCCATTTGCGCCCGATCGGCATGTCGAGGGATACCGCGCCATGGTCGACGATCTCGACCGGTGGCTATCGGAGATCACCGGCTTTGCGAAAGTGTCCTTGCAGCCCAATGCCGGCAGCCAGGGAGAATTCGCCGGGCTCCTCGCCATTAGCAAATATCACCAGTCTCGTGGCGAGGATCACAGAGACATATGCCTTATCCCCTCCTCCGCACACGGAACGAACCCCGCCAGCGCTTCCATGGCCGGCATGCGGATTGTCGTCGTCAAATGCACAGACGACGGGGATATCGACCTTGACGACCTGAAGTCGAAAGCAGATCAGTTTTCTGACAATCTGGCTGCGTTGATGATCACCTATCCATCGACCCACGGCGTATTCGAGGAAAGCGTCAGGGATATCTGCGATATCGTTCACGCTCATGGCGGACAGGTCTATTTCGACGGCGCCAATCTGAATGCAATGACCGGCCTCGCGCGGCCCTGCGATATCGGCGCCGATGTCTGCCACATGAACTTGCACAAGACGTTCTGCATACCGCATGGCGGCGGAGGACCAGGGATCGGGCCGATCGGCGTCGCTGAACATCTTGTTCCTTTTCTTCCAGGCGATCCCCTCAACTCCGAGAGCGGCGCCGTTGCGGCGACGCGTTACGGCAGCGCTTCCATACTTCCCATTTCGTGGATGTATATCCGCATGATGGGCGCCGAAGGACTGAAATCGGCGGCCGAGACAGCGATCCTGTCGGCGAACTACATCGCGAAAAGGCTGGATGACGGATACAAGGTTCTATATCGCGGCAAGCGTGGAAGAGTAGCCCACGAATGCATCGTCGACACTCGCCCTTTCAAGGACAGCGCGGGCGTAAGCGTCGAAGATGTCGCGAAGCGTTTGATCGACTACGGCTTCCATGCTCCGACCATGTCATGGCCAGTGGCGGGCACCCTTATGATTGAACCGACCGAATCCGAACCGCTTGCCGAACTCGACCGGTTCTGCGACGCCATGCTGTCCATTCGCGGTGAAATCGGCAAGATCGAAGGTCAGGAATGGAGTCGCGAGGACAATCCGCTTGTCAACGCGCCCCATACGGCTCAAGGGGCCTTGGTTAGTGAATGGACTCACGACTATGATCGTCAGCTCGCAGTTGCGCCCGCCGGCGCCGATCAGTTCGCCTTCAAATACTGGCCGCCGGTGTCTCGTGTCGACAATGTCTATGGCGACCGCAATCTTGTTTGCACCTGTCCGCCGCTGGAGCAACTCGCTAGCTGACACACAGGCTCGTAGCCTGCCCGGATAGTCCGCGCGCCGACCTTTCTTGCGAGCGTCCGCAATCCTTGTTGCGGACGCTCCGTCTGCGTCGTTAAAAGACATCGGATTGCGGTTCAGCGAGGAGAACTACAGATGAGTGTGAGAACAGACCGTGTGCGGGAGGTCGCCCAACGCTATATCGAGATGGGCGCCTATCCATCGATAGAATGGCTGGTGCGTATCAACGGTCAGGAGTGGATTCGCGGAAGTGCCGGCCAAGCGGATCCCCTCAACGGCGTCAAGGTTCCCGATAAAGCAATCTACAGGCTGTACTCCATGACGAAGCCGGTAATTTCGTCTATCGCATTGATGCTGATCGAGGAAGGCAAACTCCGACTCTACGATCCTGTAGCGAACTACCTGCCTGATTTTGCAACAATGAACATCATAGAACCGGACGGCGCCTTGCATCCTGCGAAACGGGTGATGCTGCTTGAACACCTTCTTACCCACAGGTCCGGACTGACCTATGGTTTCCTGCCGGGTTGCGCCGCCGCCCAACGCTATCGTGAGGCTGGCCTCGGCGCCTCTGCGCCACCGCTCAAGGAGATGATCGACACTATTGCGAGCCTGCCGCTTGCTTTTGAACCCGGCAGCGAATGGCGCTATTCGGTAGCGACCGACGTCGTGGCGCGCATCATCGAAATCGTCGAGGGAAAACCGTTACAGGAAATCGTTGCTGACAGGATACTCAAGCCGCTGGACCTGTCCGATACCGGTTTCGCTGTGCCGGAAGACAATCGCAATCGCCTAATGCCGGTTTTCGGTTGCGAAGATCTCGACGGATTGTTGGACTTTCCCGGTGGACCGCAACAGCTTACCCCGGTGGATGTTTCGCCGCATTATCCTGTTGACGATGCGAACTTCGCGCGCGGCGGTTACGGGCTCTATTCGACCGCTGACGATTACGCGCTGATTGGCGAGTTCCTCATGTCGGGCGTGAACCCTTCCGGAGACACGCTCCTGTCGCGGCACATGGTCGACATGATGTGGACAAACCGTATTCCCGCACGCCAGATGCCGCTTTCCATCGGACCCATTCCCCTGCCCGGCTACGGTTTCACGCTCGCCGGCCGCGTCATGGCTGATCCGATGAACGCCCTGGGTCTGACTGGGCTGAAGGAATGCGGCTGGTCAGGCGCCGCAGGCACTTTCCACTGGAACGACCCGGACGAGAAAATGGTGGGCGTCGTCATGACGCAATATCTCGGCTCGAGATATCCGCTTGCGGACGAGATGCGGACGGCGGTCTATCAGGCGCTTCCCTGATTTTTACCATTTACCAGATCACAGACAACCTCGGCGGCCAGGTCCGCCGATGGCCGCTCGGTTTGCATCTTCTCGCGCACCAGATCGAAGTCCCGAAGCATCTGGTTTCTCTCAATCGTATTGTCGATGAGACGCTCGATCCTGCGCGCAATCAAACCCGGCCGGAGGCTTTCATTGATATATTCATTGACCACTGGATAGTCGGCTATGAAGTTCGGCAATGCAGCAGTCCATGCTGTGACCCGATTAATCATCAGTCGGGCAACTCCGTCGAGCCTGTAAATGGAAACGCAAGGAATACCGGCAAGCGCAAGCTCCAGGAGCACGGTTCCGGAAGCTGCGATCGCCGCATCGGCGCGCGCAAGGGCTGAGTTCTTCGCTTCTGTATGAACCACCACTTCAGGCGACGTGCTCCACCCTTTCGTCTGCCGCTCGATTTCATCGGCAATGCGCGGCAAGGTCGGAATGACAAAGCGGATGTTTTTGTTGCGCGCCGCCAGTATTTCTGCGCAGCGCTCCAGATCAGGCATAAGCGAACGGACCTCGCCTTTTCTTGAACCAGGCAGGATAAGGCAGATCTTTTCCTCCTCATCGCCGGACACAGTCCCGCTCTCTGCCCGATTTCGTCTTCCGACCTGCTCTGAGGCGATGGCCAAAAGCGAGGAGTCACCGGCCAACCTGTGGCCGACATAGGTCAGCGGCGGCCCGCCAAGTTCAGCGAGAAATTCCTTCTCGAATGGATAGACCGCAAGAACGTGGTCAACATACGCTGTCATGGCCTGCGCCCGTTCCGGCTTCCAGGCCCAAACGGTCGGGCAGACGTAATTAACGATGGGAAGGTTGGGCAACCGTTTGCGAACAGCCGCTGCCACCCTGTGAGTGAAGGCAGGACTGTCGATAATGACAAGCACATCGGGGCGCGCCGCGACGATGGCGGCGGTCGTTGACCGTATGCGCATGGCGAGCCGTGGCAAGCTGGAGAGAACGGCGCTGTAGCCGATGATCGAGAGTTCCTGGAAATCAAAAATGGACTCCAGTCCCCGTTCAATCATTGCGGGTCCGCCAACCCCGACGAGTTCCACAGGTCTGTCCAGACGCCGCTTGAGGGCGGTGATCAGGTCCGCGCCGAGATTGTCTCCGGAAACCTCACCAGCAACAATTGCCAGCTTGAACGGCGTCGCTCCCATGTTCATTTCGATCCATTAACTTGGCCGTCGTGCGTTTCCTCTCGGCCAATTCCGATAATAAAAACGCCAGTCTCGTTCGCCAGATCGACCGTCTGCTCCCGTTCCAGCACCAGTGAGCGGCCGGCTTCCACGGCCACGCCTGACAAACCCGCCCGTACAATATTCTCGATAGTGGTGGTTCCGATTGACGGAAGATCTGCGCGTTCATCCTGCTGAGGCTTGCAGAACTTAACCAGCGCTCCCTTCTTCGTAGCCGATATGCGTCCGGTTCTGCGAAGCTCCGCAACGCGTTCAATCATCGCGTCGGTTCCTTCCGCGCCTTCGAGCGCGACAATCCGGCCGGACACTGCGACAGCGCCCTGTCCCACATCCAGTCGACCAAGCGCGAGGGCTCCCTTCCGCGCCGCTTCAATGTTCTTCCGGTCAGTCCTGTTCGGCTTTCTTGTCGTCAACGGTCCGGTCGTGGCGAGCAGGTCGGGAATAACCTCCTGGGCGCCGACAACTCTGCAATCTTCACTCTCGATTAGGCGGATGACGAGACGGAGCAGTTTGTCGTCGCCCCCGCTAAAAAGCGTTTTCACCATGGCCGGCAATTTCGACAACAGCCGGAACGGTATTCGGACTTCGGAAAGTTCGGGGCGGCGGTTGACGCCGCCCGACATCACGACGCGGTCAATGGCGTTGTCCCGCAGAATCTGATGGAGTTGCGCGACGCTTGCAAGGCCGATGAAGGTATGATCGTAATCCGAGACTTCTTTACCCGTCTCGCCCGTAAGCGCTATGATATAAGGGTCTTCGCCGGCTCGGCGCGCGGCGGCGGCGACATCGAATGGAAGACGTCCGCGTCCGGCGATGATAGCCAGGCGACCATTTGGCGCGACCTGGGTATCGGTCGGGGACACGACGATCAGTTCCTTCTGCTTTTCGCCGCTGACGACAGTCCTCGACGACTGTCCGCCTCGATAAACTCGAAGAGATCGTCAAGCACTTCGACGCCCTGATAATCGGGTTTGATGCGTTTCAATATTTCATTGATCGGCGCATCGCCGCTGAACAACAGCTTGTAGACGCGGCGGACCGCGTGAATATCCGATTTGGAGATCCCCGACCGGGTCATTCCAATGACGTTCAGCCCGCCGAGGATACCGGGATTTCCGTTCAACATACCGTAGGGAATGACATCGTTCGAACAGGCTGCAAGCCCGCCGATGAATGCATGATGACCGATCCTGCAAAACTGATGCGCCGCCGCGCCGCCGCCCATGATCACCCGGTCTCCGATAACGACATGTCCGCCAAGCATGACGTTGTTGGACAGGATTACATTGGAGCCGATGTGACAGTCGTGGGCGACATGGGAGTAGGCGAGAAACAGGGAATTGTCGCCAACGGTCGTCTTGCCGTCGGCGTCCGGCATTCCGGTGTGCATGGTCACACCTTCCCTGATCGTGCATCCACTGCCGATGATCAGTTCTGTATCTTCACCCTTGTAGTGAACATTCTGAGGCTCGGCGCCCAGGACTGCGCTGGGAAAGATGCGCGTTCCGGCGCCAATTGTCGTTCGTCCGAGGATAGAGACATGACTCATGACCTCTACATTGTCGGCCAGTGTAACGTGTGAACCAATATGACAGAAAGGTCCGACGCTCACATTGTCGCCGATGGAAGCCCCGTCCTCGATGATTGAGGACGGGTGAATTTTTGCAGATGCCGAAATCATTATCTGGGATTGTCCTCTGTGACCAACATGGCGCCGACATCGGCCTCGGCGACTTTGGATCCACGTACGATGGCGTCGCCGTGGAACTTCCAGATTGTGCCGCGCTGCTTTTGTTTGGTCACGTGATACTCCACTATATCGCCCGGCACGACCGGTTTTCGAAAGCGTGCGTTGTCGATCGTCATGAAGTAAACCAGATTGGATCGACTGTTCTGCGACCGTGCGCAAATAGCGCCGGCGGTCTGGGCTATACCTTCGATAATCAACACGCCCGGCATGACCGGGTTGCCTGGAAAGTGTCCGTTGAAATGTGGTTCGTTGACGGTCACATTCTTGATGCCGACCGCGGAATTGTCCGCGTCGATATCGACGATGCGATCGACCATCAGAAAGGGGTAGCGATGCGGCAGCACCCGCATGATCTCCGCAAGATCGGCGGTCTCCAGCGCGCTCTGATCCGTATCACTCATTTCCTGCACCTTTTTTCCGCCGGCCGAATGCTCTTGCGTTCATCTCTGCCACATCCTTCAGAAAAGCCCTCATGGGTCTTGCCGGAATTCCGCCCCATCGCGCGCCTGCAGGCACATCGCCAGCAACTGCGCTCATTCCGGCTATTTGCGCTCCGTCGCCAATTGTAAGGTGCCCGTTGACGCCGACGCTGCCACCCAGCACGACGCCATCGCCAAGTGTGACGCTACCCGATATACCGACCTGACTAACAAGCACGCAATGGCGGCCGATAGTCACATTGTGCCCAATCTGGACGAGATTATCGATCTTCGTTCCTTCTCCGATCACAGTGTCGTCCAGCGCGCCGCGATCGATGGTGGTGTTCGCCCCGATCTCCACATCATCCTGAATGATCACACGCCCAACCTGAACGATCTTCGTCAACCCGGTAGCGGACGGGGAGTAACCGAACCCGTCCTGACCAATGCGCGCGCCAGGATGCAGTATAACCCGATTTCCGAGAAAGGCGCACTGCAGCGTGACATTGGAAGAAATATGACAATTGCGGCCAATCGAACACCCCGGACCGATGACAGCGCCGGCCGATATGACGCTTCCGCGTCCGATCTCGACATTCTCGCCGATGATTGCGCCGGCTTCGACCGTCACGTCGTCTTCTAACCGGGCCGAATCAGCAACAACAGCCTTTTCTGACACGCCAGATTCGTTCAGTACAAGAGGCGGACGCAATGCGTCCGGATATAGCAATTGACCAGCCAGTGCGAATGCGAATTGAGGATCTTCGCTGATCAGCGCCGCACAACCTTCCGGAACACGATCAGCCAATTCTTGCGAACACAAAACTGCACTGGCATTGAGCCCGGGAAGCGCGTCTGCGCGTCGACGTGAAGTGATATAAGTCAGTTCGCCTTGCCTCGCTCTCGACAGCGGAGCCAGGCCATAGATCAACACCTGAGAAAACACCGGATCAGGCAAATCCGCCTTTAGCGCGCTCGCAAGCCGCTCAAGTTCGATGCCCTCATGTTGAGGAAAAAATCGGAAATCATCCATCTTTAAGACATCAGGGCCCACCTTCTCAGGCAGGCCCTTACCAATTTCATGTCGGTTGCGGTCGTTCCAGCTAAAGGAAGCCTCGCTGCAATCAGAACCTCGCGGATGTTCCGAAACGGAAGACCTGGGTCTTGTCGTAGTCTTCCTTGAGGATCGGGAAACCGAAGTCAAAGCGCAACGGACCGAATGGAGACGCCCATATCAGGCTGGCGCCGACTGATGCGCGCCAAGCCATGTCGATGCCTTCAACATCGCCCGGAGACGTCGCCCAGCTCAAATCGAGATCAGATCCATACAGAGTCGCGGCGTCAGCGAACAAAGCGCCCCTGATACCAAAGTCGCGAGGCAACAGCGGAAGCGGGAAGCCGATTTCCGCAGTGGCGTTGAAATAGGTCGTGCCGCCCAGTGCATCGCCATTGTAGTCACGCGGACCAATACCCTGGGATTCGAAGCCGCGAATGGTTTCGCCACCGATGTAGAACTGGTCGAATACACGAAGATTGTCGCCTGTAGGAGCGATATACCCACCGCCGACAGCCAACTGACCTATGATGTCCTGCGCATCCGACAGAGTGTGGAAATAGGACGCCTTACCGGTGATCGACACGTAGTCCGCATCTCCGCCGAGGCCTGCATAGGTTGTTTCGACGCTGGCGACGATGCCTTCGCGAGGCAGCGACCGATCATCGATCGTGTTGTAGATAAGCGACCATGATATCGCGGACGTCGTCCAAGGGCTTTGGTCGATTGCCTGCTGAATCGGCGGGCTCGGCGGCCGGAAGAAGCTGCCGTCCTGATCGTATTCTTCCACACTGTAGGTATAGGCGAGCTTGGTCGACAGATCGTTCGTGATCGGCGCTGTTACGCGAAGCGTGCCATAGGTCGTTGTGGTATTGTAGCCATCCTGGGAACTGTCCGTGTTGCGACCGATGTCAAAACCGGCTGCCAGACGATAACCGAGGAAATAGGGCTCGGTGAAGGAGAGCGTATAGTTCCTGGTGTCGACGCTGCCGCCGACTGCGATCTTCAGATACTGACCACGGCCAAGGAAGTTGCGCTCGGAAAGCGCGACTTCCGCCGTCGCTCCGCCGCTGCCGGTTGAGTACCCGGCGCCGATCGAGAACTCCCCGGTGGACTGATCCTTCACATCCACGAAAAGGATAACCCTGTCGGGCTCCGTGCCGGGAGACGTCGTAACGTTGACTGTTTCGAAGTATCCAAGCGCTTCCAGGCGCTTCTTGGCTTCCTGCACCAGAACGCGATTATAGGCGTCGCCTTCAGCCAGGTCGAACTCGCGGCGGATAACATAATCCGAAGTCCGGGTGTTGCCGCGGATCTCGATGCGCTCGATATAGGCGCGCTGCCCCTGGTCGATGAGATAGGTGACGTCAATCGTGCGATTGGCGAAGTTGCGATTGCCGCGCGGCGTGATCTCGGCGAACGGATACCCCTCGCCCGCAGCTGCTTCGGACATGGCCACGATCGAGTCTTCGACCTTCTCGGCGCTGTAAACCGCGCCGGATCGCGATTCGATCAGCCGACGCATTCTCTCAACGTCAATGCCGGGAACCGTGCTGTCCACCTGAATGTCGCCGAACTCATATCTCTCGCCCTCATCCAGCGTGAAGGTGATGATCCAGTTTCCAGTCGCGGGATCCACATCCGCAGTCGACGAAATAATCCGGAAGTCGGCGTAGCCGCGATTGTAGTAGAAGCGGCGAAGCAGTTCCTCGTCTGCGCGAAGTTTGTCCGGATCATACAAGTCCTTCCGCGTCAGGAAGGAAAGGAAATTCGACTGCTTCGTGTTGATGACTTCCTTGAGTCGACCGTTGGGATAAGCCTGATTGCCGACAAAATTGATGGACTCGATCTTCGTCCGTCCACCCTCGTTGATATTGAAGGCGACGTTCACGCGGCCATTGGGAAGAGAAACGACCTGCGTCGACACCTCGGCTTCCCCGCGACCGATACGGTCGTAGGCGTCCTTGATCGCCTGAACGTCATACTCGATGATCGTTTCATTGTAGGGGCCGAGCGGCTGTGCCTGCACGACCGTTTCAAGCTGGCGATCCTTGATCTTCTTGTTGCCGTTGAAGACGATCTGATTGATGATCAGGTTTTCGTCCACGGTAACGACAAGCGTGCTGCCTCGGCGCGTGATCTGAACGTTGCTGAACAGCCCCGTCGCAAAAAGACGCTTGATGGACGTGTCGATATCGGAATTATCGAAACTCTTGCCCGGCTCGATCGTAATGTTTCCGCGAACCGTATCGGCGTCTACGCGACCATTACCACGAACTTCGATGACACTTACAACAGCCGCATTTGCCGTTACTGTCGACGCGACAACGGCAGCCCCCACGCTACCGACCGCCATAAGCGTTGCAAGCGCGAGCGCACGAACAGCGCCTAGTACTCTAGAACCGGCCTTCATTGGCATCATTACCCTTAATCTCAGCGTCCCCACGAACGGACAGAACACGATTCTGTCTCACCGCCGTTTTACAATGTTTTCAGCTACAAGCAAGTCATTGAGTTAATTTCTGTTTACTTGCCCTCCATTCGTTGCCGATAAGCAACTACCGCGGTGAGTTTATGGATAACAAAGAGTTATTTCAACAACACAAGACCTGCTTGGTTTCCAGATATCCACAGACCTGACTCTGGATCGTCACACTCGGCCTCCGGACCCTATTTCTGTCAGCTAGGTCACGTCATTCCAAGTCGCATAGATCATCAACATTAGTAACAACGAGAGACCAATCTTGAAAGCAAACTCCTGACCTTTTTCTCCCACCGGTTTGCCACGCAAAAACTCGATCAGATAAAACAGGAGATGGCCGCCGTCGAGTATCGGAATCGGAAGCAGATTCAGGAAGCCTATCGAGACTGATATGAAAGCTATGAAAGAGATGGTTGAGACAAGTCCGACGGAGACCACCTGACCGCTGATCTTGGCAATCCCGATAGGACCGCTGATCTGATCCGGCCTTGCTCTGCCGATGATGATGTTCTTGAAGTACTGAACCGTCTGGCTGATGATGAAGAAGGACTGCCCTACGCCTTCAGTCAGGGCTTCAAGCGGCCCCATCTTCTCATATCGAAATGTATCCTCGTTTGCAGACGCGACGACGCCGATTTGTCCGACTTCGATCATGTCTCCAAAGCCGTTGTCGACTTCCGCGCGTTTGGGAACAAGCATGAACTCTTTGTTTCGGCCGCCGCGTTCGACGATCAACCGCAATTCAACGCCGGGCCTCGTCGATACGTAGATTCGCAGGTCGTCGAAGGAATCGATGGTTTTGCCGTCAATCTCCAGAATACGATCGCCAGGCTCAAGACCGGCTTCGGCAGCTGAGCTTGCAGGCTGAACAGACGCCACGACGGGATCCAGCACGGCCTTTCCGAAATAGCTGTAAACCGCGGTAAAGATGACGATGGCAAGTATGAAGTTTGCGATCGGACCCGCAGCTACTGTCGCCGCGCGGCGTCCGAGTGACGCGCCCTGGAAAGTTTGAGATTGTTCAGCCAGGCTCATTTCTGCAATCTTGTCTTCGTCGGGAAAGCTGGCGGCGTTCTCGTCGCCGAAAAATTTAACATAGCCACCAAGTGGAATGGCAGACAGTTTCCAACGCGTCCCGTTTCTGTCGGTGAACCCGGCGAGTTCCCTGCCGAAGCCGATTGAGAAGGTGACGATCCGAATTCCACACCATCTGCCGACGAGATAGTGACCCATCTCGTGTACGAACACAACGATCGTAAGAACGATGATGAATGGCAGAACCGTGCCGACAACGATGCTGTAGATATTTTCAAGTACGTCCATAAGTGTTCCCTGCGGCTCCGCCGCCGCCCAGAATTTTTGTCTTCTCGACCGATATCACCCGATCCGCGTCAGATCGAGCCCCGTCCAGGTTATGCTGAGCAAATAGGCTGCGATCACGGCGAAGACCAGACTGTCCACCCGATCCATGACGCCGCCGTGACCGGGAATAAGATCGCTTGAGTCCTTGACGTCAAAATGGCGCTTCAAGCCGGATTCGAACAAATCGCCGATCTGCCCGACGATCGACAAGGCGCCACAAAGAAATGCGAGCAGAACAATTTCCGGCGCCCCCAATATCCAGCCCGCAACAATGCCGCACACAACGCCGCCGGCGAGACCGCTGAGAAAACCCGACCATGTTTTCTTTGGCGAGATTTGCGGCGCAAGTTTCGGACCACCGATATTTCTCCCCCCGAAAAATGCAAAAACGTCGGTCGCCCAGATGACGGCGAACACTATGATAATCGCCATCCATCCGGTAGGCTCGCTCCCACGCAACGCGGTAAACGCGATTCCGAAAAAACCGGCGTATAGCAAACCAAGCGGCGCATAGAGATCATGTTCCTCTATCCTGCGCAGCACGGCGAGGATAATCGCGCCCGCAAGACAAAACGCCAGCGCGGTCAGCGGCATGTTGATCATGATGGCTACAGCAATCGCCAACATTGTCACGCCGCCGACGATACGATCGCTGGCGCTCAGATGCTTTTTTTCTACGATGCGAAACCACTCATAGATCAGTAGCAACATGATGGTCACCGCCAGAAGGCGGAATGGAACGCCGCCCATCCAGGTCAGAGCCAGCACGAGCACACCGAGGATCAAAGCGGAAACTGTCCGGACGAGAACCTCGTTCTGCATCAAGTCGCCGCCGCAGCGGCCCGATCCGTCGTGGCGCCGAATCGGCGGTCGCGGCATGCGTATTCTTTCAGCGCCTTGCGGAATTCCTCTTCATCGAAATCCGGCCATAGACACGGCAGAAAGATAAACTCCGAATAGGCGGACTGCCAGAGCAGGAAATTCGAGATTCTCATCTCGCCGCTCGTGCGAATGATCAAGTCCGGATCGGGGATGTCCGCTGTATCGAGACAGTCAGAAATCGTCTGTTCTGTAATTCTTGCTGGATCGAGAAGTCCCTGGGCGACTTTCAGGGCGATCGCCCTGGTCGCGCGTGTGATGTCGTCGCGACCACCATAGTTGAACGCTATAATCAGATTAAGAGCCGTGTTTTCGCGGGTCAGATCCACGGCTTCGGTCAGCAGCGCCAATATATCGGCTGAAAGACCACGCCGATCGCCGATGACATGGACGCGCACATTCTCATTGTGCAGCTCCGCCAAATCGCGCCTTACAAAAAACTTCAGCAATCCCATCAGATCGCTGACTTCCTGCTGTGGCCTGTTCCAGTTTTCGGAGGAGAATGCAAAAAGAGTCAGATATTTGACGCCGTTTTCTCCAGCAGCCTTTACGGCGTTGCGGACAGCTTCAACACCTTTGCGATGCCCGACAGCGCGCGGTTGGCCGCGCCTTTCGGCCCAGCGCCCGTTTCCATCCATGATGATTGCCACATGTTGAGGCTTGTTCAATATGTCGCTCCAAAAACCTCGTATCGAGTTGCCGAAACTCGCAGCGTCAAACCTGCATGATCTCTGTTTCCTTGTCGGTCAGCAGGCTGTCGATCTGGGATATCATGTCGTCGGTCAATTTCTGCACGGTTTCAGCCTGGTCATGGCTTTCGTCCTTGCTGATATCGCCGTCCTTTTCGGCCCTTTTCAGGTCATCCATCCCGTCTCGCCTTACATGGCGAACCGCCACGCGCGCATTCTCGGCGTAATTATGGGCAACCTTGACGAGTTCCTTGCGGCGTTCCTCGTTGAGTTCCGGCAGGGGAATTCGCAAATTGACGCCATCGGTAATCGGATTCAATCCCAGATTTGATTCTCTGATGGCCTTTTCAACGGCCGACACCATCGACTTGTCCCAGATCGAAACAGAGATCATGCGTGGTTCCGGAACGGAAATATTTGCGAGTTGGTTGAGAGGCATTCTCGAACCATAGGCCTCGACCGTCACCGGATCGAGGACGTTCGCGGATGCGCGACCCGTGCGAAGCGCTGCAATATCACTCTTGAATGCGGAAATCGCGCCTTCCATCCGCCGCTTCAAATCAACAAAATCAGCACCGTCGCTCATGCGGGTTTGCTCCCTGTTCTATTGGTCTTTTGATCGCTTCGCCGAATTACTACAATACTATTGAAGTAATTCACTTCGTACCATTCAACGCAACCGATTCAATAGCACAATACAACATCGCCTTCACCAGCTTCGTATCCGTAGCACCTTTATGCATCCTTTACGATAGTCGCTACTCCGCCTCCCTCAAGAATTGCGGCAAGTTGTCCTTTTTCATGAATCGAGAATACGATTATCGGAATTGAGTTCTCTCTGGCAAGCGCTACGGCGGCCACGTCCATTACTGCCAAACCCTTGTCCAGTATTTCATCGTGCGTCAGTTCATCATACCGCTCTGCGTCCGGGAACTGTTTCGGATCCGCCGAATAGATGCCATCGACCTGGGTCGCCTTGAAAATTGCCTGTGCGCCCAATTCCGCGGCGCGCAAGGCCGCAGCTGAGTCTGTCGTGAAAAACGGATTGCCCGTGCCGCCGGCAAAAATGACCACACGTCCCTTTTCGAGATGGTGCAAAGCCGCGCGCTGGGAAAAGCTCTGGCAAATCTCCGGCATGGCGATTGCGGAAAGCACTTCCGTTTTGATCCCGAGCTTTCGCAACGACGTCGCCAGCGCCAGCGCGTTGATAACAGTGGCCAGCATTCCCATGTGGTCGCCGGTCACACGATCGCCGCCCTTCGATGCAACGGCTACTCCACGAAAAATATTGCCTCCGCCGACAACGACTCCAACCTGAACCCCCATCGCCCGCGCTTCGGCGATGTCGGCGGCGATGCGGTCGGCGACAGTTACGTCGATCCCGAAACCCTGCTTTCCCATCAGCGCCTCGCCAGAGGCTTTCAAAAGGATCTTCTTGTAGATGGGAGCGTTGGGCATCTGGAGTTCCATGTGCAGTTTGCAGAGCCGGATACACGAAGGGCGCCGCGATGTCACGCGGCGCCCTTTCGAATTTCCCAATTTTGTTTCGCCCGGATAGTCCGGCGCAGACCGGTTGAAATCAGCCCTGCGCGGCGGCAGCGACTTCGGCTGCGAAATCGCTTTCTTCCTTTTCCACGCCCTCGCCCAACTGGAACCGCACAAAACCGGCAACCTCGACAGGTGCGCCCGCTTGGCCTTCGGCTTCTTTCAGCGCTTCGGCGACGGTCTTGTCAGGATTCATGACGAAGCTCTGTGAAACGAGAGCAACTTCCTCGTAGAACTTGCGCATGCGACCCTCGACCATCTTTTCCACAATGTTCTCGGGTTTTCCGGATTCGCGAGCCTGCTCCATGAAGATGGCGCGTTCGCGTTCGGCGACATCGGCGTCGACGTCGGCCGATGTCACTGCGAGCGGGTTGGACGCAGCGACATGCATCGCGATCTGCTTGCCAAGGGATTCAAGCGTTGCGGTGTCGCCAGTCGATTTCAAGGCGACAATTACACCCAACTTGCCAAGACCGTCAGCAACGGAGTTGTGGATATAGCTGGCGACAATCCCCTGCTCAACGCTCAACATGGCCGAACGGCGCAGATTGAGGTTTTCTCCGATTGTGGCGACCGCATCGGTGATCGTCTCTTCCACCGACTTGCCGGTAGCCGGATAGACCGCCGACTTGACGGATGCCAGTTCGCCGTCCGTGCCGAGCGCCACGTCCGCGACGCCGCTGACGAGTTTCTGGAACTCGTCATTGCGCGCAACGAAGTCGGTTTCCGAATTGATCTCGACGAGAACCGCGCGGGCTCCTTCCGCAGCAATGCCGATAAGGCCTTCCGCAGCCGTACGGCCAGACTTCTTGTCGGCCTTGGCGATGCCCTTGGCGCGCAGCCAGTCGACGGCCGCTTCAATGTCGCCGCCGGTTTCAGTCAGGGCTTTTTTACAATCCATCATGCCTGCGCCTGTCTTTTCGCGCAGCTCTTTAACCTGAGAAGCTGTAATGCTCATCCTAGCCTCTTGATAAATTTGCGTGACACACCCGCTATCGGACGCGCACGGAATTGCTCTCTGTTATGATTCGTGTGTCAGCCGGATGAAAAAGTTCATCCGGCTTGCAAGAACTAGCTCGCGGGCGTCTCTTCAGATGAAGCCGCAGCCGCCTCGGTCGCTTCCGCAGGCGCCTCTTCGGCAACGGCTTCTTCGACAACGGCCTCTTCGACAGCCTGTTCTATCGGCGCTTCCTCTGCTGCTCCGACATCGACGCCGGAGGCGCCCTGCTGGCGAGCGATGCCGTCGATGGCGGCGCGAGCGACCAGATCGCAGTACAGCGAAATAGCCCTTGATGCGTCATCGTTTCCAGGAATCGGAAACTCGACCGTGTCGGGATCGCAATTGGAGTCGACGATTGCGACCACGGGAATTCCGAGCCGCTTGGCTTCCTGGATAGCGATCGACTCCTTGTTGGTGTCGACAATGAACATCAGATCCGGCGTTCCGCCCATGTCGCGAATGCCGCCAAGAGCGCGCTCAAGCTTGTCGCGTTCGCGCTCAAGGTTAAGACGCTCCTTCTTCGTGAAGCCTTGCGCTTCAGCCGCCATGAGTTCGTCAAGCTTGCGCAGACGCTGGATCGAATGGGAAATCGTCTTCCAGTTGGTCATCATGCCGCCGAGCCAACGCGAATTGACGTAATACTGTGCAGAGCGCTTGGCTGCGTCAGCGACGACTTCGGAAGCCTGCCGCTTCGTGCCTACAAACAGAACGCGGCCGCCGCCGGCGACAGTGTCGCTGACAATCTGAAGCGCCTGCTCCAGCATCGGAACAGTCTGACTAAGATCGATGATGTGGATGTTGTTGCGCTCACCAAAAATGTACTGCTTCATCTTCGGGTTCCAGCGGTGAGTCTGGTGGCCGAAGTGCACGCCTGCTTCAAGAAGCTGGCGCATGCTGAAATCTGGCAATGCCATGCCTTTTCTCCTTTCCGGTTATACCTCCGTGGCGCTACAGCAAGCCGTTTCGACCCGCCACCGGCGGAAATGCCCGGATTTCTCCCGGACAATCCCATGCTCCACGTGTGGAATGGGCGGCTCATTACATCGTAAGATCGGGAATTGCAACCCTGTCCAACAGACCGCCTTCAGGCGACCTGTTACACGGATTAGTGGTTTGGCGTGAAACGGAGGATCAATTTCGCAAGATCGGGTTCGTCCACGCGCTTGGCCGCTCCCGTGACGGAAAACCAGCGCCGTACACGCTGCTTGCATTCCGGGTAGGACTTCTGAAGCTTTGTGACTTCCAGCGGATAGACCTCGACTTCGCACTGGATTGCAGTGTTCTTGTCGAATACCTTGTCGTAGCGATAGCAACCGATGGATTTGCCATCGGTTTTCCCGATGACGCCAGCCTCTTCCCAGGCTTCACAGGCCGCAGAGCCTTCGCCATCCTGTTTTTTGACTGGCCACCCTTTTGGCATGACCCAACGCCCGGTGTCCCGGCTTGTCACCAACAGAACCTTCACGCCGCTCTTTTGACGCGGTAGCAAAGCGCCGCATACTGATGCGGCTTTGAATCGCTTATTTTGAACTGTTTAGTCACTGTTTCGAAGTTTCGATACTGTCTTCCAACAGACTGCGTCTGCCACTAACCAAGCCATCCGGGCGTTCAACTGTTAATAACGCTTACAATGGAAGTTAGTTCCGTGATGATTCCCACGTAATAGTATCACGAAATCAGTAAGCGATGAGCGTGAGACTTGCGTTATTCGCAACTTTCGCTGTCAAATACCTCTAGCGAAGTCAATTTTCCCGTAAGTGTAAACTCGCCATAGTCCATCATGAGATCGCGCGTGACGCCGTTTTCGTAGAGCTTGAACGATATTCGATATATCGGCACGCCATCACCTTGTTCAGCCTCATCGAAATAGGCGACTGATACCGGCCAGACGGGATCATCTTTGAGCGATCCGATCGCGTCCGCCTCCTCGTCGTCCTCGATCAGACGCGGCGATCCGACAATATTCGATGTCAGCATGATTTCCTTGCCCTCTTCGGTGCCGTCATAGAGGCGCGACTGGAAAAAGCTTTCACCCGCCTTGGCTCTTTCGATCAAGGTAATCATCTGCGCCGTCGGAAACTCCGACGCCGCCAGCACCAGATCATCCGGTTTAGGAAGCTTCAGACGGACCGAAGTGGCGTCGCCTTCCAGCGCCGCATTCCCTGAAACCTCCTTGTCGAGTTCGTCGTCGACATAGGTCCGTGTCACGAAACTGAATGTGTCGTTCTCAATGTCCTCATAGGTCTGGGTCTGCTGGTCGGTCACCCGAACAGACGCTCCCGTGTCAAGCTGCGACACGAAACGAAAATCGACAGTGTAGCCCTCGCACGGCGAGCCGCTGAACTCATAGACCATGCGACCGAACATTGATTCGATGCGGGACCTTTCCGACACGTCCGCGAGTTCTATGTCATAGACAGCTCGATGAGGCGCCAGTCCTTCGGCTACGCCGGCTAACGCGACGCCGCTTTGCTGGATGATTGCGAAAACAGAAAAGGCTGCTATCAGTCGCACTGTAAAATTCCTTCCCGAACAACGGGCGCAACAGGATTGTACATCGCCGCCACGCCTGTCTGTTCCTATCAGCTTGCGCCGCCACGTTCCAATCCCTTTAAACCGGAGACATCAATGAAACAGACGATCACCGAGAGACTCGCCGAAATGGGCCTTGCGCTCCCAGAGGTCGCCTCGCCCGCCGCTAACTATGTCCCTTATGTCATCAGTCAATCGTTTCTCTATATTTCCGGCCAGCTTCCGCTCGTCAACGGGTCGCTTCAGGTCGCCGGCAAACTCGGAGACGAAGTTGATCTGGACACCGGGGTGAAGGCCGCTGAAATTTGCGCCCTGAACATACTCGGATGCGCAAACGCCGCGCTCGAAGGCGCGATGGAGCGCATCACGAGGGTCGTTAAAATTCAGGGTTTCGTTGCATCGACGCCGGATTTCGTCGATCAGCATCTGGTGATCAACGGAGCTTCTAACTTTCTGGTGGAAATACTGGGGGAGAAAGGCCGTCACGCCCGCGCCGCCGTGGGCATGTCGGCCCTGCCGATGAACGCCGCCGTCGAGGTCGACTGTCTGATAGAATTCGCCTGACCATGTCGACGCTCGACTGGATGACGGCGCGGCCGATCGCGCATCGCGGCCTCCACGATTTGAACTCATCTGTCTGGGAAAACACATCGACAGCGTTCGATCGCGCGATCGCCTCCGGATACAATATCGAGTGCGACCTCCAGATAACATCGGACAACGCGCCGGTTGTCTTTCACGACTACAAAACGGATCGGCTGTGCGGCGTTGAAGGCATCGTAAAGGAGATGACGGCAGCGGAACTCAAAAAGCTGACAATCGGCTCGTCTGGAGAACACCCGCAATCGCTAAAGGATATGCTCCGTCAGGTCGATGACGGCGCGGGACTGGTGATCGAGCTCAAACCTCAGTCAGACAGCCTCACCACAATCTTTGCGACTGCAGTGCTCGAAGATTTGAACGACTATGTCGGGCGCGTCGCCTTGATGTCCTTCGATGCGAATCTTATCCTTGAACTGATCAGACTTGGATCGCCCTGGCCGGTGGGACTGACTGCGGAAGCGCACAGTGATTACGGGCTTCACCTTGACGAGGATATTTTTGACAACGGTGTTCGTTTCGTTTCCTTCCATGTCGCTGACCTTCCGCATTCGTTTGTCGATCACGCAAAAGCCAGGGGATTGCCGGTGATTACCTGGACAGTCAGAACCGAAAAGGAACGACAACTGACCTACCGTCATGCGGACCAGATCACCTTCGAAGGATTCGATCCCGATATGCAACACTCGCGAGAACAGCGCGCTTCAGGATGACGCAGGACCATTCGGATTGCAGGGGAGATAGCGGGAGGAACAGTGAGGAAGAAGCGACATTCCGTATTCGGGTGGTCGATTCCTTCTCGGACATCGATGAAAACGCCTGGCAGGGACTGGCGGGCGCAGCACGAGGGGCGGAAGGCTACAACCCCTTTGCCTCCTATGCTTTTCTGAGCGCATTGGAAGACAGTGGATGCGCGACCGCCGAGACTGGATGGCTCGGCCAGCATCTGCTTCTGGAGACCGAAGACGGCGGGCTGCACGGCGCCCTGCCCTGTTACTTGAAGAGCCACAGCCAGGGCGAGTACGTTTTCGATCATGGCTGGGCCGACGCCTTCGAGAGAGCCGGCGGTCGCTACTATCCGAAACTGCAAGCGGCGACGCCATTTACACCCGCCACGGGTCCGCGACTGCTGACCACAGTTTCAGATCGAAGTCCCGCGATAATGCAGGCTCTGGCGGCCGGGCTCAAACAACTGGCGGAACGGCTTGGCGTTTCCTCGGCTCACGCCACATTCGTGCCAGACGCCGAAATGCAGGTTTTCACGGCGCAGGACTATCTGCACAGGACCGATCAGCAATTCCATTTCCACAACCAAGATTATGCGCAATATGCCGACTTCCTTGCGTCTTTGGCGTCAAGGAAACGCAAGGCCCTGAAGAAAGAGAGAAAATCCGCGCTTGAAAACGGAATATCCATCGAGTGGCTAACCGGGAGCGACCTGACCGAGGATGTGTGGGACCAGTTCTATGAATTCTATATGGACACCGGATCGCGAAAGTGGGGCCGCCCCTATCTCAGCCGACAATTCTACTCGCTCATCGGCGAGCGCATGCCGGACGATATCCTGCTCGTAATGGCGAAACGCGAAGGGCGATACATTGCCGGCGCGATCAACTTCATCGGCGCGGATACGCTGTTCGGCCGGCATTGGGGCTGTATAGAAGACCATCGGTTCCTGCATTTCGAGGTATGCTATCACCAGGCGATCGATTTCGCGATCGCCAAAAGGCTGGCGACGGTGGAAGCCGGCGCGCAGGGAGAACACAAGCTTGCCCGTGGCTACATGCCTGTCACGACACATTCCGCCCACCATATCTGCCATCCGGGTCTCAGGCGCGCAGTTGACGACTATCTCTCGGGCGAACGGCGGGAAGTCGACCACATGTCACAGATACTCAAGGACCATGGCCCTTTCCGGAAGGGGTGATGCTTCGAAAAAACTGGCGGGCGCTTCACCAACAGGCGCAACGACTATTGCGCGACGCCTTGACAAACCTGTATCGCGCGCAGCCTGATCTTCAGGCTGTCTCCATCCGGGTTGGCTTCTTCCAGCAGTTTTTTCGCTTCATGGAAACAAGCATCGAATTCCGTCGAACGCCACAGAATGGACGCCGCAACCAGCAGCAACCCGACAAAGATTGCAATAGCTGTCAATTCGTTCGATCGCATGAAACTACCTTCTTGGATTTTATCAGATGCTCGACGCGCCAATGATTCATTCGCCCCGATAAAGCATTCGAAACGGCTATTGTAAAGCGTCAGGCAAACAGGAAAAATGCTCTTCAACGGGCCTCCACTGCATCCAGGATTCGCTTGAGCGTTTCATTCTGCTGCTGCTGCGTCACTTCTATGCCGCGCAGCCGCTCTCGCACATCGCCCGCACGTTCCTCGGACCGTCTCAAACGATCAGCGTTCTCGGCGATATCGACAGCGTGCGTGGCGACCGCCTGTTCTACGATAGTCACCCGCTCACCAAGTCCGAACCACATGCTCAGGCCGCCGATGATCATGCCGAGAATGGTGATGATGTTGCCGACGGAGAGGCGCCAGTCGATGAATCGGCGCCCGTTGCCGTTCGTATCGTTGATCGCCATCACGTCGCCCCTGTCGTCTTTTCTTTGGTGCGCTGGCCGACATAGTAGCCGACGACGCCGGCCCAGGCGGTCATGACCGGCACGACAATGCCAATCAGCGGCAGGACAGAGGCGTCTACCGGGATCCTCGACAGGAGCATGACGCAGACCGTCGCGACGATGATTAGGCAGCCGACAGGGAAGAGAAAGCCGTTCAGCGGCCGCCAGATGCGGGTGAGCAGGTCGGCGCTGTCGCGGTCGGCCTTCACGAGTTCGATATAGGCCAGGTGCGCTTCTGCGCCGGCGCGGGCGATGGCCGCATAGTCGGTCTCGATCGTGCGCACCGTTTTCGTGAAGACCTCCGGATCGGCGTTGTAGGCTTCCTCGATCGCCTGCGGCGTTGCGTCCGTGCCGAGCTTGCCGGCGACCGTCTCGAGGACCTCGCCGGCGATCGCGCCGCCCTTGCCGCCTTTCGCCTTCAAAATGCCGGCGAGGATCGGCGCGCCGACGCTGAGCAGGATTGTGACAAGCGCGCCCATCAGACAACCGCCTTTCGATAGGCGTCGACCCGTGCGTTCGCCGCCCGCGACTGGACGATCAGCACGATAGCGATCAGCACAGCCGCCGCGGCCACGCCGCCGACGATCCAGCTCGTCAGCATGTCGAAGCCGGCCGGATCGATCGCAACGCCGCCTCCGGTGAGCGACCCGCCCGTACCGCTCGCTGCGGCCGCCTTCTGTTTGAACGCCGCCTCATCCGCGCCGTCGACAATCTCGCGCCGGGCGATCTCCTTCACCTTCTGCGCGGTTCGCTGCCTGGCTGCTTCGCTGGAGCCCTTGGTCATCGCCTCCGCCGCCATGGTGACGGCCTTGACCTCGATGTCGGCGACACGGTTCGACCAGCCCTTGCCGAAGGTCTTCCAGATCTTCAGGCTCTGCATGAAGGAAAGCCGCTTGCGGCAGATCGCGCGCGCCGTCACCGTGTGGTCACTGGAGCCAATGCTCGCCTTCAGCCATTTGATGCCGCGCGACACGCCGGAATTGACGGCCGCGTCATAGACCGCGAGATCGACGCCCGGAACCAGATTGTATTTCACCGCCGTCGGATGCCAGTATTCGTCACGATAGAGCCGCAGCGCCTCGGAGTAAGAGATCTGCCGCACCGGCTTTACCGCCAGCTTCCGCTTTTTAAGCCAAGCCTGATACGTCGCCTCCGTGACGCCATACATGGTCTTGCCACCCGGATCCGCCGCATGGTTCGACCACCCTCCCTCCCATTGGGCCGTGATTGCATGGCACGTGTCAAAGCGATCGATTCCGATAGAAATCGTCATGGGGAACCTCGATTGTTTTGATAGAAATTTGGGTGCAAGAAGACGGTCAGAGACTGAACGTCCCCAATATTGTTACGGTCACCGAGGCAGGTTCGACATAGGCACCAGTCTCGTCGACAAACTGGACGCGAACGTTCCAGTCGTTTTTGCCTCGGATCACTGGGATGACCACAGCAGGGTAGCTTGACGGCTTCGCATCGACGAGGATTTGGTAGTCCGTGTCCACCATGTCCCGGTCGAAATTAATCGCGAAATCCCAGTCAGCGTGCCGGGTGATGCTTTCGACATTCGTCGAGGTCGAGATCGTCGGGTCGGCCCCGGTGTTCGTCGTGAAGGAGACATGCACCTCGGCCTTGCCGAGACCCTGATTGCCGAACACATTCACGACATCGCTTTCGACATTGTCTTCCGCAACGAGCCTGGACGTGTCGCCGGCGAAGCCGTTCACGATCTGGTTGTCGCTCGTGTAGCAGTGGAAAACATTGTTCTTGGCGGTGAGTGAGCTGCCTGATTCCAGATAGACGGCCGTCTCGGTGGTCAGGCCGTTGTCCGGCAGGTTCACCGTCGAGTTGGTCAGCACGTTCATCTCACCGTCGAAATAGAAGCCGAACAGTGCGCAGTCGTCGGCATAACACTCGACGAAGACATTCTGGTTACCGGTGATCCGGAAGGCCGTTTCCATCGCGCCGTCCGTGGACGGGTAGCTCCAGCAGTGAACCCGGGCGAACATGCCGGAATAGATCTCGCCGGCAATGCCGCGCCAGCAGCCCTTGATGATCATGTCCGAGATCAGACAGTCGGAATTGGGAGCCGGAAAGTCGAAGTGGATGCCCTTCGGCTGGGCAGTATCGCCGTCAAAAGGATTGCCTGGTTCGCGCAGGATCAACCCGTCATGGATGATCACCTCGCCGCATTGGGTTCCCGCGTTGGAGCCCAGGTGGATGTAGTTGCCGTCACAGTCGACAAACTCGAAATCGGAGATGTGGACGTGCTTGTAGTCGTGAAAATAGATGATCCGCTCGGCCAGATAGTTGGCGTCGATCTTGCCGCCCTTGAAGAACACGCGTTTGGGCAGATCGTCGCCGGTCAGCCCCTCGAACATGGCGACCATGACCGCCGTCGCCCGCAGGTGAAACCCGTCCTCGAAGGAGAACGAGACCTTGGGCATCCATGTCAGGCCGCTTGCGAGCGCATACTGGCCGGTCAGCCCGTAGACCGTTCCGCCATCATCAAACCCCGCCGCGTAATCAATCGCCGCCTGCATGGCGGCGCTGCAGTCGGTCGCGTTGTCGGCCACGGCGCCGAAATGGTCGAAGGTGATGAATTCGTCAGCCGGCACCCAAAGCCGCCCGTCGGCGGTCGTCAGCGCCGGCGTGTCCGCGTCCGCATCCTCGACATAGCGCAGCGCGCGGCCATTGTGCGCCACCAGCAAGATCTGCGTAAAGTCGGAGATCGCCGTCGCCTCGGCGAGATCCCGGCTGGCAAAAAACTTTACCGCAATCGACGAGGCGTGCGCGGCCGCCTCAACAGAAGCCGCCAGCGCCACATCGGCGCTTTCTGAAGCGATCGCCGCGTTCGCTTCCGCATTCTCGATATCGAGGGCAGTCGGGCCGTTTTCCAGGTCCGCAGCGGTGTCGTCCCATCGCAAAAGCGCTTTCGCCTCCGGTTCGGGAAGAACCACCTCCGTGTTTCCGGAGCTTGCCTTCACCTTCGCCGCGCGGCGGATGCGGCCGTCCAGCGTCTGGAGCGCCCGCGCGAACCGGTCGAACTGGCTTTCGAACGCCTGCGCTCGGAACGTGCCGATATCGGAGACTTCCGTCGCCTGTGTCAGCGGTTCATCTCGAACGATGGTGACCGTGTCCGTCGCGAGAGGCGCTTCCAGAAATGTCACCACGCCGCTTGAGGTTTCCTCGCCCGCCACCGTGTAGTGGACGGCGATCGTCTGCAGAGTTTCCAGACCGTCCTCATCCGTCAGATAAACTGAAAGATGGCTCTCCTGCTCAAAAAAGTACGGAAAGGAGAATGCAGTCGTCGCGCCGTCGCCGGAATAGCGGATACGGCTTTCCGTAGTCGAAATGGTCATCTTTGTCCTCGATCGCGCACATGGAGACAACCGGCGCCCAAGAAGAGCGCCGAACTGCCTCGTTTGTCCTGTGAAATGAAAGGATCAGCCGGGGCTGATCATCCGAGTGGAGCGTCTATCGGAGCGGAAGACACCTTTACTCTTGCGTTTCCTCGCATTGAATCTCGTAGCCGCGACCGCTCCAATGGATTTCGCAAGTCTCGGTCTCAGCGGCTTCCTGGTCGGGCTCGCCGCCGCAGGCCTTCGGCAAAACGACGAACACGAGGAAAGCGAGGAAAGCGGCAATCGTCGCCTGCTGGAACCCGCTACCTAGCATGTCTGACCTCTCGTTTCAGTCGTTGTTGCAATTCAACTCGTATCCGATTCGATTATCGCATTGGCGGCGTGAATATTTCGTTGCTCCGTTTTCGAGCGTCGCGCGATATGATCGATTGCCTCTTCCGGCGCATATCCACGATCAGTCAGGTCCACAAAACGCTCGAGGTCGGCGCGCCAATCGACCGTCGAGAAATTCCGGTCGAATTCCCCCGGCGCCGCGTTTAAAAGATCCTTGGCCCGGTTCATGGCGTCGGCGCGCAGTTCGCTGTCTTCACTATCCAACGCGATTTCCAGGCCAATCCTCACGCGCGAAGGCAGGTAACCTGTCGCCTGCACGAAAGAAAGTTCAGCGCGACGCCGATTTTCAGGTTTCAGGCGGCTTTCCATTTCGGCCCAGACCTGATCCGCGATCTCCGCCTGACGCGGATCTTTCCCATCTGTCGCCGCATGCCCCATGGAGAAGGCTTCATGGAACTCGCGGCTGCGCGCCTGAATTTCAAGTCGCTTGTTCAGTCTGGCTTCGAGCCGCGTCCGATCAGCGAGCGCCAGGTCTTCAAGAGCAATGTCAGACCCGCTCACAGTGTCGCTGCGATCAATCGCGCTTTCGATACGCCGCGCGTTTTCGGTCCTCTTGTCGAATTGCGCGATATCCTTTTGGGCCTTGCGACGCGCAACGAGACCCCTCGCCCTTGCCTCCTCACGCAATCGCTCCGTGAAGCCGAGGAAAGCAAGGCGAGAATTGGGCTCACCCGCAATCACGCCCATTCCATCTTCCATCTCGTTGGCCAGCGCCGCCTCGAAAAGATCGCCCTGTTCTTTGTTCGGCGCTCGAAATAATCCGGTGACGCCGGGGGCATCGATCTCGGCAGCGGACGCCGACTGCCCGGCGCCGGCTGCCAGCACGCGCGTTTTGTCACCTGCCCTGTCGGCGACAATTCCAAGACCGTTTTCAAAAGCGACGACGTCTGCCCTGTCGCGGCGTCCAGCAGGTCTGGCGAATGCGCGGAGGCTGTCAGTGTAAGCCGCTACGCCTTCCGGAGAAGCATCAACCCATCCTTGTGCGAAGGCCGTCGCCTTCGCGCCTTCGTCAAGGTTCAGTCTGGCGGAGAACATCTTCCTGAACAGCTGATCGAAGACACCGGCGACAAACACGTCGCCCTCTGAAACGGCCTTTGCAAGCTTTCGGCTTTTCAGGTTTTTCCTGCCGTCGCCATTAAAAAGCGGCTGTCGCGAGACGCCCAACAATTCGCCCACCTCGTCGGGACGGTGGTCGATGACATTGTCGACCAATGCTGTCGCCAGGCGTTGTCGGATCTCCCCGCCCAACGCTTCTTTTGTCTGATCCGGCAATCCGGAAAGCGCAACCTTTTGCAAATACCCCTGCATGATATCGTCATAGGCTGCGGGCTGCTCTCTCACGGCGCTCGCGGCCCTTTCGCGTGCCTCTTCGAGCGTCGTCAACCTCTGGCCGCGCATCATATTTTTTTGCGTTGCAGCCGCCGCATCCCTGACGGGCTCCATGGCCCGATCGGCGATAGCGGCCGCCGCTTGCTGCATATGCTCCGGCTGTTTCGCACGCAAGGCGGACAGGCGAGGCTCTATGATGCGGTCGACGACGCTTGAGTAGAAGTCGCCCGGATCGCCTTCATGCTGCTGCGCTGCCTGAGCCACGTCGACGCCGGCCTGCCCTATCGTCTCTTCCAGTTCCGTCAGGAAATCGAACCTGGCGGTTTCTTCGAGACGAAGGTCACGAAGCTGTCCGATCGCGGATTCCTCCGCCACGTCCACTCCATGATTGTTCGCATTCTCCGCTGCAGCGTCGCCAATCGTATGCTGGTCCAGATTCAAACGGATACGGCTGATGGCCGCGCCCATTTGCTGAAGACCTCTTCCAGCCGCGTCGTCTACTGGCGCGCGCGACATGCCGCCCCGGTCTGTATCCAGCGAAGCTTTTGAGAAATATGTCGGTATCCTGGCCATTGTATCGTGCTAGCGCTCCGGTCAGATGGTCGCCCAATTGGTCTTTGCAGCGCCGCCGATCACGGGCGAGAGAAACCCGTAGATCGCGCTTTGTCTCACGGCGGCGGCGTTCTGCTTCTGGTATCGGGCATTGGTCATGAGGTTTTGCGTGCGCGCCTCGCTTCCGTAACGGATCGCCCTTATGTCGAGCGCAGCTTCCGCAGCCGTGTCGTCGATCACCGCAGCGGCGCTGCCCGTTGGCTTCACGCCGGAGGCGGCATAGTTGGCCAACTGGCGTCCGGCGAGCATTCTGGCCTGACGAGTGATCCTGTCGGCTTCGAAACGCCCGCGTTCGGCTTCCATTTCCGCCTGGTTCTCGTAAAGCTCGGCCTGCATCTCATACGCGTCGGCCTGCGCCTGCGAGGCCGCCATGCTGCCGAGGCCCGACAACACGCCGCCAACCAGCGGCAGCAATTGAATACACATTACGGTTCTCCTTCTACGCCCACCATGACGCTGCGTATCGTGGCGGGATAGGCCCTGTCCGAGCGGACGATCGCAACGCCGGAATTGCTCCAGCTGTCCTCCGCAGAAAGTCTTTTGCAGCCGGTGAACAATTCAGGCGCGGAGCCAAGAGTTTCGCTGCTTTTCCTGAACAGGTATTCGAACTGTCTTGCCGCTGATCCAGCCCTGATATAGCCGGTCTCCAGCAGGTCGAGACTGACGGAGACTGCGCGCATCCGGCGTCCAAGCGCCGCGCCGTCCCGGTTGCCCGCCTGGGGCAATCGCAGGGTTTCGGCGTAACTCTCGAAACGCAGGCCGTAAGTCACTTTCAGAGCTGTCGTTTCACCGGGTAAGGTGAACGCCCCGTCCGAGACGACCGCATCGCCGATATCCACGCCGTCGGCAAACACGCCGACAGTCTCGCCTTCAAGATGCTCGGCGCCGATGATTTCCGACGCTGCCTCCTCGAACGCCACCGTCCGGCTGCCGTCAAGAAACACCCCTTCCCCGATCGGCTTGCCGTCGAACGGCATGTCCAGATATTCGACGCTGCGTTTCACCGCGCCGCCGATCGTGCGTTTCACGATAAGCCAGAGACGATCGCCGCTTTCCACCGGAACCACACACCCGCTTTCGACAACAGCGCCGTCATCAGCGTAGCCGCCGGCGACAATGTGCCTTGAAACGCCGACAACCTTCTGATGGCGGTCATAGGTCGTTGCGACAAGAACGCCATCCGTTCGCCCGCACCATATCAGGCTGTCCGGCGTCTCCTGGTAGCACAGAAAGGCGATTCCCGGCTTGAAGGCGTGATCCGACAGCACAGTCAGTTCCGGCGAAAGGTAGCCATTGGCGTCGTAATTGTATGAAAACTCGTGCAGCGTTGCCTTGTGGAACCCCGCATAAATCAGCGTATTGGACACGGTCACCGGCGCGATGGAAGCCGATCCGGTCGTCGTCTGCTGCTTTTGGCGCACATTGCCCGGAGACAGCGCCTCGGTGCTTGCGGCCGGTCCAAGTGTCCGCATCGAGCCGTTGGTTCCGATAACGAGATCTCCGCTCTCTTCGATAAAGGAAATGGCGTTCAGCCGGCCGCCGGTCATCGAGATGGACAGCCCGTCGGAATCCTCGACAGGAACCGATTGCCCGAAATTGCCGAACTCCAGCGACTTTGAAAGCCAGACCGTCCTTGGCATTGCATCGTTCCGGCCGAAGGCGAGTCTTGCCTGATAGAAGCCCGCGCAGTGCGGCCACCCGCTTTGTTCCGACCATGCGCCAAGCGACCAGAAGACGATCGGATTGAGGTCCGGCAAGGCGTGGCCGTGAAGTCGAATCCGGACAACCGTCGTGGACACGACTTCCGTGATTTCCGCCCACCTGTAACGGCTGTCGGATCCAAGCAGTCGTATGTGCCGGCCCAGGTCCGAAGACTGAAAGCCGGCGTCCTGGTTGATTCCCTCCGTTGAAGACGCGGTGAGATCAAAGGGCGTCTGGTCGCTTGCCTTTTGATGAATGGCGAGTTCAGCGCTGCGCGAATACTCGCCGTCGCTTCCGCCGCCGCCGGAAAACTTCAGCTGGTAATAGGCGTATGCGGCGTCATTATCGAATTCATAATAGCGGGTTTCGCTTCCGCTCCACGCTGTCTCGCCGTCGCGGCTGTCCAGCGTGGTCCAGTTGTCTCCGTCATTCGATCCCTGGAATTCCCACTGGGTAAAATGGTCGTTGAACTTCGGTTCATTGTCGGTGGCGGTGATCCAGTAGGCGTCGGCGACTTTCCGGGCGTTATCCGCGAATTGAAACCGCAGATATCCGCTCGACCCCTCGGCAAGCGCTACCTGGGCGACCTTTTCCCTGTCAAACATGCGGAAGGCGTCCGTTGATCCGTTGCTGGCGCTCGCCGATCCTTCGGAATCCGTGTTCGACGACATCTGCGGCGTGATGTGACCCGATTTTTCAGGCGTCAGCGTCGTCGCAGTCGCGTTTTCATCCAGGTAAGGCCCGTCCTCGAATTCGAACGCCGAAAACGCCCAGTCCACCTCGCCGGACCGGATCAGCCTGTAGGGCGGATAGTCGCCGTGAACCATGTAGAGAACGTCGGCGCTTTGGGCGTAGCTCACGGAGGCAACGTCGGAAACATCATACGGGGATTCGATTTCGTAGGCTTCGCCGTCGATCTCGACCTGTCCGTCAAGCGCAAAGAAGCGGCAATAGCGATCGCCCTGTTCGACGACATAGGCTTCCGTCTCGTTGAACGCGAAAGGAAACAGGCGGGCGACGTCTGTGCTGTCCTTGATTTCCGCAACAAATACTGTTCCGGACCGGCGCCGAATGCCGCCCTGCCGCAGGACGTAGAAGTTTTCACACTTGGCGAGCCCCATGGCGTAGTGATCGGTGTCGATGCGTCCATGCAACGCCGGCGACAACTCGCCGCGCGTGAACGTTGCCTGTATGGGATAGACAGTCATTGCGCCTAACCCCGAACCGCTATCACGTCATTGGTGTCCGCGCGCTCAGTCATTCCCTGCAAGCCGTCGATCCACCGTCCGCGTTTGAGTTCCTGCTCGAAGCGGTCTGCGGCAAGTTGGGCGAAGCTCGCCTTGCCCGTAATCGCATGAGCGAGGTTCGCGGCCAGAAATGCAGCGAACGCTGTTGTGGCGACAGGCGACCAGAGCCCGAACTGGCTGACACGTTTGATGTAGCGGCATTTGAGCGGCGGCGCGGCGTCCGTCAGAATGTTCCCGTTTTCGATTTCGTGGGCAATCGTTCCGCCATTGAACAAACCCTCTTCGCGCAGCGGCAAAACGCGCAGACAATCGCCCGGAAGCGGATAGCTGTAGTCCCAGCCGAAAAAGGGTTCGTCGGCGCTGGCCGCCAGTTCCGTCCGCGCAACGGCGAAGTTCCAGGGATGCGTCGCGAGAAAAGAATCCCGCAACGCCTCGAAGTTTCTCTTGAACCGGCGCGCGTTCGGCTCGTCATCGTCGATGGACCCGATCGGCCCCTCCTGCAGCATGTCCAGCGCCATGTTGCACACGCCGGTTTCCGTCATCGCGGACGTCATGCTATTTCTCCCCGTTCTGCGCCCTTGGAGCCACTTCCGGATTTGCTTCGAGCAGGTACTTGCCCACGGTTTGCGCGGCCGATGGCGACCACTTGTTCCGCTAGCTCCCGGCGTTTCACAGCGCCGGCGTCGTCAGTCTTGACCAGGTGGGTTAGTCCATCGGCGCCGGCGGCAAGCCTCGCCAGATGGTCGCGTCGAACAATCTTGGCTCCATTGCGGAGCCGTTTGGCTTTCGTCATCTCGATCTCCTGAAAAAGAAAACGGGGGCGGTCGCCCCCGTCGCTAAGCCGGTTATCCGGCGTTGACGTCAAGCTGCGCGAGCTTGATGTTTTTCCGGTCGTAGACACGGTCCCAGTTTGTCGCGAGCACCAGTTCGGATTCGGTTGGAGAAATCCCCGAACAGGAGGCGTCCGTCCACTTCACGCCGCGCGGGTGCAGCACGCAATGCCGCCGCGTGACCATGTTGGTCTGACCGCCGCCATTGCCCTTGAGCGGAGAGCGGTCATATTCCAGCGCCTGGTCCGCATCCAGCGACGCCGACGCATAGGCGAATGCGCCGCGCCCGAACAGGTAGCAGGTGTACTTGTCGGAGTTCGTCCCCGAGGTCACCGGCATCTGGTCGTCGATGATCACCAGCCGTCCCTTGTAGTAGGGAATGTCTTTCTCAAGTTTGGAATCCTGGACATAATCGATATCGTCATTGTCCTGAACCGACAGGAAAACCGACGAGTGCATGGCGATCGCCACGACGTCGCCGAGGCGATCTCCCATTGTCTGGCAAGCCCTGTCGAAAGCCGATCGCGAGAAACGATTGGCTGCCGTCGGCGACGCGATATCCTGATAAACGGAGAAGATCATGTCGGAGTCGTCGTTGGCGGCGTTGTCTGCAAACAGGCCCTGGCAGGACGCGATGAGCATTGTCTGTTCTGCGCCCATCCAGTCTTCCGCCAGATGCTGCAGCACATGCCCCGCCGGATCCTTTCGGTGTCCACTCGCCATGATCCCGGCGATGTCCATGTGCGAGTAAGCCTTCGCCCAATAATGTTTGACGGCCTGGTCCTTGCTGGCCGTCACCTTCCTGGGTGTGATCTCCACCGTTTCGTCATCGGAAACGATGTCGGGCGCAGTGCGCGAGAGATAGTCCCAGAAGGGCATGTTGATCAGGCGTCCGCCGGCGTTCAATTGCGACTGGACTTCCTGCGGCGGCGTTTCAAGTATGCCGGACCGAACGAACAGGTTTCGCTCCGGGAACTCCTCCTTCATGTATCCGAGATAGACCTCGGGCGTAATGATGTCTGACTGATAGGTGATAGCCATGCAAATCCTCTTTCATTGGCAAGAGAGCGCGCTCACAAGCGATAGGTCGTCGGGTCCTTTCCCGCTGACTGGATGAGTTGGCGCGCGAGGGTCGGGTCGTCGCGAATGATGGAGTTCTGTTCGTCCCAGTTCCGGCTCTCGTCCGAAAACGGATTGCGTGAGGCCGCGCCTCCGGAGACAAGCTGGTCTTCGGCGAACATCCCCTCCCCGGCTTTTGCGAGAGCCATCACGATCCTGGGCGCCAGGATGCGCTGATCTTCGTCGATGACTCCCGCGTCCACGAGTTCGGACATCAGGGTTTCACCCCCGAGACCGTCGATCGCCTTCGAGAAGTGCTCGCGATTTGTCGCGTAGCGCCGGGAACCCTGAGGTCCCCAAGCCTCCTCGATCGCTTTCGTGGAGTCGTCGGCGAGCCGTTCGAAAAGCGCATTGTTTTCCGATTGCCGGGCCTGAATTGCGGTCGCAGCGTGCTGCAGAAACCAGTCATGGGCCTTTGCGGATACATGCGCCGGCAATTTCGCATCGTGCGAGAACTGCCGCCAGGCGTCGGCGAATTCGCTGTCGTAGGGCATGTCTTGCGGCAGTCCCTCGGGCAGCGAGTATTCGTAGCCGGCCGCGTCCTCTGGTCGAAGGCGCGCAGTCAGACGATCGTAGAATGTATCGACTTCCTCCGCGCTTGCATCCTCGGCCGGAAACCGGACGGACCGGCCGATCAGGCTTTCCATCTCGCGGGATTTCGTGATGAGACCGGAGAGCATCTCCGCCGGATCGTCATCGCTGATCCCGTTCGCGTTGATCCATTCCCGGCTGTCTCTGTCGAGACCGGAAAGGAAATTCGATGCGGAAGGGTTTGACCCGTTGTCACTTCCGCCTTCAGCGGCGTCAAGGCTGCCCGCATCAGTTGCGGACCTGTCGAGCGTCGTCATATGATAATTCCTTGTAGATGTTGGCTTGACCGGACTGGTCACAGGCGAATGCGCGCGGAAATCCGCCCCTGCAGTGTCGCAGCGGTCGGCAGAGCTCCAATTTGTGCTGAAGTCTCGGCCCGGGGTCCGAAGCCTTACCCCGGACGCACGAAGCCGATCGTAGTTGTTGATGTCTCTTTATAGAGAATTTTCGTCAAAATTTCCATCGCGCCGCAATGCTGCAAAAACGCATTGCAGGGTAAAAATGACTTTACCTTACTGAAATTATTTATTATTTCTCCTACGTAGACTTACGATCATTGTCTTTTCCTTCGATTGAAACGTAACTCGCAACAGTCAGCGCGAACGACGTATAAAGCTGCCGTCAACCGCTATCTCCCGACAGGCAAACAGCTCTTTTGAACAATCCACTGAGTTATCCCCTGTGGAAAAATCGCGCTCGACAGGGCGCCGTTTTTGGACAATTATTTCCTTGCAAGCCGGGGACATTCCCAACCGCCAGATGGGTAAGAAAACCGGAACATCTTGCAACCCTTGCGTGGTATTGCTGCACACGCCCATGGCGATTGCATCGTGCTACAGATGGCACAAGGGACGCACTGGAAACGGATGCATACGCGATAAAGTGTACCGATACTCCGGAAAACGGCGGTCTAATTCGTTAAATCCGGCATGTTTGTCAGACCTTCGGTCGCGACAGATCATGGGCCAGGGTTTTAAAAAGATTCTGGTTATCAGATGAGCCGGCAATTCGATTGCAGCAGAATGTCAAAGACAATCCGTTGCAGGGGGATTTCAGGTTCCATTTGAACAGGGAGGCGCTGACCGAGGTCAGCGTCTTTTTGTTTGAGCGCCGCTCATTCGTTTTCCTGGTTATTGTTCACGAACTGCACGGTAAAATCGAGCTTGAAGGTTCCGCCTTCATGCCTGACTTCCTGCATGGCGAGGACTTTGCCTAGCAGCGTCATGAATCCGCCAGGGTGCTTCTGCGCCTGCACACGCAGATATTCGACCATACTGCCGCCGCCGGCTTCCGTCGCAGCCTGCAGCACGGCGTCGCGTATCATCGGAAAATTCAATCCATTTTCCAGCAGTTCTGCAGCACTGCCACCGGCGCTGTCGGTCGGCTTCTCCTTGTTGCGCCTGGTCATGCGCGCACCGGTTCATGCATCACGGGCAACTTTAAAGGCGTACGAAGGGACGCCGCTTTCCCGATCTCGATCGGGCGTTTCGGCGCGGCGACGAAACCGTTTGCCGCGCGCCACGCATTCCATCCAGTCCTTGATGGTTTGCGCGGAGAATACCGATTCGAGGAATAGCCGCTGATCTGCATGAGGTAGCTCCATGGCGTTGGCGGCTTGTCGGTGATCGTCCATCTGAAGGAATGCCTCGATCCGGACAGATGCACAAGCAGCCCGTCCCTGTCGAAACCACTATCCGCGAGATACGCCACGTAGCCGATAGAGCTGTCCTGGCCGTCCCTCGTGATAAATCGCTGACCGAGGCGCGCCGTGTAGATCGTTTCCGGCTCCACGGTCTCTCCAGTGCGCGAAGCCTGCGACAGCCCAACGAAACGGTCATGGATGGTGTCGATCCGATGCCCGTGCGACGCGCGGATCAACGCGTCATCGCCGTTCAGGAAGACGCCGTCCCGAAAAAGAATTTCGGCAAGAGCGACCGGTCTCGGCTTGGGTGGGCGTGGCATGCCTCGCTCCCCTGCTGAATGGTCATCCGGATAGTAGCTGACATCGCCGACATTCGGGTCTCCGATGATCCGGTCGCCAAGCTTCAGACTATACCCCCAAAAATTTATTGTGGTGTCCGGATCGAAACGAACTCGATGCCGCTTGCGATCGACAAGCGCATCGATGTGGCGGAGCGTTCTTCTGTTCGGGGCTTGTGCGGATTCCGCGTCATACTTTGTCTTCTTGCTTGCGTTCAAAGCGTCACACCTTCTTCCTGATCGGCGATCAGTTCCGCCGACGCGGCGCGATAAAGCGCCGACAGATCGCCATCCGGCGACAGACCAAGCCGAATGATCCGGGCGAAGACGCGTCGCATGGCGTTGGCCTCGCGCAGCGCGTCCGCGCTTTTCTCATGCGTTTGCGCAAAGAAGTATCCGCAATAGGCGGCAAGATCGGACAGCACGATCTCCTGATCCTTGTGCGTCGAGCCTGTTTCGAAAAACAACCTGCGATAGGAGGCTTGAAGTTCGGCAAACGCCTGTCGGTCGCGCCGCTCACCGCCATCTTTTCCGGTCGACAGAGAATGATATGTGTGCGTCATCGCTGGCCACCGTCGTTTTGCACCATCGCAAGCATGTCGCCAAAGGCTGCGCTTTCTTCACCCACTGCTTTCGCTGCATTGCCGCCATTCACAGCCAGTTCCGTCAGGGTTTTGATCTGGTCAACCTGCTGCGACGCCGCTTCGGCCTGCCTTACGTCCTCGATGGGCTTGAACATCGACCGCGGGGCGCCGTGAATGTCTTGCGCAATGTCCAGCATTTCATCGAGATCGAAACGCTCCAGCACCTGCGGCTTGCCGAGTTTGGCCATGGCGCCGGCCAGTTCGAGGACCCGTTGCATGCCAACGATTTCTCCGGCCCGTCGCAATTTGTCGAGCGGACCGGTAAAGGTGACGCCGATCTCGTGCCCCTGCAATCCGCCGGGCGCCGCAAGAGGCCGGCCTGGCCGGAAGACGCCGCGACCTTCGAGAAGCGTAAACTCGCGGTCGATCATTCGCGCCAGGCCGTCCTGCAAAGAGAGCCCGGACGGACCAAGCAGGTCCCCCTTCTCCTGCGCGCGTATCGAAGCTTCCGTCGCTGTCATCTGCGGGTTCTGTATCAGGATCTGCCACAGGTTGACGTAAAGGCTTTCGCGCAGTTGGTTCTGCTTCGCCTCGATAATGGCCCGCGCAAAATCCGGTCGCTGTTGCGTCACGATCGGCCGGATGAGCAACTCGCCTGTTTCGCTAAGCAATCCCGGGTTCGGCGCTCCCGGATTGAGATTGGGAGGATTGGTCGCGTCGTCGCGCTGCGCTGTCGGCGGGTTCACCCATTGCTGGGTGGCGATATATTCCTGCTTCGAGAGCATGTTGACAGATTTGATTTCAGCGAGCGCAAGCGCCACCGGCCCCTCGCAATAAGGCCCCTGATTTTCCCGGTTCCAGTGAAACACGATGTAGGGAAAGCTCCGGTAGCCGCCCTTGGCGAGTAAATGCCGTTCATCTTTCTCGACATAGTAGGAGACGGAATCCATCGCATGGCGGTCGTCATCGGGCTTCGGCATGACCGCATGGAGAATGACAACGGCGGCGTCCTGTCTCTTCGGATCGCTCGCGCAGTCACGCACCTTTTTCGAGCATCGCTCGCCCCACCGTTCGACGCATTGCCGGGCGGTGCGCGTGAAGACGCGGAAATTGGTGTCGACCACACCTTCGAAATTCGCCGCGAGATGGTTTTCAAGCAACGGAATGTGGCGATAGGACACCGGTGCGGCGAGCGTGCGCGCCGGCGCGTCTTCCACATAGATGACGCTTGTCCCGAAAGCCGCCCTGCCCTTCACCGCCGCCTTCCCGGCCAGCGCAAACCCGGATGATGGATTGTAGCGCATCCGGAACATATAGCGTGTCAGTTCGTCGAACCATCGCAACTCCGCATCGCTCGCCGCGCTTGCAAACGGTTCGCTGCTGCGAAGCGAATGCCATGTGGCGCTTGCCGGCATAACAAGCGAGATTTCGCCCGCGGCCAGACGATCGATCGCCATCAGCGACGTGTGGTCGTAAATGTTCGGCGCGTGGTATGCCCCATAGGGCCTTGAGGCGTCTCCACCTTCGACCGCCGAGAGGATCGCCTGATGTTCAAGACCGGGCGCGACATAGCGCGAGATGTCGCGCCAATGGTTTTCCCACGACCGTCTCGCATTGGCGAGTTGTTCCAGACGCGAAAGCAGCGTCTCGACTGTCGGATCTGCAGACATCAAAGCTCCTCTTCAGAAGAGTGGTGCGTGCGCGCAGGCTGCACGAAGGTCCCGAATGCGCTGTCGCCGAGCGCGGACGTGAAAATGTTGGCGCTGGAACCGCGGGCCCGTCGCCGGCGTCTGCGCGCTTCGGACAACAGGCTCGCATCCGATTCACGTTTGACCGGTTGCGGCGTCGTTGTCTTCGGTGTCTCGATTTTGGTACTGAAGCACATGACCCCATCTCCTGTAGACTGATGCGGGCACGCCGCCGCGCACCCATTCGTAGAGTAAAAACCGCTCGCCATTCCGGCCCCATTGCTCAAGGACGCACCGTCGCCTGGCGCCGGTTGCCTCCAGCCAACGATGCGCAGACGCGTGGCTTTCGATCGACCGCGCCTCGATGCGGCGAATGCCGCGTGTCTTCCAGGCGTCGACCAGTTCGCGAAAGACGAAACGCGTGACGGCGGGAATGCAGCGTTCGAAACCGCACGCGCCATAGGACCAGGCGCTCAGAACGCCCTCGCTGATCGGGGCGAAACCGAACGCGCCGCTTGGCTGGCCGCTTCGCAGAACGACGAAGGCTTCACCAGCCGCGAGGCCGCTTGCGGCAATCGCCGCCGGCTTTGCGCCTGGCGGCACCTGACATTGGATTTCGCTTTTATCGTCTGGCCGCAAATTGGCGACGATATAGGACACATCGCGTAGTGTGGCCGGAACGATCGCAACCGCGCCTCTCGACATGGCCACTATCGCCTGCGTTTTTCCAGAACCTGCACATCGCAGGAGCCGGAGGCGACGTCGACGCGCACCCAGCACGGCGCGCCGATATCGATTGGCACGAGCCTTTGGTCCGTGATCGTCGCGCCGTCGCCGGATTTTACGTAGATGTCCTCGCCAATGCTCAACTTGATTTCGCAGGACAGGCCGGCGGCGTTGCTGATCGCGACGGCGCCGACGCCGTCGGCAAGTTCCACCGGCAGGCTTTGCGCGGTCACGCCAGTTTCATAGCTCATTCTTGGTTCCTTCCCGTTGAGAACAGTGTTTTGCCGAACGAGTGTCGCCTACCAGCCTTCCAGGGGATCAAATCCCGAAGAATTGGCCTGCAGGCCGGCGCTTGCGTTCATGCGTTCGTGGTGAACGGTTTCCGCAAAGGTCAGCGCCAGCGCGTCGGCGATGTCAGGCGACAAGAGCCCCCGCCGCTTCATGTCTTCCTTCTTTTCGATCTGGATCCGGTTTCGCGCGTCGAAACTGTATTCGGGAGACTGCAGGTCGATCATCAACTCGTCGTCGTCCGGTATGTCTCCGATATCGCGCAGCCAGTCCCGCATGCGCGACCACATTTCGGCGCGCTTGTTTCTGAAACGAAGACTGCTTGAAGCCCTCGAGCCTCCGTTGACGTCTATAACTTTCAATCCGAGTTGACGCAGTCGGTCGACCACCCCGCCTCCAACGCCCACGCCATCGACAAAGATGGCGTTGGGTTTCTCCAGAAGAGCGATCTCGCTGACCTTTCCCGCCGTCTGCATCAGGTCGAGCGTCGACCAGCGCCAGATCCGGGCAAGCTTGTAGGCGTGGCGCGCTACCAGCACGGTTCTGTCGTCCCCAAAACGCGCGACGTCGAGCCCCATGATCCTCGGACCTTCAGGCAACGCGCATTGCCTGTCTCGCGCGGCAGCGACAGTCTCGCGGGCAATGAACTGCATGTCGGAGAGGTTGCGGTAGTCGCCCAGCCACACATGCTCGTATTTGTTCTGGTCCAACGCCCGGTCACGCTCCATGTCCGCCTTCAAGACGTCCGGAAAGAACGGATTGTCGGTGTAGTTTGCCCGAACGACGACAGCGTCCTTTGGCTTTTGGCGGCGCAGGAAGCGGTCGATCGGATCCGTCGGACTTTCCGGGTTCCAGGAAAACCACAATTCGCTCCCCGGACTGCGGATTGTCGGAATGAGCAGATCCAGGCTCCTCTGGCTGACGGTTTGCGCCTCCTCGATCCAGGCAATGTTGAACCCTTCGAGCGACTTGATGGAATGGGCGTTGTGGTGTTTCAGCCCCCGGAACGCGAACAGGCTGTCGTTGGGCCCCCGGATCTGCGTGTCGGTGACGTCGAAAAACGCCTCAAGCCCGAAATCCGCGATCTTGTCTTCGATCAGTTGCTTGACCGAATCCCGGATCGAGTTCTGTGTTTCGCGCAGGCATACGGCTCTCACCTTCCCGTCAAGCGCCCTGAGACACAGCAATCCTCCAAAAAAATGTGACTTTCCGCTGCCCCGTCCGCCCCACGCGCCCTTGAAACGCGACTGACCGACGAGGGGCCGAAACACCTCGGGAAACTTGATTTTCATTGTGCTGGCTAAGTGTGCGGATCGCCCTGTTCCGGGGAAAGCGCGTTGCGTTTGCGCATTGATCCGATGTTACTTTCGATGAGGGACTTATACGGTATTTTCGGACAAAATGGAATGGACGTGACGCCGCTGCAAACCGGGATCACAGCAAACCGTACTTGCAACCAAATGAAATCATGACGTTATTCTTGATGTATCTTTACGGCGTGGATTGCAGATCAATTGGAGTCAGTGCATTTTTACTCCTGACCAAGGCGGTTATCTGGAACTGTAACAAGGAAATTAAGAGTTGATTTTTACCGGCCTGTCTGGAAGTGAACGTGCTATCTGGGCAGGATGACTCGCCGATGAACATGCAATCAGGACGCCGCGGAGATAGGCAGCCTCAGTATTCTGCGGAAGCGCGTCGCCGTTTCGTCAGCGACAGGGTCAATACGCGTCTGGTTCTCAATTTTTCCGGTTTCGAAAACACCAGCGTTCAAGCACTCGTTGATCGCCTCGCCCGTTGCGCGGAGAAGACCGGCGACGTGTTCGGATTTACGGTGGAGCGATCGCCCCGGGAGGCCCGCGAAGCCGATCATATGAGCATCACCGATTTCCACTCGAAGGGATCGGATTGGCGCGTCGACACAAGGCTCGTGCAGTTCGGCTGGTTCGATATCGTGGCGGAATACGAGAACTCGCCCTATCCGGCAGGATTCCTGGCGAACTTCGTCAAGTATCTTGCCTTCTTTGCAGACGGCACGGTGCTGCGATACATGCGCACCAGCAAGCTGTATTTTCTCTTTTCCATCTATCCGCTAGTCTTGGCGGTTCTTTTTGCTGCTGCGAGCCTTATGGCCGCGCGATGGATCGCAGACTGGCTGGGGCTGACGAACTGGCTCGTCCCGCCAGCAGCCATCGTCTTCTGGCTGATCCTGTGCCGCTGGCCCGGACGTTTTTTTTATATGCCACTGACCATCAGCGACTGGGGATTCGCCCGGGATATGGTCAATCGGAGCAATCCCAAGATCGATGATCGCATGGATCTGTTCGCCAGGCGCGTCTCCGAAGAAATCGCTTCGTCCAACCATGACGAGATCGTCATATCGACCCATAGCTTCGGGAGCCTCTGGGCTATTGGCGCGCTGACTCGCGCGCTGGAGGAAAGTCCGTCGTTGCTGGAAGGCAAGAAACTGCGCTTCCTGGCGCTCGGCTCAAGCCATCTCAAGATTGCGCTAAGTCCCAAAGCGTCATGGATGCGCGATCAACTCAAAAGAGTGCTCTCGGAGCCCGCGCTTTTCTGGCACGAATTCCAGTCGAAGGACGACGCCATCGCCTTCTACAAGTCAGATCCATTCACGCCGGCCGGTCTGACAGGCGACCCCGACCGATACAAGATTGATCGCGTCCGTTTCAAACGCGGTATGACGCCGGCCCGCTACCGGCGCATGAAACGCTCGCTCTATCGCACGCATGGCCAATATGTGCGCTATTACGACAATCCTGTCGATTTCGATTTCGGGATACGGCTGTTCGGACCGTTTGACACGAGGTCGCTTGCCGCAATACCGCACATCGTCAAGTTGCTCGCATCTGACCAGAAGGCTCTGCAGGGATAGCGTATATGTCATCAATAGACTGGTCATTGGCCGGCAAAACCGTCTGGTGGATATTCATCGTCGTCTGGGTGGCGTTGAGATGGCGGCCGAACGTCCGCGCGCGTCGTCATCGCGTCAAGCAAAGCAAGCGCAATCTCAAAGAGGATATATCACTGGCGATTTCCTTCAGCGGCCTGTTTCTTGTGCCGGTCATCTGGATGTCGACGCGATGGTTTCGGCCATTCAATCATGACATAGGCCCGTTTTCGATCGCTGTTGGAACAGTCCTTTTGATCATGTCGCTCATACTCTTCCATCTCACCCACAAGGCGCTCGGCACGATGTGGTCGAACAGCCTTGACCTCAGAACCGGCCACAAGCTCATCACCACCTCGATATACACGCATCTGCGTCATCCCATGTATACGGCCTTCTGGGTCTGGGCGCTTGCGCAGCCATTCCTCTTCGCGAACTGGATATCGGGACTGTCCGGAATCGTCGGATTCGGCGCGCTGTTTTTCCTGCGTGTCGGAACAGAAGAAGAGATGATGAAAGCTGAATTCGGGGAAGAGTACCGTTCCTACGTCAAAAGAACAAAAAAGATCATTCCCTGGATCTATTGAGTCCGCACCCAATCGGACTGTCTTCTTTCTATTTTGATGACAATTGTATAATAAATACCCGCTCGGGACTTGTTAATTCCCGCTCTGCTAGTAGTTCTACAACCGTACATGCGCTATTATCGAAGCAATGTTCGGCTAGTAATGCTGCAACGTCGGGGGACGATTGAGAGGGGTACGCTCTATGCTTGGCATCGGGAAGACGATGAATTCTGTGCTCGCCGCAATTTGCGCAGCAACACTCATAATTGCACTATCTATACCTGAAGGCTTTGCTGAAAACGACAGCAGTTACACAAACCGTCAGACCCGTGACAGCACAAATCATAGCTACAGCAACACAAAAAACCGGAAAGTAAATCCTCGCACCGGAGAGGTGTATCTGCTGCGTGGTCTCGCCAACATCTTTTCCCTCGGAATGGACGAAATTGAGAAAAAGATGGAAGCCCGCGGGCTTAACGCCAGAACCTTCAATCACAGCGGATGGAAATCCGTTGCAAACGACATTGTGCGTCGGTCAAAAGACGACAAGGTCTCGTATCCGATCGTGATCGCCGGTCACTCGCTTGGCGCCAACAGTTCAGTAACGATGGCCAACTATCTTGCAGAGAATGGTCTGGAGGTCGCCCTTGTGGTCGCCTATGATCCGACGATCAAGCGGACGGTTGGCAAGAACATCGACAGTGTCATCAATTTCTATGTGCCCAACGCCACCGATTCCAACGCCATCACCAAGGGACCGGGTTTCAGGGGACGGCTTAAAAACGTTGACATCTCCGACATGAAGAATGTTGGCCATATGAATCTGGAAAAAAACCCGAAACTGCAGGACGAATTGGTTAACCGTGTACTGAAGATAACACGCGCCAAAAGGTAGCCTCTACCCTCCGTCGCCCTTCCCGGCCATGAACCGCGTCGCTGCGGCATGGGGTAGAGCGTCGCCGGCATAGGTGAAGGTTTCACTGTGCAACACCTCTTCCGCCGCGCGCACCAGTCCGCCGAGCGCTGCGCGCGCAAAAGATCCGCCGACGCTGATGCGCTTGACTCCGGCCTGCGCGAGCTCACCAACCGACCATGTCGGACCTGACAATCCCATGACAACATTCACAGGCTTGTGGACGGAATCGCAAACGGCGCGGATGGCGGCGAGATTGGGCAATCCAGGCGCGTAGAGCACCTCGGCGCCGGCTTTGTCGAAAGCCTGCAGACGTCGGATCGTGTCGTCAAGGTCCGGCCGCCCATGAAGATAATTCTCGGCTCGCGCCGTCAGGAAAAAGTTCTGTCCTTTGCCTGCTTCGACACAGGCAGCGATTCGATCAACAGCAAGTTCGAAATCGTAAATGGGTTTGTCGGAATTGCCAGTGGCATCCTCGATGGTGCAACCGACAAGGCCCGCGGCGATAGCGCCCCCGATAATTGACGCGCAGTCTTCAGGCGATTCAGCAAAGCCGTTCTCCAGATCTGCGGAGACGGGCAGCGACGTCGCCTCCACAATCTCTTTGGCGTTGGAAAGCATCGTTTCCCGATCGAGACGATTGCTGGAATCGCGTTCGCCGAGTGCAAAGGCCAAGCCGGCGGATGTCGTGGCGATCGCTTTGAAGCCCAATGCTTCCAGTATCTTCGCGGATCCAGCGTTCCATGCATTCGCGATGACGAAGCAGCCCTCCTGGGCGTGCAAACTTGCAAAGGCGTCAAATTTTTCCTGACGTGTCGGCATGCCTGCACTCCCCGGCTGCATTATGTGATCGGAACATAACAGGAACAACCGAATGCTGCAAGCAGGAACGAGACAATAGATTTCATGGCTTGCGGCGTCAAAATATGTCAAAGAAGGCAAGCCTGTCCTATTCTACGCGACGTTAGAACGGGACAGCTACTGTCTTCTGCTGTGAGTCGCCGGGACGCAAATGGATTTCACTGACCTGATACAATTGCTGCACCACATGTGGTCCGGGGCGTTGCGGTTTGACCCGAAAATCTACGATCCGTCCGGCATGGACGACGCAACGCGTTTGGTGTCCGCTCTGATCGTCATTCTGGCGGGCGCGTCGGTTCTTATCGGCCAGTGCTTCGCCTTGTTTCTTGTGTCGGCCTCCCCCATCGGATTTCTTCTTGGCCTCTTGTTCAATGGACTTTCGCTGGCCATACGTCTTGGTGTCTGGATGGCAGCGTCGGTGATGGTCGCCAGCCTGTTCTTCGATACGGTTCTGCCGCCTTGGAACTTCATCTCCATCATCTTCATAGCGACGTCGCCTCTCGTGTTCGGTTTTCTCGCGGTCTTGCCGAGCATCGGCAACGTCATCCTGTTCGTTCTGTACGGCTGGACGACGCTGAACATGATGTACGGCATGTTTTACGCAGCGAAGGTGCCCTTCCTGTCCGGCGCGCTGTGCGCGCTGTCCGGATGGGTTGTGATGAGCCTGGTCGAGCGCCTGTTCTTTTCCAAAAGCCGCGCCGCCCATAGCGGCGGGTTCCTTTTTGCAAGTCGACGACTGTCGCGTTATTCGTCAGAACAGATCGCCGACTACGTCAAACAGCGGATAATGAACCGATGAGCGACCTGCAGGAACTGCTGACCGGAATTTTGCTCATAGCTGGCGCAACGCTGTTCGTGGCGTTGTTCACCGCTCCCTTTGAAGCGATGACGTGGTGGTCGCGCTGGACAACCACGGATGATGGCGACCTTGAAAACATCCAAGGATTGCCGATCGACAAGCTCTCCGAAGATCCGGCGACGGTCAACGAAGCCGACGACAAGGCAGTGGTGGTCTACGTCACGGGGATCGGAACAATCACGGGGGACTCGCATCCGCCGCTGGAGGCGAATTTTCTGAACGAGTTGAAAAAGGCGATGCCTTACGCGACCGTCATACAGGACTTTTTCCCGTATTCCCCGATGGGCATTCCGCTAACCGGCCAGCGCATTTTTGGCTGGTTCTGGCGCTATCTCGGAGGCCACAGCGCCAACGTGGCAAAGAACCTGATCCGATTGCGCAACATGTTTCAGGTGCTTGTCGCCGCTGACGGCAGGTATGGTCCGATCTACAGCGCAGGCACCTATCAGGTCATCCGCAAAAAGCTCTACCAGTCAGGTCAGACGCCGGGCTCCCACCGTCCTGTGATTTTGCTGGGCTACAGCGGCGGGGCGGAAGTCTCAGTCGGCGCCGCCCCCTTTTTGCGGACAGCGTTCAAGGCAAGGCTCTCGCTGTTTTCCCTTGGCGGCGTGCTTTCTTCCCATTCCGGGCTTTCCGCCCTGGATGACATTGTCCATATACAGGGCACGGCCGATCGCGTCGCCCGCATCGGCGCTGTCGGGTTCATTCACCGCTGGCGATTATTCGCGAAATCCTACTGGAACGAGGCGCGTCGCGAAGGCCGCATAACGCGGATCACTTTTCCTGGAGTTGGACACAACGGACCCAACGGCTATCTCGATGACGACAGCAGACCCGCAGAGGGTCAGCCGAGCAATATGCGGATGACGGTCGACGCCATCAAAAAGATGGTCGACAACGAAATCGCGGAAAGCGAGAGAGACCGAAACTACAAGTCCTCAACGGTCTGAAACCAAAACAATTATTCAAAGCAGAGACGAAAGAAGGAGTGCAAGAATGCAAACCGGGCAACTCGGCGACACGGTCTTCGAAACCTGGACGCCGGAGGAGGTTTACGAGGCCTTGACGCAGCATCGCATCGTGCTGATCGATGTCAGGACACCCCAGGAGTTCATGTTCGAGCACATTGAAGGCGCGCTTCTTTCACCAATGGCCTTCTTCTCGGCGCAAGATCTGCCCTCTCAGCAGGGCAAGCCCGTCGTGCTCCATTGTGGTTCCGGCGTCAGATCCGGCCGCGTTGCGAAGATGTGCAGCGAGGCCGGAGTCGACAAGATAGCGCATATGGATGGCGGTTTCGGCAAGTGGAAGGAAGCGCGGCTTCCTTATATCGGCACGGAAATGAGCACGGGCTCCCCAAAACGCATGCAGAAGGAATGATTGCGGGCGAACGCAATTTCTTCATCCTGTCCGGCTGCTCCGGCGGCGGAAAGTCCACGCTGCTTTCGGAACTCGCCGAAAGAGGCTACGCCACCGTCGAAGAACCTGGACGCAGAATTGTCAGACAGGAGATGTGCAACGGCGGAGCAGCCCTGCCCTGGCGTGATCCCGCTGCATTCGCGCGCAGGGCTGTTGCAATGGCGCTGGTGGATTTGCAGGAGGCGCAAGCAGCCGATGGACCGGTGTTCTTCGACCGTGGCCTCGTCGACGCTGCAGCCGCCTTGGAACAGGCGACAGGAAAACCTGTCCTGGAATCCGTGTGCATTCCGCGACGCTATCATCACATGATGTTCCTCGCACCGCCCTGGCCCGAGCTTTTCGGTCAGGACACGGAGCGCAGACACGATTTCGGCGAGGCCGTCGCCGAGTATGAGAGGCTTCTGAAAGCCTATCGGGCATTGAATTACACGGTCGTTCCTCTGCCCAAGGCTCCTGTTCAAGACCGGGCGGACTTCGTTGTCTCTATGATTGAAGTCTGATCCGTTCGGTTATCCAACCGCCCTTGATCGCTTTGAGGAATAGAGGCCGGCGGCGTCGAATCCGCCGAGCACTCTGCCAGTAGTCACCTCATAGTTGCTCGGCCCTGAAATTAAGACGACCGATTTTCTGCACTGTCGCCGCGGCCTATGAACTGGTCATTTCCTGCCCGTCCGCCGCTTCAGCAAAGGGTTGCTTGTCCCAGTTCTTGCCGATGCGGCCGTCACTCGACAGCAGTATGGCGATTGGTCGCGTCGGCACAAACGCCGCCATCACGATAACGACCATAGACGTCATCGGAACCGCCAGAATGGCGCCTGCCACGCCCCAGATCGCATACCAGACAGTCAGCGAAATAAGAATGATGAAGGGGCTCAGGTTAAGAGATCGGCCGAACAGCCGCGGCTCTACGACGCCACCCATGAACATTTGCGAGGCTGTCAGCGTGACGAAGACGAAAAGCAGCGAGGGGATCGAGCCGAATTGCGCTGCGGCGAGAAGGACAGGCGCGGCCACACCCACCATCGACCCCACATACGGGATGTAGTTGAGAACGCCTATGAAGACGGCGAAGAAACCCGCAAAATCAAGTCCGATCGCCAGCATTGCGACATAGCTGATCAATCCCAGCATCACATTGACGAGGGTTTTCAGCGTCAGATACTCGCCAATGCGCTGGTTGACGCTTCCAACGACATCCATTGCGGTCTCGGCGTCTTTTCTGTTGCCAGCCGCAAGCATGACCTTGCGGGGCAAATGCAGTCTCTCGGCGATCAGAAAAGTCGCATAGAAAATCACGACGAAAATCTGCCCGGCAAAGGAGCCCACGGACGTCACGGTCGTGCTTATGACCCGCTGAAGATTGATATTTTCAAGAAGCAGATTGCGTATCGTATCCCAGGTGGGCTCATCGTCGATGCCCAGATAATTCGCGACGTCTCCAATGAAAAGCAGCAATGTCGACTGGTATTGCGGCGCGAGCGCCACGATCCGCTGAACGTTCTCGGCGAACAGGAAAATCATCAATACGGCGAGGAAAATGAATAACAACAGAGCAATGACGTTGCGTAGCCAGAGCGGGATCACCGCTCCAACCACCGGAACTCGTCCAAGCACGGAAGCGATCGTCGACAGAACGTAGACGGAAATGACGCCGGAGATGATAGGGATGAATATCGGCTTTCCGATATGCAATATGTAACCGATCATGATGGCGAAGGCCAATCCGTAGACCAGATTACGAAAGCGGTCGTTCATTCAGCGGCTCCTGCGTGTGCAGCTTCTGGCGCGAAGTAGACCTGCATTCATACATGATTACAAGCCTCCGCGTCATCCTCGACAGCGCCTCTTCGGAAGTCGTGGTCCATTCAATATACTGCCGTTGTTGATTGGTTTTTTGACACCGAAACATACATTGTGACAGCGATGGATAGAGACACATGAGGGAGCCGGACAGCCCGAAATGACACTTGGACTGACCAGGTTTGCTTCCTTTCTTCGCCGGGTAGATCCCGGCGGCCTCAACCTGGTTCGCGGACTGCATTTTGGTCTTGCCACCATCCTTGCAGGCTCAATCGGTTATGGACTCTATCGCTTCGCCCCGTCGGGCTTGGCCCCGAACCTGACGATCTTCTGCGCCGCAAGCGCCGCCTTCAGCCTGCTGTTTCTGACGCCTGGGCCGAAGCCGACTGAGTTCAAGCTGATCCTGCGCAACGGCGCTGTGGTTCTTGCGGTGCTACTCGTCGGAGCGATTGTCGGCTGGGGCAGCCTCGATCCAGGCGGCAGGCTCGTCACCTATGTCTGGGTCCCCGTCATAGCGTTCGGGTTTTACTTGCGGCGTTACGGCGTCGACGGAACCCAGATCGGAAGACTGATGTCGATGATGTTCATGTTTCTCGTCATCGAGAACCCGGATCGCAGCGTTTCATGGTGGCTTCCCCTTGCTGCCCTGATTGGCGCGGGATCCGCCATCGTCGTGCGTATTCTTGGCTGGCGGCCATCTTCCCTCAATGCTTTTGCATCCGAGGAGGATTCGATTCTATCCGAGTTTGCGCGAAGACTGAGAGACAACGACGTCGCAGGTCAACTCGAGGTCGATGATTTGCGCGCGCGCTGGACCGAGTTTGCACGCCTCTCCAATATTGTCGTGTTTCAAAACCCCCAGATCAGCGACGAGATCCAGTCGCGCGTTCTGCGGGTTCTGCGCATTCTGCTTTCCGGCCAGTATATGGGCGACCTCTACAAGGAGATCAAAGCGTCGGGAAATGGCGATGTGATCGCTCGTCCGGATCTTGCAGCATTGCGCAAGGATGTTGCGCAGGTTTTACTTGGTTCAGACCGCTACAGCGCGCGTCCCTCTGATGAGGTCGAACACATTCGCGAGCGCCTCCTTTCATCCGGGGGTGGGAACGATAAAAAAGACTTCTATGAATTCAGACTGTTCGCCGCCTATGCAAGGATCTTTGAAATTTTGCAGACGACGAGCGCCGGCAAGCCGACGCCTGAGCCTCGCCGCGCCTGGCAAGTCGAAGTAGCGGATGCGGAAGCAGCAAACAGAATGGCGATACAGGGTTTTGTCGCCGCGAGCATCACTATTTTCCTGACCTCATGGCTCAATCTCGCCCACGGTTTCTGGGCCACGATGACAGTCTATATGGTGCTCAGCGGCACCGCGGGCGCGACTCTGCAGAGGATGACCGAAAGAACTGTCGGAACAGCCGCTGGCGCCGCCTTGGCGATCCTGGTCGAAAACACAATTCCGTTGACGTCGTTTCAGGCTGCAACTGCTTTGATGGCGTTGGGACTTGTCGTGCTTGCGCTTCCCGGAAATTATACAATTGCATCCGGCCTGATCAGCTACACCGTACTCATCGCCTTTCATCTTCTGGCCGACGCTGGCAGTGGAAACGAACTCGCGCGCGTCTACGACACCTTCATTGGCGCATTCACCGGGCTCGCAGCCGCGCTGCTGATTTTTCCGGTCAGATCGATCGACAAAATCGATCCTCTTTTGGCGGATATCAAAAGCAAGGCGTTGGATCTCTTACACACGACGACGGAAAGCCCGAAGCAGCAACAAAACGCCTCCCTGGCGGCGCTGGAACAGTCATCCAGGAAGCTCGCCGAGATCATTCCCGAGATCGAGGCGGAACGTCTGCTCGACCTTCAGCCGCCGAAGAAACTCAGGAGACGTTTGGCCTATGCCGACGCCCTGGTCTCCTACGTCACCCTTTATGTCGATACGCGCTCGAAGACAGAACCGTTTCAACTCTCCGATGAGACAACAGACTTTCTTCACACCGTTCAGAAACAACTGGAAAAGGCGTTCCTGCCTTCCCCCGAAGCGCCCGGAATGGCAGCCGACGCATTGAAAGAGCTGGAAATACCCCGTCTTGACGTGGACAGCCGTCGGCTGTCGATGATGCTGATCGGCATAAGATATTACGCCTACAAGACCGCCACCGTTCTGGACGAGTTGAATACGCTCAAGCCCTGAGGCCAAAAAGCTTTCGCGATTGGGAGTGTACAGGAGGTCCTTATCCCGCGCCTTGCTCCGTCCATGTTTGTTCAGACCGGTTCCGGCGACGGCGCCAGTTATTCGACTTTTCGCGCATCGACTGGAATACGAAATACAGCACCGGAACCATCAGCAGGCCCAAGGTGCTGTCTACCAGCATCCCGGCGAATACCGGCACGCCGATCGACAACCTGGCGCTCGCTCCCGGCCCGGAGGCGAAGATAAGCGGCAGGACGCCAATGACGAAGCAAAGACCGGTCATCGTGACAGGTCTGAACCTCAGCTTCGCGGCGCTCAGCGCCGCATGAGCGATGCTGGCGCCTTCGTCGCGGCGCACCTTGGCGAACTCGACGATCATGATCGCCTTCTTTGCCGCAAGCGCAATCAGCAGCACCAGCCCAATCTGTGCGTAGATATTGTTGTTCAGGAAGGAGAGAAAATACAGCGGCAACAAGGCGCCGAACACCGACATCACGGTCGACGTCATGACGGACATTGGCAAGGTCCAGCTTTCATACTGGGCGACCAGAAACAAATAGGCGAATATGACTGCAAGGATGAGGATGTAGACGACAAGGCCGCCTGCCTGGACCTCCTGAAGCGTTACGCCGCCCCAATCGATGCGATAGCCATCCGGCAGGGTTTTCGCCGCAACCTCCTCCATTATCCTGATCCCCTCGCCCGACGCAACGCCGGGTTCCGGCAATCCGGTAATCGATGAGGCCTGGAACAAGTTGTAGCGATAGATCTGGTCCGTCCCGAGAATAGGGCTTTCCGTTACGAGCGCACTGAGCGGAATCATCTCGTTCGAGTCGTTTCGAACATAGATGTCGCGGACGTCGTCGACCGACTGTCGAAACCGGGATTCCGCGGTGAGGACGACCCAGTAGATATTGCCGTCAACCACGAAATTGTTGACGTAATATTCGCCAAGATTGGCCTGTAGCACCTCGTAGATATTCGAAATATCGACACCCAGAATCTGCGCCCGATCACGATCGATCGCGAGATAATATTGCGGCGTCGTGGCGGCGAAATTGCCAAACGCCTGTTTGAATTCCGGCGTCGCGTTCAATGCAGTCAAGAACGCGCGCTGGACGGAATCGAGCTGCTGCAGACTGCCTGTATTGAGATCCAAAAGCTCGGCGGAGGTTCCGCCGCTGGAGCCAACGCCCTGTATCGTCGGCAGCGGAAAAACGACCGCCGTCGCCGAAGGCAGAGCGTTGAATTTGCTGTCGAGCGTCGCAAGAATGCTGTACCATTGGGTTTCCGGCGTTGTTCGCTCGCTCCAGTCCTTCAGGACGGCGACGATCATGCCGGTGTTCGGACGCGTCCCGTTGATGAGGCTGTCGCCGCTCACGCCGATGACGTTAAGTACCCCTGGAGTCTTTGCGGTGATATCACTCAGCTGAGCGATAACCTCCTCGGTGCGCTGCAGGGAGGCTCCGTCCGGCAATGTTATGCTCGACATAAGAACGCCCTGGTCCTCCTGCGGAATGAAGCCTGTGGGCGTTGCCTGGAACAGATAGACCGTTGCGCCAATAAAGCAGGCGAATAACACCAGCGTGACGCCTGCGAAACGCAGCATTCTGAACGCCAGCCACATATATCCGCGCCGCAGCCGATCCACCGTCCAGGGTATGATCCTCAGCGGCCCCTTGGCGTGGCCGGTGCTTCTCTTCAGCAGGAGCGAGCAAAGCGCCGGACCCAGCGTCAGCGCGTTGACTGCGGACAGCGAGAACGCAAAAACGATTGTAAGCGCAAATTCCAGATAGATTTTTCCGGTGATTCCCGGAAAAAAGCAGACAGGCACGAACACCGCGGCCAGCACAAAGGTTGTGGCGATAATCGGCCCGGTGATCTGCGACATCGCCTTGAGCGTCGCCTCTCGCGGCTCCAGTTGCTCCTCTTCCATGATGCGTTCGGCGTTTTCAATGATTACGATCGCGTCGTCCACCACGAGGGTGATGGCGAGAATGATTGCGAATAGCGTAATCATGTTGGCGCTGAAGCCGGTGAGATAGATCAGCGCTACAGCGCCCAGAAGAGAGACGGGAATTGCAATCGCCGGAATGATCGTCGCCCGCCAGCTCAAAAGGAACATGAAGGTCACCGCGATGACCAGAAGCGCGGTGATTGCCAACGTCTGCATGACTTCCCGCACCGAAGCGCGAACGGCCTTCGTCACATCATAGGTCAGATTGTAGGCGACGCCTTCGGGAAAGGATTTGGCCAGTTCATCCATCTGCTTGTAGACGCCGTCGGCGACGTCGAGGGCATTCGCGCCGCTTTCAAGCAGGATCTGGATCGCGGCCGCCGGCGTGTTGTTGAAAGTGGCGTTTGAATCGTAAGTTTCCGAACCGAGCTGCACGCGGGCGACGTCGCTCAGCCGGACCAGCGATCCGTCCGTATTGGCCTGCACGATGATCTTTTCGAACTGGTCGACCGTATCCAGCAAACCCTCGGCTTGCAGCGTGTATTGGAAGTCGATCTTGCCGTCGCCGAACGGCGGAGCGCCGACCGTTCCGGCGGTCGCCTGGACGTTCTGGGCGTTGATCGCATCGACGACGTCCGACGCCGTCAGGTTGAGGTAAGTCAGCTTGTCTGCGTCCAGCCATACCCGCATGCTGTAATTGAGTTGGCCGAACTGGGCCGTGCCGCCCACGCCCGGAATGCGGCTCAAGGGCTCTTGCACATGGTTTGCCGCATAGTTGCTGAGAAAGAGTTCGTCCCGCGACTGGTCCGGCGATATCAGGTTAATTACCTGAATCATATTGCTGGACTGTTTGGACGTAATTACGCCCTGCTGGACCACAGTGGCGGGCAAAAGCGCCGTCGCCATGGCGACCCGGTTCTGCACGTTGACGGCCGCGATATCCGGATCGGTCCCGATCCTGAAATTGACCGTCAGGACATAGTTGCCGCTGTTGTCGCTGGTCGACGTCATGTACAGCATGCCGTCGACGCCGTTGACCTGTTGCTCGATAGGTGTGGCGACGGTGTCCTGGATCACCTTGGCGCTGGCGCCTGGATATTGCGCCGTGACCGAAACCTGGGGCGGCGCAATATCTGGATAGTCCGCAATCGGAATGAATATGATCCCGATAGCGCCGACGAGCGTGGTGACGATAGCGATGACGACGGCAAATTTCGGCCGATCAATAAAGAACTCGGATATCATCAATCGCTCCCGTCAGCTCTGCTGCTCGACGGGCTTCACGATGATTCCGGGCTGCACCTTCTGCAGGCCCTGTACGATGACCTTCTGATCTTTTTTCAATCCCGAGGTGACGACCCACATCCCGGCTTTCTGCTGACCAACCTCGATGTCCTGTCTTTCGACCTTGTTGTCGTCGCCCACGAGGAAAACGAAGTGTCCCTTCTTGTCGAGTTGCACAGCAAGCTGTGGGACGGCGAGTTCCGGCTTGGCCGACGGATCCATCGTCCTTGCAGTGACGAACTGACCCGGAATCAGAATACCGTCGGGGTTGTCGAAAGTGGCTCTGATTTCGGTTGTGTCCGTCGACTGTTCGATCGCGACCCCGACATAGTTGATCGTGCCCGTTTTCGGATAAACGTCTCCGTTCGAGAGCGTGATCTCCACTTCGAGTTTCGCCTGGTCCTCTCCGATCAGCCCCCTCTGTCGCGCATCGACAAGGTCGATTTCGCTGATGTAGAACCGGACATAGATCGGATCGACGCTCAGAATGGTCGCCAAAGTGCCGCTGTCCGGGGTGACGAGATTGCCCACGTTGATATTGGTCGTGCTTATCCGGCCGTCGATCGGGCTGGTGATTGTCGTATAGCCGAGATTGATCTTGTCCAGCTCCAGTTGAGCCTTGGCTTCGCCAAGCGTCGCCTGACTGTTCTGGAGGTCGGCTTCTGCCTGATCCACCGCCGATTGCGGCTGGTCCTGCTTGTCGCGCAGGAACTTCATGCGTTCGAACGTCTTCTGATCGTCCGTCACCGTGGCCTGCGCGCCCTCTACGGTCGCCGCCGACTTGTCCACGTTCGCCTTGTAGGTGTCCTTTTCTATCTCATAGAGGACGTCGCCTTTCTTGACGGTCGCGCCTTCAGTGAAATTGCGTTTTTCGAGAAAACCGGTCACCCGGGCTTGAAGCTCGACCGTGCTGACGGCAATCACCCTGCCGACATATCTGTTCAAGGCGGCGGGAGACTGCTCCGTCACCGTCGAAACCACGACAGCGGGCGGTGGTGAAGAGCTGGCTGTTTGCGCGTGCGCCGCTATTGGCGTCAACGCCATGGACAATCCTGCTAACGCCATTCTGAAAATCATGAAAAGAACGCCTCCATGCTGTTGAGGCGCTATCCTAGCCGTTATTACTCTTGAGATCAGTAAACTATTCCTGATTTTCATCGCTCCGCCACCTCATCTACTAATGGTAGAAAAGCAATTACACTCTCTATAGTTGTATTTCTTTACGACAGACAATCTATGTATTATATTATAACGCAGTATTTCCGCGTTGCGTATCGGAAGTCGCGCGTGGTTAGCGAACGCCAGCGAGGTCGTGAACCGTGAACACGCACGCCATGACGATGGAGGATTTTCGACAGGAATTTCTGTCCGATCATCCAGATTTTGACGATCACGAACATGTCGTTTTCAGGCGGCTTCCCGAGTTTGGAGTGGACGTCATAATCGCAATCCACAGCACCGTGCTCGGGCCTGCCCTTGGCGGCGCGCGCCTGTGGAAGTACCCGACCAAGGCAGCCGCGTTGACGGATGTGCTGCGCCTTTCCTCAGGCATGACCTGCAAGAATGCCCTAGCCGGTCTGGAATTCGGAGGCGGCAAGGCTGTCATTATCGCCGATCCCGAACGCAATAAATCCCCCGCGCTGCTCAAGGCTTTTGCAAGAACAGTCAACGACCTTGAGGGACGATACATCAGCGGCGAAGACGTGGGTCTGACCCCGTCCGATATGGATATTCTGGCGGAAGTCACTCCTTATGTCAGAGGGGGAACGAAGGGTCCGGCGGGAGATCCCTCCCCCTATACGGCGCTGGGCGTCTTCGAGGGAATGAAGGAAGCACGCCGCTTCAAATTCGATGACGACTGGGTCATCGGCTTGACCGTATCCATACAGGGACTGGGAAATGTCGGATGGCGCTTGGCGGAGATGCTCCATGAAGCAGGCGCGAAGCTCATCGTGTCAGATATCAGGAGCGACCGCGTCAAGAAGGCCGAGACCACGTTCGGGGCGGCTGCCGTCGACTCTGAAAATTCGCATCGCGTTGAAGCGGATATATTTGCCCCATGCGCCCTGGGCGCCGTCATCAACGACGATTCTGTGGACGAGATTGCTGCGCCGATAGTCGCGGGTTCGGCGAACAATCAGCTTGCGGCTTCGTATCACGGTCAATTGTTAGCAGAACGCGATATACTTTTTGCGCCAGACTACGTGCTCAACGCCGGAGGCGTCATTTGTCTGGCGTGCCAGGATGAAACCGGGTCCTTGATCGGAAGCAGGGTTCGCTCGATCCCGCTGACACTCCGTAAAATCTTCGAAACCGCCGCCGAAGAGAACCTGCCGACCAGCATGGTTGCCGATGAAATGGCGCGCAGTCGCCTGAAAGCCCGGGCCGCCTGAAACCGGTTGCTATCATCTCGCAGCGCCTCGTTTCAAACGGTGCGCCGGCCCCGGATCAGCTCATGAACCAAGCATCGTAAGAGTATCTAAATATTCTGGTTACGGTGCGTTAGTAATGTCGTCACAATTGCAACTTTGGAAGTGTCAATATCCGACTTCCGTGTATATTGACGCCCGTTGAAACTCTACACGCTAGGAGGTGAGTATGAGGAAATTGCTATTGTGGGGATTGGCGGCGCTCTGCCTGCCGTTAATGACTGTTACCGCGCTGGCGCAAACGCCAGGCTATACTACAACCGGTGTGCATCTTCGCGCAGGTCCGGGAACGAACTATCCGTCAGTCGCCGTCGTGCCGGCGAATTCGGCAATCAAGATTTACGGCTGCCAGTCCGGTTACGACTGGTGCGACACCAAGTGGGGCGCGACCCGCGGCTGGATCGATTCCGAGTACATAGTCACTGTCGACAATGGCCAGAAAACACAGCTGACACCAGCTGTCGCCACTGCCGTCGGCATCGGCCTCGCGACCTTTAACCAAGCGTACTGGAACAGCTACTACGTTGGTTATCCCTGGTACAACCAGTGGGGTTACTACTATCACCCCTATGGTCCCTATGGTCCACATCACCCCTACGGACCGCCTCCTCCGCATCATCCCTATGGTCCCTACGGCCCCTATAGTCCACACCATCCGTATGGACCGCCCCCGCCGCATCACTCCGGCTACGGGCCTCATGGTGGTCCGCCTCCCGGTGTCCCCGCACATTATGGCGGCGGCATGCCCGGCGGGATGCCAGGCGGCTTTAACGGTGGAATGCCGCACGGTGGCTTCGGCGGAGGAATGCCCGGCGGGTTCGGTGGCGGGATGCCACATGGTGGTTTCGGCGGCGGAATGCCCGGAGGCTTTGGCGGCGGAGGAATGCCCGGCGGCTTTGGCGGCGGCGGATTCGGCGGCGGCCACATGGGCGGCGGCTTCGGCGGCCATCGCTAGAAAAGCGCGGGCGTCAGCCTGAACATGCAGCGGGGCCGTTCATCGGCCCCGTTTTTTGTATTTGCACTACGGCGACGTCGCCCAATAGATCTTTTCATTCCGCTGTGAACCAGCCGCGCGCTAGATGCACTCGGACACACGCAGGCAACACGGCGACAACGATTTCAGTATCGTTGAGCATACTTTTCCAGAAATAGATTCATCTAACATCATCTGAAAGCATACCAATACTATGAGTTGCATTATATAACATGATAAAAATATTTCAGAAATTGAGAGAGAATATCAATCATAGATATTCTGCAATTTCGATTTTTTGTATATATATTATTTGATGATTCTATGTTGTTCCGAGAATTTCATTGAAGAATACGATGTGCGCGTTTGGCGTTACGCTCGACTTCGCCTGATCGCCCGAACGCCTGCAGATTCAACAACTGACAGTAGAATTCACTATCTTTCCATTTGCTTGACGTGCGCCAAACGGCAGCCACCCCAAGATATCAAATATGTCAAATCACATCGCGACAGCTCAGCCGGGTTTAAGCTGGAAGCGCGGACCGTGAGAGCCACGTCCTGATGCCCGAACAGATCAAAGACCCGTATGAAAATCCCAAATCGATAGAGTTCGGTTTCAGGAAAAAACGCTTCGCCCCTTTTGAAGAGATGGTTCACGACCTGATGCCGGACACACGGCTGGTTCGCATACTCGACCTGGGGGGCACTGAAACTTACTGGATGATCGCGCGTGACCTGTTCAAAAAATATCATGGTCGGATTCACGTCACGATCGTCAACAATGAACCGGTGAAGATCAGAGACGACGAACATTTCTCGTTCGTATGCGCGGATGCAAAGGACAAAAGCCTGCTTGTCGGGGAAGAGTTCGACATTGTGCATTCAAACTCGGTTATCGAACATGTCGGCAATTGGGAGGCAATCCTTAATTTCCGGGACAACGTGCGCCGACTCGGCAAGCGTCACTTCATCCAGACGCCAAACTACTGGTTTCCCATCGAGCCCCATTTTCGTTTCATTGGCTTTCATTGGCTGCCGCTTTTTCTGCGCGCATGGTTGCTACGGCACAGAAAATGCGGATTTTACCTGCGGGAACCCGATTTCCTGAAATCGCGAGAGATCGTCGACAGCATCAAACTGATAACTGGAAAAGAAATGCGTCATCTGTTTTTCGACTCCCGGATTGTCAGCGAATCCTTTGGCGGCCTCACAAAGTCTTTCATAGCCATCAAGTAGCAATCGGATCCCGGCGCATCGCGCATCGGGATCAGCCGATCATCACCCTCCAACTTTTCTGGATACGCCTTGTCAGGCAGGTTGGCGTAAGAAACGCTCTGGAAAACGCCTCCACAGGCGACCTGTTTTATCCTATCGTGCCCGAATGGGTGACTTCCTTTCATTCTGGCGCGGAGAACGGGCTCTCGGACCATCATTCTGGTTGTTCTTCGTCGCGCCCTGCGTCGTCGTCTACGCGGCGCTGGCCGGCGTGTTGACGTTGCCCTACGTCCCGCTCATTGTTTTCGTTTGCCTGCTTGTCGCCTCTCTTTCGATTTTCGCAATGCTTTCGATTGGCGTCATCCGTGCAGGAGAGGCCCATGTCGCCGCGCGCGGCTCGCTGGCGCCCGTCTGGGGCAGCTACGTCGCCATCATCATCGTGCTGTTCATCTTCGGCACACAATGGCTGGGTCTCTATCAGCGAACGATATGGAAACCCGAGGAAGAGCTGTTCACGACGAAGATGGATCGTCTCCACGCTTCAACCTATGACTTGTCGCTGTCCGACGACGGCCGCGTTCTGACGCTCGATGGCGACGTCGCCCTCGGTTCGACGAAAATCATTCGAAATCTCTTGTCGGAGAATTCAGGCGTCAAAGCCCTGGCGCTCAACAGCAAAGGTGGAAATATCTACGAAGCGCGGGGCATCGCGCGACTGGTGTCGGAAGGACATCTCGACACGCGTATCGATGGCGAATGCAGTTCGGCCTGCACGATCATCTTCATTTCCGGCGCGAACAGAACCATGGGCCCCGACGCACGGCTCGGCTTTCATCAATACCGCCTGGACAGCACAGCCAATATTCCAAATGTGGACATTGCCGAGGAACAATTGCGCGACCGAGCATTCTTCGAAAACCAGGCGATTGATCCGGAGTTCCTGAAAAGGATCTTCAACAGTCCGCACAATGCAATCTGGTATCCTGAACGGTCAGAACTCGAAACCGCGGGCGTGATCACGACACCGGACTGATCTGCGCCTCTGACGCATCGAAATCCGCGTCGCGGCTGCCTGCCGCGTAGATTTCCTGGCTTGATCCAAATCCGTCGAAACGATGCGAGCCGATCGAAAAGACATTCTGCGGCGGGCTGCCGCCATCGCTTTCCAGCGCGTCAACGAAGTCTCGCGACATGATGATCTTGTTGCCGGTCGCCTTGCACAATCCCTCCATTCTGGTGGCGAGATTGACCGCTGGACCGATGACCGTGAAATCGAGGCGATCATGGCTGCCGATATTGCCATAGGTCACATCGCCGATATGCAAAGCGATTCCCATGTCTATCGGTGGACCATCTTCCAAAAGCCCCTTCTCGAGATTCTCCTCAACGACCCTTATCGCCTGGCGGGCCGACCGCAGAGCCAGTTCCGCCTGCCCGGCCCTGTCGTCGGCAAGATCGGAAATCGGGAAGACGGCGAGAACCGCGTCGCCGATGAATTTGAGCACTTCCCCGCCATTTTCACTGATCGGCGCCAGGACCATGTCGTAATAGCGATTGAGCATCTTCAGATAGTCGTCGCGCGGAAGCTCTTCCGCAAGCCTTGTCGAGTTTCGCAGATCGCTGAACAGGATCACGGCCTGGATATCCTCGCCGAGGCCACGCCGAATGTCGCCGTTCAACACGCGTTTCCCGGTGCGCCTCCCAAGATAGGTGTCGAGCAGCGTCTTGGTGTTCTTGCGCAAGGTCAGGACTTCAAAATACCGCCCGATCGTCCCGACGATTTCGAAGATCTGTCCCAGGTCCGCCGTTGAAAATCCATCCTCGCTGTCACTCGCGAGCGTAATCACGTTGATCTGCCCGTCCGAAAACGGAAGTGGCATCGCCACATAATCCGTCGCGCCTGAGGCCTTCAACTCATGAATGATCGGATAATCGAACTCGAAAACGTCGACGTTGAGCGGTTGGCGCACGCCGCCTTTGGCCATGCTGACATAGTATATCGGGCTGTTGACGAATTCGGGATCGTCGAGGAGATCGTAACTCGCTTCGGCCAGGCTGGCCTCGTCCGTATCGCGCTTCCAGACAATATTGGAGCCTGCAATCTCGGGATGCAGCGACCAGAGCACGACCGAAATACGACTGACGCCAATGCCGGCCTCCACGAGTTTATGCCCAAGCATGCGCGCGAGTTCCCGGCGCGTCTTGCAATTGCCGGCTCCACGCAAGATCCAATCGCTCAATGGACTGCTGATATGGGCTTCCTCGATCCGGATTTCCGGAGGTGAAACGGCAAAGTCGTACTCTTCGGCGACTTCTTCCGTGAAAGCGAGATAGCCGCCAATGCCTCGTGCTTCGGCCAGGGGTCGTTGGTAGGACCAGGTGCCGTTTTCCTTCAAACCGGACGCGGTTTTGACGTGCCAGTAGGAAGCCGTTCCCTTGAACGGGCAGAACGTCTTTTGATTGGAAGGCGACAGAATATCGGGATCGACAGCATCGGAAGGAAAGTAATAGCAGTCGGCCAAGCGTGTTTCGCGAAGCACACGAACACGTTCTGAGGATGCGACAGGCCATCCGCCGTGGAGGACCTTGACCTCGCCTTCCACGTCTCCGATCTCGATGCTGTATTTATTGCTGTTCATCCAGCGAACTTAAGCCGCTTCTAGGCAGTTTCAAGTTCATCGTTCCGTGAACGGACAGTCTGCTGGCAAAAAACGAATTGCTTGCTGCCATATTGCACCCTAGATCAGGACGAAGGTTTCGATGTTCTGATCCAGACCGCGGATCGCATGCATGCCCGTCGATCGGAAAAGCGACGGAACGAGATTCGCCACCGCGCTGGTCGCAAGAACCGTATCGCCCGTCGCCTTGCAAAGCTGTTCGACCCTGCTCGCCAGATTGACCGCCGGACCGATGACCGTGAAATCCAGCCTGTCCCGGCTTCCGACGTTGCCGTAGGTCACCTGCCCCATGTGGATTCCCGTGCCGGTTTCCAGCGGAGGCTTGCCTTGCGTCTGGCGATGCTCGTTCAATGCGTGGAGATTGGCGCGGATTTCAATGGCGGTTTCCGCAGCGCCAATACAGCGCTCTTCCTGGTTCTTCTCACCGGAGACTGGAAACACCGACAACACGCCGTCGCCCAGAAATTTGAGAATATCTCCGTCGCGGGCCTGCACCGCCTCCGCAACGATCTCGAAATAGTCGTTCACCGCCTCGATCAGTTCGGCCTCAGGCCAGTAGGCGGATTTTGCGGTAAAATCCCTCAGGTCGGAAAACATCACCACCGCGTCCATATGGACAAGATCGCCCCTGCGTATCGCGCCTTCGGCGACTTCCTTCGCCGGTCCCCGCCCGAGATAGGTCGCAAGCAGGCTGCGCATGGACCGTCTCTGCGCGCAGGGCTCCATCGCCGCTGCGATCGGATCCGTGAGTGACTGCAGCAATTCCAGGCCGCTCTTGGAAAACCCGCGCGGATCTTTCGTGACGAAGCTCGCGCCCTGGGTGGAACCGTCGCTGAACGAAAGCGCCATCGCGAAGAAATCGGTCCCCCCTGCTTCGGCCATTTCATGCAGCACGCCGTGGTCGTCCACGGGATGCAGATTGTCGAGCCGACGTCGAAATGCGCCGCGATTCTGCACGACATGTTGAAAGGGCGAACCGTGCCAGGCCGATGTCTGCAGAACGCTTGCCGGTATTGCATTTTCGACCGCCCCGTCCGGCGTCCACACCGTGCTCCAGCCGGCAATCAGCGGATTTGCAACCTGATGGTTTATGCGCATGCGCGACAGGGGAACGCCCGATGCCACAAGGCGGGTCGCCAGACCTTCGACCACCTTCAGTCCGTCACCGTGCAACCTGCCTTCGCCGATGAGCCAATTTGCGATATCCGGCGCACTGTCCGCAGAATTGGTCGTATGATTGCCCACAACGCGATCGCCCAAATGAAACATGGTCCGGAAGCAAAGACCCTCTCCGAAGGTCGAACCGGAATTACCTCCGATATGGTAACCGTTTCGCAGGAAATCAAACAGCCGGCAATGCGGCCTGGAAATCGAATGGATCAGGCGGCGGAGCGAATGCGCGCCGATGAAGCGGCCTCTGCTCCTTCAACCCTTGCGATATGCCGCAGGATGACCGGATTGATCACATCGGGATTGAAGACCGGCGCCATGTGGCCAAGCGAGGCAAAGGCTTCGGTGCGAACGTCGTGAAAGGCGCTCGTGATACGGGACGTTACGCGCGCTGAGATGTCAGGCGACTGCCCGCCACTCATCATAAGGACCGGCAGTTTGATCGCCCCCAGTTCCTGCAAGGTCCAGGTTTCAGCAAAGCCGGCGTTGAAATCGGCGATGATCGAACGCGCCTGGGATGCGAATTTGCCGCGTGACTTGCCGGGGAGCGATTCCCAGGCGCCGTCTCCGTTCCAGAAATTGATGAAGGCGCGCATGCCACGGTCGGGATTGCCGAAAGCCAGTGACACGGAAACCAGCCCCGCCAGCCTGCTGATCCGCCGGAAGAGCGTACGATCCATGGAGCATCCGCGGGAGAGGAAATGAAACGTCGCCGGCTCATACAACGCCAGGCTTTTGACCAGGTCCGGCCGGACCATTGCGATCTTCAGCGCGACGCCCGCTCCGTTCGAATGTCCGACGAGATGAACAGCTTGCCCTTTCCGCTCGATCAGTTCGATGACAGGCGCCGCAGCTGCCGCAACGCCTTTCTGGGAAATATCCCGCGTCAGGCTGGCTTGACCGTATCCTGGAAGGTCAGGCGCGATGACCTCCATTTGCCCCGCACTGTCGGCAGCGAATGCCCGCCACTGGGCTCCGCTCGAGGCCGATGAATGGAGCGCGACCGCCACTGGCGCGGACGAAAGCTGGTCGTTTTTGAAATCTGGCATCGTTGTTCATCCCGGCTTGCTTGATGACCCGGTTTTGAACGCCCGATGTTTCAGTCGATTTTCGAAGGTTCGGAATTAATGTTTCAATTGTTTTGGGGCTGCCGTCGCCTACAGGTCGTAGAGCGCACCGAATTTTGTTTCCAGGTAATCGATCAGCGGGCGGGTGGACGGCGCCTTTCCCGTCGCCTCGGCGATAAGGTCCTGCGGAGCCAGCAATCTGCCCCGACTGTGGACACGCTCGCGTAGCCAGTCGAGGATCGGCGCAGTCTCGCCTGCCCGGACCATGGCGTCGCGATCGGTCAGATCCGCCCGCATCGCCTCATCGAGACAGGCCGAATAGATGTTGCCGAGACTGTAAGTCGGAAAATAGCCGATCAAGCCGGCGGACCAGTGGACATCCTGCAGAACCCCCAGCCGCGCATCCGGCGGCGCCTTGCCGAAGTCCCGTTCAAAACGCGTGTTCCAGGCTTCCTCCAGATCCTCTGTTTCGAGACTTCCGTCGATCAGTTCGAGCTCCAGTTCAAAACGAAGCAGGATGTGCAGATTGTAATGCACCTCGTCAGCCTCTGTTCTGACAAAACCGGTTTGAACGTGGTTCACTGCGGCGTAAAGCTCCTCCGGCCCGCAGAGGTTGAGAGTGTCAAAGCGGGTCTTCAGCGAGGGGAAAATCCATTCGGCGAAAGGTTGCGAGCGTCCTATCTGGTTTTCCCAGAAACGCGACTGGCTCTCGTGAACGCCCATCGAACAATAGTCGCCCGCTGGAAGATAAGGGTGCGCCGCGCCCTGGGTATAAAGAGCGTGGCCAACCTCGTGCATTGTCGAAAAAAGACAGTCCTGGATATCGGCCTCGTCGATCCTTGTCGTGATGCGGGCGTCGCTGACCGTGCCGCTGCTGAAGGGATGGACGGAAATATCCAGGCGGCCGGCCTTGAAGTCGTAACCCATGGTCTCTGCGACGAACCGCGCCAGATCGAGCTGATCGGATTCCGGAAAAGAGCCTGTAAGCGCCGAGGGAGCCGGCTTTTCCCGAATGCGCTCGCGCAACGAGACCAGCGCCGGGCGAAGGCTTTCCAGCAATGGTTCGACATCCGCCTTTCTCGCGCCCGGCTCGAAACTGTCCAGCAGACTGTCATAAAGGCCGCCTTCCCCATCAGTCAGGCAGGAGGCCTCCTCACGCTTCAGAGCAACATTTCGTTTCAGCGCCGGCGCGAACACCGCATAGTCGTTTTGTTTGCGCGCTTCGGTCCATAACACCTGGCCCTCGGAGGCGGCTTTGGCGCTTGCTTCGGCAAGAGATTTCGGGATGCGGGTCGCCTTGTCGTATTGCCGGCGCGCCTGGTCCACGTTGCAGCGATCGAAGGGCGTGAGTTCCGCCTCGTTCAAGCCCGAGATCCATTCCATCACTTGCGGGTCGGATTGGCGCGCATGAATGGTCGCGGCAAGCGCCCCGATCTGTTCGGCGCGCAGGCTCGCGCCTTTCTCCGGCATCACGGTTTCCTGGTCCCAGTGGCTTATGTCCACTATCTGTGAAAGCAGCGAGGTTTGGCGGAGATGATCGAGGAGGAGGTCAAATGTCATGACCACGCAGTTAGACAGGATTTCACAGGATGGCAACCGACGCGTCTGCGGTCAGTCGGATATCCGCGCCAGTTCGGCATGGGCGTTCGCAAAGGTCGCCATCGGCCAATTGCGGGAATGGATGTGCCCGGCGCCGTCAGCGACATTCCAGACGAGGGTCAATTCGCCTGCTGTTTGATCGGAAAATATTTCGATCAGCGCATGGGCGGAAGGGCCAGTGAAAACACAGAGGTTCTGACTGACGCACGCCTGCGTATTCAGGTTCCAGACCGGTTTTCCATCACGTTGCAGGTACGCGCCGCTTTCCGCCGAAATCAGGTCTTCTCCGAGATAGAACGCAACCTGCATGCCTTTGCCGTCTACTCCGATCGTCGCCGACAGCGTCACCTCATAGGGTGAAAAGTCTGTGGCGTCGTAGGCTACAAAGGAATCGGCGAGACGCATGTAACAGCGCTGCCCGGATGAGATTGCTAGCCCGTCTCCTGGACTGTCCGAAACCGGATGCTTGCAGAAGGTTTTCCATTCATCGAAACGGGCATGGTGATTATACCTCCAGCCGGCGTCATCTTCACTGTGGATTCTCTCCCTGGCCTGACCAACTTCCTCCGAAGTCATGGTGACAACAGCCAGCGCTCCGGCAAGCAACACCGCAGCGGCAATCGTAAACGGACGCATATCGATTCACCGTATTTCGTTACAGGGCGATTGATCAGGAAATGGCTCTACCATCCTGAATATGAAGGTTTTTTCTATACTATGGCTACGGATATGGGGACCGACTTCCGGAATACAAGGCATGTACGAAAAACGTGATCTTCCTGCAACCGTCTGTCCATCCACATTGCCTTTCACAATTTCTGCGTGATGCAAAAAGCTGCGGCGATTGACGCCGTTCAAAGGCCAGATATAGTTGGCCAAAAGTATTTTCTAACAATATGAATTGTGGAATTGCATCAGCGATATGTCCAAGGCGCCGCGACGTGGAAAGCCCCGTTTTCTGACGATTCTTTTGGTTGGCGTCCTTGCCTTTCTTCTCTACTCGGCCTGGATCGGCGGGCCCTATCTCAAATCGATTTTTATACGGGATTCGGCGATCACCGCCTGGAAACAGCTTGCTAGCGCGCCGATAGCCGGTGAGATCGTTTCGCCCTTGCCTGAAATCGGGACGCGAGTGGGCTCGGACACATCAGCAGTACTGATACGCAACGACCGGCTTTTCACGGAAAAATACCGCGTAGACGACCTTGAACAACGGGTCAACGCGACACGCGAACAGATAGACGAAGCCCGGCAATATATCGATCAGTTGCACGCGTTGGAGAGCGAGCGCCTGGGGCGCCGAAAGGCTTATGCGCGCATATTTCGCCAGCGATTGCACAGGGAAATCGCCGAACTCAAGCAAGACAGCGCAGCACAGCTTGGTCAGATAACGGTCCTTGAGGACCTGCTGGAACGTCTGAAGTCCGCCGGAAGCGGGACGATTGTGCCACAGACGCGAATTGACGAAACCACCCTGCGCCTTTCGGAGCTCCGGCAGGATCAGGCCAACAAGGCTGCGCATTTGGCGAAAGCCGTTGAACAGCTTAAATTCGCCGAGTCAGGGCACTACCAGAATTATGACGGCGAGGTTCCCGGTTGGGCTCTGGACGATGGGAGTGATCTGCGTCTGCCGCGCTTGCAAATGGTGGTGCACAGTCAGGAACTGGAGTCGCAACTGCGCTTCCAGGAAGCCGAACTGAAACTGGCGCGCGCCGACCTTGCCCATTTGACCGAGGCTCAGGTGCCTGTGCCGATAGGCGCGACTGTTCTCAGTATCGAGTCGCGAACTGACGCTGTGGTCCTGCCCGGTCAGGTGGTGCTGACCTGGGTGGATTGTTCCGACCTTCTTGTCGATGTTCCGGTTTCTGATGCCGAGGCTCCCCTGATCCTTCCCGGCACGAAGGCGCAAGTGGTCATCGAAGGCTCCCACAGGTCCGTCGAAGCCAACGTCATGCTCGTCCGCGGTTCTGCGGCGACTTTGGGCTCTGATGACCTGGCCGCCGTCGCCAAGGGTCGTAGTCCCGGTCTCGCCCAGGTTCTGCTCTCACTCGAGCCCGACGATCTCGAAGTTGAAACCTGCCCGATCGGCCAGGCAGCCTATGTCGAGTTTCTCGACATCGGCCTCATCGACATCATCAGGGCGCGTATGAGGCTATGAGGCTACTTTCGAAGATAACGAGAGAGCCCACCAAGGTGGAAATATCCCGGGAACGGGCCGTCATCTACTCAAGCCTGGCTGATCTGATCCTGGTCCTGCTGCAGGTTGCATTCGCGATAATCACCGGCTCGCTAACCCTGCTCAGCGAATTTACCCGTTCCAGTTTCATGCTGATGATCGAGGTTTATTCGCTCTGGTTGCTGGCGAGCGTCCACCGTGGGCGCATGACGCATTTTCAATTCGGCGTGGGAAAGATCGAACAGTTCTCGTGGCTGATCATCGGTCTTGGCATGATCGCCAGCGGCGTATGGGTCGCTGGAAAGGTTGTTCATTCCCTGGTTGAACAAGGCGTGCCGCCCAGCCCGATTGGTCTCGCCTTCGCGGCAATTGTCAACGCCGCCAATCTTACGATCAACTGGGTTTCCCTGTTCGCTCTCGTTTCAGGCGAGCGCACGGAAGAATCCGATATCTACAAAGCTCAGATCAAATCTCGCATCGTCAAATGCGTCAATTCAACGTTCCTGCAGATCACGCTCACCGTCGCCACCCTCGCGAAGGATCCGGTGGTCGGTCTGGTTATGGACGGTCTCGGCGCGGCGTTCGTTGCCGTCGTCATGATCTTCAACGGACTCATGATGATTGCAAGGAGCCTCCCGGATCTCCTCGATGCGCCTCTGTCAGGGATTGAACTTTCACAAATCTCCGAAACGGTTCGCGCCCTGGATGCGCCACATGTCCAGATACTCAATATTCGGTCACGGCGCTCGGGGCAGTTTCCGCATGTCGAAATTCTCGTGTCGCCCGTCGGCGGAGATTCCGCAGGCAAACTGCTTGAAGAGATCGGGCGTTTGCGTGATGCGCTTCATGCGCTCGACAGCCATATAGACGCGACCTTTGTCGTCGCGTTGCAAGACAAGGCTTCAACCTGAGCGGGATTCAGCATTGACAACATATACCATTATGGTATATACAGAACCCATATTCCTGGTCCATACCCTTAAGCCATCTTCAATGTTCACAACTCAATATTCCTTTGAAGAATTGCCTGTGTGCATCGGCGCAATGGAAATTGCTCAGTGCTCCGGCACAGCCTTGCTCGAAGGCGAAGTCGGTCCCCATGATTATGGATTTCGCGTCATTGGCGTGGAGTTGCAAGGCAACCTTGCCGGCGATTATCGAGACAAACGACATGTCGTCCTGAACACTGGTTCAGACGACCCTCTTGCCCTGATCCTGTTTCGCAACATCGCCCGGGCGATCGAGCGGGATCGTTGCGCCGCGGACCATTACTACGACGAAATGAGTGACCTGATGCATAACGCAGCTTAGGTAGCACGCTGTTTCAATCCGGTCTGCGCCATTACAGCGTTCGCCATCCTGACGCCTCATAGTTGGTTTACATACGAAATTCTGGATAGTGGCTCTACGCCATTGTTCGGCACGGAGGCGGTTGCGGCGACGCAACCGCCTTTCCCGGTTTTAAACTTGTGCGGACTTCCCTAGATCCGCGAATCTGGTTTATCAGTCCAGCGATCAGACAACTATTCGCCAGGACAAGTCAGCATGCCAATTCCGCAAGGCCCCTTGAAAATTGCCTGTGTCGGCGAGGCCATGATCGAGCTCGTATTGAACAGCGACGGAACCGCCGCCAATGTCGGATACGCGGGCGACACGCTTAATACCGCGATCTACCTGCGCAGACAGATTGCCGCCAAAAACGAAGTGGCGTTCGTCTCTTGCGTTGGAGAAGACCCGTTTTCCGAACGCATGGCGCTCTTCATTGAATCACAGGGCGTCTCGACACGGTCGCTGGAGCGTATCGGCGACCGGTTGCCTGGTCTCTATTCCATCATCACCGACGAGAATGGCGAACGATCGTTCTTTTACTGGCGAGAAAACTCCGCCGCCCGTCAGATGTTCGCGGGAAGAGACTTCAACACCCTGGAAAACTACGACGTCATTTATCTTTCAGCCATCTCGCTCGCGATCGTGCCGGAGAATATTCGCGAAGCGCTGTTCCTCTGGATCGAGCGCTTTCGCGAAGCCGGAGGACTGTTCTCCTTCGACTCCAACTATCGACCGCGCCTGTGGGGAAGCCCCGAAGCAGCAAGAAAGGCCGTTGCACGCGCCTGGCGGATGGCGGACATAGCGCTTCCTTCCATCGACGATGAAATGGCGTTGTTCGAGGACAAATCCGAAGCGCAAACGCTTGAGCGTTTACATAGCTACGGTATTCGTTCCGGCGCGCTCAAACGCGGTCCGCTCGGCCCTGCGCCGCTCGGAGACGCGGACACTTCGAAATGCGTATTCGAGCCGGCGAAATCAGTCGTCGATACGACCGCGGCGGGCGACAGCTTCAACGGCGGGTTTCTTGGCGCCTACCTTGCCGGCGCAAGCCTTGAAGCTGCGATGCAGGCCGGTCACGACCTCGCGTCCCGCGTCGTCGGCCACAGGGGCGCGATTATTCCGAAGGACTGAACCCGGCGTTCGTCACTCAATCGGCTCGAGGCTTTCCTCAAGCTGCTCACGCCTGGATTCGTGCTCCTTGGGCAGCATGAATCCCTGGCCCAGTTCGCTCAGCTTTTCGTCCGTGTTGAAACCCGGCTCGTTCGTGGCGATTTCGAAAAGCACGCCCCCCGGCGAGCGAAAATAGATCGCGAAGAAATAGCTGCGGTTCTTGACCTGCGTCACACGATAGCCGTTGTTCAGCAGGGTCTCGCGAACCTTTTCCTGTTCCTTGCGGCTTTCAACGGCGAAGGCGATATGGTGGACAGATCCTGCGCCGGCCTTTGCCGGATCGGCGTGCGGTAATTCCTGTATGTCGATGCAATCGGCGCCATTGCCCTTCGCAAGCTGGTAGCGATGGTGATTGCCTTCCTTGCCCTGGAATTCATAGCCAATCAACTTCAGAAATTCCGCAGTCGCCGCTGCATCCGCAAGCCGCAGGCTGACGGAGTGAAGACCGCGAATCCCGATGTCGGTGGAAAGGTCTGATCCATCCCAGGCCTTGCGCTTGTCCTGGGGGTTCTCGATGATTGCGATTTCCTCGCCGTCCAGCCCCTGAAACCTCAGCCGCTTCTGTCCGAAATACTCATCCGAGCCGACAAACCTGAGTTTCAGTTCCTCGACATGCGCCTCCCAGAAGGCGCGCGCGCCCTCCGGCGCGGAAAAAGCCACGCATCCAACCTCTCCCGATCCCATGCGGCTGCCGGAAAGGCTTGGAAAGGGGAAATGGGTGATCAACGTGCCGGGCGCGCCAATGCGCGTTCCGTAATAGAGATGATAGGCGTCGGGAACGTCGAAATTGATCGTCTTCTTGACTCTTCGCAATCCGAGCCACTTCGTGAAGAAACGATTATTCGCAGACGCGTCGCGCGTCAGGGAGGTGACGTGGTGCAAACCTCTTACCTCTGAAATCATTTCCCCTCTTTCCGGACGCCGTGCATGTCAATTCGTGTGGATCGGTTGTCATAACTGTCGAACCGACAGCAACGCAAGCTGCAATACCGCAGTTATACCCAATCGCAATTCGAACTGACCCTTGCCCCTCAAGCTCAGGAAAGACTGAAACCGCGTCTGCTGGCCTTTACCGTCCGCCTCCGAGATGTTCCAGCAATTCGTCGCGCACGCCTGAAATATGTTCCCGCGTCAAACGCGCCGCCAGTTCGGCGTTTCCGTTTTCACAGGCATCCAGAATGGCCAGGTGTTCGCGATGCGCCTTTTCAACGCCATGGGAAATCGACAACTGGGTGTCAACATATCGCTCCGTCCGGTCCAGAGCATTGTCGATCATGTCCAGATGATATTTCAGTCCGCTGTCGCGATACAGGCTGTAGTGGAACTTGCGGTTAAGCTTGCTCCATTTTTTCGAATCATCCGTGCGGCGGAATTCATCGCAATATGCGCGCGCCTTGGACAGAGACGCCGATGTCATTTTCGGAACGGATGCAGCGATGACCTCGCTTTCCATCAGAATCCGGAAATCGAATATTTCAGAGGCTTCCCTGAGCGATATGCCCGCGACGACCGCGCCGCGATAGCGCCGGTTTATGACGAGCCCTTCCTGTTCCAGCTTGGACAGAGCTTCCCGCACGGGGATACGGCTTGTATTGAACTGGTAGGCGATATCATCCTGCCGCAACGGCGTTCCATCATCCAGCTCACCGTCGATGATCGCTTTTCTCAGAGAATCATAGACGATCGAACCGGCGGAGGCGCGGTTGCCGATATCAATCGATTTCAGCTTCAGATTCGACGCCATCTGCGGAGTTCCGGGGGTAATCCAAAGGGTACAAATACCTGCGTCCATCATTATCTCATTTCCTCCAAATTGTAAATTGGATCCAATTTTATTGACCACTTAAACTGATGTGGTATGGAATTGTGGCGGTCGGAATAGCGCGGCGGCCAGGAGCAGGCGAAACCGGCGAATCACAACGCCGCACCCGCTTCCCTCGGAGCCGCGAAATTTCGATCATGATATAAAACAATAGGTTGTGTTATATCTTTGCCTCACTGATAACGGGCAGAAAAAGATTAAACTTTCGCAAGGCTATGAATTGCTGCCGCGCGCAGCCAGAAAGGACGATGAAATGTGGCAAGGCGTCATACCTGCGGTCACCACAAAATTCAGCGGAGACAATGGTCTTGACCATGCGGAGATGGAGCGTTGCTACGCCCTGATGATGGACGCCGGCTGTCATGGTCTGATCGCCTGCGGCACATTGGGCGAAGGAAACATGCTGTCGCATGACGAGCGGCTCGAAGTGCTTCGCCTGTGCAAGCAGGCGACGGGCGACAAGCCCGCCCTTCTCACGATTTCGGAACCCGGAACGAGAGAAGCCTGCGACCTGGCGAAGCGGGCTGCGGGCGCCGGCGCGGACGGATTGATGATCGTTCCCTCGCCGCTCTACCACACCGGCCGTGACGAGACGATCGCCAACCTCAGGGCGATCGCCGAGGCCGGCGACCTTCCTGTCATGATCTACTCCAATCGCGTCGGCTACCGCGTCGATGTGACACCAGACATGATGGAGGAACTGGCCGATGACGCGCGCTTCGTCGCGATCAAAGAAAGCTCGGACGATATCCGGCGCACGACCGAGATCTTCAATCGTCTCGGAGATCGATACGACGTTCTGACCGGCGTCGACAATCTCGGGTTTGAGGCCCTGACGGCGGGCGCCGTGGGATGGGTCGCCGGACTGGTCGTCGCCTTCCCGCGCGAAACGGTCGCGATCTACGAACTGATCCGCAGGGGCCGATATGGGGAGGCGCTCGCCATCCATCGCTGGTTCCGTCCCCTGCTCGATCTCGATGTTTCGACCTGGCTCGTGCAACAAATCAAGCTTGCGGAAGTTATTGAAATAGGGTCCAATGATCGCGTGCGCATGCCGCGTCAACCACTCCAAGGCGAACATCGTGAAAGAGTGGAAAAGATCGTGAGGCTGGCAATTGAGAGCCGGCCTGTATTGCCGCAACTCTGATCCAGACGGACCCGCGGTAGATGAGGCGGAATGAACCTTGGCGCGGTGCCCGGTTTGAGTTGAAGTAAGTTATGACGGAACTGGGCGAATCCAAACCGAACGTCATCGTCATCGGCGCAGGCATTATCGGCCTGTCGACCGCGCTCAGCCTGCAGATGCGCGGCCAGCGAACCCTGGTGATCGATCGCGAAGGCCCTGCGGCCGGCGCATCGAGAGGCAACGCCGGCGCGTTCGCATTTTCTGACATCATTCCACTCGCCTCGCCGGGCGTGTTTCGCCATGCGCCCGCCTGGCTGATGGATCCGAGCGGGCCGCTGACGATTCCGCCGGCCTACGCCTTAAAGATATTGCCGTGGCTTCTGCGCTTCAGCCGGGCGTCGCGCCCGTCGGAGATGGCGCGCGGCGTCGCCGCGCAATCCGCGCTCATGAATCATTCGAAAAAGGCGCTGCTGGATTTCCTCAAGGACGCCGGCCTCGGGGATATGCTGCGGCGGGAAGGCAATCTCCAGGTCTATGAGAGCGGCCGCGAGTTCGAGGCGTCGCTTCCCCACTGGCGGGCGCGTGAGAACCAACTCATCCCGTTCCGGCATATCGAGGGCGTGGACGCGATCGCGGAAGTGCAGCCGGGCCTTTCCTCCCGGTTTACACGGGCAACCTTTTCGCCGGAATGGTACAGTGTCAACGATCCGCTCGACTATACGCTCAATGTCGCGGAAAAATTCCAGGACCGCGGCGGCAAGTTCGCGGTCGCCGAAGCAACATCGGTGGCAGCCGACCACGAGACGGCGAGCATTCGTTGCGCGGACGGTCGGGTTCTGGTTGCAGACAAGGTCGTCGTCTGCGCCGGAGCCTGGTCCCGGCCGTTGGCCCGCTCGCTGGGCGACCGCATTCCGCTTGAAACCGAGCGCGGTTACAACACGACTTTGCCGCCTGATGCGCTCGATCTGCGAATGCAGATAACCTTTGGCGGACACGGCTTTGTCGTCACCAAGCTGTCGAGCGGAATACGCGTTGGCGGAGCTGTAGAGCTCGGCGGTCTGGAGCTGCCCGCGAACTTGCGCCGCGCCGATATTCTTCTCAACAAGGCGAAAGACTTCCTGCCCGGTTTGCGCATCGGGGACGGCGTTCAATGGATGGGGTTTCGCCCTTCGCTGCCCGACAGCCTGCCCGTCATCGGCATGGCCAGAGCCACGAACAGGGTCATATATGGGTTCGGCCACGGACATCTCGGCCTAACCCAGTCTGCCGGCACGGCGAGCCTCATCACGGAGCTTGCGCTTGGCGAGCCGGCTTCGATCGACCTGACCCCGTTCCGCGCCGACAGGTTCTGAAGGTAACGCATGGCAAGTCACAGCTTCTTCTGCATTGATGGCCACACCTGCGGAAACCCGGTTCGCATGGTCGCCGGCGGCGCGCCGCAATTGTCCGGTTCAACCATGCTCGAGAGGCGAGCGCACTTTCTGGCCGAATATGACTGGGTTCGCACCGGCTTGATGTTCGAGCCGCGTGGACATGACCAGATGTCCGGCTCTATACTCTATCCGCCCTGCCGCGACGACTGCGACGTCGGCGTGCTGTTCATCGAAACCTCGGGTTGCCTTCCGATGTGCGGCCATGGAACCATCGGGACCGTCACAATGGCCATAGAGCATGGCCTGGTCACGCCGGCAACGCCCGGGCAGTTGCGACTGGATACGCCGGCCGGACGCGTTCTTGCCGACTACCGTATGGAGGGCGGCCGCGTCGAAGAGGTTCGATTGCGAAACGTGCCGGCGTTCCTTCATTCGACGGAACTGACGGCCGAGTGTCCGGGCCTTGGAGAAATCGTCGTCGACGTCGCCTATGGCGGCAATTTCTACGCAATCGTCGAGAGTCAGAAGAACTTCTCCGACATTGCCGATTTCAAATCGATTGACCTGATCCGCCACAGTCCGCTGTTGCGAAAGGCGCTCAACGGGAAATACGAATTCAGGCATCCCGAACATTCTGAAATAGGTGGTCTTAGCCACATTCTCTGGACAGGCGCTCCCAATCATCCCGAAGCCAGCGCGCGTAACGCCGTCTTCTATGGCGACAAGGCGATAGACCGTTCACCATGCGGAACCGGCACATCCGCCCGCATGGCCCAATGGGCCGCCAAAGGGCGCCTTCAGCCCGGAGACGACTTCATCCACGAAAGCATCATCGGATCGCTGTTCAAAGGCCGCGTCGAAGACCGGGTGAAAGTCGGCGCCTATGACGCGATCGTTCCATCCATCGGCGGATGGGCCAGAATGCATGGTCTGAACACGATATTCATCGACGACCGTGACCCATATCGCCACGGTTTCGTCGTCGAGTAAGGTGACTAGCGTCACAGGACTGTAACATTTTACCACATATCTTTGGTCGCATTTTGCGCCGCTTCCCCGCCTGTACAGCCGCGCCTGCCCTGACCTGGAATCGTCACAATAACTCACAGACAAAACTGTCCGGCGTCGCGAATCAGCAGCACCGCAACATGGCTCCAAAACCGCGAACTTCAGCCCGCGGACGCGGGAACGCAGACGGATTTCGACCAATATTTTATTTCGAATGAATATTTTTTGTGACAACCCGGATAATTGAAACGGCATTCACGTCACGACGCTTATCCCCATGATTTAGAAGCGTTTTAATCAGACAAGCGCACGAGGAACAATCGCGGCCAGATAGCGCTCGCATCAGTATCGAACGCGCGGAGATCATGACCTTTCCTGCATATGCCCTTATCCCCGCCTGCGACGGCCGACATTGCTGGCGTATCGTTTTTTCCCATGGTATTCAGGGGGATGGCGAAATGGTGGAGACTGAACCCCTGTCAAAAGACATACGACCAACGGCAAGGTTATCGGGACAGTTTCCTGCTTATGAAGGCATTTGTTGAGGCGACACGAATGAAAATTTCCGGACATGCTAACGCATGGGTTGCTGGTGGCGCACGCTTGTGCGCACAGAATCCAGCAGACCTGAACTTGAGCAGTCTTTCGACTGAGTTTTCGGGCGGCTCTCGTCGCATTACGGGCCACACCCCCTTCGTAGCTTCATGACGTTCGCAATGCAGTTTTTCGAAGGGCCGGCGCTTCAACCGATTTCCCCCATGCGGGAAATCGGAGCCTACGAATCGCTCTGGCTCGAGCCTGGATGCGATTTCACGTCCATTGCCGGACAGTTCGCCAAGAACCCCTCGGCGCTCCCCTCGAATTTCGCCAGCCTGGAAAATCGCGAAGAATGCGCCGCCGGCGTTCTTGAATATTTTCGGCTCGCCGGCGTCGATCGCTACGGCGTGCGCATCCATCGCGCCGGCGACTATCCCCAGAAACTGAGAGAGGCGCGCACGCCAGTCGAGCTCCTGTACTACCAGGGCACCTGGGAACTGGTCGAAACGGACTGTATTGCAATCATCGGCAGCGAGAACGTTTCCTGGTCAGGCGTCAATCTCGCCGACAAGATGGCGCGCGTCCTCGCCATGATGGATTACACCGTCGTCTCCGGTCTCGGAACAACGGCGGACATGACGGCTCACAGGGCTGCGATAGACGCCGGCGGCAATGTCATCGCGGTGACCAGTTCGCCGCTCGGCGACATGACCGGCCTTGTCAGTCAGGAAGTCTACGAGACGATCTCCCGGAGCTATCTCATCACGACGCCGGTTCCCGTATTGCGCTACCAGAAGCGCAAACAGAGCGACATGAAATTGTTCAGTTCCCAGATGTACGAGATGATGAGCGCGCTGACTGCGGCGACGATCATTGTCGACGCGGAAGACGATTCCGATGTCCTCATCCAGGCAAAGGCCGCGCTGTACCAGGGACGCAAGCTTTTCATTCCGGATTTCTGCTTCCAGCGCCGGGACATCAGATGGCCCCGGTTCTACGAAGATCTCGGAGCCATCCGGATACGAGAACCCGCCGATATCTGGAGGAATCTTGAATAAGATCAGGTTCCGCGAAATCGACAGTTCCAATATCGCCGACTACGATTTCCTGAGGAACGACGACAAATGCCTGTTCCTCTTCGAATATACCTCCGGCAGTCATTTCAGCGGCGGCCAGACAAACCAGCTTATTGCTGATCTGTCGATTTCGCCGAAACACCGCTTCAAACCGGCTTACGCGCGCAAGCAGGAAGCGCTGCGCAAATGCAGCGCCTATCTGCACAACGCCATCAACTGGGCCGAAATCGGGAAGATGACCTTTGTGCCCGTGCCGCCCGCACGCGAGGCGAGCGACCCCGACTTTGACGACTACATCACCCGGATGTGCCAGAACATCCATCCCGACGCCGATCTGGATATTCGTGATCTCATCATCAAATCCCGACCGGAGCCGGTTTCGGAAGAACCCCCGCTGCCGGACGTTCTTCGCAATATACTCGTTGTGAATCAGGACAAACTGAAACCTGCCCCCAAGCAGATCGTGATCGTTGACGACGTGCTGAAGACCGGCAGTCATTTTCGCGTGATGCATGATATGCTGCAAGACCAGTTTCCGACCGCTGCAATATACGGAGTTTTCATAGCGCGCAGGGTCGTTTCACAGATCGAATTACACTGAAGAACGCCGTTTTCTTCTATACGACAAGTAAACTGTATCGCTGTCGCTAATATTGCGATCCCCCGGTATCTTGCGTTATTCACGACAATATGTTTCCTGCGAAACATCAAGTGAAGGTGGGTTTTGCATGATACTCGACAGATCGTCGGTGACTGAATGGCTTGAGGTAATCAAAGCCGATGGTCAGACCGGTCAGGAGGCGTTTGCACATTGCGAGCGGCTGTGCCGTCTTATCGACCCGTCGCGCGAGAATCACATTCCGTTGCGGCATGCCGCGCCTGCCTCCTATCCGGACGATTCGTCGACGACGGCGATGGAAGCCTTCGAAGCTTGGCGCCACCGCATCAACGAGCTGATCGCCGAGGCCGGCGGTCAATTCCGGCTCGAGGTCACGAACCATGACGACGTTCCCTTCAATCAGGTTCTGTGCTGGTTCGAAGGAGAAGGCCTGCCTGAGACGGCCTCTTCACCTTCTTCTCCAAAATCTGAAGTAAAGACGCAAAAGCCTTTACCCCCGAACAACGTCCAATCGTCGAGCGCGCCCAAAACCTCGCCCGCCGCTTCCACGAAAGGCGCGATGCAGCACCTGACGGAGTGGCTGTCGGACGAAGATAAATCCCCGGTTTTTCTCCTTTTGGGCGAATACGGAAGCGGCAAATCGACGCTTTGCCGTGACATGTCTGAACGCCTGTCGCGGGGGGATTTCGACTACGAGGCGGTCTATCTCGACCTTAAGCAGGCGCGGCAGCTTTTCTACAGCGAGACGTCCAGTCTGCGAAGCCGCCGTTTTCGCGCCGACGACATACGCCTGTTGATCGACACGCTCGCCGAAATCGACGGCTACACGTCCGAAGAGGTCTATGCGAAGATCAACGCTGGCAATTGCGTCCTCATTTGCGACGGGCTGGACGAAATCGGAGCCGCGCTCCACCCGGACGAGACCTCAAGCCTGTTTCAGGCGCTTGTGGCGTTTCTCTCCATCGGCGCCGCGCGCTCGACCTCCAATCGCCTGCTTGTATCTTGCCGCAGCCATCATTTTCGCAACAAACGCCAAATTGCCGCGCTGCTTGGCAATATGAAAAATGTCTCTGCGCCGGAGATCATGTCGATGGATCTTCTGGAGCCGGAAGATCTTCGCGGAACCCTGATCGAGCTGACCAGCGACGCGGAACGCGCCCAACAGACGCTGGAGGCTCTCAACGGGCTCGCGGTCATGGCCCGGCGGCCGTCCTGGCTGCATGCGATCGCACAGCGCCTGGAAGCTCTGGACGAAGAGCGGCGAAGCGCCGGCTCCGTAAATCTTGCAAGACTGTTTGACGATCTGATCGACGATGCTCTGGCGACGGAAGAGAACCGCCAGGTTTTCGACTCGGACATCAAGAAGCAGTTGATGGTCACCCTGGCCGGCGACATGTGGGATTCGGGTCGCGCCGCCTGGTCCGCGTCGGAGCTCAACGCCTGGCTGGACGCGCAGTTGCGCACCGACGAGCGGATGAACGATATCTACGCCTCTTCCTACAAGGGCAAGGCGCGTGAATTGCTTTATGTGGATCTGCGCACCACGACGTTTCTGGTTCGCGGCCAAGATGATCTCTTCCGGTTCTCGGACAGTCCGATCAGGGCGTTTTTCCTCGCCGCCCATCTGTTCAAGTCGACAGGCGAAGGACGTTTCGATGCCTGGGAGGCCAACGAGACGGACCATGACGTCCAGATTTTCATTACCGATCTGATCTTCAACAAGGCGACGCAGAAGGAACGCAAGGCCTTCCTGCAGAGCATTGGGAAGATCCTGTCCGAACCCTACAAACCGATGTCGTCGGACCTCGCATTCGGCATTGCGCTCCAGGCGCAGGAGCGCGGCGATCCGGATGCGCCCAAGGGCGGTTTCCAGATGCCGGGCGTGGACCTTTCCCACCTGGGTAAAAAGTCGCGCCTGTCAGGATACGACTTCGCCGGATCGAATTTTGCGGGCGCTATCCTGTCCAATGCGCACATAGCCAACGCCAGTTTCCGGGAGTGCGATCTGCAGGGCGCGCGTTTCGAGAATTGCCGGTTTGATGATGTGAATTTCACTTCTGCGAAGCTGGACAAAGCGACCATATCCGATTGTACGTTCCGGAATTGCGAATTGACGGACGCAGATCTGCAAGAAGCCACCTGCACGCAAAATCTGGTCGTCCATTGCGATGGCCTGGAAAAGGAGTCGCGCACGGCGCTGATCGCCGGCGGAAACAGCGTCGCGCCTGCGACAGCCGCGGAATGGCGCAGGATAAACGTGCGGCGCGAACATCTGGCGAGGCGTCCGCAAGCAGACCGCAACATTACGACATGCGTCTACAGCCCCGACGGAAAGCTGGTGCTTTCGGCTTGCGACGACGGCGCAATGCATATCTGGAACAGCGAGACCGGCATTGAACACGTCGCCCTCAAGGGACACGCCGCAGCCGTCCGAAGCTGCGCCTTCAGCCCCGACGGACGCCTTGTCGCGTCCTGCTCCGACGACGCCACGATCAGGCTTTGGGACGCAGGCTCCGGAAAGGAGAAAACTGTTTTCCGGGGTCATACGCTTGCGGTGACCTGTTGTGCGTTCAACAAGACCGGCTCGCTGCTCGTCACGGGATCGCAAGACACGCTTCTGAAGGTTTGGGACTGCAAGTCCGGGAAGCTGATCCACACGCTCGCCGGGCACGATGACGCGATAACGGATTGCGACATCAACGCCGCTGACGCCATTATCATTTCGGCTTCGGCCGATCGCACCCTGCGCTTCTGGGACGCTGCCTCAGGCGAGGAATGTTTCCCAGCCGGCGAACACGAAGCCGCCGTCATGGAATGCGCCTTCTCCTCGTCGGGCGGCCGTGTCGTCACGTCCTCGAAAGACAATCTGCTGCATTTGTGGGATGGCGCCACCGGCAAGGCCATTGCCATTCTTCCCGACCACGAGGACAGTATCACCAGGGTGGCGTTTGCTCCGGGCGGCAAGTCGATCGTGTCCGCATCGAAGGATTCGACCATTCGCGTCTGGGACGCGGATTCAGGTGAAATCGCGAAAGTGGTGACCGACCACTCGTCGTCGGTGACCTGGCTCGATTTCAGCAATGACGGCAACACCGCCATAACGTCCACGCAAGACGGCATGCTGCGGCTTTGGGACACGAAGACCTGGCGATCGGTCTCGGCCTTTCCTAGGCAGGAATCGATAATTCTCGGCTGCTCGATCAGCGCCGACGGCCACCATATCATTTCCTGGTCAGACGCCGGCGTCATGTGCGTTTGGGATGCGGCGAGCAACCCGGAACTCGCCTGCCTGGAAGGTCACGTCGACTGGATCCACGCCTGCACCTTCAGCCCGGACGGCACGCGCATCGCATCGGCTGCGCGAGACAACACCTTGCGTTTGTGGAACGCCGAAGACGGCAGCATGATCGCGGTTCTTGGCGGCCATGACAACTGGGTTCAGTGTCTCGATTTCAGTCCCGACGGCACCCGGATCATCTCCGGTTCCGACGACAATTCGCTGCGTTTGTGGGACGGGGCGACCGGGGATCCGATCGCGCGACTGGAAGGCCATGGCGGGTCAGTCAACATCTGCGCCTACAGCGCGGACGGTTCGCGTATCCTGTCCGGCTCCGACGACGGAACCTTGCGGCTCTGGCATGGAACGACCGGCCACCAGATCGCCGTCCTGCAGGGACATTCCAACTGGGTCAGAGCCGGCGCCTTCAGCGAAGACGGAAAGCGCATTGTTTCCGGCTCCTACAACAATGGCTTGAGAATCTGGAATGGCGAGACGGGCAAGCAGATCGCGACGCTGAAAGGCCATTCGGACTCGATCACCCGCTGCAAATTCAGCCGCGACAGGAAGAAGATTGTATCGGGATCGAATGATCGCAGCGTGCGAATCTGGGATACGAAGAGCGCCACCGAATTGCTCGTTCTTGAAGGGCATGAAGCCGCTATCACCGCTTGCTGTTTCAGTCCCGACGGTCAACTGGTTCTGTCGGCCTCGGAAGATTCCACACTGCGCGTTTGGAACGCCGAATCCGGCGAACTCGCCTATGTTCTGAGCGGTCATGAGGGCATCGTCAGCGATTGTTCCTTCAGCCCGGACGGAGGCAGGATCATTTCCTGCTGCGACGACAGAACGCTCAAAATCTGGGACACCCGGTCGGGCACGATGATCACCACCCTCAGGGGACATACGGGATTTGTGAAAGTCTGCGCCTTCAGCCCGGACGGCGCGCGCATCGCATCAGGTTCCTACGACAATACTCTGCGCGTCTGGGACGGCAACGCAGGATGCGAAATCGCCAATTGCCACCATGTTCCCGACGGCGGCCACCTCACCTTCTCGCGGTCGGACGATCTGGTTCTTTCAGCCTCGGCGAACGCCTGGCGGCACTTTGAATGGCGGTTGTCGGAAGGCGCGAGCAATCCGGCCGTCATGCCGCTGGAAGCAGACCCGGAGATCGGCATGATATCTGACGAGGGATTCCACAGGACATGAACGGTCCCTCTCCCGCACGCGCGGGACGGTGAGTGCAAACGATGTTCGCTTTCTTCAGGAGGCGTGAAACGTCTATAACGCAGTCCAATCTGGCGATCGTCATCCTGTGCGGTCTGTCAGGGATGACGGCGCTCTCCATTGAGATCATTCTGCCGATGCTCGGACTGATTGCGCGCGATTTCGATGTGCCACCGGCGCGCGGCGCCTATCTGATCAGCCTCTACTTCGTCAGTTTTGGCGCAGCCCAGCTGTTCTGGGGTGCGCTCTCCGATCGGTTCGGCAGGCTCCCGACGCTTTATCTCGGGCTTGTCCTGTTCGTCCTGGCCAGCATTGGCTGTGCGCTGGCGCCGACATTCGAGATATTGCTTGCCTGTCGCTTGCTGCAGGGGGCGGCCGGAGCTGCGCCCATCATTGCGCGCTCGATTGTGCGGGACGTCCTCACCGGTCCGAAAGCGGCGCGCCAGATGGCGGTTCTGACGTCCGTGAGCGCCGCCGCGCCGCTCATTGCGCCAACTATCGGCTCCGGTCTGCTGATCCTGTTCAACTGGCGGGCCTCATTCTATCTGCTGGCCGTCGTCTCCGCGATATTGCTGCTGCTTGCCTGGCTGCGGTTGCCGGAGACAGTTGGCCAAAAACAGCCGAACGCGACGCGAATACCGTTTATGCTCGCAAGAGCGCGCATCCTGTTCACGAGCCGCGAGTTCGTTGTAGGCACGATGGTTTCCGCATTGATGTTCGGCGCGTTTTCGACATTCCTGTCTCTCGGTTCTCTCGTGGCCGAGAATTACGGCATTGCACCGGAATCTTTCGGCTCTGTTTATGCGATCGCCGCAGCTTTCTTCATTGCCGCAATTCTGCTGACACATCAGTTTGTCGAAAGGCTCGGCCTAAGGGGCATCGGCAGCCTCGCAATGGCCATCCTGTGCGTCGCCGTCGCCATGCATACCGTTTTCCTGTTCTGGGAACCGGAATTCACCATATTCTGGGCTGCTATCGCGGTCTATCTATTCGCTTTCGGATTTGTCGTTCCGACTGCCACGACATACGCGCTGCAACCTGCGCACAATATGACCGGCTTCGCCTCATCGCTGCTCGGATCGACGCAAATGCTGGTTGGCGCAGCCGCCGCCAGCCTTGCAACGCTGTTCTTCGATGGAACGGGTTTTGCCATCAGCCTCTCGATCGTCGTCTGCGGCGCAGGCGCGCTACTGGTCTTCGCGACCGGAAGAGCCATCAGCTACATTCATTGACAATGATGGGAAAAACAGGAACTTCCTGTCTCTCGCTAAAGGAGGCGCGTCGTGTCCAACGCAATCAAGATCCGTGCGGCATTGGTGTCGGTTTTCGGCATTGTCGCTCTTGCCACCGTATTCTTTCACTATACGGAGGGTTGGGACTGGGTGGATTCCTACTATTTTTCAGTGGTCACGATGGCGACCGTCGGATATGGCGACTTCGCGCCGAAAACAGATCCGGGCAAAATCGGCGCTACGATCCTGATTTTCACCGGCATCGGCGCGCTTGCCGTACTGATAAGGCTGTTTGCGGATCAGTTGATCGACATGCAGGCGCGACGGATCGCGCACTCCGCCGAACGCCATCCGCATCTGCACCGATATTGAGTTCATCCATCCGATGCGTAGAGATCGGTCGCAGTCACGGTGTGGTGAATGATGCCAGGCTCGTTGAAGACATGGCCGGCGTCATCAACGATGAAGATTTCCGATTCAGGCCATAACCGATACAATTCCCAGGCTGTGCGTGCGGGCGTCACGACGTCATAGCGTCCCTGGATAATCGTTCCCGGAATGCCGCGCAGATTGTCGATGTCTCGGAAAAGCTGGCCTTCCTCAAGGAAGGCGTCGTTCATGAAATAGTGAATTTCAATGCCGGCGAATGCGAGCGCAAATCGTGCGTCGCCATAATGGGCGGCGGTGGATTCGTTCGGCAAAAGCGTCGAGGTTTCGCCTTCCCAAAGCGCCCAGGCCTTCGCGGCTTCCTCCCGTACGGTTTGGTCCTCGCTATTGAGGCGACGACTGTAGGCCGCCAGAAGATCCTGGCGCTCACCAACGGGAATGAGGCTTATGAACTTCTCCCATTTATCGGGAAAGAGCAGAGAAGCCCCTTCCTGGAAAAGCCAGTGTATTTCGAACCGGCGCGCCGTGAAAATACCGCGCAGAACCAGTTCGCTGACCCGCTCGGGATAGGTTTCGGCGTAGGCCAAAGCAAGCGTGCTGCCCCAGGAGCCGCCAAGAACAAGCCACTCCTCGATATCGAACATCATGCGAAGCTTTTCGATATCGGCGACCAGACGCCAGGTCGTATTGTTTTCCGTGGAGGCATAGGGCGTTGATCGCCCGCTACCTCGCTGGTCGAACAATACGATGCGGTATTTCTGGGGATCGAAGAGGCGCCTGTGATCCGCCGAGCAGCCTCCGCCCGGACCGCCGTGCAGAAAAAGCGCCGGCTTTCCATTCGGATTGCCGCACACCTCCCAGTAGACATGGTGGCCGTCGCCGACGTCCAGCATACCTGAGTCATAGGGTTCGATTGGCGGAAACAACGTTCTAGAATAGCCATTTTGCGGGCCATGCTCGGTCTGCATCGCTTTCCTCTTTATCGGCTAGTCGCGGAGCCTGTTCCAAAACTAACCCCGTCTCGTCAATCGGGCAACGGCTTGCCGGTGGTCTCCTTCAAGGTATAGACGGCGATGGTCGAAATCATCGCGGTAATTATGAGATAGTAGACGGGCGCGAAATCATCGGCCGTGCGCGCCAGCAGGTATGTGGCGACAAGCGGCGCCGTGCCGCCGAACAGGCCCTGGCACAGATTGTAACCGATCGCCACGCCGCTGCATCGCACATGGGCGGGAAGCGCTTCCACCATCGCGGACGACAATGCCGAATAACCTATGGCGAACAACGTTGCGAAGCCGGCCTGCCCTATAAAAACGAGATAAACGTTCTCGTGATGCATGACGGACCACAGCGGCCAACTCAGGATCAACGTGCCGATGCTTGAGGTGTAGAGCAGCGGCTTTCTGCCGATGTGATCGGAAACATAGGCGCCGAAGCCGATTATCGGGATCATGATCATCAGCGCATAGGTGTTGATGTCGAACGCGCTGGACGTCGAGATATGCATGTATTCCGTCAGGTAGCTGCTTGCGAAGACGAACAGCAGGTAAAAGCCGACGGCCAGCGACAGGGTAAGACAGATGATTTGCAGGATTTGCCGCCAGTAGTCGCGAACGGCCTCGACGAAGGGTATGTCGCCGTGGACCTCAAGGCGGCCAAGCGTCGGCGGCTCGCTCATATGACGGCGAAAAACGACTGCGCCCACGGCTATGAGCGCGCCCAGAAGAAACGGTATGCGCCAGCCCCACTGCTCCAGGGCGTCATCGCCGATAAGCCCGCCCAGGATCGCCGCCGCGCCGTTTCCGATCAGAAAACCCATGAACGCACCGATCACCGGCCAGCTGGTAAAAAGCGCCCGGCTTTTCTGCGGCGCATGTTCGGCAAGAAAAACCACCGATCCCGGGTACTCCCCTCCGACGGAAACGCCTTGCATCAGACGCAGCAGGATCAGAAGGACCGGCGCGGCCAATCCAATCTGCTCATAGGTCGGCAACAGACCGATGAGCGTTGTGCCGACGCCCATGAGCGAGACCGAAATGATGAGCGTGGTCTTGCGGCCGATCCGGTCTCCGACAGAGCCGAGAATGACGCCGCCGACGGGTCGCGCAGCGTATCCCACTGCGAAGACGCCGAAGCTCGCGAGCAGCGATGTCAGGGGATCGCCCGACGGAAAGAACAGATTTCCGATTATTGGCGCCAGAGATCCGTAGATCGCAAAATCGTACCACTCCAGCGCATTGCCAACTGCGCCCGCAAGCGCGTTGCGCAGACGCGCGGTCTGCGTGCTGGTTTCCGTATCGCTCACTTAAAATATCGCCCGTCAATGAAACTAATAATATCAACTCGAATTCTGGACCGCGCCCGCATAAATTGCAACTCGCCAATTCCAGACAGCACTACGGAGGCAGCGGCTTTCCGGCGGTCTCTTTCAACGTGATGGTCGCCAGGAGCGAGATTGCCGCCGCAGCGATCAGATAGTAGACGGGCGCGAAGTCGTCGGACGTGCGCCGCACCAGATAGGTTGCAACCAGCGGCGTCGTGCCGCCGAACAGGCCCTGTGCGAGATTGTATCCTATGGCCGAGGCGCTGCAGCGAACATTGCCCGGCAATATCTCGATGATCGCGACAGACAAGCCGGCGTAGCCCGCGCCATAGAGCACGGCGAAGCCCGCCTGGGCGAGGAAGATCATGACGGGATCGTCATGATGCATCAGGCTCCACAAAGGCCAGGCCAGCAGCAGCGTTCCGACGCCCACGAAATAGAGCAATGGCTTTCGCCCGATACGATCGGAAAGGATCGCGGCTATGGTCGTGGCCGGCAGCATGACAACGAGCGACAACGTGCTGACGTCCATCGCTTTAGTCGTCGAGACATGCATGCGCTCCGTAAGGTACGAGGTGGCGTAGACCCAAAGCAGGTAGAAACCGACCGCATTGACGAGCGTCAGCGCGACGATCCGCGCGATGCTTCTCCAATGATCCCTGAAAGCCGCAACAAACGGCGCCTGACCGTCCGGCCCTGTGTTTTCGAACCCCGGAGGCTCGGTCATTCCCCGGCGGAACAGAACGCCGGCGATCGCGATGACGGCCCCGGAGAGAAACGGAACCCGCCATCCCCATTCCTGCATGGCGGCGTCCCCGATCGCCGTCGTCAACAGGACCGTGACGCCCGATCCCAGGAGGAATCCGATCACGCTGCCGAACATGGGCCAACTGGCGTAGTAGCCCCTTCTCCCGTCTGGCGCGTGTTCCGAAAGGAAGACGATGGAGGCGGGATACTCCCCGCCCACGGAAAGACCCTGCACGAGGCGCAGAAGCACCAGCAGAATGGAAGCCGTGACGCCAATGCTGTCAAAGCTCGGCAGAAATCCGATGGCCGTCGTCGTGACCCCCATCATAAATACCGAGAGGATCAATGACGGCTTGCGTCCGATGACATCGCCGATGTGCCCCAGAAGAACGCCGCCGATTGGACGGGATATATAACCGACGGCGAAAGCGCCGAAGGCCGCCAGAAGCGACGTGAAAGGATCATCGGAAGGGAAGAACAACTGCCCGAGAATTGGAGCAAGCGTTCCGTATACGGCGAAATCATACCATTCCAGCACGTTGCCGAATGCGCCGGATAGGGTGTTGCGGAAGCGGGATACGCTCTCCCGCTCATCTGGTATTTGCTGCTCCAGGCGCAAGACGCTCCCCCCGGGACGCAGTTCAGCCGTGCATTGTCTGGCGAACCATGACCGGCGGATACGGAAGCGTCAACCGCGTTCAAGACGCCGGCCGCTCAGTTGCAAGCGTCATTTGGACTTGCCACGTCGCCTAAATAGGCATAGGAGGGCGCGCATAGGCGCCGGGCGCCTGCCGCCTGCAGACGAAAGTCACGGTGAAGCCCGGAATTTGAAGACACCTCACCCTCGAAGCATTTCGCAGGTGGGCAACGCAGGCTCCCTTCCGTTTCGAAATGCTCTTTGTCAGGAGTGAGCGATGTCTGGCGGACTGACCTCCAGGAATGCGGCGAATAGAGATCGGACACCCCCTTCAGGAAGTCCGCGTGTCTTCCTTGCGCCGCCGTCAGCCATCCTGCCAATGTCCGATACAGGAAGAACGGCATGACCCAAACAACACTTGAAACAGTCAAGGCGCAAGCAAAAGCGCTGCGCAAAGCTCTCGATGCGCAGGGCTCCGCCATCAGCCACGCCCAGGCGCTTGAACTCGTCGCCAGGCAGCATGAAGCGCGTGACTGGAACACGCTACACGCCCGCATCACGCGCAGCAACGCCCCGCCCGAGCTCGCATTCGGAGACCGTGTAGAGGGACGCTATCTAGGACAGGATTTCACCGGGGAGATCATATCGATGTCCGGACCGGCGGATCACCGGGAGGTGGAAATCCGTCTAGACGAGCCCGTCGATGTGGTCACCTTCGAGAGTTTCTCCAACTGGCGTTCGCGGATCCGCGGCACGCTCAATGCCGACGGACGAAGTCATCGCAAGACGTCCGACGGCGCGCCGCAACTCACCGTCGCGAAACCGCGGTGACGCGGCCATGCGAAGACGGATTGTCCGATCCGTCTTCGCGGGCGCCCCTCACCCGCGTTCGAACAGTTTCTCGGCCATCACCCCGACCCGGCTTTCGATCGCCTCGCAGGCGTCGAGGATCATGTCTTCCCGGAACCGACGTCCGACGATCTGCACGCCGACGGGCAGCCCGTCATTGTAGTTGGCCGAGACATTGCCGGCGGGCAATCCCATATAGTTCATGGAGCCGACATAGTAGGCGCTGCCGATCATGTCGATGACGCCGTCCATGCCTTGCGCATCGCGATCCCACTCAAGGGTCGGCTGGTGCAGGAAGGGCGTGAGAACCAGCGGATACTCGTCCAGAAACAGCAGCCACTGCCGGATATGGTGGGACCGTCTGGCCATCGCCTGGATCAGTTCGGTTTCGCTGTATGGCTTGAAATACTCGTAGTAGTTCCGGAAAATCTCCGCGATCGTCTCGCTGCCGTATTTGAGGATATCGTCGCCGAGCAGGATCTTCATTTCCCCGAACAGCGCACTGCCCATCTCGCGGCCGATAACGTCAACCGCGGGCGGTTCGGCGTCTGTCACATCATAGCCGGCGTCGTCAAGCGCCTGCCTGGCGGTGTCGAGCGCTTTTTCGACAGCCGGATGAAGCGGAAACTCGAACGTATTTTTGGTGAAGGCGACCTTCACCTTTCCCTTCGGCTTTTCGCTCTCGAACGGCATTGGGACCATCCACGGATCGTGCGGGTCGTAGCGGATCAGCGATTTCATCGCCAGGCGCACATCGCGCGTCTCGCGGGCGATTACGCCCTGCACGGACATGATTTGGGCGAGCATACCCCGCTCCGCCGTCGCTGACGGGTTGTAGGCCGGCGTGCGCCCTAGCCCGGGCTTCACGCTGACGGCGCCTGTGGCCGCCGGCGGAAAACGCAAGGATCCGGCGATATCGTTTCCGTGCGACAACGGCCCCATGCCGGACATCACCGCCGAAGAGGCGCCGCCCGATGAACCGCCGGACGTCGCCCAGTCGTTCCAAGGATTGTAGGTGCGGCCGTGCAACTCGTTCGACGTCGTCGCCCGCATCGAGAATTCCGGCGTGTTGGTCCGTCCGATGATAATTGCGCCGGCCTTGCGGAAACTGCGCACGATCGGCGAATCCTCCGGCGCAATAATGTCCTTGAAGGCCGTCACCCCGTTCGGCGTGGCCTTGCCCTTCTGGTCGACGTTTTCCTTCACCGTCACCGGCACGCCGTGCAATGGGCCGATCGGGCCGCTCTCCTGCAGGATGCGGTCATACTCGACAGCCTGCGCAAGCGCCTCGTCCGAAAGGTCTTCCACTACGGCGTTGATTTGGGGATTGCGGTCATGCATCCGGTCGACACAGGCCTGCACGGCTTGCGCCACGGAAACGCCTCCACTTGCGATGCGTTCGGACAATTCGCAGGCGCTCAATTGCCACAACGGACGGTCGGTCATGATTTCACTCTCGCTTGTTCGGACAGGATTACAGGGAAAACTGCTTCAGAAATGCGTTTTCGCCACTCGGCGTAAACGCGACAATTCGCGAGCCGTCGATCCGCCGCGCCCACCCAAGATCGTAGATGCGCTGAAGAAAGGCGGCTCCGAGTTGGCCGGCAAGATGCGTGCGGCGAGAACTCCAGTCAAGACAGGACCGGCACACCGGACGGCGAGAGGTCTGGAATGAATGATCATCAATGCCGAATTCGGCGATGAAAACCCTTCCCTTGTCGGTCAGGCGGATCTCGCCGTCCCAGCTGATATACTCGTGCTTGACAAGACTGTCATACATGCGCACGCCGAGATCGCCGGCCAGATGGTCGTAGCAGACGCGGGCCTTGCGCAGCGCCGAATCCTTTGGACCGGTTCGGGTTCTCGTATGGCCAAGCTTCGCAGCCAGCCCCATGATCGACGCGAGCGCATTGCCGATCTCGTCGTCGCGGAGCTGGAAATAGCGGTGCCGCCCCTGCTTTCTCTGCTGGAGAAGTCCGGCGTCCATCAGCTTCGCCAGATGCGAACTCGCCGTCTGGGCGGTCACGCCTGCTTCAAGCGCAAGCTCTGACGCCGTCAGCGCCTTGCCGCTCATCAGCGCGGTCAGGATGTTGGCGCGCGCCGGATCGCCTATCAGCGCGCCGATTCGCGCAATGTCGGGACCTTCCTTCATGGTTCGACAATAATCGAACCATGAAAATACAACAAGCAACCTACCGCTTCGCCCACCGCTTGATGTCGTCGAAAATCTGACCGCCGATCAGGATGCCACGGTTGAAGAAATCGCCGGTGGTGTGGATCGCCATCACATAGCGCTGATCATTTTTCTTGTCGTAGAAATAGATCGGGCTGCCGCTCTGGCCGCCTTCTGTGTCGACCATGTATTCGACGAAACAGTCGTCGAAGGCGGAGGTTCGTCCGGCGTTGTACCAGAGCGTGCCGTAGGGTTTGTCCGGCGTCTGCGGAAAGCCGGCCGTGTTGACGAACAGCATCTGGCCGTCGAAATCATCCTCCGACAACACGTCCTTCACGCCGAAATAGCCGAGCCGCTTGCCGAGATCGGCTTCCTGAACCTGATCGGGTATGCGGATAGCAGCGTAATCCTCGCGATGCGCCTGCTCTTCCTTGTCCCTGCCGATTTCCATCCAGACGGCCGGTATCATGCAGTCTTCAGCATCCGGATCGTGACACGGCACATCGCAAACGAAGACGCCGTAGGGCGCCAGGCTGCCGTTGCGGCCCGGCACCACGCGCACCCGCGTCGCCCGCCTTGGCGGCTCTTCCCAGCCGTAATAGCTGCGGTCGACCAGCACGTGAGCGGCCGTCACGATCAGGTCGTCGCCGACAAAAAATCCCGTGCCTGCGCCGACCGGCCCCCGGTCATACTGCACTTCAAGGTGACAGATGCATCGCCACGGCGTCATTGCGGTGTCGTTGACGCGAACCCTGTTGTCCGCGCCGATGACGTTTTCGGGTTTCGCTGCGAAAGCCGGCGCATCGCCGACCGACACCATGGAATCGCTGGAATAAAAGCCGCCATCCGGCCGCGCATTCAGCACGGTCGGACCTGAGACGTAGCTTGTGTCGAAGCCGGCGGTCGCCGCCCGAAAGACATTGAACCCCGGAACGTCCTCCGGCGAGCCGCCGCCATTGGTCTCAGCCATCAGACTGCCGAGCACCCGCGGCGTCTTCTTCGATTTCGATCGGGTGGTTGATTTGGCGGCCATCAGCTTTCTCCCAGATATTCGGCAAGCGAAATGCGGCGATAGCCTGCCGGTGTTGCGCTCTCTGCTGTCGGCGTAACGAAGCGGACAGCCCCGGAGGCCGCCTCACCCCGCCAGCGATTGCGGGCGAGTTCGCTCCAGTCATATTCGAACAGCGAGGCGAAATAGGCGTTGGCCTTGGCGTTGCGAATGACGAGGCTCGCGTCGCGGTTCGGGCCGGTCCCCCCTGCGGTGAAGTTCTGGGAGCCGAGCATTACCGTGTGATCGTCGACGATCATTCCCTTGGTGTGGCACGTGTCGAAGTACCGGATATGGTCGGCGTCCGTGCGCATGCCGAATTCCTTCAGGCGGCGCAGCGTTGTCTTCTCGCTGCCGAAAAGGTTGCGGAAGATAATGCGCACGTCGAGGCCGTCCTGCTGCTTGTTCCTGATCGCGCGAGCAATGGCGAGAAAGTGCTCCGGCGTTTTGTCGATCTTTGACCAAAGGTTGAAAGACTGGTTTTCGATCAACAGCCTTTCACGCGCGCTTTCCACCAGATCCAGCACGACCTCGGGGTAGTTGTCCGGCGTCAGCAGAGGCTGAACCGTCATCTCCTCATCGAGCTCCAGCGGCGGGAATACCTGGAACCGCGTCGGCTCGGGCGGTCGCTCGGCGACAACCTCGGGAACCAGCACGTCCGGCGTCGCGCCGACTGTCTCGCTCTCGGTCAACAGCGCCGCTTCACAATCCACGTAATCCTGCTCGAGATGACGCCGAAAGGTCGCCGCCAGGTCTTCGTGCCAGACAACGGCGTGCCATTCGCGATTGAAGTCGCGCACATCGCGCCAGGTCAGATTTTCGAACGGCTTGTCGATATTCGCCTGGTTGGTCGACTGCCAGTTGCCGCTTGAGAGCCAGAACGCCTTGTCGGCCCGCTTGTTGCCGCGCAACCGGTCCGTCCAGACCGCCACCTTGATGTGATAGGCTTGGGCGAACAGGCTGTTCGCGCCAAGCGCGGCTTTCGCCCATTTGAACCGCTTCTCCATAGTCGTCTCGAGCGACTTGATCGTATCGCGTTCAGGGATGTCGTCCTTCTTCTTCTCGCCTGAAGTGTCGTCGGGATTTTTCGCCTTGTCACCGCGCTGGCGATCCAGCGTCAGAGTAATCCGGGACCGGCGGCGGCCCGCTATGTCCTCGATAGCCTCGACAACATGCGGCGCGGTCATGTGATACATGCCGATTGTCAGCTGCTCGTAGTCGTCGATCGCCAGAAACTGCCTGAGAACCGGCCACCCGCATTCCGGGCTGACATGAAGCGTCATCTTTATCTTGTCGCTCACCGGATCTAGTTTGAACCGCGGGTCGGCAAGGTCGCGGCTGTAGCGCGCCCGTCGGTCTGTGAAGGCCTCAACCGAATAGCCCAGCAGCTCTTCAGCAACAGCCTCCGGATCGGCGTATTCGACCACCACCTCCACGCCGTCCACCACCGACTGCAGACCGTAGGCGGCAAGATCCAGACTTGCGCCGGGCCGCACGCCGATGATCACCCCGTAATCGTCGCTGAGCTGACCATCCTTGAAAAGGAAGCCGGCGTTGACCTGCAAAATGCGATTGTCGTCCGGATAGGCCGCAAGATAGGCGTGGATAGCGTTGGCGGCGGCTTCGGCGCTTTGCCTGTCCGTTCGTATCGGTGCGTCGCTTGCAACGGTTTGCGGCGCCGTCGCCCCGCCGAGCTTCACCGTGATTTCCAGCGGCACGGTCAGGGTTATCGCTCCATCGCTCGAAACGGAGGGCGCCGCGACAGACACGCCGCCCTGCCCGGCTGTCATTGGCGGCCTCGCCGTGTCGACGGACATCGGCGGGCGCGGCGATTCGCCCTGCCAGGGCCTTTGCCGCGCAAGCTTCTCGAGCTCGGCTGCGGGCACCGCATAGTTGTTTCGAAACATCGCGCCCGCATAATGCAGCCCGATCGCCTTTTTCTGCTTCAGGTCCCAGACGATGGACCCGGAATTGCCCGGCAGCGTCGAACAGTCATGTGTGATGGAGGCGTGCTCGGGATCGGTCACCCTGCCCAGCGCCAGCCGCTTGATGCCGAACTCCGTGCCGAACACCTGCTTGAACCTGCGTGCGTCATAGGAGCGCGAATCGTCGCCGGGATAGCCGATGACGGCGACCGCTGCTCCGGTTTGCGCGTCGGTCGTCAGCGGCAATGGCCCGGAAAGACGATCCGTTCCAGCATTTCTGGAAACCCGCAGAAACGCGACATCGAGTTGCGACGACTGGGAAATCCAGATGATCTCTGTCACGGGGAACTCCCGCGCGACGGACCCGCCAAGCTCTTCGCGGAAGTCGATCTTCGCGCTTTGTGGAAGATTGAAGTTCGGGATGCCCGGCTTGAACACGAAGGCCGCCTGGCCGCGCTTGGCGAACAGTTTCGCGACATGGGCGTTCGTCACGACGATGTCGGACGCGCCGTCGAAATCGATGACCCAGCCGGTTCCGGCCCATTCGAAATTCGCGTTGTCGGCAATCTCGATGCGACCGATGGAAGGCAACGCCCGTTCCAGGTCGCTTCTGTTGGAGGGATCGTTAAGCGCCTCCATAAGGCCCGGCATGCCGGGCCCGTTGGCGTCGACGGATCGATCGTCCACGGCGTCGTTCGTGACCCAGAAGACAGGCCGCGACCAGCGAATCACCGCTTCGAGTTGCGCTGATTCCGAAACTTGCCCGAATGACGACTCCAGAGAAGGGCCGAGGGCTGGATCACCGATTATCTGCGCCGATGTCGCTTCCCTGACGAGCTTTTCCGGTTTGGCGCCTTCGGCCGCAGCAAGCGCGGCCACTTTCCTGCGCAGCACATCGAGGTCGTCTTTGCTGTCCGCCATGGTCGCCTCCCTGCGGTTCGCAGCCTGCAATCCGGTTAAAGATTACTATCGCAGTATACCAAAAGTTGCTCATTAAGGTGTGACAAAAACCACAAAGTGTTGGTATTGGCGGTTTTCTACATGCAATATACCGCGCGTCTGGAGCCTCTCATGATCATCAACAGTCCGAAACGGCGCGCGCATCTTCTTGCAATCGCCAGTCGCTTGCCGGAGCATGTCGCACGGCTCGGCTGGTCCGCCGAACAGATAGTAAGAGAGCGGCAAGTTCGCCTTCGAGAGACCGTCGCATGGGCCAAATCGCATTCTTCCTGGTACGCTGAAAGGCTGGCGGACATCGATCCTGAAACGATGACGGAGAACACGCTTCACGACATTCCGGTGATGACGAAATCCGACGTGATGTCGAACTGGGACGCAATCGTCACCGACAAGAGACTGACCCTGGAAGGCTGCAACGCCCACATCCAGGACAAATTGCGCGGCCGCACGAAGGATTACTACTATCTCGACGATTACGAGGTGTTTGCGACCGGCGGGTCATCCGGTTCCCGCGGCGTCTTCGTCTGGGGCTGGAACGAATTCATCGAGATCGCCTGCGTCACGTTCCGATACCAGTATCGCGACGAATCCATGCATTTCAGCAGCGGCAGGAGGGTGCTGGCGGTCATCGAAGCCGGCGAGATCGTGCATGGCAGCCCGTTTCTGTTCTCCGTCACGCCCCACCCCGACGCCGATATTCACTGGTTTCCGGCGCAAACGCCAATACCGCAGCTTGTTGATGAACTGAACAGGACGCAGCCGACGCACATCAACTGTTTCGCTTCATCGCTGCAGGAACTGGCGGGAGAAGCGCTCGCCGGACGACTCAAGATCAGACCAAGGCATATCGCCACCAATTCCGAACCGCTGATGCCGGAAGCGCGCGAGGCGGCCAGGCAAGCCTGGGGCATCGACATCAACAACATGTGGGGCTGCGTTGAGGTTGGGCATGTCGGCATTGAATGCGACCGCCACGAAGGCATGCATATGTCCGACGATGTGATCATTACCGAATTCGTCGATGCCGACGACAGGCCGACCAGAGATCCGGATGAAATCGCAAAGGTTCTCGTGACCTCGCTGTTCAACCGTGTTCAGCCGATCATTCGCTACGAACTCACGGATATCGCCATTCCGTCGGATCAGCCGTGCAGTTGCGGCGCCGCCTTTCCCCTCATCAGGGAGGTCAAGGGACGCAGCGACGACGCCTTCCGGTATCCCGCAGGCGTGTCCGTCCATCCGCTGGTATTCAGAACTCCGCTCGGCCAACATCCGATGATCGAGCAATATCAGGTGCAGCAGACGCAGAACGGCGCCGCGATCCGCATTATAACGCGCGGTGAACTCGATCTCGGCCTTCTGAAACGCGACATATCGGAAGAGTTGAAAACAGCCGGGCTTAAAGACCCTGACATCGAGTTGGACGTTGTCGAGTCCCTAATAAGACACGCCGAAACCGGCAAGCTGAAACGCTTTATTCCGATGAAGCAGTAACCGCCTCGCGGATCAGCGCCGCAAGCCGCTTCAGCGGTTCTTCCATTTCTTCCGGTGAAAAGGCGCTAAAGCCGGTCAGGAGCCCCTGTTTCCGGCGCGGCCCGTCATAGTAGGTCGAGAGCGGCGAACACGCGACGCCTGCCGCCTGCGCCGCTTTCGACAGGCGAACATCGTCCACGCCGTCGGCCAGTTCAAGGGCGATCTGCATGCCCGCCGGATTGTCGGAAAAGCGCGCCGCATTTTCCAGTTCCTTGTGCAGCATCCCGACGAACGCCTCGCGTCGTTCGCCGTAGATGCGACGCATCCGTCGTATATGGCGATGGAACTCTCCCTCCTCAATGAAGGTCGCCAGCGGCAATTGCGGCGCAACAGATGCGCGCGACCCGTATTTGCGCAAGGCCGTATTGAAATCGCTGACGAGATGTTCAGGCAACACCATGAAACCAATCTTCAGGCCGGACGAGAATATCTTGGAAAAGCTGCCGACATAGACCACCCGCCTGCCGTCATCCAGCGACGCCATTGCGGGAATGGGGCGGCCCGCGAAACGAAATTCGCTGTCGAAATCATCCTCAATAACAAGGCTGTTGTTGCGCGCGGCGTATTGCAGAAACGCCAGTCGTCTGCCGGTCGACATCGCTCCGCCCAAGGGAAACTGGTGAGATGGCGTCAAGATGATGGTCTTCATCCTCGCCGCCTCGCCGGGCAATGCGGCGCCCTCTTCCTCGACATCGAGCCATTCAGGACGAAGATTGTAGAGTTGCGCCAGGTTTAGCATTGGCCTGTAACCTGGTCGTTCGAGCCCGATCCCGTCGCCCGGCGAAGCCAGAACCCGCAAGGACAGATCCAGCGCGTCGCCGGCGCCGGCGGTAATCAATATACGCTCGGGGTCGGCCGCAATGCCCCGCCAGGACGCGAGATGCCCGGCAATCGCGGCGCGCAGCCTCGGGTGCCCGAACCCGTCCTCTTCAGCAAGCATCGCCTCGGCGGACTGTTTCGCCGTCCGCGACAGGTGCCGCGCCCACTTCGCATGCGGAAAAAGGCGCATGTCCGGAACACCCGGCGTGAACGGGCGCGGATGCAGAGGTCGTGTTTGCGCAGGTTCCGGCCGAAATGCAGGGAGGACCTGACCATGCGCATCCGGCGGCCGCACCGGCTCGATGTCGCACACGTAATAACCGGACCCCTGCCGCGCCCGGATATAGCCTTCCGCCGCCAGTTGATCATAGGCGGAAACGATGGTCGATCGCGAAACGCCAAGTTCGCGCGCCAGTTCGCGCGATGGCGGAAGACGCGCGCCGGACGCCATTTCTCCCGACATGATCTGCCGTCCAAGCGATTCATAAACCTGCTCGAACAGAGGCGCGGATTTTCCGTAGCTGATCTCGGTTTGCATAATTGGACTGATATCTTTTTCACTAATTGGATATTTTTTTTATACCAATTTTTCGCTATCCGGCAATCAGAACGAATTATTCAGGTGCAAACCCATGACCACGGAACAACTCGAACAAACGCCGCGAACCCGTCTCAGGCGCAGTCACAAGCGCGGCGATTTTGATCGCGAAACGATCAACTCGATCCTCGACGCCACGTCGCTTTGCCATGTCGGATACCTGGTCGACGGAAAGCCTGCCGTCACGCCGACGATCCACTGGAGAGAGGGCGATCACGTCTATTGGCACGGGTCGAGCGCCAGCCGCGCGCTGAAAAACAGCAACGGCCATGACGTCTGCCTTACCGTTTCCTTGCTCGACGGCATGGTGCTGGCGCGTTCCGCCATGCATCACTCCGCCAACTATCGCTCCGTCATGATCTACGGCCATGGAACCAAGGTCACCGACGTCGACGAAAAGAAGGAAAAGCTCCACACTTTTCTCGAGCAGCTTTTCCCGGGACGTTGGGACATGCTTCGGCCCATGACCGACCAGGAACTGAAGGCGACCACGATCCTCGGCATGCCGATCGAAGAGGCCTCTGCAAAGGTGAGAACCGGCGGCCCAATTGATGACGAGGAAGACTACGAGCTCCCGATATGGGCAGGCGTCTTGCCGCTTGTCCACGCCATGAAGCGCCCGGAGGCGGATCCGCGCAATCTGAAAGGCGTTGCAATTCCCGACCACGTATTTTCTTTCGCGCGTCCGTGAAACGACGACGAACCCGGTTGATCCCCTCGGCCGGGTTCGCTAACGTCGGGCGCAGGCGCCGCCCTGACCAGTGACAGGCAAATGCAGATTTCGGCAACGTCCGTGCTGCGCGCGCTTCACCTCCAGCAGAACGGGCTTGTCATGTCCTCCTCAACCACTCTCAAACTCGGACGCGTCGCCGTTACGCTTCCGGTCAGCGATATCCGGAAATCCTGCGATTCCTATCGCGACGTTTTCGGCTTCGAAAAGACGTTTGAAAACGGCAATCCGGTCGGCTTCGTGATTCTCAAGAAAGACGACGCCGAAATTCATCTGACGCTGCAAAAAACGCACCGGGCGCCTCCTTTCAATATAGCGCACATGATGGTTTCCGACGCAGCGGAGACCTGTCGTCGATGCCAGGAACACGGTTTTCGCATCATCCGGAAACTGGAGAACAAGGACTACGGTCTCAGGGCCTTCGTGTTCGCCGATCATGACGGCAATCGCATTGATGTCGGAGAGCTCCTTTAGAAGCCAATTGGGCAGTCTCCGACAACACCCGCGTTTGCTCACATTTGAAAGTTTATCTTAGAGGATGTCCGCCGAGCGGATGTCCTCCAGGGCGAAATCGATCAGCGCGCGGATCTTGCGCGGCAGCGTGCGTCCCTCCAGGTAGACCGCGCTGACCGGGCCCGTCGTTCCCGTATACTCGGCAAGCAACGGCACAAGGCTTCCCGTCGCCAGGGCGTCGTAGAGCGCGAAACGGGGCGCATAGGCGATCCCAAGCCCGTCGATTGCCAGATCGACGGCAACGCGCGCCGAATTCACCTGGAACTGGCCTTCAACGCTGACGGTGTGCTCGATATCGTCCCGGCGAAACGTCCAGCGACGGGGCGAGCGCCGATTGCTGTCCAGAATACACGCATGCGCCTGCAGGTCATCCGGCGTCGTCGGCGCGCCGTGCGAGGCGACATAGGCGGGGCTCGCCACCAGCATCGAATGAAATTCCCCGAGTTTGCGCGCCTTCAGCGACAGCATCTCCGACTGCCCGATGCGAATGGCCAGGTCGATCCCTTCGCTTGCGAGATCCGCATAGCGGTCGTTCAGCCGCAAGTCGAAGCGCAGAGCGGGATTCTTCTCGCCAAAACGCGCGAGCATCCCGCTCACATAGATTTCTCCGAAAGTGACCGGGGCGGATATGCGGATGACGCCGGAGAACCCGCGCGAACTGTCGGCGACGCCGGCAAGCAGATCGTCGAGATCATCGAGCACGGCCGGCGCCCGCGCCAACAGTTCCTCGCCCGCGGGCGTGAGCCCCACCCGACGGGTGGTTCTCTGCAAAAGCCGCACGCCCAGCCGCGCCTCCAGTTCGGCGACGTATTTCGAGGTCAGCCGGTTGGATACGCCAAGTTGCTCGGCAGCGGCCGTAAAGGAGCCTGTCTGCGCTGTCGCCACGAAGGCCCTGAGTACGTCGGTGGTGTCCATGTCATTCCAATTGAGAACGTATTGGAGATAGTCATTGAATAAAATCTCTATTTTGTTGAAAGCTTGCAAGACCTACTTTCACGCTGGACCAAAACCCACGCCATCCCGAAAGGACACCGGACATGAACTCCCCTACGAATGCCGACTACGCAGCATTCATCCTGCGCGTCACCAGCGGCATCCTGTTTCTCGCCCACGGCCTCACGAAGGTCTTCGTTTTCACCATTCCCGGAACCGTCGGCTTCTTCGAAAGCCTCGGCCTGCCGGCGATTATCGCCTACCTGACCATCCTCGCCGAAGTCGGCGGCGGCCTGGCCCTGATCCTCGGCGTGGCCACACGGCTTGTCTCCATGCCTCTCGTTTTGGTACTGCTCGGCGCAGCCTGGGCCCATGCCGGCAATGGCTGGAGCTTCTCCGCTCAGGGCGGCGGATGGGAATATCCGATTTTCTGGGCTGCCGCTCAGGTTGCGATCGGCCTGCTTGGCGCGGGCGCATTCGCTCTGCGCTTGCCGGTCGTCGAAAAGAGCCTCGGCAAATTCGCCTGAACGAACGGGCCGCCATACCGGCGGCCCTGCCTGCCTGACCAGGGAGTAGCGTCATGAGCATCGCCAACCAATTGCAAAACCTGCGCGACCGCCTGTCGCCATCCGACCGGATGCCGCTGGTGTTCCTCGGCCATGGCAGTCCGATGAACGCCATCGAGGACACTGCCTTCAGCCGCGCCTGGTCCGAACTGGGCAGGACGCTTCCCCGGCCAAAGGCCATCCTTGTTGTCTCCGCCCACTGGATGACCAGCGGCGCGACGCTGGTCGACGTTTCGCAGATGCCGCGGACAATCCACGACTTCTACGGCTTCCCGGAAGAACTCTACCGCCAGAATTATCCGGCGCAGGGAGCGCCCGACCTCGCCCGCGAGGTGGTCACGCTTCTGTCGAGCCATCACGCGCAGGAAGACGAGACATGGGGCCTGGATCACGGCGCCTGGACCGTGTTGAAGTTTCTCTATCCCGGCGCGGACGTGCCGGTGTTCCAGATCTCGATCGACATGACGAGCGGCCTCGATCATCAGCTTCGCGTCGGACGCGCGCTTTCAGAGCTGCGAGATCGCGGCGTATTGATCCTCGGATCAGGCAACATCGTTCATAATCTGCGCGCCATGCGCCCCGGCGGCGCCCCCCAGGATTTCGCCCTGGAGTTCGACAGCATGTTCGCAAACCATCTCGCCAATCGCGATATCGCCCCGCTGGCGGATCGCCAGCACTTGGGATCATTGCTTCCCATGGCGCATCCATCCGTCGACCACTACCTGCCGGCCTTGACGGTCGTTGGCGCTTCGGATGGCCGCGACGAACTGACTTTCATGACAGACACGATCGATCTCGGGTCAGTTTCCATGCGGTCCTTCGTGTTCCACGCAACCTGAGGAAACATCACGATGCTCGTCTAAGGCAAATGGATGGAAAACTGGCAGCCGGTCCAGAAATTCGACGAAAAGGGCCGGTTCGCCCGCCAGGTCTCGTCCTTTCGCAACTGGATCACACCGGATGGTAGTCCGGGGCTGACCGGCACGGGCGGTTTTGCCGCCGAGACAGGACGCTACATGTCGCGCTGATCTGCCCCTGGGCCTCGCGCGCGCTGATCGCGCGGAAGGTCAAAGGCCTCGACGCCTTGATCGAGGCGACAGTGGTGAACCTGTCTGTGACACCGCAGGGCTGGCAATACGGCGGCTATCCGGGCGCAGTCGAAGATCCACTCTTCGGCGCGTGTCACATCCACGAGTTCTAAACCCGCGCCGCGCCCTGCTTCACTGGCCGCGCCACCGTGCCGGTGCTCTGGGACATGAAACAAAACAAAAACATTCTTGCTGCATTTCGCAGCAATTTATGCTATATCGAAAGCTCCGTTTCTCTCGCCGAATAATTGCGGAAAGGTCGATGAAACGCGCAAAATTCGAGATTCCCGAAACGATCCCAGAATCCTCAAAACCCGATTTCCCGAAACAAAGCCAGAATTGCCGTGAAACTGAAATCAACGTCTGAATCGTCGATTCCCGAAATGAACCCAGAGGCCACCAAAGCCAATTTCCCGAAACAATGCCAAATTGCATGAAAAAGTTGAACTCGAGTATTTATTATTAATTACAATATCTTACTTTCTTTTCTTTTATTATAATATCAATACCAAAACCTGAAAACTCCCAATCCATCCGTCAATAATCCAATCGCCCGAACAACTCGTCGAACGGAACCATGACGGCGTCGCGATAAGCCGAACGTTGTTTCAACCGCTCATACCAACGCACGATATTGGGAATATCCGGCCGATCGATATCGACCTCGAAATAGCGATAGAGATGCGTCCCGATCGTTATGTCGGCGAGAGTCATCGTCTCTCCGAAAAGCCAGGGCTTGTCGGCCATCACCGTGTCCAGCAGTCTGAAATGATCAGCGCAGCGCGCGACGCTCCGCTCGACCGACTGCGTATCGCGCCGGGCTTCCGGCGTACGATAATATCCCCAGAAAACGCCCGTGAGAAAATCCACCAGAAGCGTGGTCTGCGACCAGTCCATCCAGGCGTCGACATGCGCGCGGTCTGCTATGTCGTCGGGCCAGAGCCCGCTATTTCCACAGCGCGACCCCAGATATCTCAGAATGGCGTGGGATTCCCACAAAACCGTATCGCCGTCCTTGAGAACTGGAACCTTTCCGTGCGGGTTCATCAGTCGGAACTCCGGCGTATCCAGCCCGCCAAACGCGCCGCCGAGTTCGATATGACGATGCGGCAGGTCAAGTTCCGCGAGCAACCACGCGATCTTTTGAACGTTGAAAGAACTGCGCCGGCCGAGAAGCGTGAGCATGGCCTCCTCCCCCTTGTTGCGCCCGGAGCTCCCGGACAGCGAAGATTCGATATTGCTTTTTCGCAGAAAACAATGGGAATATCTTGAGCAGGACGGAGCACGCCGTCTCCAATCGCGTTTCGACGCCAAAGACAAACTGCATAATCAAAGGGAACAGACATATGCGTTTCTCCAAATATCTGACATTCGGGGCAACTGCTCTGGTGGTCGCCGTCGGCATGGGCGCCGCTCAGGCGCAAATGAAGAAAATCAAGATCGGCACGGAAGGCGCCTATCCTCCGTTCAATAACCTGACATCCGACGGCAAGCTCGAAGGCTTCGACATCGACATCGCCATCGCGCTTTGCGAGGAGATGAAGGCCGAATGCGAATTCGTCACCAATGACTGGGACGGCATGATCCCGTCGTTGATCGCTGGCAAGTTCGACGCCATCATCGCCTCCATGTCGATCACGGACGAGCGTCTCGAGCAGGTCGATTTCAGCGAGAAGTACTACAACACGCCGCCGGCGATCGCCGTGCCGAAGGATTCCGACATCACGGATGCAACGGATGCAGGCCTCGACGGAAAGGTGCTCGGCGCGCAGAGCTCGACCACCCACTCCAACTACGCGGAAGAGAAGTTTCCTTCCACGGATCTGCGGCTCTACCCGACGCCTGACGAATACAAGCTGGACCTCGCAAGCGGCCGCATCGACGCCGCAATTGACGACGTTGTCGTCCTCAGCGACTGGCTGGCTTCCGACGACGGCGCCTGCTGCATGATTCTGAGCACGCTTCCGACCGACCTGGTGATCAATGGTCCCGGCGCGGGGATTGCCGTCCGCAAGGGCGAAGAAGAACTGCGCGACGCCTTCACACAGGCGATCGCCGCTATCCGCGCAAACGGAAAATACAAGGAAATCAACAACAAGTACTTTGAATTTGACGTGTATGGCGACTAAGCCGTGCCTCTAGCGCCAATTGCTGCAGGATGTTTCATCCTGCAGCACAGGTTCTGCATGATCATTCAATCAGCGTCTCCACAGGTCTGACGTCATGGATCGGACGTTGACCCTACTGAGTTTCGGGCCGAATGGCTGGATGGACCAGATCATGTATGGTTTTCTGGTCACCGGCGGTTTGGCGCTCGCCACCCTTCCGTTCGGCTTGTTCATCGGATTTCTTCTCGCCCTCGCCAAGCAAAGCGAAGTGAGGCAACTGCGGCTTGCAGCGGAAATCTATACGACCATTTTCCGCGGATTGCCGGAACTCCTCACGCTGTTTCTCGTCTATTTCGGCCTGCAGATCGGTTACAGACAAACCTTGTTGTTTTTCGGCGTCGAGGGCGGCATCGAGATCAATTCGTTTCTTGCCGGGATGATGGCGCTGGGGGTCGTCTTCTCTGCTTTTTCAAGTGAAGTCCTGTTGTCCGCCTTCAGGGCCATTCCTGCCGGGCAATATGAAGGCGCTTATGCGCTTGGGCTCGGCGGGGTTCGCACGATGACGAAAGTCATCCTGCCGCAACTGGTGCGCATCGCCCTGCCCGGCCTCGGAAATCTGTGGATGATCCTGCTAAAGGACACCGCCCTTGTGTCGGTCATCGGCCTGCCGGACATACTTCGCCAGGCGGGAATCGCCGCCCGCGTCAGCAAGGAGGCCTTTCTCTTTTTCGGCATCGCCTGCCTGCTTTACCTACTGCTCGCAATCCTCTCCTCGATATTCATCAGCGCTGTCGAGCGACGCGTCAGGCGTTCGGAGGTTCGGGTATGAGCTTCGCCGAACAGATGATCCCGCCTCGCAGTCCGCCGCCGGCAATCGCGCCGGGCTGGTCCGCCGCCAAGACAACCGGGATCATCGCCATGGCGTTCTGGTTGATCGTCGGCGTTGGCCTGATCTACTTCCTCTTCAGCGCCTGGGATCCCGCCAAGGTCGCCCGATACGGCCCGAAATATCTGTCCGGTCTCGGCGTGACATTGACGCTCGTGAGCGTCTCGATCGTTCTCGGCGCGCTTGTCTCGATACCGGTCGTCGCCGGAAGAATGAGCTACAATCCGCTGTTTTCCGGCATCGCCTACGCCTACGTTTACTTCTTCCGCGGCACCCCGCTGATCGCACAACTCTTCCTGTTCTACTATGGTCTCGGCGAGTTTCGTCACCAGCTCGAAGCCGTCGGTCTCTGGGGGTTCTTTCGCGAACCCTGGAACTGCGCAATTCTGGCGTTCACGCTGAACACGGCCGCGTATCAGGCTGAAATTCTGAGAGGCGCCATCCAGAGCGTGCCGAGGGGACAATTCGAGGGCGGACAGGCGCTGGGCCTCAACCGCGTGCAGATCTACCGAAAGATCGTGTTGCCCCAGGCCATGATCGTGGCGTTGAGGCCCTATGGCAACGAGATCATCCTGATGATCAAGGGATCGGCGGTCGTCGCCATTATCACCGTCCTCGACCTGACCGGCGAAACAAGACGCGCCTATTCCCGCACCTTTGATTTCCAGACCTATATCTGGGCCGCCATATTTTATCTGTTGATTGTCGAAGTTCTTCGCAATGTCTGGAACTGGCTGGAACGCCGTCTGACGCGGCATTTGAAGCGGTAAGAATATAAAACCGACGCCACCGGCAGAATTGATTTGAAAAAACGAAATATTATACCTATTTTGGAATAGAGAAATCATTGACGGAAAAGCCAGTTGTTTGGGTCGGAGACACCCGCAAAAGACTGATGGAATTCCCCAAAGCCGTAAGAGTCGCGGTGGGGTATGCGCTGAGCGAAGCGCAAAACGACCGGAGAGCAGATTACGTCAAGCCAATGAAAGGTTTGGGATCAGGCGTTGTCGAGATTTTTGTGGATTACGATAGCGATGCTTATCGAGCGGTTTACGCGGCAAAAATCGGAGACAGTGTTTATGTCCTCCATGCTTTCAAGAAAAAATCGAAATCAGGAATATCAACACCAAAATCTGAAATCGACCTTGTTAGAAATCGTCTCAGACTTGTGAAAGCGAGAGTGAAGAATGGGTAAGAGGGAAGAAACAATCGAATTTGAATCCGGAAGCGGCAATGTCTTTGCCGACCTCGGACTTCATGATGCGCCTGAATTGAAACTCAAGGCGGCTATCGTGGGCATGATCAACGCGATTATTCGGGATCGAGATCTCACTCAACATCAGGCAGCCGACCTTCTGGGCGTTCCTCAACCGAAAATATCGGCCTTGAAAAACGGCAAGCTTCGTGGATTTTCACTCGAGAGATTGCTGGACTTCATGGTCAAGTTGGATCGAAACGTCGAAATAAGCATCCGAAACGCCCAGAGAGACGAACGGCCAGGGTTCTCTCTCCGCAACGATGAGAAAGCCATCTCGTTGGCAGTTTGAAGCGGTAATGAAAAACCGGGCGCCCTGTGCAAACGCCCGGTCTTCCCCCAGCCGACCGACAATTGCGGGTTTGGCCGGCCCTCTCCGGCGTTCAGATTGCAGTTTGAATCTGAACGCCGGATGAACAGCCGCCCCGCTGACAACCACGAAACATTTGCTGACGGATTCCTGTCATTGCACGCCCGCGTTTTTGTGCTTATTCATTGAACCAACACACTCATAACAAGGGAACACGGGTGGTTTTCATGATCTCGAAAAAAGCAATTCTCAGCGCCGGTGTCGCCTTTGCGATCCTGGCCACAGGCGCCAACGCCCAGGACCGGGTCGTCAACGTCTACAACTGGTCCGACTATATTGCCGAGGACACGCTGGACAAGTTCACGGAAGCAACGGGCATCAAGGTCGTCTACGATGTATACGACAGCAACGAGGTGCTGGAATCCAAACTTCTCTCAGGCAATACGGGATACGATATTGTCGTTCCCACCGGCGATTTCCTGCAGCGGCAGTTGCAGGCCGACGTCTACCAGCCGCTCGACAAATCAAAGCTTCCCAATCTCGCCAACATGGACGCCGGCCTCATGAAACAGGCCGCGGAATACGACGCCGACAACGCGCATTCCGTGATCTACATGTGGGGCACGACCGGCCTCGGCTACAATGAGGACATGATCGCAGAGAGGCTCGGCGACGATTACGTCGTCGACTCCTGGGCCATCCTGTTTGATCCGGAAATCGTCTCAAAACTGCAGGACTGCGGCGTCGCCGTGCTCGACGCGCCGACGGAGCTGTTTCCCGCCGCCCTCAACTATCTCGGTTACGATCCGAACTCCTTCGAGAAGAAGGAGCTGGAGGAAGCGGCCGAACTGATGAAATCGGTTCGCCCCTACATCCGTTACTTCCACTCGTCGCAATATATCAACGACCTTGCCAACGGCGACATCTGCCTCGCCATGGGCTGGTCCGGCGACCTGTTCCAGTCGCGCGACCGGGCGGATGAAGCCGATAACGGCGTCAGCATTGCCTATGTCATTCCGAAGGAAGGCGCGCTTCAGTGGTTCGACGTTCTCGCCATCCCGACCGACGCCCCGAACCCTGAAGAAGCGCACGCCTTCATCAACTTCATCATGGATCCGCAGATCACGGCCGACATCACCAACTATGTCTGGTACGCCAGCGCCAACAAGGCGGCGATGCCGCTGATTGATGAGGAGATCACCTCCGATCCGGGCATATTCCCTCCGCAGGAAGTCCTCGACAATCTCTTCGCCGACAAGCCGCAGCCGCCTTCAGCCGATCGTCTGGTCAATCGTTTGTGGACATCGGTCAAGACCGGTCAGTGAAGCCCGCTCTGTCGCCGCCGGAGGATGGTAGGCATGAATGAGCGCCAGTCGCCTTCGGATATGCCGTGGCGGAACGATTCGGAACCGTTTGTCCGTATTGTCGATGTTTCGCGAAGCTACGGCCCCGTTGTCGCGGTCAACAACGTTTCGCTCGACATATACAAGGGAGAGCTGTTCTGCCTTCTCGGCAGTTCGGGCTGTGGCAAGACAACCTTGCTGAGGATGCTGGCCGGATTGGAAACTGTTTCCTCCGGCCGGATCGAGATTGACGGTCAGGATATGGCCGGCATCTCGCCATGGGACCGGCCGACCAACATCATGTTCCAGTCCTATGCGCTGTTTCCTCACATGAATGTCGAGCGAAACATCGCCTATGGCCTCTATCGCGATGGCGTTCCGCGTGCAGAGGTCACAGACCGTGTAGCCGACATGATCAAGCTGGTGCAGCTTTCCGGCATGGAGCGACGCAAGCCGGACCAGTTGTCCGGCGGGCAACGCCAGCGTGTCGCGCTTGCGCGCTCCCTGATCAAGCGGCCAAAACTTCTGCTGCTTGACGAACCTCTTGCCGCGCTCGACAAGAAGCTTCGGGAAGAAACCCAGTTCGAACTGGTCAACATCCAGGAAAAGCTCGGCGTCACATTCGTGGTCGTCACGCACGACCAGGAAGAGGCGATGACCCTGGCGACGCGCATTGGCGTCATGCGCAACGGCGTCATCGAGCAGATCGCAGAACCGCGCGAGATCTACGAGTATCCGCTCAACCGCTTTGTGGCTGATTTCATCGGCTCGGTGAACATGTTCGAGGGCGTCGTCTCTGAGACCGATCCGGACAGGACGCTCATCCGCTGTGAGGACGCGGACATGACGATCAATGTCTCCCACGGCGTGAGTTGCTCGCCAAACCAGCGTCTGTGGTTTGCGCTCCGACCGGAAAAGCCCGAGATCAGTCGCCATCGGCCCGAAGGCGTAGACAACGTCGTCGAGGGCGTTGTCGAGGAAATCGCCTATCGCGGCAATCTCTCGATTTTCCGTGTACGGCTGAAGACCGGAAAGCAGATCGACTTGACACGCACCAACCAGGAACGCTCGGCGGAGGAGCCGATCACCTGGGGCGATCCTGTCTTCGTTTCCTGGGACGCCGCGTCCGGCGTGGTGCTGACGTCATGACAACGGCGGTCGGCAGTTTTTTCCTGAAGCACCGCCGCCTTTTGGTGATCGCTGTTCCGATGGTCTGGCTGCTGATCTTCTTTCTCGCCCCGTTCCTGGTTGTCTTCAAGATTTCGTTTTCCGAAGCCGCGATGGCGCGACCGCCCTATCTCCCCCTGACCTCCTGGGAAGACGGCCGGTTGCTGATCACGCTCAATCTGGGCAACTACCAGTTCCTTCTGGAAGATCCGCTTTATCTGCTCTCGTTGATATCTTCCGTTCAAATAGCAGCCGTCTCGACCATCTTTGCCCTGCTCATCGGATATCCGATGGCATGGTATATCGCCCGCTCTGCGAACAGGCGACGCAATATCCTTCTAATGCTCGTCATCCTGCCATTCTGGACCTCCTTTCTGCTGCGCGTCTATGCGTGGATCGGAATCCTCAGAAGCACGGGCGTGATCAACAATACGCTTCTTGCACTGGGGATTATCGATGAGCCGCTGGTCATGCTGCAGACCAATTTCGCGGTCTATATCGGCATCGTCTACACCTACCTGCCATTCATGATTCTGCCGCTCTACGCCAATCTGTCGCGACTTGATCCGGCGTTGCTTGAAGCCGCCGCGGATCTCGGCGCAAAGCCCGCAACCACGTTCCTCACTGTGATCCTGCCAATGTCGCTGCCAGGCATTATCGCCGGCTCCATGCTCGTCTTCATTCCGGCGATCGGCGAATTCGTCATTCCCGCGCTGCTTGGCGGGCCGGACACGCTGATGATCGGCAAGATTCTCTGGACGGAATTCTTCAACAACCGCGACTGGCCGGTGGCGTCCGCCGTGGCCATGGTGCTGCTGACGATCATAGTTCTGCCGCTCGTGCGCTTCCGCCGGGCGCGCGGATAAGGGGGGACGATGAAACGCAGCCCCCTTCTCTCGATCATGGCGCTTATCGGCTTTATCTTTCTCTATGCGCCGATCCTGTCGCTCGTCGTCTACAGTTTCAACGAGTCCCGCCTCGTCACCGTATGGAGCGGGTTCTCGACAAAATGGTACGGCGAACTTTTGCGTGACCCGCAAATCCTCGGCGCCGCGTGGATCAGTCTGAAAGTGGCTGTGGCGAGCGCGACCATTTCCCTCGTGCTGGGCACCATGGCCTCGCTGGCGCTCGTGCGTTACGGCCGCTTCCGGTTTCGCGAACTCTTCAGCGGCATGACGACCGCCCCGCTTGTCATGCCGGATGTGATCACCGGCATCTCCCTGCTGCTGCTCTTCGTGACGATGGAAGCGCTGTTCGGGTGGCCGGCGGGTCGAGGATTGCTCACGATCATCATTGCCCACACGACCTTCTGCATGGCCTATGTCGCCGTCGTCGTCGAAACGCGACTGATCAATGTCGACCGGTCGGTGGAGGAAGCCGCCGCCGACCTCGGCGCCAAGCCCTTGCGCATCTTCTTCGACGTGACCCTGCCAAGCATCGCGCCGGCTCTTGTTTCTGGCTGGCTTCTCGCTTTCACGCTGTCGCTGGACGATCTCGTCATCGCGAGCTTCGTCGCCGGACCAGGATCGACCACCTTGCCGATGCTGATATTCTCCAAGGTTCGCCTGGGCGTCAGTCCCGATGTCAACGCGCTCGCCACTATCCTGATAGCGCTGGTGGCCATAGGCATTGCGATCTCGGCGTTCGTGATGACTCGCAGCGGCAGGTCGTCCGAAGCCGACACCTGAATTTTTTCCGTATTTTGATTGCGGGAAATGACCGTTTCTCCGCAATATGGTCATAGTTTCTTCCATTATGACAGTTCGGCGACACTGTCGGCGTCTTCGCCGAATCTGGAGTAGTGCGTAGTGAGTTTGAGCGTATTGTTTGTCGGCGGAACCGGTGAAATTTCGTGGTCATGCGTTCATGAAGCGGTCCGGAAGGGCTTCGACGTGACTGTCCTCAATCGCGGGCGATCCGGTGAAAAACTGCCCCTTCGCGTCAAGCACATTGACTGTGACTTTTCCGACGACGCGGCCTATCGCGCGGCGGTCGAGCAAGGCTTTGACATCGTTTGTCAGTTCCTGGTCTTCCATCCTGAACAGCTTCAGCGCGATATCGACGTGTTCAGGGACAAAGTCGGTCAGTACGTTTTCATATCCACCGCCTCGGCCTACGCAAAACCGATCAGCCGCGTCCCGATTGTCGAGACGACGCCGCTGGTTAATCCCTATTGGGAGTACAGCCGCCGAAAGGCGGCCTGCGAACAGTTGTTGCAGGCGGAAAAAACCCTTCCTTTCACGATCGTTCGCCCGAGCCATACGATCAGGAAGCGATTTCCGACCGCCATGTCGGAGGGCGACACGGCTCTTCATCGCATGGTCGCCAACAAACCGATCATTGTGCCCGGTGACGGCGCAGCGCTATGGACGCTTACCCGCAGCGAGGACTTCGCCGTTCCGTTCGTCGGCCTCTTTGGCAAATCTTCGGCGATCAATCGTGATTTCCACATCACCTCCGACCACGCCTGGCCGTGGGATATGATCTACACGACAATCGGAAGCCTGCTTGGCGTCGAGGTCGACCTGGTTCATGTTCCGACCGACACTCTGGTTCGGTTCCGGGAAGAATGGCGCGGCCCCCTTCTGGGTGACAAGGCTTATTCCGTGATGTTCGACAATTCCAAGGTAAAGTCCGTCGCTGGCGATTTCACATGTGAATCGGACATCGCCAAGCTGCTCAGAAGTCCCTTCGAGCACTGGCTCAACAAGGGCGGCCCTTCAGGCCTGCAGCCTTCGGAAGAGCTGGACACACTCTTCCACAAGATCATCACGGCCCAGCGCAGTGTCAGGCCCTGACCCGGCTCTTCAGGCGGATTTCGACATTATCCGCTTTTCCTGCATCTCCAGATAGCGCCGCGCCGGAATATTCGTTGAAAGGTCTATCGCCCTTCGGTAGGCCTTGAGGGCCGCCTCCCGTTCTCCCACCATCTCGAGAAGGCGGGCGCGTGTGGCCCAGGCCGGTTGGAACTGCTCGATGGCAGCTGGTTCGAGCTTGCCGAGACATTTAAGCCCCTCCTCGGCGTCTAACGCCATTCCTACTGACGCCGCCCAGGCCACGCCGGCGCCAATAGTCGGATGGACGCGAACCAACGCCTCGTAGAGACGGCTGATCATGGGCCAGTTCGTCACTCCGGTCGAAATTCGCTCACTGTGGACCTCCTGAATGGCCGCCTCGATCTGGAAACGTCCAGGCAGTTCTTCAACAACGTTGAGAGCCTGGGCGGCCGCAAGCAAACTGAAGGCGCGCGAGATCATCCGGAAATCCCACAGTCGGACGTCCTGTTCGTCGAGCGGCACGAGCACGCCGTCCCGTGAATGGCGCGCAGCGCTGCGCGCACAGGTGAATGACAACAACGACGCGAGGCCGAGCACTTCTGCCTGCTCCGGCAGAAGTTCAGCAAGAAGCGTGGAAAGATAAAGAGCTTCGGATGCGAGATCGTCCGCATTTGCAGAGACGCCATCAATTGACAAGGCGTAGGACCCGTAGATCGCCTCCAGCACCGCCTCGAGCCGCGCCGGCATTTCCGTTCTGCCCGGGATGGCAAAAGGAATGGCGCTCGCCTTTATCTTTCGTTTTGCGCGAACCAATCTCTGCGCCATCGCCGCCTCGGGCACGAGAAACGCCCGGCCGATTTCCGATGCCTGAAGACCGAGCACCGTCTGCAAGTTCATCGGCGTGCGAACGGATTCATCTATGGCCGGATGGGCGCATACGAAAAGGAGTTCCAGGCGCTTGTCAGGAATTGAGTCCGGGTCGATATCCGTCATTGCTACCGCCATTCCGTCGGTCAAGTCAGCCCTCGTTCGATTGGCTGCGCTCTTGTGGTGATCGCGCATGCGATTGCGCGACACCGTCAGGAGCCAGGCCTCGGGATTTGTCGGGACGCCCCGCTCGGGCCACGTTTCCAGCGCTGTTCGAAACGCATCAGCCAGCGCATCTTCCGCCGACATGATGTCACCGGTCCGGCTCCCGAGCAGAGCCAGCAAACGACCGTAAGAGAGCCGCGCCACTTCGGCGGCGCGGCCTTGTGCATCGGATAGTTCCGACTGTTTTCCTATCTCTGACCTCCTTCCGGCATCGCCGAGGGTCGGACTTCGATCAGGCCGTAATGAATGCTTGGACATTTCTCAGCCCAGGCGAGCGCCGCATCGAGATCCGGGACATCGATGACGAAATAGCCCCCCAACTGCTCCTTCGTATCGGCGTAGGGGCCATCCTGGATGCGCCTTTGGCCGTCCTTCAGGCATATACGCGTGGCGGTCGCGCTCGGCTGCAACCAGTCCGTATCCACGAAGACCCCCGCTTCCGTCAGCGCCTGGATGTATTTCCCGTATATCTCCATCTGCTGCTTCATCTGTTCCGGCGTTACACCGGCCATCGCGGCTTCGTCGTTGTACAAGAATAATGTGTATCGCATGTTTTTCGTTCCGTTCAGTTGGCGCCGGCCAGGCGGCGATCGCCCTTCAGCACGTTTTCAAGATTGGCAAGTCCGCGTTCGTATTTAGGCCCCAGTATGTTCCCCATGAAAAGACTGAAAATCCGGGGCAAGGGGTTGAATCCTGACTGCAATTGAACGGACCATGTTATTTGCGTTCCGCCATCCGCCGGGTCGAGGGTGAATGTTTGCACCGATTGCCCCATGTAACCCATGTCGATTTCCATCGTCACGGATCGATCAATCACCATGTCTACGATCGTCTGGGTTCCCCTGCCCTCGCGCCCCCGAAAGGAGAATCCGGATCCGACGCCACTTGCCGGGCCGAAGTGTTCGATTTCCAGCTTGGGATCAGCGTCACGGAAGGGATTGAAGGTCTGGAATCCACGACTTCTGGAAAGCAATGTGAATATTTCTGACGGCGCGGCGGAACTTGTCGCCGATCTCTGAACGGTTTTCTGTGAAGGGATCATCAAAAACCCGGCGGAGACGATTGCAAAGGCGCTGGCCCCGGCCAGAAACAGTGTCGATATTGTCATGTCTTGCTCCATCAATTGCTCGTTGTCTCGAAGAAGACGCTGATGTCTTCAGAGCCATGACGATCGCCCCGGCCATCAATCGACATATTTTCATATCAATCTCAAAAATGGCCGTTCCGGACCAGGGCTTGTGACCTAGCGTCTGTCCGCCTATATCAGCGGCAATTCAACCATAATCGTTACAAGAACTGGAGGATCTGTCCCACCATGAGCGAAACGGCTGCAAAGGAAACATACTCATTCCAGACCGAAGTCGGGCGGCTTCTCGATATCGTTGCGGGCTCGCTCTACTCCAATCGCGAGATCTTTCTTCGCGAACTGGTCTCCAACGCATCGGACGCCTGCGACAGGCTGCGCTATCTGGCGATCACCGCGCCGTCTCTCGTCGAGGGCGATCAGCAATTCCGCATCGAAATCAGCCTTGATGCGAAAGCCAAGACCATCACGATTCGTGATAACGGCGTCGGCATGAACCATGACGACCTGCTGGAAACGCTGGGCACGATCGCCCGCTCCGGCACGGCCGCCTATCTCGAAACCCTGGAGAAGAGCGACAAGAAGAACGGCAAAAGCGATCTCAGCCTCATCGGCCAGTTCGGCGTCGGTTTCTACTCCGCCTTCATGGTTTCCGACCGGGTTGACGTGGTCACCAGAAAGGCTGGCGAAGAAGAGGCCTGGCTCTGGTCTTCCGACGGCAAGGGCGAATTCTCGATTGAACCTTCAGAACGGGACGAGCGCGGCACGACCGTAACGCTTCATATAAAGAAGGACGCCAAGGAGTTCCTCGAAGAGCCGCGCATCCGCCATGTCATCAAAACCTATTCCGATCACATCGGATTTCCGGTCAAACTCGGCGACGAGACCCTCAACGAAGCCTCGGCGATCTGGACCAGGCAACCGAAGGAAATCACCGAAGAGCAACACAAGGAATTCTATCATCACATCGCCCACGCCTTCGATGATCCGTGGATGACGATCCACAATCGCGTGGAAGGCGTGGTGAGCTATATCAACCTGCTCTACATCCCCTCGACCCAGCCATTCGATCTTTTCGAGCCTGAACGCAAAGGACACGTAAAGCTCTATGTAAACCGCGTCTTCATCACCGAGGATACAAGCGGCCTCTTGCCGACGTGGCTACGCTTCCTCCGTGGCGTCGTGGATTCAGAAGATCTCACCTTGAACATCTCGCGCGAGATGCTGCAGACCGATCCGAAACTGGCGAAGATCCGGACAGGCCTGACAAAGAAGGTCCTCACCGAGATCAAGAAGAAGGCCGAAAAGAAACCGGAGGAGTACGAGACGTTCTGGAGCAATTTCGGAGCCGTCGTGAAGGAAGGCCTGATCGAGGACGCAACCCTGCGCGACCGGATACTGGAAATCTGCTGGTTCACCTCGACAGAAGGCAGCGGGCAGATCAGCCTCGCCGACTACGTGGGCCGTATGAAGGAAGGTCAGGACGCGATCTACTACATCGCCGGCGAAGACGCTGTAAAGATCGCCCACTCGCCACATCTCGAAGGCTTCAAGGCCAAGGGTATCGAGGTTCTGTTGCTCTCCGATCCAGTCGATGAATTCTGGATGCAGCACGTCACGGAGTATGAAGGCAAGCCATTCAAATCGATCACGAGAGGCGCTGCGGATCTTGACGCCATCAAGGGCGAAGAGTCCTCGGATGAAAAGAAGGAAGACGACGACACGGCGTCGCTCGACAGCCTGATTGCTGCGATCAAACAGGAACTCGGCGCCGAAGTGAAGGACGTCCGTTCATCAAAGCGGCTGACCGAAAGCCCGGTCTGCCTGATCGCAGATGAGGGCGACATGGATGTCAATCTGGAACGTCTGCTTAAACGTCACGGCAGGCTCCAAGGCGGCGGCATGCCGCGCATCCTCGAGATCAATCCGGGCCATACCATGGTGAAGAAGCTTGCGGAGCGCGCCGGACATTCAGACGCCGAAAACGATCCTCTGCTCAAGGACGCCGCGCACCTTCTTCTGGATCAGGCGCGAATCGCCGATGGCGAGGCGCCCGCCGATCCGGTTGAATTCGGACGGCGTCTCACCGCTGTGATGGAAAGCGCGCTGTAGACCACAAGGCCGGCGTCTGCGCCGGCCTACATCAGTTGCACGAACATCATGATCAGGCCGATAATCGAAATCAGCCACAGGCCTGTGCGCAGGAACTTTACGCCGGCCAGATAGGCCGGAAGGTAAAGTATCCGCGCGATGATCCAGATCGCAGCCCCCATTCCGCCGACGTTTCCAACGGCAATCAACGCAAGATCGAGCGCTACAAAGGGCACAAGGTTCTGGACATAGTTCTCCAGAGCCCGGCTGGCGCGCCCGCACACTGTTCCCTTAGGCTGCCTCTGTTCGTCGCGTGACGAAAACAGATAGTCGTCTCCGAACTCCGAGCGTGCGACAAGAACCTGGACTAAAACGTGGGCCAGCCAGAGGGCCATAGCGATCTGAAGGCAAAGCAACTCACTCATTCGTCTCCCCTCCTATGAGATAGACGCAGGTGTTTGAACACAACGAGTGTTACGCCCCAAGAGTACTTCACCACGCCAATTGATACAAATTGACGGTCTCCGGGCCGTCGATCGCTATTCTTTCAGGCTGCAGGCAAATTGAAATTTGAAAGACTAGGCATTGGCCGCTTTTCGGGTTTTGCGATCCGGCAATTCAGCTTTCAGAATCCCATTGATCGCGCTCACACGGGCAATCGCGCTATTCTCTTCAAAAGCCTTGTGATTGGCTTCGAGCTGTTCGAGATCGTAGAGGTAGTTGACCATGACGCCGCAGGATTGACGAATGCCGTTGGCCGAAGTATCGGCCATGGGCAGAATGTCATGAATGAGCGCGCCATTTCCAAGATGAAAGCGCGCGACGGGGTCGAACGGGAGGCCATTGGCTCGTTTCTCTTCCACGAGATACCGTGCCGCGAGGTAGCGCAGGCTGTTGGACATCGGTTCAAGAGGCTCTGCGCCCTCTTTACCTTCCGCCGCTTCCGCTGCTGAAAGGATTTCTGAAATTCGCTAATCTTGTTCCGAACTTGTCTGCTTTTCCAGCCAGGCGCGGAACCCCGGAAGCGGCGACAGCGTCACATAGGCGTTCAAACGCGGAAAGTCCCGGGAAAGGCTCTCGACGACCTGCTTGATCAGAAAATTCCCGAATGACATTCCACCGAGCCCCTGCTGAGAATTGGATATGGAATAGAAGACCGCAGTGTCTGCCTCCGATTCCGCAAGGATCCGCCTTTCTTTGGAAAGAATGTCCTGAACCGAAGCAGGTATCCCTTTGCACAGGGCGATTTCCACGAAAATCAATGGTTCGTCAGGCGTCGCGGGATGGAAAAATCCAAAGCACAACCGGTCCTCCGGCTCAATCCGCCGCCGAAGATCATCCCAATCGTCGATCGGGTGGACAGCCTCATATTCAATGATTTTTTCCAGGACGCTGGTCGGCGCTTCCCAGTCAATTCTGCGGAGCACGAATAATCCCCTCATGAACCAGGTTAAAAAGCGTTGAAAGAAATGAATGTCGATCCCGCCGCGCGACGAAGTTTCCTTCATGGCTCGGTAAAGATCAAGTCACATCATGTCAGGTTTGAAGATGCGCCGATGCGTAGCGGCGCTGAAAATGATTGGCGGCGCACCGGACAAAAACGTGTGTGCGGTGGAAACCGGTATCCGCCTCACCGCAAAGCGGTGAGGCAAAGATATTGCAGATTATAGCGACGGAAGCGGCGGAAGCTTCTGACCCAGCCACTTTTGCGAGAGTTCATCCAGCTGCCCGCCTAGCTTCTTGTGCAGAATGAAGACATTGACCCACTGGAGAAGATCAAGGTTCCCCTTCTTCACACCGATGAACGCCGGCGATTCCTTTATGATGAACTTGGTTTCGATATCGAGGTCCGGATTGTCAGCGGAAAGTTGCGCGGCGACGGTGTTGCCGGTCACGAGCACGTCAACCTGCTTTGAGAGATAGGCCGACAGCGTCGCTGCATTGTCGCCGAAGCGAACAATCTCCATACCTTCCGGACCATTCTCGGTCAGTTCAAGGTCCTCTAGCGTGCCGCCGGTTAAGCCGATCTTCTTGCCGGCCAGATCATCCATGGAGGCAATCGCAACGTCTGACGCGGCGAACGCGCCCGAGAAGAAGGGAGCGTAGGCGCTCGAAAACCAGATCGACTTGGCGCGTTCCGGGTTGGCGCCCATGGAAGAAATCACAAGATCGACGCGATCCGTTTCAAGGAACGGGATGCGCTGCTTGGAGGTTACCGGGACTAATTCAAGTTCGACGCCGAGATCCTCGGCGATGAGATTGGACACATCGACATCATATCCGACATGTTCGCCTTCATCCCCGAGCGATCCGAATGGCGGGAAATTTTCGGGCACTGCGATCTTGATCGTCCCGGCGCTCAGGATGTCCGAAAGATCGGCGTGAGCCACGCCGACCTGCAACATCATTGATGCAAGCAATCCGACCGCTGCGGCCTTGAGTGTGTTCCTCATGTCTTTTCCTTTCCTCTTCACATGAAACTCTGCGTTTAGGCGACTGCCGGCTTGTCCCTGGCCTTGACGGCGCCGAGCTTGCGTTCGAGATGACGCGACCAGGCCGAAAGCGGAAAACAAAGGCAGAAATAGATCAGCGCCATCAGCGGGTAGATGACGAAGGGCTCCGTGTCGGCCACCGGCGCGTTCGCCCAGCGGCGGCCGACGGCCATGAGATCGTGAAAGCCGATAATGTAGGCAAGCGACGTACCTTTGATGATCTGCACCATGAAACCGACGGTCGGCGCCAGCGACAGCCGAAAGGCCTGCGGGACGATGATGAGACGAACAATCTTCAGAAAACGCAGTCCGAGCGCCCTGCCCCCTTCCCACTGACCTTCCGGGATGGCCTCCACTGCTCCGCGCCAGACATCTGAAAGATAGGCGCTTGCGTACAGCGTCAGCGCGACGCCGGCTGCGATCCAGGAGTTGATGTCGACCCCCAGCAACCGCGGCACGCCCAGTCCAAGCAGGAAGAGGAGCATAAGCAGCGGGATCGACTGAAACAGCCAGATGTAGGCGCTGGCGACCGCCTTGGCCCGCTTCGATGGCGCAATCCGCATCAACATGACAGCGAGCCCGATCAGACCGCCCCCGATAAAGGCAATCGCAGACAGGTATATCGTGAATTGCGTAGCGTCGAGCAGTTGGAAAATCACGATGCCGAACGGTTTGCCGAGTATGGATACGAAGAAATCTTTCATCGCACCGTCCGCCACTTGAAGGCTGAGCGGTAGATAGCATTCAGCAAGGCTTTGAAGCTCAGCGCCAATACTATGTAAATCACCGTCAGCGCGGTAAATACCTCGAAGGAGCGGAATGTTCTGCTGTCGATGTAAAGGCCCGCATGGGTCAGATCCGCCACGCCGATTTCGGCAATCACCCCGGTTGTCAGGAACAGAAAGATGAACTGGCTGTTCAGCGACGGATACATCGCGGCAACGGCCTGGGGGAAAACGACCCTGCGAAAGATCGTCGCCTTTCGAATGCCGAGAGCCGCGCCGGCCTCCAGCTGTCCCGACGGGATCGAACTAAAACCGGCGCGCAGAATTTCAGCGAAATAAGCGGAAAAATTCAGCGTCAGCGCGAGCAACGCATGCGCCCAGAATGGCCAGCTGTAACCGAGCAGCAGTGGCAATCCAAAGGCAACAAAAAACAATTGGACGATCAGAGGCGTATTTCGGATGAACTCGACATAGGCCGCCGATAGCCGACCAAGCACAGGCACCTCGGCGTAGCGGCTGACGGCAAGAAGCGTCGCGAGAAGAAATCCCACCAGACCGCCGCCAACTGCGAGCGATGCGCTGACGCCGGCCCCCTTTGCAAGCAGCATCAGATATTCGCTGCTTCGGTAGATCTCAAAGAACCTGAATTCCAAGCCTCTCTCCTCAGGCGACGAAATATAGCCAAGCAAGAAGGGCGCCATACGATTCAGTACTGATTGCCGGACTTCGGAGCCGCCAGGCTCCAGAAGGCGCCCATTTGTTCGGCATTGGCGCCTTTATTTGCTCCGCCGCGCCTGGAAAAACCTGATTGCGAAGGCCGTCACAGCCGCAATCGCGAACAAGGACACAACCGTGTGAAACGGAGACGCGGTGATGTGACTGGCCAGCTTTCCCACCGGCAGATGGTCATGACTGCCTGGATGCGCAAAGGCCCGTCCGCTCGACACCAGAACCAGGGCTGAGACGATGGTTCGATTGATCATGGTTTTATCCTTCCTCTGAATGAAAACGCGCTTTTAAAAGAGTTACGAGATCCACGTCGTCCCGCTCGGTCAACGAGACATAGGTGAATGTCATATTCTCGCGCTCGCTGACCATTTCACCGGGAAACGGCATGTAGACGAGTTCACGCGAAGCAAAGGCCGGAGACGCGGTTCCGATCTGCCAATTCGAGACGATCGAGGCGTCGACCAGGTTCAGCGTCAGCCCGTCGGCTCCCTTCCTCGTGAACGGTATTCCCGAAAGTCTGAGATACGATGTCTTGTCGTCCGCCTTTCTGAATGCGTCGATGAAACTCGCGGCCAAAGACTGCAATTCATCCATGCGTTCGCGGTTCGGGGTTCCGTGTATGTGCGAATGCAAGTGGTCGACGGAATGATTGTGTCCGGCGCCATGAGGATGGTGCTCGTGGTCATGATGATGATGGTGGTGATCATGATCGTGATCGTGATGATGGTGTCCCATGAGCCCTACTCCACATCCGGTCCGGCTGGAATCGTGACAGGTTTGTCTATGATGGACTTTTGCGACCCCATCTTGCCGTGGGAAACGAGCGTGCCCAGCACGTCGACAATGACGCGCGTCGCGAGAAGCGCTGTGATGTCGGATGTGTCGTATGGCGGCGAAACCTCGACGACCTCGAGACCGCATATGCCTTCAGCGGCAACCAGTGAAACGAGTTCAAGCGCTTCTCTCGGCAGGAAACCGCCAGGCTCCGGCCAGCCGGTTCCAGGCACGAAGCCGCAGTCGACACTGTCGATGTCGAACGAGATGTAGACGGCGTCGGCGTCTTTCCAGGCGAGTTCCAGCGCCCGGGCAGCCGTTTCCGCAAGTCCCAGTTCCTCCACATCCCGCATGGTGAAGATGTTGGTGTTGCGCTTTCGGGCGATCTCGACGCCTTCGCGCGGCACCTGCCAGCCGCCGATGCCGACCTGTACAAGGTTGATGGCCGGCACATTGACGAGGTCCGTTGCGTGGAACCACGGAGTTGTGTGCATGCGCTCGTCGAGATCCTTCTCCTGGATATCGATGTGGCGGTCGAAATGGACAATGCCAATCCTTTTCGATGTGCATTCCGCAATTCCGCGCACGCATGGAAAGCCGATCGAATGATCGCCGCCAATTATGATTGGCAGCGCGCCGGAAGACACGACGTGGCTCACGGCCCGGGTTATCTGATCGAAGGTCTTTTCGATATTGGCTGGAATCGTGAAAACGTCGCCAACGTCGCAAAGCGTCATCTGCTCGCGCAGGTCGATTCCCATCTCGTAATTGTAGGGCGTGTAGAGCGCTGAAATCCGGCGCACGCCCTGCGGGCCGAAACGCGTGCCCGGTCGATAGGTCGTGCCGCCATCGAACGGAATGCCGATAACGGCGGCGTCGTAAGCGCTTACCTTTGTGACGTCTTCAATATAGGGGGCCTTCAGAAAGGTGTTGATGCCAGCGTAGTGAGGCAATTCACCACGCGCGAATGTGGGGATCGACTTGTCTTCAAGTCTGTCCGATCCGGTCAGTCCCATGCGCAACGCCCACTGCTTTTCCTTTTCCCACGCAGCCGTTGGCAACGTCCCTTCCTTCTCGGCCGCCTTCCAACCGCGCAATTGCAACTTGTCGAAGTCCGGATGATGGTGTCGTACAGACGCGCCCCGGCAGAGTGTTCCCGCTGCCCTATGCTTGCGGGCAGGTTCCGTCGCAAATATGTCCTTCATGCGTTTGCTCCTGTGCTTGTGTCGGCGTTCATCGCCAGTCCGGCCAGTTCCGGCGGCGGTCCCGCGTCTTTTCTGGTGAGTGGAAGGTCGTAAGTGATAGTCGCGCCATAGGCGTCCGGCGCGTGCGGATCGTGTCTGATCTTGTCGAAGACAAGAATGCGCGTTCCCAGCTTGAAGGCTTCCCGAATGTCGTGCGTGACCATGAACACGGTCATTTCGAGTTCTCTCCAGAGGCCAAGAAGCAGGTCATGCATATCGGCGCGAATACCCGGATCCAGCGCCCCGAACGGTTCGTCGAGCAGCAGCACCTTCGGGCGTTTCAAAAGCGCCTGCGCGATCGCGAGGCGCTGCTGCATGCCGCCAGACAATTGAACCGGATATTTCAGGCGCGCCGAACCAAGGCCAATCTTTTCCAATGTGTCATCAATCTCGGCGCGCGCCGCCTTTCGCGACGGGCCGAAGGAGCGGCCGAAAGGGCGAGAGCGCTCGAATTCCAGGGCGAGAATGAGATTGTCCTCGACCGTCAAATGCGGAAACACCGAATATTTCTGGAATACAATGCCACGATCAGGTGTCGGTTCTCCCGGCAATGGCGCGCCGTCAATCTCGATCCGTCCACGCGACGGCGTTTCTTGCGACAGCAGCATGCGCAGAAAGGTCGACTTGCCGCAGCCCGAGGCGCCGACAATCGTGCAGAACGCCCCCTCCTCCACGTCCAGATTGAGACGCTCAAGAACGGTCATGTCGCCATAGGTTTTTGCGACATTGCGTACAGATATTTTCGGAGGCGCGCTCACAGGGTTTCTCCGCCGAGATGATGCCAGGGGAATGCGCGTTTCGACAAAAGCAGGAGGAGTCGGTCGATGATGAAAGCAAGCAGCGTGATCCAGACGACATAGGGAAGGATCACGTCCATCGCGAGATAGCGCCGTACGAGAAAAATCCGGTATCCGAGACCTGAGGTCGAGGCGATCGCCTCGGCCGAGATGAGGAAGATCCAGGCAGGAACCAGTCCCAGGCGCATAACATTGACAAGCTTCGGAAGCGTTTGCGGCAAGACGACCCGGAAAATCATCTGCAGGACGCTCGCGCCGAGCGTCTCGGCCTTGATGATCAATTCGCGAGGGATGTTCATTACCTCCTGCGAAACTGATCGGATCATGACGGGCGCCGTCCCTACAACGATCAGCATGATCTTCGATGTTTCCCCAAGACCGAAGATGATGAACAGGATCGGCAGGATGGTGATTGGCGGAATCAGCGAGAAAGTGGCGATGTAGGGCGCAAGAGTGCTGCGCGCGTGTGGAATGAAACCGATCAAAATGCCGAGCGACAGCGTAAGGATCGTCGCCGCGCCCACGCCCATTCCGAGCCGCCAGAGACTGTCATAGGTGTCGAGCCACAGCAGCAGGTCGCCGGATCGCTTGTCCGGCACAAAGGCCATGCGCCAAAACGTTTCGCCCATATGCTGGAACGACGGCAAAAGCTTGTCTGCCGGATTTTCGAGCCGGCGATAATGGCTCGCCAGCGCGTAGACGCCAATCGTCGCCACAAAGGGCAGCGCCGTCAAAGTAATGCTCGTTACGCGCGATGGCTTGCGATTGATGATGCGCACGAAGAATACCTCGGTGCGACGGTCCGGCGGAAGGATCCCGCCGGACCGTCGGTTGCCGTGGTTACAGTTTGTCGCCCGCCGCCATCTCCATGTAGGAGGTGTCAAAGCGCAGCTTCACATTGTCCGCGTCGCCGTAAACGCTCCCATCCGGGAACTCGACCCCGACGAATTCAGGACTCGGCGCGCCTTCACCGAGAATTCCATTATCGAAGAGGAATTCAGCGACGAATTTTGAAGTCTCCGCAAGTTCCGGAGATTTGGTGAACTCGACGGCTGCATCCGGCGTGTAGAACATCATTGTCGTGGCCAATTGAGCATCATATCCAGGGAGATCGGTGCCGGAAGCTTCGGCCATCGCCGTGCGCGCCTCTTTGCCATCTTCGCTGTCGGAAGACATGATGCCCATCAGTTCGTACCAGGCGCCGACAAGCGCCCTGCCGAAATCCGGATTGTCCGCCAGCGTTTCGGAGTTGACCATCATGATGTCGATGATCTCGCCCGGAATGCCGGAGCTGTTGAATACTTCGGTAGCGTTCGCCTGGGCGACGATCTCCGACAAAAGCGGATTCCACGTGACAACCGCCGTTACGTCCGGCGTCGCATAGGCCGCAATCATGTCGGCGTCCGACGTATTGACCACCGTGATGTCTTTTTCGGACATGCCGACGCTATCCAGGGCGCGGGCGAGCAGATAGTGCGAGACCGAAAGCTCGACCAGATTGACGTTCTGGCCCTTGATCTCATCCAGCTTCGTCTTGTCCTTGAGGACAATGCCGTCATTTCCGTTTGAGTAATCGCCGACGATCAGCGCCGTCGTGTCGACGCCGCCGCCAGCGGGTATCGACAGCGCGTCCATATTCGTCATTGAGCAGCCGTCATACTCGCCGGCTGTATACTGGTTGATCGATTCGACATAGTCGTTGATCTGAACGATATCGACCGTGATGTCGTATTTGTCGGCCCATTTCTTCATGAGGCCTGAATCCTGCAGGTAACCCCAGGGCATCCAGCCGACATAGATCGACCAGCAGACTTTGAAGTCCCGTTTTTCTTCGGCATTTGCGATCGTCGCGGCAGACAACGCGGCAGCCAGCAGCGCGGTCATTCCAAGAGCTTTGATGGGTGTTCGTATCATGTCTGTACGCCTTCCTGATTTGCGCCAATCGATGATTGGCTTTCAAAACCTGGGCTCTGCGCACAAACCGGGAGAAGGCCTGCGCGCGCAAACCTGTGCAGTTGTCTCCCGGGATTTTGTCCCGCCGTGTCACCGGCTATGCATGTCGCCGGCTTGCGCCTCTTGGACCAGCGTTCCGCAATATTTGGTCGTATTGCGGAACCGGAACCCTAGGCGCGCTGCACATTAGTTGAGAAAGCAAGGGATGTGCCAATCAATTCACAACCGGTTTGACCACTCATAAAGCGAAGCATTTTCTGAAGGTTACCGTAAAATCCGGCCAAACAGAATCTGGTCGCCAGCGGATTGCCTCATAGCGCAAAGGGGCAGGTTTAGGCCTTCTGCATAAAAATTGGTCAGCGCTCTGCTACTGATTTGCGAGAAACGGCCATATAATTTCCGCCAATCTATCCGGGGCGCTCAGTTGTGGCGCATGTCCAGTCTCCAGAGTTCGGACGACAGCACCCGGCACCAGTTCCTGCATCCGTCTTTGCAACGAAATGTCGATAGACCGGTCCATGGAGCACTCCACATACAGGCGTGGCGCGGCGCCGTAGCGTTCCACGGTCCAGTTCGCTGCGACCGCGCGCCCGGACTCCGGTTGCGGCGTCAGTCTGTCAGCAGCCTCGCGCGCGGCTGCCGGATCGGCGTCATGGTAGAAAATCTCAACCGCCACGTGGGCAGTAACATTACTTGTCGATCGATCGGGCGACCACAGGAGATGGTCGCCAATTCCGATCAGGCCCTTGTCCCTAGCATTTTCCTGCGCAAGCAGGTCACCGAACGACATCCCCGACGGCAGCATCATTCCGGCAAGGTAGACTATGCGGCTTACTCGGTCCGGGCGCACCTCAGCCACCGCGGTCGCGATGTTTCCTCCGCCGGAATGCGCTACGAGGCTGACTGGCCTATCGAGGGCCTCAATGATATCCTCGACATGGCGCGCGTACAGCTCGAGGGTGACCTCCTCGGGACGCGTGGTGTCGGTTCCGTTTCCGGGCAGATCAACAGCATGACACTCAAGCCCCCTCGCCTGCAACAGCCCGATCAGGTGTTGCCATGCCCAGCTTCCCTGCCAGGCGCCGTGTATGAGAACAACCGGATCGAACACAGTATCAGCGAATTTCCCGCAGCAAGTCGCCCGGGTGGGCGACAGTTTACTTTGACAGGCAAAACGTCTAATCGGTGAGCCGCATCGGTGCAATGGTGCAAAACCAATGTGGCGCCCAACCCGGATGCGGAACAGCGGCGCCCGCCAGCAGACCCTAGTTGCGTCATGAGAATATTGCTGATCAATCTGGATCGGTCGCCGGATCGGCTGGCCTGGATGCAAAAGGAAATGGACGAACGCGGACTGACCTTCGACAGGATCAGCGCCGTTGATTTCCAGTCATTATCTCAGGAAGAGATAAGTCGACATCAGATCGATCGTGAAATCATCATGACGATCAGCCCGGGCGACGTCGCCTGCTTCCTCAGTCATCGCAAATGTTGGAATGACATGATCGAGCACGGCGACGATTATGTCTGCATTCTTGAAGACGACATCTATCTCAGCCGGGACGCTGCACAATATCTTTCTTCTGCAGACTGGATTCCAGACGGCGTCGACATCGTCAAGTTGGAGACTTTCCGAGACAAAGTCGGATATCTCGCAAAGGACCCGATTGAAGTCGGCGACCGGATTCTGGCGCCTCTGCTCGGCCGTCATATCGGCGCCGGCGGCTATATCATTTCACGCAAATGCGCCGAACGCCTGCTGAAGACAACTGAGGATTTCCACGACCCCGTGGACGAAATGATGTTTAACCCGAAACTTGGCTTGTTCCAGACGCTGGATATTCTGCAGATTGTTCCAGCGATCTGTATTCAGACCATGCACTATTACGCAGAAGCGTCCGATCCGCTTCCTGGCAGCACAATCCATACGGTGCGTTTGGAGATGCTGAAACCGAGACAGGGATGGAAGAAATTCAAACGTGAGGTGACCCGGCCTTTCATCAATTTCGGCGGATGGCTGCGGATGACCTATATTCGGTTGACGACCCCCAGCGTGTGGGGCGAAATCCCCTTCAGGGAATGAGCATGCGGCTTCTGGTCATCAATCTGGAGCGGTCCCTTGAACGGCGCAAATGGATCACGGACAGCTTCGCCGCCCAGAATCTCGTTCCCGAGTTCATATCTGCGATAGACGCCAATGCAATGGAACCAGGCGACATCGACGCCTGGAATGAATCCAGCGACGGCCCGCCCATGATGGCGGCGGAAATCGCTGTCTTCAAAAGTCATCGCAAGTGCTGGGACGCCGCTGCCTCCGGCGACGAAAAATACGTCTGTATCTTCGAAGACGACGTGCATCTGTCGAGCGACGCGCATCTTTTCCTGAAAGACGAAAGCTGGATTCCGGACGGCGCCGATATCGTCAAGATCGAGACATTCCGAAACAGGGTGCTTTGTTCCCGGCCACCTCTGCAGCCGGTTCACGGACATCAGTTGCTGAGGCTTCACGCGTTGCATTGGGGCGCAGCCGGCTACATCCTGTCGAAATCCTGCGCAGCACGTCTCCTCGAACTCTCCAAGACCCGGCTGTACGCTGCGGACGAGTTCTTGTTTTCGCCCACATTCAGTATTTTCCGGAATCTCGATCTGTTCCAGGTCAGTCCGGCCCTCTGCATCCAGGACATGCAGCTCGATGAAAGCAACAGGACAGGCAATCTTCAGAGCGTCAAGGGCGTGCGCGACGACCAGCACCTGATGCAGCAGCCTCAGGCCCCTGTTCGCGGTTGGAAAAAGGCTCGAAGGGAAATCGAAAGGCCCTTTCGGAAACTGGCCTCGTCCATCGATCGCACGGTCAAAGGCAAGTTCAGCACAGTGATCGACTTCGAGCGCTGACAGCCTCACCCATTATAGGTTCGGCGATACATTTCCTGCAGATGATCCTCAACCTTGACCGGAGCGTATTTTGGCGTTTGCCCATCGCTCAGGCAGGTCGGAATGCATGACACCTCAAAATCGGGGTTCCCGGTGAAGAAGAACGGAACCGAATACCGCTCGCGTCCCGAATGGTTGATCACTCGGTGCAGGGTGGAGCGATACGTGTCGTTCGTCCAACGAGCGATCATGTCGCCGAGATTGATGACGAATGTTCCGGGAATCGGCGTCGCCCGTATCCAGATATTATTGTCCTGATCAAAGACCTGCAGACCGCCGTTTTCGTCCTGCAGGAGAAGCGTCAAACCGCCGAAATCCGTATGGGCGCCAGCGCCGAGTTCGTCCGGGTCCGATTGCGGTTGTTGCGGCGGATAATGCAGCAGGCGCAGGATGGCAAGCGGCTCCCTCACGAAACCCTTGAAGTAGTTCTCGTCCAGATCCAGCGACAACGCCATACCGCGCATCAGCAGTTCCGCGAGATCGAGCATGGCGGCATAGTAGGCGCGCATGGCTGGCTTGAAGCCTGGCAGATCCGCAGGCCACTGGTTCGGACCGTGATTGAACTTGCCCGCCAAGACGCGCGGATCATCCTCCGGCAGTTCGTAGCCGATATAATAGCCTTCCTTGCGATCCGGCTTGGCGCCGGCCTGCAAGGTCTGTCCGCCCAGATGCTCGTAACCGCGATTGCAGGGTGAATGGGCCTTGTCGACCGCGAGCTTTGCGTCCTGGGGCAAGTCGAAGAACGCCTTCGTCTCCGCAAAGACAGCGTCGATCAGACCCGAAGGAATTCCGTGCCCGGAACAATAGAAGAAACCCTTGTCGAGACAGGCGGCGCGCAGCGCCTTGCCCACCTCAAGGCGTTCATCCTCTTTCGAAGATGACATGCCGGAAATATCGATAACCGGAAGCTGCGCCTGATCGACCGCCACAGCGCTGAGTTCTCCAGCCATCTACTGGTCCTTTTTGAAAGTTTGTCCTTGTTACTATGCGGGCATTTTCCGGCGCCGACAAGGTAAATGCCGCCATGAAGAATGCGGCGGAATCTCGTAGATCGATTCAGAAATCAACGCCATCGTTCTGAAGCAGAAGGCTACTCGGTTTCGAAATTTTCCGAAAAGGCATTGGAAAGCTGATCAACGAATCGCGCCGCCGCGACAGGCAGCGTGCGACCGCGGAGATATCCCATATAAATCATCCCGGCAGGAATATCGCGCGTGTCGATCGGCCGATGCACGAGATCGGTGTCGAGACTGTCGGTCGGCAATCCAATCGGAATCTGCAGGCCGATTCCGGAGCTCACTCGGGCGAAGCTGCGCAGAAATTCGAAGCTGTCTGACTCGATCGAAGGACGCGCCTTGAGCGTCGAGCGCTCTGTGCCGGCCTCAAGCAACGCGCGTACGCCGTATGGCGCTGTCGGCAAAGCCAAAGGCCAGGCAGCGCAGTCGCGCAGCCGCAGCACCTCGTGTGAAGCCAGTGGATGTCCCGCGCGCATCACGGCGTGAACCGGTTGCTTGACCCGCAAAATCGTCTGGAAGTCTGCGAACCGGACCGGCTCGAAAACCAACGCCAGATCGACGCTGTAATCCATCAGGGCTTCTTCGGCCGTTCGCCGGTCGCGAACATATACGCCGAAAGTAACGCCGGGATGTTCATCGCGGTAGATCGAAATCTGACGCGGCAGAAAGTAGGGAACCAAAGCCTGGCTGCAGGCGACATTGACGTTCCCGCGCCGGATGCCGGTCAAATCGGAAATCTGCGACCGCACGCGTTCGAGATCGAAAATCTGGTTGCGAATGTGATTGATCAGAATTTCGCCGGCCGCATTCAGTCGGACGCCGCGCGGCAGTCGCTCGAAAATGGGTTCACCCAGTTCTTCCTCGAAGGCCAGGATGCGCCTGTTGAGCGCCGACGACGTGATCGAGAGGGCTTCCGCCGCGCTTCTGATGGAGCCGACGCGCGCGACCGTGTCGATGTACCGGAATGTCTGGAACATCCGCATGCAGTCATACTCCAGTGATGCAAAATGTGCAGCGATGTGATGAAAAGATAACAGATGACCGAACAAGTCACCACGACTAATAGTCACGCGTCCGGACGTGTATAGTGGAGCTGCGCGACAAGCGGGAATGAAATGATACAGGACTTGCCTTTCGATATCGCCAGGCTTCGGGAAGCCTTTCAAAATGGGGAAGCTGCGGAAAACGTCGTCTCAGAATGTTTCCGCAGGATTCGCCTCGCCGACGATCCCGGAATTTTCATAAGCCTGAGGAAAGAAGCGGACGTCATCGCAGAAGCGCGGTCTCTTGGGCCTTTCGATCCTGATGAAAAGCCGCTCTATGGCGTTCCCTTCGCGGTCAAGGACAACATCGATGTCGCTGGCGTTCCAACGACGGCGGCATGCCCCGCATTTACCTATGATCCTCAGTCCGACGCCTTCTGCGTCAAGAAGCTTCGCGAGGCCGGAGCGCTGGTGATAGGCAAAACCAATCTCGACCAGTTCGCGACGGGTCTCGTTGGCGTACGATCTCCCTACCCGATACCTCGAAACGCTATCGACCCGGAGATCGTGCCGGGCGGATCGAGTTCGGGATCGGCGGTCGCAGTATCGCGCGGCATAGTCAGTTTCGCGCTTGGAACGGATACGGCCGGCTCGGGCCGGGCGCCGGCCGCGCTCAACAACATTGTCGGCCTAAAGCCAACGCTGGGCGGCATATCGTCGTCCGGCGTCGTTCCGGCCTGCCGTTCTCTGGATACGGTGTCGATATTGGCGCTGACGGTCGACGACGCCTGGTCCGTCTATCAAACCGTCTGCGCCTACGACGCGGAAGACGCCTATTCGCGTAAGCTGGCTTCGCCGGCCCTATCCGAAATGCCGCCGTCACTTACCGTGGGAATTCCCGACAGTGCTTCCATCGAGTTTTTCGGCGACACCCTGCAAGCTGACTCCTTTGCCTCGGCCGTGGAGACTTTGCGGCGTAAGGGAATGGAGATTGTGGAGCTCAACTTCGCGCCGTTCTATGAAATCGCGAAACTGCTTTATGAAGGACCGTGGGTGGCGGAGCGTTACGCCGCGGTTCGCCAGATTATCGAGACGCAGCCGGATGCTTTGCTGCCGGTCACGTACGGGATCATCTCAAAGGCGGAGACGTTCACCGCAGCGGACGCTTTCGAAGGCGGGTACCGCCTAAAGGAACTCGAGAGAAAAGCCCGCGCGTTGCTGGGATTGGCGGATATGCTCTGTGTCCCGACGATCCCGACATTTTACAGCGTCAGCGACCTGGAGAAAGATCCGGTCGGGCCAAACTCCAATTTCGGGACATACACCAACTTCGTCAATCTGCTCGACCTTTGCGGGATTGCCGTTCCGATAAAGCCAAGGGAAGACGGGCGGCCGGGCAGCGTCACGCTGCTTGGCGACGCAGGACGCGACGCGTTCCTGACGTCGATTGGCGCATGGCTCCACCACGACGCCGATGTTTCTCTGGGCGCCACCGGCTGGGCTATTCCGGAACCCGTACAGCGTACCCCGACCGCTCTCGTTGATGAAATCGCCGTTGCAATGGTTGGCGCGCATATGTCCGGATTGCCACTCAATGGTGAAGTTACGCGTCTTGGCGGACGGTTTCTCCATGCTTCCAGAACCGCTCCAAGCTACCGTTTCTACAGCCTTGCAGGCGGCCCGCCAGCCAGGCCAGGTCTTGTGCGCAGCGAGGGTGGTGGATCAGTCGACCTCGAAATCTGGGCTCTGCCAAAGGCGTCGTTCGGCGAATTCATGGCCGGCATTCCCCAGCCACTCGGCATTGGCACGATCGATATCGAGGACGGCTCGTCGGTTAAAGGATTTCTCTGTGAACCGGCCGGGCTTGAAGGCGCGGTGGAAATTACCGGTTTCGGGGGCTGGCGCGCTTACCTGGCAAGCCTGAACTGATCAAATTGCTGTTTGCTGGCGCGCCGGGTTTGCAAAAGTCGTGCTACTCGATGAACTCCACCGGTTTTTCCCACTGGATAAGGACGACGCATCCGTCCTCCGACCACACACGATGGTCGGAGCCCTTCCTGTTCACGACGAGCGAACCGGCCTCGTAACGACCGTGGTCGTCACTTTGCGATCCCTCGAGGACGAGGATCGACTCCATGCCATGATGTATGTGACGCGGCGCTTTTGCGCCTGCTTCGTAGCGAAGCAAAGCGACTTCGGGCTCTCCCTCGACCAGCCGGCATATTTCGATGCCTTCGTGAAAAGGACCAAACGTCACATTTTTCCAGCCGCCTGCGAGAAGGGCTGTAAACTCAAACGGTTCAGGCATGAAGCGCATCCACAATTTTAGAAGTAGGCGCCGTCCAGCCAACGATCGCTCCCTGCGCGCGGATCATGTTGAGCACCGCTTGCTTGAATTCCGGGAAATAGCTCTCGGTCGCGTCCTCCGCGAGAAGACAGTGATAGCCGCGATCATTGGCTTCGCGCATCGAGGTCTGCACGCAGACTTCCGTGGTCACGCCTGCAAACACGAGATGACTGATGTCGCGTTCCTCCAGCCATCCCGACAAGGGTGTGGCGTAGAACGCCCCCTTCCCCGGTTTGTCGATCACGAGTTCGCCGGGAAGCGGAGCAAGTTCGGGAACGATCTCGGCGCCGGGCTCGCCGGATACGAGAATGCGACCCATCGGGCCGTGATCTCCGATCCGCAACGCCGGATTTCCACGGTCGCGCTTGGCCGGCGGGCAGTCCGAAAGGTCCGGTTTGTGGCACTCGCGCGTGTGAACGATCGTCAGACCCGCGGCGCGAAAACCATCAATCAGGTTTCTCACGGTGGGTACGATCTGCTGAAGCAATTCGACATTGTTGCCGAGGCTTGCTCCAAAGCCGCCCGGCTCGACGAAATCCCGCTGCATGTCGATGACGACAAGCGCGATCTTTTCGTGATGAAAGGGAAAATGAAAGGGATCTGCATCAAGCAATTTCATGCGTGACCTGCCATGTGTTTTCCGATCTCTGCGACGCTCGCCTGTGCGATTGGCGTCTGATAAACGATCGCGCCCTCCGACATTACCAGAACACGATCCGACAATTCGAGGATTTCGTCCAGATCCTCGCTGATCAGCAGCACCGCGGCGCCGGCGTTGCGCGCGGTCATGATGCGGGCCCGGATTTCCGCCACAGCGGAGAAATCCAGCCCGAAACAGGGATTCGAGATGATCAGCAGATCCACCTCGCCTGTGAGTTCCCTGGCGAGCACTGCGCGCTGCACATTGCCGCCGGAAAGCGACTCGATTGGGCTTTCCGGAGAGGCGGTCTTGACCTTGAAGGCTGCGATCAGTTCCCTTGCCGCCTCGCCCATTCGGCCGCGGTCGATCCAGAAACGCGTCTTGCCGGCGTCGTTGACGTCGTATGTGCGAAAGGCGAGATTTTCGGTGACGCTCATGCGAGGCGCGCAGGCGTTGCGCAGCGGTTCTTCGGGCAGATACCGCACGTGAAATTCGCGCGCCTCGGCGCGGGTCGCGGAAAACGGTTCGTTCTCGACCCGTATCTCGCCCGCCGAATAGGGTCGCTGGCCAGCGAGGATCTCCATCAGCTCCATCTGCCCGTTGCCCGACACGCCCGCAATGCCGACGATCTCCCCGGCGCGAATGGTCAGGTCTTCGATCCGGATGGATTTCAGTCCGGACCGGTCGCTGGCGTGAACCTTGTTGACCGTGAGGATCGGCTCGCCGACTGTGCCGGACCGCTCGGCCGTCTTCTGCAACTCCTTCTCCCCGATCATCATGTCGGCCATGGCCGCGTGATCGAGATCCGAAACCTTGCTGCCTCCAACGAAGGACCCGCGCCTCAGAACCGAAACCTCGTCGGCGAAGGCGGTCACCTCGCGGAACTTGTGGGAAATCATCAGGACCGTCAGCGCGCCAGCCTCTGTCAGACCGCGAACCATACCGAGAAGCTCGTCGGCTTCCGCCGGCGTCAACACCGAGGTCGGCTCATCGAGAATGAGAAAGCGGCGCCCGAGATAAAGCTGCTTCAGCAACTCCAGCTTCTGCTTTTCGCCTGCTGCAAGCCGGTTCACTAGTTGATTTAGCGGAACACGGAAAGGCATTGTTTCCATGAAGGATTCCAGCCTTCTGTTCTCTTTTTTCCAGTCGATTATCTCCGGCGCATCGGAGCGACTTATGACCAGGTTCTCAGCCGCTGTAAGCGACGGCACGAGGGTGAAATGCTGGTACACCATCCCAAGGCCCTGCGCGTGGGCGATCTTCGGATCCCGTATCTCCACCTCGCGATTGTCGATCATGACCTGGCCGGACGTCGGGTGGTAGAACCCCATGATACATTTTACGAGCGTCGACTTTCCTGCGCCGTTTTCGCCCAGCAAGGCGTGGAAGCTCCCCGCCTTCACCTTGATGGATACGTCGTCGAGCGCGGTAAAGGCGCCAAACCTCATTGTCATGCCGACCGTCTCGACGCCGATCGCGGCCTTGTCTTTGCGCGCAGACGTCATGGCAGTGATTTAACGAAGGCTTCGGAATTGCTGACGGATCCAAAGACACCGCCCTGCATCTTGATCATCTTGACCGCCGCATCGTGATTGCCCCTGTCCGTCGCGGCGCAACAGTCTTCAAGAAGCAGGCATTCGAAGCCGCGATCATTGGCCTCTCTCATCGTGGTGTGGACGCAGACATCCGTGGTCACGCCCGTCAGGACGATGTTGTGGATACCGCGGGTGCGAAGAAGCAATTCGAGATCCGTCGCGTAGAAACTGCCCTTGCCTGGCTTGTCGATGATCGGCTCGCCGGCCTCCGGAGCGAGTTCCTCGATGATTTCCCAGCCCGGTTCGCCGCGCACGAGAATTTTCCCGAAAGGTCCCTCATCGCCGATGCCTGCGCCGATCTGTCGGGACCGCCATCGCTTGTTATGCGGCAGGTCGGCAAGATCCGGCCGGTGCCCCTCTCGCGTGTGCAAGATGTGATAGCCCTTTTTGCGCATCGCTTCGAGCACCATCCTGATCGGCTCGATTGGCGCGCGGGTGAGGCTGAGGTCATAGCCCATCCTGTCGACGTAGCCGCCAACGCCGCAGAAATCCTTCTGCATGTCAATCACGATCAGCGTCGTGTTTTCGGGGCGCATATCGCCATGGTGTGGCCAGTCATAGGGATCGGATGCGATAATGGTCATTTACGCAGCTCCTTGGTCGACAGATGTGTTTGGTTCATTTCCGCGTCCTACTTCGTTATCGAGAGCGCACCGGGCGCGCCGGCCATTGCCCGGCTCGTCGAGCTCGTCGCTATGAGCACGCCCAGCGTCAGCACGTAGGGCGCAGCGTAGAAGAGATAATAGCCCTGGGTGACGCCGATGGACTGCAGGGCTGGTCCCAGCGCCCCTGCTCCGCCGAACAGCAGCGCCGCCCATATGCAGCTCACCGGGTTCCAGCGGGCGAAGATGACCAGCGCCACCGCCATCAAGCCCTGGCCCGATGAAATCCCTTCGTTCCAGCTGCCCGGATAATAAAGCGACAGATACGCGCCGCCGACGCCGGCGAGCGCTCCGCCGACGGCTGTTGAGAAAAGGCGCACCCGGTCAGGATGGAAACCGAGTGCGCGCGCGGCGTCGGTGCTGTCTCCGACGACGCGAACCATGAGACCGATGCGCGTGGTGCGGAACATGCGCGCCATCAGGATGGCGACGACGATCGCAAGCAGGAACAGCACGTTGATCCTCAGCGCCGCCTGCACCTGCGGCAGGTCGGCCCACCAGCCGAAAGAAATCGAGGGCAGATCCGGAGCAACCGGCTGGATGTATGGCTTGCCGAAGAAGAAGGCGAGCCCCATGCCAAGGATCATCAGGGAGATGCCGATGGCGATGTCATTGACTCTGGGAAGCTTGCACATCCAACCATGGGCAAAGCCGAAGGCAGCGCCGGCGATCGCCGCGGCGATTACGCCGAGCCACGGCGAACCTGTTTGGTATGCAATGGCGTATCCGCTCATCGCGCCGAACACCAGCGTGCCCTCGAGCCCGAGATTGATGCGGCCCGAGCGCTCCGTCAGGCACTCTCCGACGCTTACCAAGAGAAATGGCGTGGAAACCCGGATGGCGCCGCCGAGAATGGCGAGCGGCACGCCCCACAGGCCGATATCGGTCTCGCTCATGCACGCCTCCACAATTCAGGTTGAAACAGCTTGAAACGTCCGTAGAGCGCATCGCTGAGCAGGATCGCAACAAAGACGAATCCCTGCAGCACAAGCACCGTGGCGTCGGGCAGATCCATTCGACGTTGCACGAGCCCGCTCGACGCCTCGAAACCGGCAAGCAGGATGGCGACGGGGATGATGGCGAGCGGATTGTGACGGGCAAGAAAGGCGATCAAGATACCGGTGTAGCCGTAGCCGGCGGCTAGCGAACCGTTGGCCGAACCGTGGACGGCGGCGACCTCGATCATGCCGGCGATCCCGGCGAAAGCGCCGCCAAGCGCCGTAAAGCCGATGATCAATCGTCCTACGGGCAAACCCTGAACCTGTGCGGCGCGCACGTTACCGCCGGCGATCCGGGCGGCGAAGCCCCAACTCGTGCGCTCGATCAGAATCCAGGAGACGATGCATGCGACAACGCCAACGGCCAGTCCCCAGTGCACGTCGAAACCCGGCATCGATCCGATACGCCAGCTCTCGAAGAGCGGCTCCGTCGACGGCTTGTTGAGGCTTGCCGGGTCGCGGAACGGCCCTTCGACGAGGTGGTTCATGATGGCGATGGCGATATAGGCCATCAGAAGGCTTGATATGGTTTCGTTGACGCCTCGCAAATGGCGAAGCGCGCCGACGAGACCAATCCAGATCCCGCCGGCGCAAGCCGCGAACAGCGCCATGCCCACCATGCCGGCCGGACCGGGCAATTCCGACGCGACCATTGCGAACGCGCCTGCCGCGACGCCTCCCAGCACGATAGCCCCCTCTCCACCGATGACGACAAGTCCGAGTCGGGCCGGCAGTGCAACGCACAGGGCCGCCAGCAGCAGAGGCGCAGTGCGCGACAGCGTGTTTTCCCATGAGAATGCAGTGCCGAAACCGGCCTTGTAGACCAACGCGTAAAAGTCGAAGGGCGACTTGCCGAGAAACAGCAGAAACAGTCCGAAAACCGCGAGACCCGCAATCAGCGCGCCAACGGGGATGACGAAACCTTCCGCGTTTCGGGCGGCCTTTTCCAGCCACTCGCGAACCGCTGTCTCCGATCCGGCGCCCGATGCCAGATCGATGCTCATTGATGGTCTCCTTCAACACAGGGCCCGGCCCTCGGTCGGACCAGGCGGCGGGTATGGTCAGCTCGTGGAGCCGACCACGCCTTCAACGAGGTAATCCATGCTCTCCAACTCGACATCCGTCTCGGCGAAGCCCTGGCCTTCCGTGGCGATCACGTTGCCCTTGTTGTCCTTCATCGGACCTTTTATGACGGCGTAGTCGCCCTTCAGGATCTCGGCCTTCGTCGCCTCGAACTGGTTGCGCGCCGCATCGGACACCGCCGGACCGAGCGGGCTCATCTTGATGAAGCCTTCCGCCAGTCCGCCGCGGACGAAATTGTCGATCTTTTCGCCGGCCAGCGTCTTGTTGATCATGTCCGTATAGACGTTGCCCCAGGCCCATTCGGCGCCTGTGAGGTATTTGTCCCCGGCGAGCGACTGCTGATTGGCGTGGTAGCCGCAGACGAACGCGTCGCGGCCGGCCGCGGTTTCCATGACAACCTTCGGACCGTCGACGTGGCAGGTGATGACGTCGACGCCCTGATCCGCCAGCGCATTCACCGCCTCGGCTTCCTTGACGGCAAGCGACCATTCGCCAGTGAAAATTACCTGGCAGGTGATTTCCGGATCGACCGAGCGCGCGCCCAGCAGGAAGGAATTGATGTTGAGCAGCACCTGCGGGATTGGCTTTGCGGCGACGAAGCCGATCTTCTTCGTCTTGGTGGCGTGCCCGGCGGCAATGCCGTTCAGATACTGGCCCATTCCGATGTAGCCGAAATAGGATCCTGTGTTGGCGGGATGCTTGTCGGCGCTCCACAGGCCGCCGCAATGCTCGAAGCGCACATCAGGGTTCTTTGGTGCAAGCGTCAGGATGTGGGGATCAAAATAACCGAAAGACGTCGGAAACAGCAGCGACGCTCCGTCGAAATTGATCATGCTTTCCATGGACTTCTGAACGTCCACGGTCTCAGCGACATTTTCTTCCTCGACGATCGTCACGCCTTCAATGCCCTTGACCACCGCAGCGCCTTCGGCATGCGCCTGGTTGTAACCGAAATCGTCTTTCGGTCCGACATAGATGAAGCCAACGGTGAGATCGGCCGCACGCGCCGAAGTCAGCGGCAGGCCGGCGCCGAGCGTCGCCAGACCGGCGATACCGGCAGACGACTTCAGGAAATGACGTCGCGTCGTATTTCTGATGATAGCCATATTCGAGTTCCACCTCTGAAATTTCCGACCGGCGTTCAGACCGGTTTGTTCTGCCGCCTCAGCCCCGATGATCGGCATCCAAAAGATGGTATGACGCGCTACCGCTTCTGTCTTGTGCTCATTCTTTTTCACAGCGCTGCAAAAATTGCAGCGATAAGATCATGTCGGCATTTGCATCTACTGCACCGCCGGAGGTGCGATTTGCTGCTTCAACATCTCAATCTCACCTTTTAATTGTTGTGTTTGAAAATCGATTCTGTTGCCGCTCTCTATCAAGCCTTGAAAAACTCCGTCCTGCGGCCACTGAATAATATTTCCATTTTCTGAAGTACTATTACTACCGCTTCTTTGGAGGGCCGCAATTTGATCTGTGACAGTTTTTAACGTTTCGGTGAGGGTAGTAACGTTATTGTTTATTGTTACTTGCTGATCAGCCAGCTTCTCGACTTGCTTGGCAAGACCTTCACCTTGCTCTCTGGTCGTGAACTTAAATCCATCACCTGTCCATTCAAAATCAACAACATTAGGTAGTATGAATAATGCCGCGGCGAGAGCAAATAGCGCTGCGTGACTCGGAGTTAGCGGGATTTTTTTATGCATAATGTAGATTGCATAAACGACCAGGATAATTGCTGCCATCGTAAACGACCAGTTGATAGCCATATTCTCAACCTCCGGATTGTATTCATAAGCTGCACCATATAATCACACAGCTATACTTACGTCCATTTTCTCATGAATAGTTTCTGCACGATAAAATACTTATATCACTGTAATTATTATTAAATTCACGTTATCATCACATTTTTTGCTTTTGCAAATATCAGCACTTCATTGCACAACCGCTTTAAAGCAAAGGTAGCAATCGCGTTTATAATGATGGCAAGATCACGCTACAAAACGGAGGATGTCACATGAACGAACCAGGACCCGACCACATCATGCGCGTCGCCATCGGCTACGGCGTTTCCAAGGCGCTGCTGAGCGCTGTCGGTCTCGGGCTCTATACGCGGCTCGCCGAAAGCCCGATGACCCTGGACGAGATCATGGCGGAATACGGCTTGCGGCGGCGACCCGCCATGGATTTCCTCGACCTTCTGGTTTCTGTCGACATGCTTGGGCGCGATGGCGACGGACCGGATGCGCGCTACCGCAACACCACAGCCACCGGCGCCTATCTCGACCGAAACAAGCCTGACTATATCGGCGGCATTCTCGAATTGTGGGAAGCGCGCAACTACCGCTTCTGGGCCGATATCGGAGAGGCCTTCAAGACCGGCGAACCGCAGAACGAATCCAAGGCTGCGGGCACGCCCTTCTTCGAGACGCTCTACTCGGAACCCGCCCGGCTCGAAGCCTTCATGGATGCGATGAACGGCTCGTCCCGCCACAATTTCGAGAAACTTGCGGAGGTTTTTCCTTTCGACAACTACAAGACTCTCTCGGATATCGGCGGCGCGGACGGCCTGCTTTCGCGTTGCGTGGCCGCGCGCCATCCGCATCTTCGCTGCACGAGCTTCGACCTGCCCAACGTGACGGAAATTGCAAAAAAGAAGATCGCGGCTGACGGTCTTTCGGACCGGATCGAAACGGTGTCCGGCGATTTCTTTTCCGATCCCCTGCCGCCGGCCGAAATTATTACGATGGGCATGATCCTGCATGACTGGAACCTCGAACAAAAGAAGGCTCTGGTGAAAAAGGCCTATGACGCGCTTCCCGAAGGCGGCGCCTTCATCGCCGTCGAGGCCCTGATCGACGACGCCCGGCGCGAAAACACCTTTGGCCTGTTCATGTCGCTGACCATGCTGATGGAGTTCGGCGACAGGGCTTTCGACTTCACCGGCGCTGAATTTCGCGAGTGGTGCAGCGAAGCGGGGTTCAGGCGTTTCGAAGTCATTCCACTTGTCGGACCTTCCAGCGCGGCCATCGCCTATAAGTGAATTGATTCAAAACTCCCTTTCAAGCTGCTGTATTAGTTGGTTAATTCAATTCTCGCGCACTTAGAGACAAATCTGGCTTTGTTTCGGGAATTTGGATTTTTTGCGTCCGCTCCTCATTTCCGCCGCGCGGACGCGCGGCGCCTGGATGCCGCATCAAGTGCGGCATGAGGGATGGTGGGAAGGCTTGTTTCCAACTCTGACTTTGTTTCGGGAAATTGGGTTTTGGGTCGTTTGGGTTTGTTTCGGGAAATGCGATTTCGGGGAGTTTGGGTTCGTTTCGGGAAATTGCCTCTTCTTCAATTTGGCTTCGTTTCGGGAATCTGCATTTTCATGGATTTCGCGCCCGATGGCGGGCGGATTTCAACGCGCATCTTATAGCACAGATCACCCTAAAAATCAGCAGGTTTGTTCATTTTTTGTTCTTCTCGCTATCGAACCTTCGCTTGGCCGCTGATCCTGGCTGATGTAGCCTTTCCGACGGACAGACAACGCAACAGGGAGCCTATCCATGGACAAGCAGCGAATCCGTATTGAACAGCACGGCGGTCTCGGCCTGATCTGGCTCGCGGGCTGGCTTTTCACCATTGGCTATCTCGACCTTGGTTTTTGGCGCGGCGTCCTCGCGCTGATCGTCTGGCCGTATTTTCTGGGCGTCGACATGGCGGCGATTGATCCGCCCGCCTGAGCATCCGGCGCTTTCGTCTGAACCGAATTCTGCTATGGATTCGACACTGAAGCGACGCCCAACTGGACACAAGATTTGATCTGGATCGATACGGATATGGGATTCGACGACATGCTCGCCGTGATGATGGTGGAGCAGTCGCCGGTCGACATCGCAGGCGTTTCCCTTGTCTATGGAAATACGAGGCTGGAACAGGTCGTCCGCAACGCATTTGACGCCTCGGACTTCCTTGGATGGACCATGCCACTGTTTGCCGGCGCTTCCCGTTCTATCCTCGGCTCCATTGAAACTGCTGAACGGATCCTTGGCCCTAGCGGCATGCCGACGCTCGGCAAGCGACTTCCGGAAAGCGCGACCACCGATATTCCCTCCGCCCTCAGCGGCCTGACGGAATGGCTTGAAAGCCTTGGCCAACCGAGGCCCGTGCTTGCGCTGGGACCGCTGACCAATATCGCCATCCTGCTGCTCGCACGCCCCGATCTTGCACCGAAAATAAGCCATGTCCTGTGGATGGGCGGCGGTTCCGGTGCGGGCAACCACACCGCATCGGCGGAGTTCAACGCCTTCAGCGATCCCGAGGCGGTCGCCATCGTTCTTGCAAGCGGCGTCGAACTGCGGATGGTCGATCTGGAATGCTGCAGGCAGGTTCTCGTCGGTCCTGATTTTGCACAATCCCTGAACGCGGCGGGCGATGAGAAAGTCTCCGTTCTGGCCGACCTGATGGGCGGCTATATCGACATCGCGATACAAAGGGGCCGTCCCGCCATGGCGCTCTACGACCCGGTCGCGGCTGCGATCGCCATTGGTGACAATGTGGCGACGCTCGAGGCGGTTCGCATCGACATGGAATTGGCCGGCGGACTGACGCGCGGCCGAACAGTCGTCGACCGCCGACCCTCAGCAGGCGCAAACGCCAGGATCGCCGTTCGACCGGACGCCGAACGCATCAGATCCATGGCGCTGGACGCCCTCGAAAAGGCAACACGACAATGACATCTTCCGCCCTCGAACCGGATGATCTGAACGAAAGACCACTGCGGGATCGCGCCGTGGCGGCGGCGCGCGGCGATGCGCCTTTCGACCTTCTGATCGTCAATGGCGACAGGCTCGATTCCGTGACCGGCGAAATCCGCAAGGCTGACATCGGCATAACAGGTCCGATGATCGCCAGCGTGCATGCGCCGGGAAGCAGAACGGACGCTGAAGAGACCATCGACGCTGCAGGAAAACTCCTCACAGCCGGACTGATCGACGCCCATATGCATGTCGAAAGCTCGATGATCACGCCCGCAACCTACGCCGAAACGATATTGCCGCGTGGCGTGACAACGGTCGTCTGGGACCCGCACGAGTTCGGAAATGTGCATGGTCTCGCCGGCGTCGACTGGGCTGTCGAAGCAACGTCCAGCCTGCCGATGCGTTTTATTGTTCTGGCGCCGTCCTGTGTTCCCTCTGCGCCGGGTTTCGAATGCGCGGGCGCGGCGTTCGGCGGACCGGAGATGGAGGCGATGCTCGCCAACCCTGGCATCGGCGGCGTTGCCGAGGTGATGAATATGGCCGGCGTCATCAGTCGTGACGCGCTGATGACGGATGTCGTCCAGGCGGGGCTTGCAAGCGGGAAGCCGGTGTTCGGACATGCGCGGGGCCTCAGCGGACCGGATCTGAACGCCTTTATGGCCGCCGGCGTGACGTCCGACCATGAACTCACCTCCGCGAACGACTTTCTTGAAAAACTCCGTGCGGGACTGACAATCGAAATTCGCGGGTCGCACGATCACCTGCTTCCCGAAATCGTCGAGGCGCTGAACGCGATCGGACATCTGCCGCCGACCGTGACGCTTTGCACCGATGATGTCTTTCCCGACGATCTCGAAAAGAATGGCGGGCTCGACGATGTGATCCGCAGACTTGTGCGTTATGGCATGCCGCCCGTATGGACGATCCGCGCAGCGACGCTCAATGCCGCCATGCGTCTGGGACGCAACGATCTTGGCCTGATCGCAGCCGGTCGCCGCGCCGATCTGGTGGCTTTCGACGACCTGCAGTCACTGAATGCGGTTTTCGTGATCGGCAATGGCGAGATTTTGGCGCGCAATAATCGACTGAATTCGCCGCCTCACCGGATCAAAACCGATTTGCTTGAGAAGTCCGTCAAAGCGCCTCAATTCAAACCGGATGATTTCAAAATAATGTCAAACGGTAATCGCGTGCGTGTAGCGACTATCGACCGGCCGCGCTTTACGCGCTGGCGCGAAACGGAAACGGATGTCAGGGATGGCCATGTCGTTTCGCCTGAAGGCGTAACCCTGATCGGCGTTTGTCACCGTCACGGACGCCTACCAGCCGAGATGAAAATCGGCTTTCTCACGGACTGGGGCGCTTGGAACGGCGCCGTCTGCACGACGGTTTCCCACGACAGCCATAATCTGACTGTGTTCGGAGGCAACGAGGCGGACATGGCGCTTGCCGCGAACGCCGTCTGCGCGATGGACGGCGGCTTGGCCGTTGTCTCGGGAGGCGTGGTTCTGGCCAGCCTGCCGCTGCCGCTTTCAGGTCTCGTCAGCGACGCGCCGATGGCCGATGTCAGCGCGGGCTTCACCGCGATCAAACAGGCGATGGACGAGGTCGTCCAATGGCAACCGCCCTATCTGATCTTCAAGGCCTGTTTCGGAGCGACGCTGGCCTGCAACGCCGGCCCGCATCAGACCGATCTCGGTCTCTCCGACCTGACCCTGGACGGGCCGCTGGAAAGCCCGGTTCTCGAAGTCATAGGTTGAGGCTTCGCGGGAAAGTGGGAGCGCGTGATATCAAAGAGCAAAACAGGAACCGAAAGCCGCAGCCTCTGTGGCTCCACAGGCCGTCCGCCGCGTCGCCGCGGGAAACGCGCTCCCGCAGAAATCCTATCCGACAGCCCCTAATGTCGCAAGTTGCGCATTGCGACCAGTGAGACGAGTTCCATCTCCTCGCGAAGGCGCTTTGGCGGTATCTGGCGAAATCCCCGGTTTCCCGGACGGCCTGTGGCGGCCTGGACGATTTTTCTGGCTATCCTGAAATCGATATCCTTCAAGTCGCCGCGACTGGAGGCGACCTTGAGCAGGGTCGCAAGACCGGGAACGGCGAAAGGGCTGTCGACATCCAGCATGACATTTGTTGCAGAGACGAGTCGCCGGGCTCTGTTCAAGGGTGTTTCTCCGGCAAACCCCGCCGCAAGTCCGTCAATCCTGGCGCAAACGCGTTTGACGAACCGCGCCTGCAAATGTGGAGCGGGGCTCAAATCACCATTACAGGCGATCGAAATGCCGAGGAAATCGATGCGATTGCCGCCCTCATAGGCGGGGTCGGCGTCTGACGGCATACCGTTACCGCTAAGCGCCACGCGGCGCTCCTTTTCCATTTTTCTGGTTACGCCAAGGCGGGCGAGAATGGGCTCCAGACTGACGTCCACCTGTTGCAGCGTCTGCAGATCGGCGTGCGCCAGGATGAAATCGTCATTGTAACGCGCATAGAAAAGGCCTTCGACGCCGTTCAGATAGACGTCCATTTCATGAACCGACAGATTGGAAACCAACGGCGTCAGGGGCGTTCCCATGGAGACACCATACGCGCGCGTGAAGGACGATCCATCCGGATTGCAGATAACCGGGCGCACCAGATCGACAATGAGAGACCAGGTCTGATCACTTACGCCGCCGCGCGGATTTCCGAGATCGGCTACCTGTCGCATTGTCTTCCAGAGCGGCGCCGTTGGCCCCATCGGCAAGGATTCGCCGAACTTGCTGAAATCGGACTTGAGCACGTGGAGCGCCGGCGGTCTTGCACCCGCCTGCCTGCGATAGCGACGGATAAAGCTGGAAAATGCAAGCGCTGCGGACAGGTTGCTGTGCCCCGGCAGATAGGAGTGCACGCCGGGCATTCCAAAGGCGCGCGCATTGCGGGTGAGCAACTGGAAAAGCACTGCGCCAACCACCTGATCCATGAAAACCGGCCGATGGGCGGGGCGAACCTTGCCGTGACGCTCAAGAAACCAAAGATCCACCGGGCTCATGCGATAGTCTCCGGCCTTGATGGTCTTCACGATTCGCGCCGCCAGAGCACGGCGATCCGTCGCTGCGCGATAGTAGCTCACGCCCGGCCCTGCGTCCGAGGACGTCCGACCGCTTTGCACGCGCTTTGCAAAGATTTTCAGAATCTCCGCTTCGTATACGGAATGATCCCGCAGACACGCCTCGATATCGACCGGCTCAACCATCGAGGCGAACCGCCCGCTCGGTCTCCGCGTCGGCGGCTTTCGCATCCTCCGTCACGGCTGCACGCCACTTCTTCAACGCCCCCTCGCCTGCTTCCTGCGGCAGCACGAGAAGCAACCGCAGCGCGCCTCCGCTGAAGACAGGCGCAAGCACATGATTGTGGATCGTCGCGGCCAGTCGTCCATCCCTGAAGCACTTCAGCGCGGTCGTCAGCGCGAGGCGGGTTATCCGGGGATCGAGGCGGTTCATGGACGCGCCGCCCTCGCCCGTCGCCAGGTCTAGATAGCCGCCATTCTCGAACTGCGCCTTGAAAAGAACTTTCTGCTCATCGATCGAGTGACGCGCGACATGGTCTTGCAGGTCGGGCCATCGCAACAGCAGCGCGGACGCCGCCGCACGACCTTCAGCAAATACCGGGTCGCCGTGACGGGCCGCGCTCGCGGCGCCGCCCGACATCACGGAAAGGTCGATATCCAGGTCACGCGCGGTCTCGCAATCCGGCAGAAAGAACAAGAGCGCGCCCTGATTTCGAAACGTATAGTGACCGTATTCGGAAATCCGGGTGCGAACAGCGCTGATCACCTGACGACGTTGCATTTCCGGCACGCGCGGCGCGAACCGCAATTCGCCGACGAACACAGGCTGATCCAAATTCCGCAGCGTATCGAACCATTCACCCGGATCGAGCTGCACGGGCAAGCGTTGCTTGCGATTTCTGAAGTGATGCAGATTGATGAGAGCCACCAGCACGACGATCATGACTGCGGTGACTTCCAGCAAATCCGACGCCGGTTGCGGATCCAGCCAGACAAGCCACAACCCGAAGACAAAGAGGCCGACGCTGCCCACGACCGAGAAAAGATGACCGTCCGCAAACATGCGGAACTGGTAGACGCCGATCAGGGAGCGAAGCAGGAAAAGCGGAAGCATCGCCAGCAGCAGCGTGAAGGAGAAATCATTCATCTGCAGCAGGCCGAGCGAGAAGCCCAGTAACCAGAACCAGGTCGCGATCAGCGGCGCGGTGAAGAGGATGCGTTTGAAGAATGAGAGCCGCAACTCCCGATATTCCTTTATCCGGCGCAGCCTTACCAGATCGAAATAGAACACCCTGGCCCAATCGTAACTGCCGGTGAACGCCGGAAGCAGCAGATAGAAGAAGGCGAAGCTATTGATGATGTGCCAGGCCGGATCGGCGGCGGTAAAGTCGATCGCGCGCGCGTTTCCAGATACGATCCCGAGGAGAACCAGCGCAAAGATCGCATCAAGCTGAAGACACAATCCCGCAACCAGAGAAAGCGCCGCACGACCCGCAGGCAAGGCTTTGATGAACGTCGAAAAACCACCGAGCTCCAGGGCTGACCCGAGCGAACGCCCGGACAATTCGTACACTCTCAGCGTATAGCGCAGGCCAAGCAGGGTTGCGGCCACCGACGAGGCGAGAATCGACAGGATCAGAGCCGCGGTGGGCAATATGGCGTATCCGATCGCAAGAATGGAGATCTGGATGGCAAGGGGCGCGAAAATCGTCCAGCTCGGGCGGAATATCCGCCGCGTGGCGTACATGCCTGCATGTATCGTCTTGGCCGGCAGTTTGGCGACGGTTTCGAGAATAATGAAGAAACTGTAGATTCCGACGATAACGCCGCCGCCCGATGTCATTACATTGCCAACGATCAAGACGGTCGCGGTGACCAGGATCGCCGCCGCAACCAACACAGACAAGACGAGCCAGTCGCCAACTATCCGATCTCTTTCCTGCGACCTGCCTTCTTCCGTCAGATCGCGCAGGCGCTCGCGCATGACTTCCAGAAGCCCCCACCAGGCCCCCTCGACAAGAAGAGAACCAACTCGGAGCGACAGCACGATGAAGGCGTCGATGTGACCGAGAACCCGGTAGACGAGGAGAAATTCGGCCGCCCGGACCACGAACATCAATGTATCGAGTATGAGTATATTGCGTAAGCGATACCGGAAATAGCGTCCCATCGAACCGGTCACGGCGCACTGGAAGAAGGAAACCAGCCTTTCTTCACTTTTCGCCGCACGCTCAAACCATTGGTCGATGCGCCTCATTGGCTGTCTCGCAAATCAGGACCCCCCCGCGTTTGGTCCCTTTTAACACCTGGTCGCGGAACAAAGGAAGCAATACGGTTTCATGTCCAAACAGCGCCGGGCTTGTTGTATTCCGCAGCGTCGCCGGTAGTATCGACCAACGGAACCAAGCGGAGACAAGGCGCTGACACGCCAGGATTTCACAGTGCTGGGCATATCGGCGGGCCTCCTGGCGGTGGCTGCAGCCTGCGTGATCTTCAGCCTATTCGTTATCGACACCCAATCGAGCGCGAACATGCGCCGGGCTGAGGAAGCAGCGCTGAGCAAGAACAGCGTATTCACGCTGAACTGGGGACCGGCTTTCTGTAAGGTCAATCCGGACAATGAAGGCTGCAGCGACGGAAGCGTCGCCCGACTGGGCGACCATTCGATCATCCACGGCCTGTGGCCGCAGCCCTACGAAAACAACTATTGCGAGGCTCCGGAAAACGACAAGCTGGCGGCCGAGCGCGGAGACATCGAACAATTGCCGCCGATCAACATCGCAAAACCGACGCTTGACCAGTTGGTCCCGTATTACTCGCGACAAGAAAACATGGGCTATGAATGGCTGAAACACGGCACTTGTTCTGGCGTCAGCCAGGAAGAGTATTTCAAGGACATTGAAGATCTGTTTGCGCAGGTCAGCAAGATTCTCGATCCGGTGTTCCAGAGAGCCGCCGGCGGCCGGTTGCAGGCAGACGCCATTCGCAGGCATCTGGACGCAACCTTGGGCAGCCGCGCCGGGTCGCGTCTGAAGCTGACATGCGTGAAGGCGCAAGGCGTGTCCGGAGAGGTCATCCTGGAAGCGGAGCTTTCACTTCCGCGCGTGGAGGATCTGCGGCGGGACGGCGCGCTAAAGCCGCTGATGGAACTCTTGCGGCACGCGCCGAAAATCGACGGTGGATGCCCTGCAGGCATCGTGGTCGCATCCAAAGACTGACCGGGAAGCGGGGCCGGTTCAGGCCGGCAGCCGCCGCTCCACCAAACGCGCCCAGAAGCTTGCGCCGGTGATGATGGCGTCGTCGTTGAAATCGTAGCTGGTATTGTGGTGCAACGCGCCGTCCCTGGCCGGCCCGTTACCAAGCCACACATAGGCGCCTGGAACGTCGCCGGAGAAAAACGCGAAATCGTCGCCGGCGGTGGATGGCGGGAATTCCGTGCGAACCGAACCGCAAACGTCCCGCGCCGCATCAAGCGCCGTCTCCGCGGCAGTCGCGTCATTGACCACCGGCGGTATGCGCCGCTGGAAGGCGTAGGACGCCTCGACGCCGAAGGCTGTTGCGATTCCCTCAGCCAGCCGGCCGATCTCCTCCTCGAGCTGGTCGCGGACTTTTGGCGTGTAGGCGCGCGCGGTGCCGCCGATTTTGACGATGTCCGGGATGACGTTGAGCGCTTCCGGATCGCCGGCCTGCACCGAACAGGCGCTGACGACAGCCGGCTGCAGCGGATCGACGACCCGACCGACGATCGTCTGAAGCGACGCGATAAACTGGCCGGCCGCGGTTACCGGATCGCGCCCGAGGTGCGGCTTCGCTCCGTGCGTGCCGATGCCTTTGAACGTGACGCGCCAACTGTCGGAGGACGCCAGTTGCGGACCGGCCACGACGGCCATCTCGTCAACCGCCAATCCGGGCATATTGTGCAGGCCGAAAACAGCGTCGCAGGGAAACTGTCGGAAAAAGCCCTCGTCGACCATGCGTTTGGCGCCGCCCCTGCCCTCCTCGGCCGGCTGGAATATGAAATGCACCGTGCCGGAGAATTTGCGCGTTTTCGCCAGATGGCGCGCGGCGCCGAGCAGCAGAACCGTATGCCCGTCATGCCCGCAGGCGTGCATCTTGCCGTCAACCGTCGACTTGTAAGGTCGGTCCGCCTTTTCCGGCATGGCGAGCGCATCCATGTCGGCGCGCAGGCCGATTGCGCCGTTGCCTTCGCCGACCTGCAGCGATCCGACGACCCCGGTTTTGGCAAGCCCGCGATGAACCGTGACGCCTGCCTCCTCCAAAAGGTCGGCGACGATGGCGCTCGTGCGCTCCTCCTCAAAGCCGAGTTCCGGATGGGCGTGCAGATCGCGCCGCAGATCGATAAGGAAGGGCAGGTCATCGCGTATGGCGTCAATCGTAGGCATGTGTCACTCCGTAGGAATAGTTCCGAAAACATAGTATCGGAAATAAGCGACGAACAGGACCTTGACCATTCATGCAAGCCATCGATTTCTGGCAGACAATCGAGCCACCCGGGACATGGGACGCCTCGCGGCAGGCGCGGTTCGACGATCTCTATCCCGCGGCGCTGCCCGACGGGCGCCAGATCGCCCTGCCCGTGCGCGTGCGTTCGGGCGGAGAAGAGGCCCTGCCCTCCCTCATCCTGAACCAGGCCAGCTTTACAGTCGTGGACGCGCTTTCCGAGGCCCTGGCGGATCGTCTGAGAGACTACCGGCCGGAGGTAATCGTCGGAATGCCGACGCTGGGCCTGACGCTCGCCGCCGAAACGGCGCGCAAACTCGGCCATGACCGCTATGCGCCGCTCGGCACCTCCAGGAAGTTCTGGTACGACATCGCGCTGTCGGTCCCGTTGAACTCGATCACCAGCCCCGGTCAGGAAAAACGGCTCTATGTCGACCCGCGCATGCTGCCGCTTCTGGAAAACAGGCGCTTTGTCCTCGTCGACGATGTGATCAGCACCGGCGCGTCGATGGCTTCAGGTTACAGTCTTCTTGAAAAATGCGTGGGCGAACCGGTGGTTCTGGCTGCCGCGATGCTGCAGACCCGTCGCTGGGAAGATTGTCTGGACTCTGCTCGAACAGGGCTTTCGCAGAAGGTCTGCAGCGTAATCGAAGTCCCTCGGCTGGTTCCCGACGGCGCCGGAAAGTGGATGGCGGGTGCTTGAATAAAACGGGCGGCGCCATGCGGCGCCGCCCGATAGATAGTTCCGTTCGAACACGGATCATTTAGGTTGTGCGACGACCCTGAGATAGGGTTTCAGGGTCTTCCAGCCATCCGGGTATTTGGCTTTCGCCTCCTCGTCCGACACGGCCGGCACGATGATGACGTCTTCGCCATGTTCCCAGTTGGCGGGCGTTGCAACCTTGTGCGCCGCCGTCAGCTGCATGGAATCGATGACACGCAGAATCTCGTTGAAATTCCGGCCGGTCGTCATCGGGTAGATCAGCATCAGCTTGATCTTCTTGTCAGGCCCGATGATGAAGACGGTGCGGACCGTCTGGTTGTCGGCTGCTGTCCTGCCTTCCGACGTGGAGCCTTCTTCAGCCGGCAACATGCCATAAAGCTTGGCGACCTTGAGTTCGGGGTCGCCGATCATCGGAAATTGCGGCAGGAAGCCCTGCGTTTCCTCGATGTCCTGGACCCACTTGGAATGACTGTCGACTGGATCGACGCTAAGACCGATCACCTTGACGTTGCGCTTCTCGAATTCCGGAGCAATACGGGCCATCTGGCCGAGCTCGGTCGTGCAGACAGGCGTAAAATCCTTCGGGTGCGAAAACAGCACGCCCCAGGAATCACCGAGCCATTCGTGAAACCGGATTGCGCCTTGCGTTGTCTGGGCCTCGAAATCCGGGGCTTCTTCGCCAATTTTCAAATTCGTCATGCCCGTTTCTCCTCTATCAGATTGCAGGACCCTGCGCACTGGCCGATACTGCGACAGCCCGGGTCCGGGTGGAGATATAGTCGCACACGCATGTGAATGCGAGTAGGAAACCGCTGCCACTTGCGACCCGGATTGCGGAATTCTTTTTCTGTCACCGTCGTTCCGGCGCGCATTACGGCTATTTCACCCTGAGCGGACTTCTCGACACGGCTTCCGCCGCCAGATAGCGAGTCCTGCCGGGCATTGCGAAGGAGGCGGGCTCTCCGCTAAAGCTATCCGCCATGCAGATACGTCCTGAAGAACCGATCGACCAGCCAACCGTCCGAGCCATTCTCCTGCGTTGTTTTCCCGGACCCGTGGAGGCGTATCTGGTGGATCAGCTGCGGGCCCAGGGCGACGCCGAAGTCTTGCTGGTTGGTGAGGTAGATGGAAAACCTGTCGCCTTTGTTGCGCTGTCGCGCATGCGCGCGCCTTTCAAGGCTTTGGGGCTTGCGCCCGTGGCCGTGCTCCCGGAATACCGAAATCGCGGCATAGCCGCCGAACTGATCCTGCGTGCGCTTGTTGACGCGAGAGACGCCGGCTGGGAAGGCGTGTTTGTGCTGGGCGACCCTGATTATTACAATCGCTTCGGTTTCACCATCGAAGCCGCGCAAGGTTTCAAATCCCCTTATGCGGGCCCGCATTTCATGGCGCTGGCGCTTGTTGGAGATCGTCTGCCGGCTTCATCCGGCGCGGTGGAATACGCGCCGGCTTTCTCGGAACTTTAGAGTATCTTTCCTGATCAAGCCCCCGCCGGCTGCGGCATGCCGCTTCTGCCGGAGCGATACCGCATCAGAATTGCGACGATGACCAGATTGATGACGCCAGCGGCGGCGGCATAACCGTAGGAGTAGCTGTACGTGCCGAGCTGGTCGTAGAAATATCCCGCCTGGAAGCCGCCAATACCCATGCCAAACCAGCCCGCCATGCCGACGATCGCGACCGCGAAACCCGTGATGCGCAGAGGCGCAGCCTCCCGGGCGCAGATCAGCAAACAGGTCATGACACCGGAAAAGAAAAATCCGAAAATGATCGAGAGCAGATAGAGCAGCGGAAGTGAGACCGTCTGGGTGAACCAGAACACGGAGGCGGTCTGGCCGATCGACGCTACAAAATAGGCGCGAAGACCGCCAATCCGGTCTGCGATCGTTCCAAACAGTATCCGCCCGACAACGCCGGACGCCATAAGCGCGAGCAGCAGGCCTGCCGCTGTTTGCGGAGACAGACCCAAATCCGTCCCGAGCGGTACGAGATGCATGAGCGGCGCCGCCATGCAGATGCAACAAAACACCCCGGCGATCGACAGCCACGCAATGGTGATCGTGTGGGGCAAACCCCAGAGATTATCGTTGGATTTTCGAACCTGCGCGCCGGATTGCTGAAGCACCGGCGGCGGCCGGAGCAGAAACATGGCCGGCAACAGCAGCACGAAATAGCAGACACCGAGCGCGAGCATGGCCGTTTGCCAGTCCCAGGTCGAGATCAGAATGCGCGCCACGTAGGGAACGAGCCCCTGCCCGAGCGCGCCACCGGCCGTGGCGATGCCGATCGCCATGCCTTTTCTCCGGCTGAACCACAGACCGGTCAGCGCAAGAAGCGGCGTAAAGAGACCGGCGAAGCCGACCCCGCCGATCAGCAGATACAGAAGATAAATCGCATACAAGTTGGTCTGATAGCCGACTGCCGCCACGGCGCCGGCCAGCGTGACGCTGGCGAGCATCGCGATCCGCCTGGCGCCGATGCGATCGGAAAGACTGCCCCAGACCAGACCGCCGAATGCAGCGCCAACGGTGACCATGGTGTATGCCATGGAAATCTCGGCGCGCGACCAGCCAAACTCGGTTTGAAAGGGATCGATCAGAACAGTAACGGAAAGATTCGCGCCGAAACCCAGAGCGAGGCTCAAGGTGGCGACCGCCACGATGACCCAACCATAGGCCTGTTCCTGGATATTTTCCTGAGCCGCCAACAGTCTTACTCCCACCCTCCGCGAGCCAATGCTGACTCGCGGGAGAACAAGGATATCTCTATTCGACCAGACCGACCAGTCTGCGGTTATCCTCGTCTCTCAGGGAAAAGTCGCCTCCGGCAAATCCGGCAGCCGCTTCTGTGCAGAGCCAAGCGGCGGCGCGTCCCGCCCAGCTTGCAGGAATGTGGACTGTTGGATCCAATTGGCTGACCGGATTGATGCCGGAGGCTTTGATGGCGACCTGCATATTGGTCGCCACCGTACCCGGGCTGAGTCCGACGACACGGATACCCTGATCGCGGTATTCCAAGTCGCCGCAGCGCGTTAGGGAGAGGGCCGCCGCCTTCGAGGAGCAATAATGGCTCCAGCCTTCAAGCGCGGAGACGGCGGCGCCGGAACTGACATTGACGATTACGCCGCCGCCTTGTTCAAGCATGACAGGGATGGCGGCGCGCATGCCGTAGTAGACGCCCTTGTAGTTGACATCGGCGACCTTCGTCCATTGGTCGGGGTCGGAATCCGCCAGCCGCGCGATCGGTTCGATCTGGCCGGCATTGTTGATCAACAGGTCGAGACCGCCGAAGCGATCGACGCATGCTTTCACCAGAGCGCTGACGCTGTCATAGCTGGCGACGTCGCATCGCATCGCTTGCGCCGAACCGCCGGATTGACGGATTTCTTCAGAAATATTTCCGATTGCATCCAGGTTACGCGCCGCCAGAAGCACCTGAACACCGAGATTGGCGAGTTCGCGGGCGCACGCTTCGCCGATGCCCTTGCTTGCGCCGGTGACAATCGCGCTTTTCCCAGATAATTCCGACATCATATAATTATCGCAACAGTTGCCATTCAAAGCGTCGCTTCAGGCGATGCAGAACACTATTCAGAAATGTTTAGACACGGTTTGAAACTTGATAAACAGTTCGACGCGCATGACATTCATGTGTATTATGCATGAATGGAAGTCGAGACGCTGAGAATATTTACCTCGGTTGCGAAACTCGGCAGCTTCGCCGCCGCCGCCAGACTGCACGGCACCGATCCCTCGACGGTGTCGCGAACGATCTCGAACCTGGAGGAAGAGCTCGGCATCCGTCTTTTCCAGCGGACCACCCGAAGCATGACGCTGACGGAAAGCGGCGATGCCTATCTCGGGCGGATTTCAACCATTCTAGAAGACATCGACATCGCCCGCGAAGACGCGATGGCGGTGAGCAAACGGCCGACTGGAACGATCCGCATCACGACGACTCACGCCTATGGCCAGATCCGGATGCTCCCGCTACTGGCAAAATTTCGCGACCGATTTCCCGGCCTGAAACTCGATCTCATACTCAGCGATGACCCGATCGACCTCGTGACGGATGAAATCGACATCGCGATCAGACTGGCGCCGCGCATCCGGGGAAACGTGATAGCAAGCAAAATCCAGGATATGCGCTACCATGTCTATGCAAGCCCGGACTATGTGGAAAAACACGGCCCCATAAACCGCCCAGCCGACCTTGAGAGACATTCTTGCATTCTTTTCCGTCTGCCAGCGTTCGGCAGTGTCTGGATGGCGCAGGACAAGAACGGGATCGAAAGGGAGATCCGCATCCAAGGCGACATGAGCATCTCATCAATCCTCGCGCTCAAGCAAGGCGCCATCGATGGGTTGGGGCCTGCATTGCTGGCCGACTGGGTGGCCGAAGACGACATCGACGCAGGCCGGCTAACTCAATTGTTGCCCGACTACAGCTTCTCTGCAATGCACGTGCAATCCGCTGTCTGGCTGGTTTATCCGAGCCGACGATATCTGCCGACAAAGGTTCGCGTGGTGGTGGATTTTCTCAGGGAGAACCTGACAGTCTAGGTCAAGCAATAGGATCAGACGGCGCCTGTTCTGGCATGGCACAGTATTTGCTTGAATAATTTACGGGAGGGTTTGATAAAAACAGGGGTTCGACATGCAATCCACCACCGCCTCATCAGATGGGAACACACTTTTTCCGATCGTTTTGTCCATCGTAGCCGCCGCGGCAACCGGAGTATTGTGGGCGTACGCCAATCCGATCCAGCTCGTGCCAGGCGTTATTCAATGGCGTATCTTTGCATTTCTGCCGCCTCTCGTAGGCATTCTACTCGGATGGAAGAGCGGTTTTATCTGCGGCTATCTGGGAACAATTGTATGGTCGTTGCTGGCCGGAACCTTTATTCCCGCTCACTCGCTGATCGTCGATGGCGTCATGGTTGGCCTGACAGGCCTCGTTCCAGGCTTGATGTTCGACCCCGCAAAACAGATATTCAACCGCGCCGCGCTGCTTAAAATCGCAGCAGTGTGCCTAATCATCGGCCTGGTGATGGTTTTCGCAGTTTCGGCCAGTCTGGCTTATCTCGGCATCTTCCCCTTCTGGTGGGCGGTCGGCTATCTCGGCCTTTCCGACATCGTGCCGATGCTGATCGGAACGCCGTTGCTGGTGATACCAGCCTACAAGATGCTGAAAAGCGCCCTGCCCGGCGGTTTCAAGCGTTTCTGAGGGTACAATCAGACGGTGCTTGCGCTCAAGGACATCACGGTCAGCCACGGCGAGGAACCCGTCCTCGCCGGCGCAAATCTGAACTTGAGCGCAGGCGAACGCCTGCTCGTCTGCGGAGCAGCCGGCTCAGCCAAGTCTACCCTTCTCAACGTTGCAGCTGGGCTGATCCCGCGCCTCGTTACTCCATCCCACTTCGCCGGTGAGGTAACACTATCGGGCGAACCTCTCTCGACCATGTCGAAGGACACGCTTTTCGCGGAAATCGGCTTGGTGATGCAAAGCGTCGAAGAACAGTCCTGGGATCTCGGCGTTGAGGATCTCATTGCCTTTCCGATGGAAAACCGGAGCATGCCGAAGGCCGAGATCCGCAAACGCGTCGACGCCTTGCTGAAGCAATTCCAACTTGATGCGCTTCGCGGACGGCGCGTCCTCACACTGTCGGGCGGTGAGCGGCGCATGGTCGCCATCGCCGCGGCAATGGCGCTTTCGCCACGCCTGCTCATCCTCGACGAGCCGACCACCGGCCTTGATCCGGCCGCCCGGCAAAGACTCACAGCGGCTCTGGGGGATACGCTCGACAGCAACAGCGCGGTGCTCGTCGCAGAGCAGGATCCGGCCGCCTTTCACGGTGTAGCCCGCACGGTCCGTTTCATTTCGGAAGGACAGGTTTCCGAGGCGCGCGGTTTCGGAACGCTGGTGAATGAGGAGCGCCTCTGGCGCGAAGCGGGCATCCTGCCGCCGCGCCGTACGGCGTCGCGCCCGAAAGCGTCGGCGCCTGGCGCAGAAATTCTTGGCGTTCGCGATGTGACGACCATTCTTTGCCGGGCTCACGGCCAACCTGTGCTGAACGGCGCGGGATTCATGGTACGGGCAGGCGAGGTGCTCGGCCTGATCGGCCGAAACGGCGCGGGCAAGACCACGCTGTTTCAATCGATTCTGGGTCTTGCCCGGATTTCGCGCGGCACAATAACGATCGAGGGCATCGACGCCACAGGCTGGACGGTGGCGCGACGCGCGCGCCGGATCGCATATCTGCCGCAAAACATGCGGCGCATTCTCTTCAACATGACCCTTGCCGAGGAAGTTCTATTCGCCATCACTGCCGGCGCCGATCCCGGTGAACCAGATCGAAACCGGGCGCAGGCCTGTCTTGAAAAATATGGTCTGGGCGGGCTGAGCGAGACTAATCCGTTCGCGCTTTCGGTCCGACAGCAGGCGCTTCTTGGACTGGCCTGCGCCGACGTCGCCGGCGCGGCTGTCGCAATCCTCGACGAGCCGCTGCTCGGACGCGATCTCAACGGACGCGCCATGCTCGACCTTTTCATCCGCTCCATGACGGACAAGGGTCGCGCAGTCTTGCTGATCTCACATGACCTCGAATTGGTCGAGGAAGTCGCAACGCGCACGTTGATTCTCGCCGACGGACGTGTCGCATTCGACGGCGATAGCAGTGAAGCGTGGCAGAGCGCCGCGTTTCGCGCTCTCGGTTGGCCGGCGCCATCCTTCACGCCGGACGGGCTAGTCGCATGAACAGCGTTCACAACGTCAATTTCTTCATCAAACTGACCTTTGCCTTTGCGATCATGGCGATAGCCTGGCTCCTGCCGGACTGGAGGAGTTCCGTTCCGCTTGCTGCCGCGACAGTTGCGCTCCTCGCAATTTTCCGCGTTCCGGGCATTCGGACCTACTTCAAAGGCGCCGCGCTTTTGGTGCTGTTGGTGACGGCAAGCTGGATCGCAAATCTGATGATCCAGGGAGAGACTTTAGTCGCTGCCGTCGAAACCGCGCTTGCAATGGCGGCGAGACTGGTGACAACGACGGCTGTTTTCTTTTTCGTTATGGAAACAAGCACGCCGGGCTCCATACTCGCCGCATCGAGCGCCGCCCGTTTGCCTCCTATCGCCACGCTCGTGCTTTCCCTGACTTTTGGCGTCATTCCAATGCTTCGACATGATTTCGAGCGCATTGCCGACGCGCAGCGCGCCCGCGGGATGGAAATAGACGACGTCTCCTTTCCGATGCGACTTCGTTTCGCTTTGGCCCGCGGAGTCCCGCTGCTCATTCAGGCGGTGAGAATGGCTCACGCGATCTCTCTGTCTCTGTCCATTTACGGCTTCGACCTGTCGCGCAAGCGCACGACATGGCGCGAAGTCGGTCTTCTTGTCGAACACCGCCTGCCAGGGATTGAAACGTCATGACCACCCCACCCACCAATGTTTCCGACCAGACCTGGACCGTTGATGTCGCCGGTCTTCCTGTTGATTTGCCTGTCGTGGCGATCAAGCCGGATTTCGCTATCTCGCTCATGATGGTCATCGATCTCGGCGTCGGCTTCATTTCGCATGTCGGCGCAGAGCTGGCCCGGAAGCTCGCGCCTCTAAAGCCCGACGTGATCGTGGGAGCGGCGACGCTGGGGATCCCGGTGGCGATCGAGGTAACACGGGCCTTGGGTCTGGACACCTACGTCATCCTGCAGAAATCACCAAAGATCCATCTCGGAGACGCGCTGACGCAAACCATCGCCTCGATCACGTCGAAGGGCGACCAGCGCCTTCTGCTCGACCGTCGCGCCGTCCCCCTGCTCGACGGCAAGCGGGTGGTCGTGGTTGACGACGTGGTCGCCTCGGGATCGAGCCTGAAGGGATCTCTTGAGCTGGTCCGCGCCGCCGGCGGCGACGTCGTCGGCGTCGGCGTGATCCTGACCGAGGCCAATGACTGGCGCGAAGCGCTAGGTCCGGACGCGGATCTGATCCACAATCTCGCCCATATCCCGCAATTCACCAAAACTGATGATGGACCGTGGGCGCCGATTGCCGGAACCTTGCTGCTCTAGCGCCAGCCCGATCTGGCTTCATGGAGCGTTTTGAACTGGGACTACTGGCCTTTGGCGAAGTCGTGAGATGGTATAGGGTAGGCAATTCCGTTCACTGCTGGAGCAGCAAATGAATTTTACACCCGGCGCCAATGATTTCAGCGAAGCCGTCGAAAGCGACCGCGCGCATGTATGGCACCATCTGAGCCAGCACAAGCGCTACGAGACATCCGATCCGATGATGATGATCGAGGGCAAGGGCTTGCGGCTCTGGGACGCCCAGGGACGCGAATTCCTTGACGCGGTTTCCGGCGGCGTCTGGACCGTCAACGTCGGATACGGACGCACGAGCATCGCCGACGCCGTGCGCGACCAGCTCGTCAAGCTCAACTTCTTCGCCAATTCGGCCGGCAACATACCGGGGGCGCTGTTCGCCCAGAAGCTGATCGAGAAAATGCCTGGCATGAGCCGCGTCTATTTCTCGAACTCCGGATCAGAGGCCAACGAAAAGGCCTACAAGATCGTCCGCCAGATCGCCCACAACCGGTATGGCGGCAAGAAGCACAAGATCCTGTATCGTGAACGCGACTATCACGGCACGACGATCACCGCGCTCAGCACGACGTCGCAGAACCAGCGACGGGACCAGTATGGTCCGTTTACGCCCGGCTTTGTCGAAGTTCCGCATTGTCTGGAGTATCGCTCGCAATTCGGCCCTTGCGAAGATTACGGCGTTCGCGCCGCCAAGGCGATTGAAGACGTTATCCTGCGCGAAGGCCCGGACACGATCGGCGGCATTGTGCTGGAGCCGGTGACGGCCGGCGGCGGCGTCATTACGCCGCCCGAGGGCTACTGGGAAACCGTTCAGGAGATCTGCCGCAAATACGACGTCCTGCTCCTCATTGACGAAGTGGTGTGCGGCATGGGGCGCACCGGCAAGTGGTTCGGCTACCAGCACTACGGCGTCAAGCCGGACATCGTGACGATGGCGAAGGGCGTCGCGTCGGGCTATGCGGCGATTTCCTGCACCGTAACCACGGAGTCGGTGTTCGACGAATTCAAATCCGACCCGTCGGACCCGATGAGCTATTTCCGCGACATCTCGACCTTCGGCGGCTGCGCCGCGGGCCCGGCCGCAGCTCTGGAAAACCTGCGCATCATCGAGGACGAGAACCTGCTCGAAAACACGACGCAGATGGGCGACTACCTGATGGGGCGGCTCGAGGAGCTCAAGCAGAAGCACGATATTGTCGGGGATGTTCGTGGCAAGGGCCTGTTCTGCGGCGCCGAGCTGGTCAGCGACCGGGAGACGAAGGAACCCGCCCCGGAACACGTCGTTCAGGCGGTGACGGCGGACTGCATGGCGCAGGGCGTCATCATCGGCGCCACCAATCGCAGCTTTGACGGTTTCAACAATACGTTGTGCCTGAGTCCCGCGCTCATCTCCACTCTCAACGACATTGACGCGATTGTAGACGCTGTTGATGGAGCCCTGGAACGCGCAACGACTTCATAGGTTAATATTGCTGCTTATAATGGGTGCTTCTCACCCGAAAATCGCGAAATAGTTGTTGCTCTCTATTGGCTTGTCTCACAGTTCCCCATAAACATGGGTTCTGAACTGCAATTTGTTCCGCCATTACTGTTGTTGCCGAATTCCCTCCAAAGAGACCCGTTCGGCTGACTGCCATGGGACGGAAACCTTGTTTCCGGGACCTTATTGTTGTGCACCGGTATAGTTGCGAATTCCTTGCGTGAATCACCCATCCCATCACTCGCAAGGTTTGTCGGACGGGGACCACTCGGTCCCCGTCCGTACCGGAACTGACCGGCCAGGACGCGCTATTCCGCGGTCCAGCCGCCGTCTATTGGTAAAAGAGAACCGGTGATGGACGCTGCTGCGTCCGAACACAGGAACACCGCCAGACCCGCGACCTGATCGACTGTGACGAATTGCTTGGTGGGCTGGGCGGCAAGAAGCACGTCGCGTTTGACCTGTTCTTCCGTCATGTTGCGGGCCTTCATCGTATCCGGAATCTGGTGCTCGACAAGCGGCGTCCACACGTAGCCCGGGCAGATGGCGTTGACCGTCACGCCGTTCTGGGCGACTTCAAGCGCAACCGTTTTGGTCAGGCCTGCGATGCCGTGTTTCGCGGAAACATAGGCCGCCTTGTCGGGCGAGGCCACCAGCGCATGCGCTGAAGCGGTGTTGATGATGCGTCCCCAGCCGCGCTTCTTCATGCCGGGCACGGCGGTTCGTATCGTGTGAAACGCCGACGACAGGTTAATGGCGATAATCGCGTCCCATTTGGCGATCGGGAAATCCTCAATCGGCGCGACATGCTGGATGCCGGCGTTGTTGATGAGGATATCGACGGAGCCGTATTCGTCTTCGGCATCCGTGATCATGGAAGCGATCTCGTCGGGCTTGAGCATGTTGGCGGAAGAATACGAGCATTTGACGCCATGTTCCGACGCTATGCCGCTGCGGGTATTTTCGATTTCGCCGGCGTCGCCGAGACCGTTGATGACGATGTTGGCGCCCTGGGCGGCGAGCGCGTTGGCGTAGGCAAGTCCAATTCCGGACGTCGAACCGGTTATCACGGCAGTCTTGTTGGTGAGCATCTTTGTCTCCGATTGTTCGGGTTAAGGGCGATCGGCCGTTGTAGGTCAGGCCAGATAGTCATAGACCACCTTGCCGAGACCGAGCGTCAGATCGGCCTTGAGATGCACGGCGGAAAGAACTTCCAGAACCGGCAGGTCAGCGACCGGCGCCAAGGCGTGGGGAAAAAGCGACAACGCGGCCGGACCCGTCCATGCGCCTTTCAATGTCACGTCTTCAAGCCCGTATTCAACGATTTCGCAAATACGGGGCGACCCATCGACATGCGGGATGATCTTCAAAAGGAAATTCGGCGCGTCGAGGCTTTTGCGCACCGCATCCAGATCGGCTTCGCGGTGTTTGTAACCCATGGTTCCCGTGGCCACGCGCACGCGGCCATAGTCCAGGGTTCCGACCAGCGTATCGATCTCCGCCTTCAGGCTTGGCGAGGCAAGCTTCTTGGGGAATCCCCAGAGCTCGCGACCGCCGGCGATGGGCGGATGATCGTTGAGGAACATGCAGTGGGTGTAGTTGCCCGCCCTGCCCTCAAACGTCACCGGTATGACCTGGCCGGTTTCCGTGTAATCGCCGAAGCCGGTCGAATCCGGCATGCGGATGAATTCGTATTTGACGACCGGCTCCGACATCTCGAGCGGTTCGGGGACAACCGCCCGCAGCCGCTCGGGATCCGTTCGATAGGTGATGGTGAAGAATTCGCGGTCGACGAACCTGTATGGCCCGGGCGGATAAGCCGGGCTGGTGAGCGGCATTGAAAAGGCGGATTTTCGCACGTCTTCCAGTTTCATGAGCCGGATTCCTCATCATGGCGGTTGGCAGCAGTCATGCGTCGTCAGGTGGTTTCCGACAGATAGTCGAACGTGTTTACGCAGGACACATTGTCGGGCCTTTCGAATATCTCCGGATGACGCAGAGAGTGAACAGCGTCGATATATCCCGAATGCCAGTGATCCTCGACGCTCAGGCGCGAGAATTCGTAGTCTCTCGAGGACCCTTCGTAGTGTTTTGAACGGTAGATAAGGTGAACGATGTTGTACACATGGTGATCCATGCTTTCCTTCAACCGTTTCGCCTCCTCGCTTTCTGCAAGGTCAGCCGGGAGTCGTGCCAAAAGCTTAGCGATATCGGCCTGCAATTCGTGTTCGCGGCTGAATTCATTGGTGCAGTGGCGCGTACGGCTTGAGAACTGGATTTCCTTCTGCCGCTCTGAAACATCGGCGAGGTTTTTCGGGAATTCGCCTTTCGCGCTCCAGAGATCGACCTGGAACGCCAGCGTGTCCTGTCGGGTGCCGCTGTCGCGCAGCACCCATTGGAGCGGCGTATTGGAGACGAGTCCGCCGTCCCAGTAGAACTCGCCCTCGATCTCAACGGCGGGAAAGCCCGGCGGCAGGGCGCCGCTCGCCATGACGTGCTCCGGCCCAATCGTGTGAGTTTCCGTATCGAAATAGGTGAAGTTTCCAGTTCTCACATTGACGGTCCCAAGCGACAGGCGCTTGCCGTCATTGTTGATCCGGTCGAAATCGATTAGGCCCTCGAGCGTCTTCTTCAACGGATCTGTGTCGTAGAAACTGGTGGCGGCCAATGAACCTGCTGGTTCGAAGAACGGCGCCGGAAAACGCGGCGTGAAGAAACCTTCGGCTCCGTTGAGGAGCGCAAGTCCGGCGCTCATCTCGTTGAACCAGGTCCGCGCTTGATCGCCCTGCGTCGCCGCGCGAAAATACTCTCGATATGGCGTCAGGAAGGAACGGTCGGATATGAGATGCCAGAACTGGTCGAGTTTCTGAACCCGGTCTTCCGGCGCATTGCCGACGATGATTGCGGCGTTGATCGCGCCAATGGAAATGCCGGCGACCCAGTCCGGCTCGATCGCCGCCTCGTTCAGGGCCTTGTAGACGCCGGCCTGATAGGCGCCGAGTGCGCCGCCTCCCTGGAGAAGCAACGCTATGCACTCGAATGGCGGGCGTTCGAGACCGTGGTGATCCTTGTACAGTCTGGAAGCTTTACTGACCATGGCGAGACCGGTTGACCGAGGAAAAGAAACGTGGCGCACTGCTGCACCGCAACAAGATAGCGCAAGTTTTACGCAACGCAACATCGCTGCAGCGAAAGATAGCGCTGCGTGCTTAACAGTCTGCTTACGGCCCGCGGTGATCCGCGGGGATCACGGTCAGTTCAGTGAATGTTTTCGAGATCTTCCTCGAGTTCCGACATTTGCTCTCCTCCCGCCATGAGGTTCAGGACCTCTTCGCGGGTCTTTTCGCCGCGTGAGAACCGGGCGGCCACCTTGCCGTGGATCAGCACCGCGAAAGCGTCTCCGACGGCCATGGCGTGGCGTGCGTTGTGCGTGATGAAGACGATCGCCACCCCTTCCGCCCTTGCCTGACGCATAAAGCGCAATACAACGGAGGCTTCCTTGACGCCAAGGGCCGAAGTTGGTTCATCGAGGATGAGCACCTTCGCGCCGAAATACATGGCCCGTCCGATCGCCAGCACCTGTCGCTCGCCGCCGGACATCGTGCCGACCAGTTGGTTGCCGTCGGATATTCGCGTGATTCCGAAACGGGCGATCTGTTCGAGCGCGATTTTATTCGCCTTCGCTTCATCGAACCATCGGAAAGGACCGACGCCTTTCGTCGGTTCGGCGCCCAGGAAGAAATTGCGGCCGACGCTCATGAGCGGGATGCTTCCGACATCCTGATGTACGGTCGCAATGCCCCGCTGGCGCGCCTCGCGCGGGCTGGCGAAGGCTATTTCCTCGCCTTCCAGCCGGATCGAGCCGGACGAGGGATCATGATAACCGGACATCACCTTGATAAGAGTCGATTTGCCCGCGCCATTGTCGCCAAGAAGGCAGAGGATCTCGCCCGGCCGGACTTCGAGCGACACATCGTCGAGCGCCCGGGTGCCTGCGAAGGCTTTGGAAATGTGTTGCAATTCGAGGATTGGTTGTTTCCGTTCCATGATCAGCGCCTCGCCATCAGCGCAAAGCGCCGAACATAATTGTTCGCGAGAACGGCGAGCGCCAGAAGCGCCCCCAGGAAGAGCTGAATCCAGTCAGTGTTCCAGCCCGTGTAGAATATGCCGGTGGAGATCACCCCGAACAGAGCGGTGCCGAGAAAGATGCCGGCGACCGAACCGTAACCGCCGCCGAGCAGCACGCCGCCGATAACGACGACGATCGGGGCCTGAAAGACATATCCCTGTCCGTACGTGGAGTTGCCGGAATTCCATTGAACGCCCTGTAGCACCCCGACGAATGCCGCCGCCACACCGGTGGCGATGAACAGAATGATTTTGACCCGCTCCACCGGAACGCCCGCGCCGCGCGCGGCCTGCATGTTGCCCCCCGTCGCGTAGACCCAGTTGCCGAAGGTCGTTTTCGACAACACCCAGCCGCCGACGATCGCAGCGCCGAGCCACCAAAGGATCGAGATGTTGGCCTGCCCCCAGCGCGCGGCGAAAACGGCGTGAGCGGTATCGGACGAGACGATGGAACTTGACGTGACATTGGCGATCAGCCGCGAAAAGCCCATCGTCGCCCCGATGACGATAAAGTTTGTTGCAAGCGTCACGATGAAGGACGGTAAATTGGTGCGCACAACGGCCATGCCGTTGGCCAGGCCTATCAGCGCGCCGATAAGCAGGGCCAGGCCGATCGCCGGCCAGATCGGCATGCCGTAGAAGCTCGTTGCGATGGCGACCACCATGGAGGCGGCGCCGACTGTCGAGCCGATCGACAGGTCGAACTCGCCGGAAATCATCAACATGCCGACAGGAATTGCGACGATGCCGAGTTCTGCAGCCAGATTGAGCCAGCCGGCGGTTCCGTTGACAGAAACGAAACCGGCGCCCTGTGTAACGATGGCGAAGAAAATGTAGGTCAGGATGAAGGCGGCGAATGCGCCCAGTTCGGGTCTGCGCAAAAGGCTCGTCATGAACCGGATTTCCAATCCTCGAATTTCACGGAAAACATTGTAGGCAACTGGCCGGGTCCATGCCAGCGGATCGCTCAAAAGATCGGGACGCAACGCGCCCCGACCTCCATCGTATGCCTCTTGCGATCACGATGCGCCGCGAACGCCGGAGAACTCCTTGTTGACTTCAAGCGTCTTGTCGACGTTGGACTTGTCGATGACCAGCGGGCCTGTTGTGACGGCGCCGATCGGGTGCAGTCCGTAATCGAGATACTGTTTGGCGGTCTGGATGGACAGAAAACCCTGCAGATAGGGCTGCTGATCCATGGCGAAGGCGATGTCACCGGCCTTGATCGCTTCGAGAACCTCGTTGGAAAGATCGGCCGTGCCGATCATCACCTCGCCTGCCTTTCCGACTTCCTGCACGGCGCGAAGAGCGCTCATCGCAGGCACGGCGTTCAAGGTATAAACCCCGTCGATCGTGCTGTTGGCCTGTAGCGTGCCCTTGATCGCCTGCAGCATAGCCTGCGGGTTGGTGGCGTCGCCCGTGCCGATGGTCTGATAGGTGGTTTCCAGACCGGCTTCCTTCATGGCGTCGACATAACCGGTGCATCGCGCCTCGACTGTCGGATTGCCCGGAACCTGATTGAAGCACAATCCGTGCTTGACGCCGCCCTCGGCCTGAATCTGTCCGGCCTTGAAGCCCATCTGATAGGGATCTTCGCCGATGAAACCAATTGATCCGTTTTGTTGCCAAAGAGTCTGGCCGGAGTTGTGAATCAGAACCGGAATTCCGGCGGCCGTTGCTTCCTTGATCAGCGGATCCATGCCGTCGGGAAAGAATTCGCCGACGAGCAGCATGCGCGGATTGCGGCTGATCGCCTGCTGCAGAAGCCGCGGATAGTCGCTGGTCATGTTTGCGGTGTCGGTAACGGCGACGTACTGGAAGTCGACGTCGAAAATTTCGGCCGCATCATCGAAGCCCTGCTTGACGGCGGCGAAGAACGGCCAGGACAACGGTCCGCTGACGACGATAATCGGTCCGTCGTCGGCAGCCTTTGCCTGCATCGCGACAAGCGGAGCCGCGCCAAGGGACAACGCCCCGGCGAGCAATACGGCGCCCAGTCCGCGCCTGCTGACGCGGGCGGCGGAATTCAAATAGTCCAGAAAGCCTCTCATGGCGATCTCCTCCTGATTTTCAAAACTGCGCCTGCCGTACAGGCGCCCTCTACCCCTGAACCGATCAAAATGACGTTTCCTGACCGATTTCGACCGTCAGAAAACACTGCAAAACAGGTCGTGTCAATAATTATTCAACTTGAATTACTAATTGACAGCTCACATCCGGCTTTCTAGTCTAGAGAGGATGAAGGCTGTGAGGAGGCATTCAGGCCATCATCCAGCATCAGGAATAAACCATTCGATTCATTAGGTTGCATGACCTTCTTCAAAGCCCGTCGAATCAGGCGCTTCGAGAGTTTTCGTCATGCCAGGGGGAACAATGAAAACCGTATTGTGCTATGGCGATTCCAACACGTGGGGGCAAACGGCTGCCGATCGCCCTGACGACCGCTATGGACCGCATGAACGCTGGCCCGGCGTGCTGCGCGATCTTCTCAGCTCCGAATGGCTGGTGATCGAGGAAGGCCTGAGCGGCCGTACGACCATCAGCGACGATCCGGTTGAAGGCCATGAGAAGAATGGAAGAACCTATTTCAAGCCGTGCCTGCAGAGCCACAAGCCGCTCGATCTCGTGATCATCATGCTGGGCACGAACGATCTGAAGGTGCGCTTCAACAAACCGGCGTCAGAGATCGCGATGGGGATCGGCGCGCTTATTCTGGACATAAAGGCGCTTACACCCGGTCACGGCGGTGGATCGCCATCAATTCTTGTGATTTCCCCTCCCCCGATACGTCGGGACCTGAAGGGGTGGGAAAGCGTCTTCGAGGGCGCTTACGAGAAGTCGCATCTGCTGGCGACCGAGTTCGAGCGGATCGCGGATGCGCACGACGCCTATTTTCTGGACGCCGGATCGGTCGTCACCTCAAGCGAGGCGGACGGATTCCACCTCGACATCCCGGCGCACAAGAAACTTGGACAGGCCGTCGCCGACTGGATCGCGTCTGTGGACTGGCCTGCGCGCGCCTGATTTTTCCGTCTTTGCGCGTGACACGTACTGAAATGATACTATGGAATACAATGCGGGAAGGAGTGCTCTGATTGCCTGACATGCGTTATGCGCCGCCATCGGCCATGCGAGTCGTGGATCGCGGCGGCGGTCTCAACCAGACAAGCGTGCGAACCTACAATGAGCGTCTGGTCATGTCGCTCCTGCGGCGTCACGGCCATCTGTCACGCATGGAAATCGGCCAGCACAGCGGCCTGTCGGCGCAAACCGTATCCGTAATCGTGCGTTCGCTGGAGCGCGACGTCCTCGTCCAAGCCGGAGAAGCTCAACGCGGGCGGGTCGGCCCGCCCTCCATACCGATGTCACTCAACCCGGAAGGCGCGTTTGCGATAGGCATGAAGATCGGGCGCCGCAGCATCGACGCCGTGCTAATGGATTTCATTGGCGGAGTCCGCACGCAAATGCATCACAATTACGCGGACCCCGAACCGGACTTGGTTTTCTCGCTGATCCAGGCGGACCTGAATGCGATGCGCTCGGCACTGGACCCGGAACAGCGGGAAAGGCTCGTTGGCGTCGGCATATCCTTGCCGGACGACGTGGAAGCCTGGTCCGCCCAGGGGGCAGGAGAAGACTGGACCGACATCAACGTGGAAGACAGGGTGGCGGACTTCTCCGAACTGCCGGTCTATCTGCAGACTGACGTCACGGCAGCCGCGGGCGCGGAACTGCTGTTCGGCGCTGCGAAAGAACTCAACGACTTCGCCTATTTCTACATCGGCTACAGATCGGCGTCGCGACTGGTGCTGAACCACCACGTCTATGCCGGCAGGAAGAGACGCACGTCGCCGGCCGCCGAGAAGCTTGCGTCGATAGCTGATCTCGAGGCGGCCGTCGTGGCGGCTGGGCTGGACGCGGAGCCCTTGTCGGCCTCCCCTTCAGCCTGGCCGGATTACGGTCAGGCGCTTGACAATTGGATTGATGAGACCGCCAGCGAATTGAGTTCTTCCATTCATTCAATGCTGGCTTTCGTCGATGTCGACAAGGTCATCATCGACGGCCGAATGCCGGCGGCCATCCGCGAGCGTCTGGCCGAAAAAGTTGGTCGCCATGCCGTCGCGGCAGGACTGCAAAAGGGTGACGGGCCATGCGTTGCGCCCGCGCTCACCGGGCCGTTCTCCAAGGCGCTGGGGGCGGCGAGTCTGCCATTCCATTCCCGGTTCATGGTGGAGCAGGTCGGGCTTACCGCGGACTGAACGTCATTTCGGCGCGATGGATAGCCCGGCTTTTTCCTGGCCTCGTTGCAAGATCAAAAAGACAACTCCGATGACTGGAAGAAAAACGTCGGTCCAGAAGATGACCCCTGCGTTTCCAGGAGCAAAATTGTGTTCGGTCACCATCTGGTAGACATGTCCCCCGGCGGCGCCCCAGAGAAAAAACGCCGGACCGAGAATGGCTGCCAAACGCATGTCAAAGCTGCTCCAGACGGCAAGCAATCCAACGACGGCGAAGCCGAGACTGGCGAATCCAACCTCATACTGGAAAGGGCTGTTTGCCCAGCCGATAAAGGAAGCCGCCGTCTCGGCGAAGATCGTATGCATGACGGCGTTGTAGAGGTAGCTTAGGCCTATCGAGAAAAACAGGAACCACTTAAAAAGGGCTTCGGTCACCACCGGTGTGGTCAGCGGCTTTTCGGTCCGCAGTAGAACAATCGCCGTTGCGACAAGCCCGATAACGAGGAAAGTCAGCGTAAAATTGCCGAGAATGAACTGGATCAGACCCGCCATCGCCGCACTCTACAGGTTCAGATGCGGCAGGTCGTGGAAGGCGGAATTCAGCGCCCTCGACCAGGCTTCCGACAGGGCGGTGAAGTCCTCGTCGTCCTTCTCGATGCGACGCTGTTTGAAAAAGCAATACTCGTCGGCCTTGATGACGGCGAGATCGAGCGGCATGCCGACAGACAGATTGGATCGCAGGGTGGAGTCCATCGAAACGCAGGCAGCCAGCGTCGCCTTTTCCAGCGGGGTTTCGGGCGTGATCACCCGATCGAGTATCGGCTTGCCGTATTTGTGCTCTCCGATCTGGAAGAACGGCGTATCGGGGGTGGCTTCAATGAAATTGCCGGCGGAATAGATCATGAAGAGACGGCACTGACCGCCTTTTCGCTGCCCGCCGACCAGCACAGTGGCGTTGAAGCTCGCGCCCTGCATCTCCATCCCTTCGCGATGTTGTTCCTGCATCTCGCGCATGGTCTCGCCAACAATCTGGGCGACCCTGAACATGCTGTCGGCGTTGAGGATCGTCTCCCGATCGGGATTTTCAAGCGATTTCTCGATCTGCTTGTCCAGCCGTGTGATAATGCCTTGCGTAATCGACAGGTTGCCGGCCGACATCATCGCGATGGCGCGCTCTCCGGGAACCTCCCAGCAATGCAGTTTGCGGTAACGCGAGATATTGTCCACACCGGCATTGGTTCTCGTGTCCGCCAACATCACCAGCCCGGCGTTCAGCCGGATAGCAACGCAGTATGTCACCCCCGTTTTACTCCATCATTGCTGCGTGCTGTCCACGACAGCGACTTCCGCAGCCAGAGATATATCTGATTCTCCCACGACATGTCCCTTTATGGGCGTTGCGTCGTCCGCATCAAGTCCACAGGCAAGTCGTATGTAATGGTCCGTCGGGCACACGGCGTTCGAGGCGTCGAAACCGACCCAGCCCAGGCCGTCGATGAAGACCTCGGCCCAAGCGTGGGTTTCCAGCGTGTCTTCCTCATCATCGGCTGCATTCAGATATCCGGTGACGTAGCGCGCAGGAATATCGATGCTGCGACAGGCGGCGATCATGACATGTGCATGATCCTGACAGACCCCCGCCCCGCCGGCCATCGCTTCGGCGGCCGTCGTGGCTGCGCTCGTTGCGTTTGGTTTGTAGGCGACAGCCTCATGCACGGCGTCGCACACCGTGTGACAGGTCGCAAGCGGGTTCTGCTTGTCGACGGCGGCCTCGGCCAACTCGCGAATTTCATCCGAAATTACGGTCAGGGGCGTACTGCGCAGAAACACGCCTTTCGGCGGGCGACGCGGGAGATCGGCGACGACGCCGTTCCTGTTTTCGGTTTCCACGACGCCTTCCGCGAGAACGATGACAGACGTCGCCGTGTCCGCGCTCTGCCAGAGGGCGATGTCGTCGCCGTAGCCGGACATGTAGATCGGATGAACCTCTTCCCCGTTGACGCTGACATTCCAGGAACGAATGTACTGGCCGTCGAAGCGGGACGGAAACAGCTTTATCCGCAGGGAGACCCGCAATGCTTCGGGTTCATAGGAATATTCCGACTTGTGGCGCACTTGCAGATTCATCAGGCCGCTCCATCAGAAGTGATAGGCATCGGAAACCTCCTGGCTGATGCGGGATGTCTTGGCGATCTCCTCATTGATGAATTCATGCAAGCCATCATTGAAAACCCCGGAAATATCGATCCGGTTAAGCCTTTCGAGTTCCTGCCGCGCCGTTTTCTGACATTTGTAGCTGCCCCCGTGATCCGTCTCCATATGGGAAAGACAATGGTCGATCTGCGAGTAGCAGAAGGCGAGCGACCGCGGGAAAATCTTGTTCAGCAAGAGGAAATCGGCGATGTTCCACGGCGCGTAATCGCTGCCGTAGTGATAGTGGTAGGACCGCAAACCGGAAACGGCGTGGAGGACCGACATCCACTGGTGATGATCGCGAGCGCCGCCAACCACTTCGGTTTCCGGCAAGAGCAGGAAATACTTGACGTTGAGCAGACGCAACGTCATGTCGGCGCGCTCAATCGAACTTCCGAGACGCAGAAAGTAATAGCCTTCGTTGCGCAGCATCGCCGTATCGACAGCTCCACGAAAATAGGCGGATTTCTTGCGCACCCATTCGAGCACCTTGGACAGCTGCGAGCGTGCTGTCAGTTCGTCCAGAGATTCCAGATAGCGCCAATCCTCGTTGAGGCTTTCCCACATTTCCTGGGTCAGGCCCGTGCGCACGGCGCGGCCATTGTCGCGGGCTCGCAACAGGCATGCCTGGATAGAGCACGGCCCTTCCGGATCGAGAATCAGGCATTTGATGACGTCGAGTTCGGAGACCATTTTGTCCTCCGGCATCTCGGCGCCGGTGGTCTGCATGACCGAGGTCCATTCGGATCGTCCCGGCGAGCCGGGCAGCATGGCCATGCGCTGCCCCATTGAAATGATGCGGGCCGTAGATTCGGCGCGCTCCATGTATCGGCCAAGCCAGAACAGATTTTCGGCGGCGCGGCTTAACATGGCGTCACTCCTGTAGCACCCAGGTGTCCTTCACGCCTCCCCCCTGGCTGGAATTGACCACCAGGGATCCCTTCTTAAGGGCAACGCGCGTCAGACCTCCGGGCACCAGTCTTATTGTTCTGCCGACAAGACAGAAGGGGCGAAAATCGACGTGCCGGCCTTCGAAACCCGTCTCAACCAGCGTCGGCGCCGTGGACAGATCCAGCGTCGGCTGCGCAATGAATTCGGAAGGGTTGGCCTTGATCCGCTCGCCATAGGCGGTGATCTCCTCCTTCGAACTCTTCGGCCCGATCAACATGCCGTAACCGCCGGAGCCGTGGACTTCCTTGACCACCAGATCCTGGATGTTTTCCAGCACATATTTGCATTCGTCCGGTTTGCTGCATTGCCAGGTCGGTATGTTTTCCAGCACAGGCTCCTGATCGAGATAGAAACGGATCATGTCCGGCACATACACATAGATCGCCTTGTCGTCAGCGACGCCGGCGCCCGGCGCAGAACAGATCGTGACGTTGCCGGCGCGATAAGCGTCGAAAATTCCGGGCACGCCAAGAACGCTGTCCGGCCTGAAGGTGAGCGGATCGAGATAGAAGTCGTCTATTCTCCTATAGATCACATCGACCTTCCGAGGGCCGCTGATGGTGCGCATCCAGACTTTTGCTTCATCGACGAAAAGGTCCTGTGGCTCGACAAGTTCTATGCCCATCAGGTCTGCGAGGAAGGAGTGCTCGTAGTAGGCCGAGTTGAGCGATCCGGGAGTAAGCAGCACGACCGTCGGAACACCGCTGCTCGCAGCAGGCGCCACCTCTTTGAGGGTGCGAAGCAATTCATTGGGATAGTGATCGACGGGACGAACCGGACCGCCGGAAAAGATCTGCGGGAACATGCGCCCCATGATCTCGCGATTTTCCAGCATGTAGCTGACGCCCGACGGCGTGCGGCAATTGTCTTCAAGGACCTGAAACTTGTCCGGTCCCGTGCGCACGATGTCGATGCCGACGATATGACTGTAGACGCGGCCAGGCGGTTCGAACCCGATCATTTCGGGCAGGAAGGCCTTGTTTTCGTAAACAAGCTCCGCCGGTATGACGCCGGCTTTTATGATCTCGCCGCGGTGATAGATATCATAGAGGAAAGCGTTGAGCGCCCGCGCTCTCTGGCGGATCCCGGTGTCCAGGATTTTCCATTCATCAGCGGAGAACGCGCGAGGCACGAGATCAAAAGGGATCAGGCGTTCGGGATCACCGCCTTCGCCGTAGACAGCGAACGTAATACCGATTTTTCGAAAGATCGCCTCGGCTTCCTCTCGCCGTCGCAACAGGAGTTCAGTCCCCGTCTCCTCGATCCACTGCGAGATGTTCTTGTAAGGCGGACGTATACCGTCCTTGCTCTCCATTTCGTCGAATGGCACGCCTAAGATCTTCCCTTCTGGCCTTAGCAGCCCTGCTTTTTGTTCTGTTCCCCAACGCTAACACGGTTATCCTGTCACAAACAAATATGACTGTGCAACGGGATTTTGCGCAGTGCGATACGAAGACCGGACCTGATTGAGGTAACGGATCGAACACACGATCGTTCCGATCTGCTCGGCGGCGAGGCTTTGCCCTTTCCGCCCTTTCCGGATTCCTGGATTGCGTTTTCGAGCGCGGATGACGGCGCCGCGATCGAGTTCCGTTCCAACGCATCGAGATATGGCTGGAAAACCGGATCCTGGTGGAAGTCCTCGATCCCGACATGCAAAAGGATTACCGCGAGGGCATGACGATCGCGAACTGGAAGGCCATGTTTGGCCTCGAATGACCGCTCAAACAGACACCGGGCTGCGGGCATCGCTGAGAATACGCCCGCCGATAGCAACGAAACATACCCCCGCGGCGCGTTCGATCCAATGACGAGAGCGGCGGAAACGGCTGATCACTGGCCGGGACGACATGAACAGGCTGACGATCGAATACCAGATCAATGCGCTGGTGAAGACGAGACCGACCATCAACGCCATCACGCAGTCAGGCGTCTGTGCGGTGACGGCCGTTGCGAACACGCTGGTGAAAAGCACGACAGCCTTGGGATTTGTCATCGTGACCAGAAAACCGAACAGGAGCGGATTCGCGCGCTTCTCGTCCGGACCGTCAACCACCTCCAGGTCTTGCGGACGGGCGAACAACAGCCGGATGCCGAGATAAATCAGATAGCAGGCGCCAAGAACCCTGACAGTCCAGGCGAACCACTGGTATTCGACAAGGATGGCCGACAGGCCGACCAGGCTGAGCGTAGCGTAGAGGCCGAGGCCGATCGAGACGCCGAGCGTGGTCAGCAGACCAGACCGCGTACCGCCCGTCATGGACGAGCGCACGACGGCGATAAAGTCCGGACCCGGCAAGATGAGCGCCGGAATGAAGATGGCGAAAACGCCTATAAGCATGATCGAAGTTTGCAAGCGCGCCATCCTTTCCCCATCCAAGTAAGCATATATCGCAAGCCTCTGAAATAGAAGTGGGGCAAGCCTGCGCCATTGCCTTTGACGCGGTGTTGGTTGTCGTTATAAGCGGGTTGAGTATCCAGCAGACGGAGACCCGCACATGCAAAAGCCTCAGATACTGGCGCATGGAAAACTCATGCCGGTTGTCAGGGAGGGCTTGCAGACCGAATTCGATCTGCGCGAGATCCCGCCAAACGCCGATCGCGAAGCCTTTCTCCAGTCGGCTGCGCCCGAGATACGCGGCCTCGCCTGCGGCGGCGGTCTGGTGGACAGCGCCTTCCAGGACAGGTTTCCAAATCTCGAGATCATCGCGAATTTCGGGGTCGGCTACGACAACATAGACGCAGTTCACGCGGCCAAGCTGGGCGTCATGGTGACGAACACGCCGGATGTCCTGACCGATGAGGTCGCCGATTTGGCGACAGGACTCATGATCGCTGCTGTGCGGGAAATCGCAGCGTCCGATCGCTGGGTCAGGGCCGGAAACTGGACGAAGTCTCCCTATCCGCTATCGCATGGAACCCTGAGGGGGAAGAAGCTGGGCATTCTGGGTCTTGGACGCATCGGCAAGGCGGTCGCGAAGCGCGCAGAGGCGTTCGGACTCGACATTTCCTATTTTGGCCGAAGCGAGCAGCCGGACCTGCCCTACTCCTTTTTCAGTTCGTTGAAGGACATCGCCTCGCACAGCGATATCCTGCTGTCGGTGCTGCCGGCGACTGGCGCGACGCACAAGGCCGTCAACGCGGACATCCTTGAAGCTCTCGGGAGCGACGGAACCTTCATCAATGTCGGGCGGGGCTCGACTGTCGACGAAGAAGCCCTGGTCACGGCCTTGCAGGATGGGACGATCTATTCGGCGGGGCTCGACGTTTTCGCCGATGAGCCCAATGTGCCGGAAGCGTTGTTGACGATGGACAACGTCGTTCTGCTCCCGCACATCGGATCGGCTTCGAAGCACACCAGAAACGCCATGGGCCGCCTGCAGCTTGAAAACCTGCGTCAGTGGTTCGACGGCAAGGGGCCTGTAACGCCAGTCGCCGAGACGCCCTGGCCTGCGGAATAGTCGCCTCCAGGCGGATCGAAGACGCTGTCGTTATTCCGACCAGCTTTCTGCAAATCCGCCAATCAATTGAACGATATATGATGCAATTGTCCATGATTTGACCACTGTGACGGCCTTTGCGGAATTGACGCCGCACCGGTCTCATTAGTTCCTGCGTCAGGAAAAGATGTGCTCCTCATCGAGCGTTTCGACCGCGCGCCTACCGCAAAGGGATGGCGGCGGAAGTTCATGGTCTCTGCCCTCACCATGCTCGAACTCGACAAAATGATGGCGCGATACGCCAGCTATCAGGATCTTGCGGAAATTATCCGACATCGTTTTTGCGATCCGGCTGCAACATAGCGAGAGATTTTTGCGCGCATCGTTTTCAATATCTTGTGCGGCACCACCGATGATCATGCCCGAAATCACGCCGCCTTCTGGGACGGTGAGACACTGAACCTGACGCCCGCCTGCGACATCTACCCGCAAGGGCGTTCAGGACAGGAAGCGACCCAGACCATGCTTGTAAACGAACAAAACAGGCTAAGCCGCATCGCTTCCTGCCTCGAAGCCGCGCATCAATTCCTCATCGACCATGGGGAGGCGCTTGCTATCGTCGAAGAGCAACTCCGGCGCATAGGAGAAAACTGGAACGACATATGTTCAGGGGCGAAATTAACTGAAGCCGACCGTAATTTTTTCTGGGATCGCCAGTGTCTCAATCCATACGCTTTCACGGTGCTTGAAGGCGATGCGGCATGATTGGTTGCGCTCGCGGATGATATTCGCCGCGCGATGTAGCCTAGATAAAAGCCACTCTATCGACTGACAGGACCTCCAGCAGCTCCTCATGGACAGAAGGGCTGGAGGCTGCGGCGACCCTGCCGTCGGATTCGAGCGTCAGCGGCTTGCCCTGCCAGTCTGTGATTACGCCGCCAGCTTCCTCGACCAGCGGAACGGCGGCCATGTAGTCGTAGGGTTTCAAGCCGTAATCGATCACGACGTCGACATGTCCGCCGGCAAGCAGGCAGTAGGAATAGGCGTCGTAGGAAAACCGCATGACGCCGCAATGTGCATTCAGGCGGCTGAGGAGATCGTCTTCGCGCGCGAGAATCCGGTCGCCCTCATTGACGTAGACCATCGCCTTGGAAAGCGGCTTGCTTTCGGCCGTGTTCAGGCGATGCTCGCCGAACCATGCGCCCTGCCCCACACTTGAGGCATATTGCTCTCCGATTGCCGGAAAGTTCAGGACCCCGAGCACCGATTGCCGCTCTTCCTGGTCAAACAGCGCAACGAGGACGCTGAACAAAGGCATGCCTGAAATAAAGGATTTGGTCCCGTCGATCGGATCGACGATCCACAGCAACCGGCTGTCGCCCCTGACAGTCCCGAATTCCTCGCCCAGAATGCCGCAATCCGGAAACCGTTCCGAAAGCCTTTGCCGGATCAGTTCCTCTGTCCGCCTGTCGGCGATCGTCACCGGAGAAGCGTCCTCCTTCGAAATAACGTCCAGCGGTTTGCGAAAATAGGGCATGGCGCCCGCGCCCGCCTCCGAGGAAATGCGCAGAGCCTCTTCCAAGTAAAGAAAAAGGTCTTCTTTCAGGTCAGTCGGCAATTTTAATATCTATCTCGTTTTCTCTCAGGGACGCCGCCAGATCACTTGGCGGGTCGCGGTCGGTGACAAGCATGTCCATGCGCGAGGGATCGGTGATGCGGACAGGCGCCGTCTTGCCGAACTTGGTTGCATCGGCGACCACAATACGCATCTGCGCCCGCTGCATGATGACCCGGGTGAATTCGGCTTCCTGAAGATCCATAAGCATGAAACCGGTCGGCGCGTTGATCGCCGCCGCTGAAAGGATGGCATATCGGACGGAGAATTGTCGAACGAAATTCATAGCCTCGATGCCGAAACTACCGCCGTCATGGCCCCGCAACTCACCACCAGCCATGAAGACGCGGTTGTTGTTGCGCGTCGCCAAGGTGTTCGCAACACTGAGCGAATTGGTGACGACGAAGAGATCGCTGTGACGCTTGAGAGCCTGGGCGACATAGGCCGTAGTGGAGCCGATATCGAGCATCAGGGAATCGCCATTGCCGATCATGTTGGCGATGTGGCGGGCGATACGCTGCTTCGCGTCGCGCTGTTCGCCCATGCGCTGCTGGAAACTCGGCTCCTGCAACGCATCTTCCTGAAGATGGACGCCGCCATGAACCTTGCGAACCACACCGGACGCCGCCAACTTACGCACATTGCGGCGGATCGTTTCTTCGGAAACGTCAAGACGACGGGCGAGATCCTGAATGCGGATCGAGCCCGAGAGCCGCAGTTCCTCCAGAATTTCCATCTGTCGCTGTGTCGAATGATTGGCCATGGCTTCCGTGTTTCTGCCGGTCAAACCACATTATCCACTTTTCCTGAAGCTAATTACAACAAAAAACCACATATTCCCACATATACGCACAAATTTGGTTGACTCGTCTCTGGAATTGACCAAGCTTGAGCAGGTCGGGCGCAAGACAGGCCGTACACAAGGCCAAAGGCGGCCCCCGACTTCCAGGGGAACAGGAAAGGGAATTCGATGCTCAAGACGCATTTTCTCGGAGCCGCATTCGCAGGCGCGCTGGCAATCGGCCTTTCGGCCAGTCCGGCACTTGCAGCCGAATCCGAAGAGCCGATCAAGTTGACGCTGCACGACTGGACCGGCCAGTTGATCACGACAAACATCATGGGCGAAGTGCTGAAAAAGGCCGGCTATAATGTCGACTACGTCCAGGCGGACTACATCGCCCAGTTTGCGGGTCTGAAAACCGGCGATCTGCACGTCGCCATGGAGATATGGGAAACCACCGGTCGCGAGGCCATGGACGAAGCCACCGCCACGGGGAATGTCGAGAACCTCGGCGAGACCGGCATGCAGGCGATCGAGGAATGGTGGTTCCCGGCCTACATGAAAGACGTCTGCCCGGGACTACCCGACTGGGAAGCGCTCAATGATTGCGCGGAAGACTTTTCTACGCCGGAAACCGCGCCAAGCGGACGTTATCTCGGCGGCCCGGTCACTTGGGGCGGTTTCGACGACGAACGCGCCGAAGCTCTGGAGCTCGACTACGAAGTGGTTCACGCCGGAACCGACGCCGCATTGTTCGCTGAACTTGAATCCGCCTATCAGCGCCAGGCTCCGATCCTGCTCTGGGTCTACGCGCCGCACTGGGCTCCGGTGAAATTCGCCGGCGAATGGATCGAGTTCCCGAAATACGAAGCCGCCTGCTATGACGACCCGTCCTGGGGCGTTAATCCGGACATGGCCTATGACTGCGGCAAGCCGCGCGGCCCGATCTGGAAAGTTGCGTGGTCGGGCGTCAAGGACAAATGGCCGGGCGCGCACGACGCCATCACGAAGTTCAAGATTTCCAATGAGGACATGGGCGCGATGGTCGCCGCTGTCGATCTCGAAGGCAAGGATCTCGACGCTGTTGTCGCTGAATGGATGAACAACAACGAAGACACCTGGAAAGCCTGGATAGAGTAAAAAACTGAGCCGCCGGGCGGAACAAACTGACAGTTTCCGCCCGGCAGCGCTTTTCCGCTACAATCGCCTCACCAAAACCACTGCGTTGTCCGAAAGTGAGCAATGAGCGACGAAGCTGTCAAACTCTCCGCCCGCAATGTGTGGAAGCTCTTCGGTGACGGCGCCGAAACCTTTCTGAAAAATCGTCCTAAACCGGAAGCATCCGACCTGAACGAGGCGGGTCTTGTCGGCGCTGTGCGCGAAGCGTCCATCGACGTTCGCCAGGGCGAGATCTTCGTCATCATGGGGCTGTCGGGCTCGGGCAAATCGACCCTTGTTCGATGCCTTTCCCGACTGATCGAGCCCACAGCCGGCCAGGTGCTGTTCGAAGGTATGGATCTGCTGCAGGCCAGCGAGCGCAAAATGATCGACATACGCCGTCACAAGATGGGTATGGTGTTCCAGCATTTCGCCTTGCTGCCGCATCTCGACGTCCTTCGAAACGTCGCTTTTCCCCTGGAAGTCCAGGGCGTAAACCGCGAAACCCGCGAAAATCGCGCGCGCGAGATTATCGAACTCGTCGGACTGGCGGGCCGGGAGAACTACTTTCCCCGCGAATTGTCGGGCGGACAGCAGCAGCGCGTGGGCATTGCCCGTTCGCTCGCCGTCGAACCGGAGATCTGGTTTCTCGACGAACCATTTTCCGCGCTCGATCCGCTGATCCGGCGCGAAATGCAGGACGAGTTCCTGCGCCTTCAGTCTGTTCTGAAGAAAACGATCGTGTTCATTACCCATGACTTCGACGAAGCGATCCGGCTTGCCGACCGCATCGCCATCATGAAGGATGGCCTAATCATCCAGACCGCGACGCCCGAACAACTCGTGCTTGAGCCGGCGTCGGACTATGTTCGGGAATTCACCAGACATATTCCGCGCGCCAAGGTGCTGACGGCCGGCTCGATCGCGCAGCCGGCGGCCGAAGGGACGGAACTGGCCGGCGAGGTTCCCGCCGACGCTCGTATCGAAGACATCGCAGACCGCGTCGAAGCGGCAAGCCTGCCCTTTGCGGTCGTCGATGCGAACGGCGACCGGATCGGTGTGATCGACGGGCGCGCCATTGTTGACGTCCTGATTGGACGGGAGCGCTGAGCGATGCGACTCCTGCGCGCCATCAGTCCTTCCGGCTGGTTCTGGATCGGGGCCTTCGCCATATCGCTGTTTCTGGCCGAACACGCAAAAAGCTGGTCGCGCGGCCATGACATGCGCTGGCTCATGGACACGCCGCGCGTAATCCGCTTTCCGATCAAGGACGATATTTCCGATTTCATGGACTGGCTGGTCAACAGCGCCACCTTCGGCCTGTTCACCTTCACGCAGTTCACGCGCGCAATCTCCTGGCTGATCGAGCAACCCTATCTGCTTGTCAAATCCATGCTGGTGACGGGCTGGGTTCAGGGGTTCGGCGACAATGCTGTGCAACTCCTGCCGCCTTTTAGCTGGATCGCCGTGATCGTCACGGTGTTCGCCATGGGTTACTATGCGCGCAACCTGTGGCTCGGTCTGTTTGTTGCAGCGTGTTTCCTTTACCTGGCGATTTTCGGCCAGTGGGAAAGCGCGATGGTGACGCTGTCATCGATCCTGATCGCCGTGCCGATCGGGGTGGCGGGCGGGCTCCTCCTCGGTATACTCGCCTATCGCTGGCGCTGGTTCAACGTGGCGATTTCGCCTGTGCTGGACCTCATGCAGACGGTGCCCATTTTCGCCTATCTGGTGCCGATCCTGTTCCTTTTCGGGTTTGGTCCGGTGGCCGCGCTGCTCGCGACCATCATCTACGCCATGCCGCCCATGGTGCGAATCACGACCCTGGCGCTGAAGTCCGTTCCGGAAGAAATACGCGAATTCGGACTGATGGCCGGCTGCACAAACCGGCAAATGACCTGGAAAGTACTGGTTCCCGCCGCGAACCGCAGCCTGATGGTCGGCGTCAATCAGGTTATCATGCTGTCGCTCAACATGGTGATCATCGCCTCGATGATCGGCGCCGGCGGCCTGGGTTACGACGTGCTGACGTCGCTACGCCGGCTCGATATCGGCGGAGGCCTTGAAGCCGGCGTCGCCATCGTGGTCCTGGCGATTGCCCTCGACCGTCTGAGCCAGGCCTTTGCAGATCGCAACCCGCCCGATCATTCCGCCCTGCCCGCCAGTCCGGTCCGTCGTCATCCGTGGATCACGACATGTCTCCTGGTGGCGCTTGGGGCCGGCCTTGCCGGCCTCTTTCTGCCGGCGCTGCAAACCTATCCGCGGGAACTGTGGGTCACCACAGGCGACTTCTGGTCGAAGCTCGTTGAATATATCAACGTCAATTTCTTCGACCAGATCGAAGCCGTGAAGACCTTCATGCTGGTGACCTTCCTCGTGCCCGTGAAGCGTTTTCTGCTTGGCCTGCCCTGGCCCTGGGTGATTGCCTTGCTGACCTTCGCGGGTTGGCAGCTCGGGCGCTGGCGGCTGGCGCTGCTGGTTTTATTGATGTCGCTCTTCATCCTGGTCAACGATCTCTGGGACAAGGCGATGGTGACCGTCTACCTGGTCGGCGTGTCGGTCATCATCGCCAGCCTGATCGGCATACCGATCGGCGTCTGGTCGGCGCAACACAAACGCGCCGACCGCGTCGTCGCCGCCGTCATCGACACACTGCAGACATTGCCGAGTTTCGTCTATCTTATCCCGGTCGTCATGCTGTTTCGGGTCGGAGACTTCTCGGCGATGATAGCGGTCGTGCTCTACGCGCTCGCGCCGGCCATCCGGTACGCCTCGCATGGCATCAAGACAGTCGATCCGCAATTGATCGAGGCCGGCATCGTCTCCGGCTGCACGCGGCGGCAATTGCTGTGGCGCATCCGGTTGCCGCTGGCGCTTCCGGAAATCATGCTCGGCGTAAACCAGACGCTCATGCTTGCGATTTCCATGCTGGTTATCACTGCGCTCGTCGGAACGCGCGAACTCGGCCAGGAAGTCTATATCGCACTGACCAAGGCCGACACGGGCCGGGGCATCGTCGCCGGCCTGTCGATCGCCTTCATCGCCATCATCGCCGACCGGATGATCGCCGCCGGCGCCGCGCGGGCAAGGAAGCGACTTGGACTGGAGGCCGCCCGATGATTTCTCCCAGAGACCGCGCAGCATCGCTTGCCTGCTGGACCGGACCGGTTAACCCGACGCCGCTCGACGGCGGCATCACCAACACCAATTTCATTGTGGAGGACGCCGGCCGCCGGTTCGTGATTCGCATCGGCGAGGACATTCCCATCCATCAGGTGATGCGTTTCAACGAACTGGCGGCCAGCCGCGCCGCGCATGCGGCGGGTGTTTCGCCCGCGGTTCATCATGCCGAGGCCGGCGCTCTTGTCCTTGATTTCATCGAGGGCAAAACGCTCTCGGAGGAAGACGTACGACGGCAGCCAGTGCTTGAGCGCATCGTTCCGATGATCGCACAGTGCCACCGAGAGATCCCGAAGCATCTGCGCGGTCCGGCGCTCGCCTTCTGGGTTTTTCATGTTCTGCGCGATTATGCGGCGACGATCACCGAAGGCGACAGTCCGCACACGGATTTGTTGCCGGTCTTGATGAAGCGCGCGGAGATCCTGGAGGAACGGGTTGGCCCGGTGACGCTCGTCTATGGGCACAACGACCTTCTGCCGGCGAATTTCATCGACGACGGCGACCGTATCTGGCTGATCGACTGGGATTACGCCGGGTTCAATTCACCGCTGTTCGACCTTGGAGGCCTGGCCTCGAATAACGGGCTGTCACCCATACAGGAAGACTGGCTGCTCGAAACCTATTTCGACGCACCGGTGACAGACGCGCTTCGCGACAGCTACCGGGCCATGAAATGCGCCTCGCTGCTGCGCGAGACGATGTGGTCGATGGTCTCGGAAATCCATTCGAGCATCGATTTCGACTATGCGGCCTACACCCATGAAAATCTTGCCCGGTTCGAAGCAAGTTGGGCGGAAATTAAAACAGGATGAGGAACGACTGATAATGTCTGACTTTCCAACTTCGGCCAGGGCCGTGATTATCGGTGGCGGCATCGTGGGATGTTCGACCGCCTATCATCTGGGGAAACTCGGCTGGACCGACACCGTTCTGCTGGAGCGCAAGAAGCTGACTTCCGGCACGACCTTCCACGCCGCCGGCCTCGTCGGGCAGTTGCGCTCGAGCGCCAACATCACCCAAATGCTGGGCAATTCCGTCGCGCTCTACAAGTCGCTGGAAGCCGAAACCGGCCAGGCGACGGGGTGGAAGATGAATGGCGGCCTCCGTCTTGCCTGCAACGAGGAACGCTGGACGGAAGTTAAACGACAAGCGACGACCGCGCATTCCTTCGGCCTGGAAATGCAGCTTCTCACGCCGCGCGAAGCGCAGGAGCTGTGGCCGATCATGGATATTTCCGATGTCGTCGGCGCAGCCTTCCTGCCGACTGACGGACAGGCGAACCCGTATGACATAACCCAGGCGCTGGCCAAGGGCGCGCGCATGACCGGTGTATCGATCTTCGAGGACACGAAGGTTCTGAAGATCCTGACGCACGATGGCAAGGTTGTAGGCGTAGAAACCGAAAAAGGCGCGATCGCCTGCGAAAAGGTGATCTGCTGCGCCGGACAATGGACGCGCACGCTGGCGGGGACCGTCGGCGTTAATGTGCCCCTGGTGTCGGTCGAACACCAGTACATGGTGACCGAACCGATCGAGGGCGTGACGACCAACCTGCCTACCCTGCGCGACCCGGACAGGCTGACATACTACAAGGAGGAAGTCGGCGGGCTCGTCATGGGCGGGTATGAGTCCAATCCAATCCCTTGGGCGATGGACGGCATCCCGGAGGATTTCCACTACACGCTGCTCGATTCGAATTTCGACCATTTCGAGCCGATGGTGGAATTGGCGCTCGGACGCGTCCCAGCCTTCGAATCGGCGGGCGTGAAGGAACTCGTCAACGGGCCGGAGAGCTTTACCCCGGACGGCAATTTCATTCTCGGCGAAGCCCCCGAGCTGGGGAACTTCTTCGTTGGCGCGGGTTTTAACGCTTTCGGCATCGCCGCCGGCGGCGGCGCCGGGCAAGCCCTGGCCGAATGGGTGACGATGGGAGAGCCGCCCTACGACCTGTGGCCGGTCGATATCCGACGCTTCGGACGACCGCATTTCGACACGGACTGGGTGCGCACGCGAACACTCGAGGCCTATGGCAAGCACTATACCATGGCCTGGCCCCACGAGGAGAACAGTTCGGGACGGCCGTGTCGTCGATCGCCGCTCTACAGCCAGATGAAGGACGCAGGCGCGTGTTTCGGAGAAAAGCTTGGATGGGAGCGGCCGAACTGGTTCGCCGACCTCGCCGCGGGCGAAGAACCGCGAGACGTTTACAGCTTCGGCCGCCAGAACTGGTTTGGCGCCGTCGCCAGGGAACACGAAGCCGCGCGCACGGACGCAGTGCTGTTCGACCAGAGTTCGTTCGCGAAATTCAAGCTGGTCGGCGCCGATGCGGAGGCGGCGCTTTCGTGGATCTGCGCCAATGACGTCGCAAAGCCTGTCGGTTCGTTGACCTATACCCAGATGCTCAATGATCACGGCGGCATCGAATGCGACCTTACGGTTGCGCGCATCGCTCAGGACGAATTCTATATCGTCACCGGCACCGGCTTCGCCACCCGTGACTTCGACTGGATCAGGCGCAATATCCCCGGCGGAATGAATACGCAGCTTGTTGACGTGACGTCGGCCTATGCGGTGCTTTCGCTGATGGGACCGAAATCGAGGGATATCCTGCAAGCCGTCACCAAAGCCGATATCGGCAACGACGCCTTCCCCTTCGGCAAGGTTCGTTCAATCGGCATTGCAGGCGCAATCGTTATGGCGCTGCGCGTCACATATGTCGGCGAACTTGGGTGGGAACTCCACATTCCGTCCGAATACGCAATCGCCGTATTCGAGGCGTTGCAGAGGGAGGGCGAGGTTTACGGTCTGCGCAACGCCGGATATCGGGCGATTGAGTCGCTTCGCCTTGAGAAGGGATATCGTGCATGGGGCTCGGATATCGGCCCCGATCACACACCACTGGAGGCTGGTCTCGGCTGGGCCGTGAAGCTCAGGAAGAACATCGACTTCAAGGGCCGCCGGGCAATCGAGAAACAGCGTAGCGAAGGCGTGCGTAAAATGCTGGCCTGCTTCACGGTCGATGATCCCGACGTCATTCTGCTCGGACGCGAGACGATTTTCCGAAACGGCGAGCGCGTCGGCTGGCTGACGTCCGGCGGTTTCGGTCATCATCTGCAAACGCCGATCGGATATGGCTATGTCCGCAATCCCGACGGCGTCGACGCCGACTTCGTGCTTTCTGGCGACTACGAATTGGAAATTGCCACGGAGCGGGTTTCGTGCGCAGTCACGCTCGATGTGCTTTACGACCCCAAAATGCTCAGAGTTAAATCCTGAGAATTTCTAAAAAAGAATCGCATTGAAAGTTGTTGGACGCTGGGCGCCTGCTGCGAAGGGCCGAGATCGATTCGGTGGAAAAAGAAAGAGGGGAAAGCGGCAGCCATCCGTTGAGGCGGAACTTCTGGCCCCGCTTTCCCTTTTGATGCAACCCGGGCGACGTGGGTCACACTCAAAACATTTTTCCCCGATGCGTTGTATTCCGCTATCAGGGACAGTTCACGTTTCCCTCAACCATACGAAGAAATTTTGGCATTCGGCTGATCAGAAATATCCGCATCAATTGCGCCGAAAGCCTTTCCTCCAAAGGTCGCTGGCAATCCGGAGATTATGCAACCATGGCGACTGACGCAATCACCCGAACGGGTGGTGGGGCATCCATATCGATATCTATAATGTTGGATTCACACGATATATTAGGACAACCATGCATATGCAGCTTGATTGGTTGGTAAAAAAAATTTGACAAAACAGGTGTTTCGGTTGAATCGCTAGTAAGAAAATTTTTTTGCTTACGATTTTGATTGTCTAGTCGCATTGTATGTAGTCACGATTTGGAATCAGCTTGCAAAATTCAATTGACGAAATACAGGTTAAAATTGCGGTTATGGAGCAGCTGGCCCGACGCGCTCCAATTTCGATCGCGACGTCCATAGTGTTCGCTTCAATTGCAGCGTTGTTTTTTGCATTCTCGGCTACGGTTCCGGAAATCATAGCCTGGTGGCTTGTCATCTTCCTGTGCTGCATTCCCCCGATGCTCTACGTGCTTGCACAGCGCACGTTTCCGTTCGACAGCGGGAACATCCAACGTTACCAGCTTGTCCACACATGCAATGCGGCTATTTCTGGGTTTGCCTGGGGCGTTGGCATCGCGATATTGGCCGATCCCTCATCGAATTATTCCCTGACATCATCGTTTCTGCTGCTTGCTTGCTACGTCATTGCAGCGATTATTGTTCTCGGTGACTTCTACCGCTCCTATATCGCGTTGCTAGTCGCGGGGCTCACACCGTTCGGTCTGACCATGCTGATGCACGGAAGCAGACAGTCATTGTCGGTCGCCGCAGTCGCGTTGCTGCTGATCCTGATCATCAGTTATTCCGTCAGGGTAATCAGTCAAAACCGCTACAGGAACATACGGGCGCAGCTTGAGAATCAGCTTTTTCTCTCACAGCTGCAGCAACAGCGCGACGCAATCCAGCGCGTCAACGAATACAAAAGCAGCTTCCTCGCCGCGACCAGCCATGACATGGCGCAACCGCTGGAAGCACAGGGCAATTTCATCGTTTCCCTTCGGCGTCTGCTCAAGAACAGGGAAGAGCGTGAGTTGCTGTCCAAGATCGAAGACAGCTGGAAAAGCATGAAAAATCTGCTTGAAGGCCTGACTGACATTTCAAGCATTGATGCAGCCACCATGATGCCACGGCCGACGGAGATAGATCTAAGCGATCTGATCGAACGTCTAATCGATGAAATCAGCATCAAAGCGCGCAGGAAATCCCTGCAGTTAAACACCAACCTCGAGCCCTGCACTGTTCGAACCGACGCGACTTTGCTTGCGAGGATTCTGCGCAACGTTTTATCCAACGCCGTCAAGTTCACGCCTTCGCGCGGCCGGATAGACATCGGCGCGGAATGCTTCGGAAACCAGGCTGTGATCTCGATCGCCGACACCGGCCCAGGCGTCCCCTCGGACAAGCATGTGGCAATTTTCAAGGACTATGTGCAACTGGGCGCCCCTGGCCGCGGGAGCGACATGGGGCTGGGGCTCGGACTTTCCATTGTCAAACGGCTGTGCGAACTGCTGGACATCGAAATGGATTTTCGCTCCGCGCCTGGCGCAGGCACGCGCTTCAGTTTCCGGCTGCCGCCGGTTGACGCCGAATCCGCCAGTCTGCCGGCGCCTTACCCCCGTCTCAAGCCTTTGCGAAAACGTCTGCTCGTCATCACCCCCGACAAGATGCTGCGCGAAGACATCTCGAGAACGCTGTCAGATTGGCAATGCGAGGTCTATTGCAGCGGCGATGCGGAAGAGGCGTTCCGGATCATCAAAACGACCGGATCGACGCCTGATGTCGCCATCGTCAGTCTGGACGACTCCGAGAAAACCGGTGAAACCGTAGTCAGTCTGCGCTCCAGAATGTCGTCGACGATCCCTGCGATCGTCCTGCGCCATGAAGGCGACGGACCACGGCCTGAACTGGACCACACGACCGTGCTCGACGCCCCCCATTCCAACAGAAAACTGCACGAGGCCGTGCTTGCCGCATCGGCGTCGAGCCTTGCAGCTGAATAGCCCGGTCGTTACGTTATGAAATGAGGCCGGTCTGCTGCGCGCGCCGGATACAGGCCGCCCTCGTCCCGACATTCAAGACCTTGAAAATGTGCTTGAGATGCGATTTTACCGTATTCTCGCTGATGTTCAGCGCGTAAGCGACTTCCCTGTTCGAATGGCCGTCGGCAATCAGGTTCAGAACTTCGATCTGGCGCGCGCTCAACTGTGAATCGGGGTGTACGGCGTTGCCGCTACGCAGGGAATAGCGGTCCTCCTCGAACAGATCCCATAATTGCGGCGGCAAGTAGGTTTCTCCGGCGAACACCGTATCGAGCGCATCCGACAACATGGCCTGCGTCGCCGTTTTTGGAATGAAGCCCTGGGCGCCCAGCCGCAGCGCCTCCTCCACCGGCGGCGCAGTGTGGACGCCCGACACGATAAGCACCGGCATCTTGAATCCTCTCGACCTGAGCGCCTTGACGAACGCGATTCCGTTCAGATTCTCCATGATGAGATCGGAAATGATCAGATCGAACAATCCGCCGTCGGCAAGAACCTCGATTGCGTCCAGCGGCGAATTGAAAACGGTGCAGCGATAGGTGTCGTCCATGTCGGCCAACAGGTGCGACAAACCGTCGGCGAACATCTCGTGGTCATCGATAATCGCGATATCGACTGTTTTTTCAGCCATCGCATTTTAACCGTGCGTTGACCATTCGATCTGCGCCCATAGACCACTTGCGCCGCATCAGCAAGTACACTCCTCAGAAAGCTTCGGCGCTGGCGCGCCGCCAGTCATCCGCGAACGCCGGCTGCACATTGTCGCCCAGAAGCTCATCCGGAGCCAGGGAGTCCTGTATTTGGGTGATGGTGCGCTCCGTCTCGTCGGCGACGCGCCGGTGGATTGCCGACGCATCAAGTTCGGACGGCTTTTCGAGCCCCATCGCCCCGATCAGGTCAAGGAAACTCTCGATCGTCGCTTTGTGGAAACTGGCGACCCTGTGCTGGCGGAGATTGATATCGACAGCCTGGGCGCGTTTGCGATCCTGGGTGGCGACGCCTGTTGGACAGGTGTTGGTGTTGCAACGCACGGCCTGAATGCAGCCCAGGGCGAACATCATCGGACGCGCCATGTTGCACATGTCGGCGCCCAGCGCGATCTTTTCAATCATGTCAAAGCCTGTGACGATCTTGCCGCTGGCGATGATTCGGATCTTGTCGCGCAGACCTGCACCGACGAGGCAGGAGTGCACAAAGGGAAGTCCCTCGTTGATGGGCACGCCCAACCGGTCGGTAAATTCGACCGGCGCGGCGCCGGTGCCGCCCTCCGCGCCATCGACCGTGATGAAATCCGGGAGGTTGCCCGTCTTCAGCATCGCCTTGACGATCCCCATGAATTCATGCCTGCGACCAATGCACAACTTGAAACCGACCGGCTTGCCGCCGCTGAGCTCGCGCAGTTGCACCACGAAGTCAAGCAAACCCTCAGGTGTCGAGAAGGTCTTGTGCGCGGGGGGCGAGATCACATCCTTGCCCATCGGAACGCCGCGAATTTCCGAAATCTCCTTGTCGACCTTCGGCGCCGGGAGCACGCCGCCGTGAGCGGGTTTTGCGCCCTGTGAAAGCTTGATCTCGATCATCTTCACGACATCGAGCTTCGCCTTTTCCGCAAATTTGTCCGGATCGAAATCACCGTCCACCGTACGGCATCCGAAATAGCCGGTTCCCACCTGGAAAAAGATGTCGCCGCCGCCAGCCAGATGATACGGGCTCAACCCGCCTTCCCCGGTGTTGTGCGCGAAATTGCCAAGGCGAGCGCCGGCGTTCAGCGCGTGGATGGCGTTCGGGCTGAGCGCTCCGAAACTCATTGCGGATATGTTCAATCGAGAGGCTGAATAGGGTTTCGTGCATTGCGGCCCGCCGACGAGCACCCGAGCGGACTCGGGATCGGCCTTTTTGGGCGCAAGGGAATGACTCGCCCGTCTGAATCCCACATCCAGTATGTCGTATTGGGTGCCAAAGGGTTGGGTTTCTATCGAGCCGTCGGCGCGCGCATAAACCAGACGTCTCTGCAGCCTGTTGTAGGGTCTGCCGCTCTCGTTGCTTTCAATGAAATACTGCTGGATCTCGGGACTGATGAACTCGAACGCATAACGGAGGTGCCCGATGACCGGATAGTTGCGCAGTACATTGTGCTGCGCCCAGTGGATATCGAATATTCCGAGCGCCACGAACGGAACGACGATCACGAGAAGCCACCAGAACGGCGCCCACAATTGCGCCAGAAGAGCAACAAGGACGAGCGCCGCCACGGACGTTATATAGAATATGTTGCGAACCACGAATTTCCTCCCGTCGGTTTTATTCCGGCCGGATTAACACCGGCTCTAATAGGCGTTGCCAAAAGATCTTCCTTCAATCCGTAAACAGCCGCCGATCCTGCAAATCCAAAAAGCACATATCGCATTTGTCGGCATTAATCGTGAGTGTTGCATAAGTGTATCAATAATCAGTTTCTTTGGAACAGTTGTATTGAACTGCGTGTTGAACACAATCCGGCCCAAGTTTGGCGCAAAACCCTTGCCATCCAGACACCCGGTAATGCGTCCGAGAATCACGCCAACAAGGAGCTCATAATGAATCCAGGCAAAACAGTCGCAGCAATCGCGCTCGCAATCACAACAGCATTTTCATCCGCGCCGGTTGTTTCGGCGGCAGACATGACCAGAGGAGCCCCCGCGCCTGCGCCGGCCTACAAGGAACGGTTCGTCAAGATCGGCGTCCTCAGTTGCCTCAGCGACGGAAGTTTCGGCTGGATCATTGGATCCCACAAGGACCTGCAGTGCAGGTTCGAGGGCCAGGGAAGCCGCGAACTCTATGCGGGCTCGATGACCAAGGTCGGCGCCGATATCGGTTTCACAGCCAAGGAAAAGCTCGTATGGGCCGTCTACGCGCCAAGCCATCAGGTACGTCCCGGCACATTGTCCGGCACCTATGTCGGCCTTTCGGCGAACGCAGAACTCGGTCTGGGCCTCGGCGCGAACGTGCTTGGCGGCAATTTCCGGGACAACATCAACCTCGTACCGCTTAGCGTCAGCGGCAGCGTGGGCTTGAGGGTCACAGCTGCGATCGGCGCACTGACGCTGACCCAGTTCTGATCTGAAAAACAATTTGACGACAGGAGCGTCCGCTGTTCGCAGCGGGCGCTTTTTTTATGATCGACGCTTTCCTGTGAGAAGACCGATAACTTACTCAATCGTAATGAAAGGTCGGTTGATATCGCCGGATCCGGTTCCGATATCGAATATAGAAAGTCAGTAAGGATCAGGCCATGAAGAATAGACTTGCAAAGGGAACGGAAACGCTCCCGGACAGATAGAACATCAACCAACCGACGGGAACGGTCGCTTCCCACCGCCGGCAAACTGCAGCCTCCGATTGCTGTCGCAATCGCGCCGCCCAAGCGAGGCAATGCCATGTTGTACGCAAACTCATACAAGGACCCAGACAACTATATCGCCATCAATCCCGACTTTCGGGCAGTCGACGTCAGCCGCAAAAAAGTGCTGCTGCGCGGAAAGCGCAAATCGGTCAAGCTCCCCGGAGAACTGAATGTCGAACTCGTTTCGCTGATGGACGGCTCATTGCGGCGGGACGAAATCAAGGACCTGCTGAGCGCGACATTCGATCAGGCCTTGGTGGAAGAGGCGATCACCCAAATGATCGATAGCGGTTACGCCATCTATGCGCCATCGGCGCATAATGCATCGGACACTGCGCGGCGTATGTTGAGCGCGCTCATTGCAAACAGGGAAAGATGGTCAGAATCGCCGAGGATCCGCTATACTGCGGACGGCGTAATGAGACCCGCTTCCGGCAGACGCCGGCGGCGCCCCGCATCGGAGTGATATCGGTGGGAGGAACATCGAAGTCCAGTTTTCGTATCGCCCGGCCAGTGGGTGGACAATCCCGGCCGGGACCATTGCGTGACGGCAGGCCCCAGACGGGAAACCGCCGGCAACGAGCAAGCCAATCATTCAAACCGCAAGCAAAAAGCCAGCAGGAAACGTCTCAATGTCGCACTATCCGCATATCTTCAGGCCGCTCGATCTCGGTTTCACAACACTGCCAAACCGCATCCTCATGGGATCGATGCACACCGGGCTTGAGGACCGCGGCGCGCATGATCGCGTCGCCGCCTACTTTGCGGAGCGCGCCCGAGGCGGCGTCGGCCTGATCGTCACCGGAGGCGTGGCGCCGAATGTCGAAGGTTCGGCGTTCCCGAACGCCGGCAAGCTTTCGGAAACAGACGAGATCGCCCATCACCTGCCCGTGACGCGCGCCGTCCACGAAGAAGGCGGCAGGATAGCCATGCAGATCCTTCATACGGGACGCTACGCCTATCACCACCGCGCTGTGTCGGCGTCCGGCGTCAAGTCTCCGATCTCTCCCTTCGCGCCGATTGAACTGGATGAAGCGGGAATCGAGAAGCAGATCTCCGATTTTGCAAATTGCGCGGCGCTTGCCCGCGAAGCCGGCTATGACGGCGTCGAAATCATGGGGTCGGAAGGCTACTTCATCAACCAGTTCCTGGTTACCCATACCAACAAACGGGAGGACGACTGGGGCGGTTCCTACGCCAACCGGATGCGGCTGCCGGTCGAGATCGTCAAACGCGTCCGCGCCGCCGTCGGCGACGATTTCATCATCATATACCGCCTTTCCATGATCGATCTTGTGCCCGACGGTTCGACCTGGGACGAAGTCGTTCAGCTCGCGAAGGCGATCGAGTCGGCCGGCGCCTCCATCATCAACACTGGCATCGGCTGGCATGAGGCACGGATACCAACCATCGCCACCTCGGTGCCGCGCCGCGCCTTCGCCTGGGTCACCAAACGCATGATGGGCGAAGTGAACATTCCGCTTGTCACCTCCAATCGCATCAACACGCCGGAGGTCGCGGAAGAGGTCCTGGCGGATGGCTGCGCCGATATGGTCTCCATGGCCCGTCCATTTCTCGCCGACGCCTATTTCGTCAAAAAGGCGCAGGAGGGCCGATCCGACGAAATCGCACCGTGCATCGCCTGCAACCAGGCCTGCCTCGACCATACATTCCAGCTGAAGACGTCGACCTGCCTGGTCAATCCGCGGGCCTGCAACGAGACCGAACTCGTCTACGAAAAAACGAGCAATCCGAAATCGATAGCAATCATCGGCGCCGGTCCGGCGGGACTGTCCACGGCGATCGTCGCGGCGGAACGCGGCCACCGGGTGACGCTGTTCGACAAGGCCGCTGACATTGGCGGACAGTTGAATATGGCCAAAAAGGTTCCCGGCAAGGAGGAATTTTACGGCCTCATCGACTACTACCGGCGGCAGCTTGAACTCCAGCAGGTGAAGGTGGTTCTCGGCGCCAGCGTCGACGCCGCCACGCTCCGTGAGCAGGGATTTGACGAGATCATCGTCGCGACCGGCGTGCTTCCCCGCATCCCGGAGATTCAGGGCCTCGATCATCCCAAAGTGCTGAGCTATGTCGATGTGCTCGCGGGCAACGCCAAGGTCGGCGGCAAAGTCGCCGTCGTCGGCGCCGGCGGCATTGGTTTCGACATATGTGAGTTTCTCACCCATGAAGGCCCATCGCCGACAGAGGATCTGGACCTCTGGAAACACGAATGGGGCGTCAGCGATCCTGCGGTCGATCGCAGCGGGTTGGCGACGGAGGGACCGCAACCGGCCCCCTCCCCGCGCGAAATAACACTGCTTCAAAGAAAGTCGAAAAAGCACGGCGCCAGTCTTGGAAAGACGACGGGCTGGATCCACCGCGCATCGTTGCTGATGAAAGATGTGAAGATGGTGGGCAACGTCAATTACGAGGAGATCGGCGACCGCGGCCTGAAGATTTCATTCGGGGAAGATCGCCGCGACCCGCGATGGCTGGACGTCGATACGATCGTGATCTGCACCGGTCAATTGTCCGACAACAGCCTGGCCGACGGGCTTGCCGCCGTCGGGATTTCCAGCCATGTCATTGGCGGCGCCGATGTGGCGGCGGAACTGGACGCGAAACGAGCCATCGACCAGGGCAGCCGACTGGCCGCCGCGCTATAGCATCGCGGCCGGTCACAACTGCGCCTTGCGCGGCGGCGACCAACTTCCTACCTGACTCCGGTCAGGGACAGGGAATCATGAAGATTTTCATCGCATCCATCGGCACCCGCGGCGACGTCCAGCCCTATGTTGCTCTCGGCAAAGGGTTGCAGGCGGCCGGTCACGCCGTAACGCTGGCGACCTGCGAGCGCTTTCGCGGCTTTGTGGAAGGACACGGCCTCGACTACGGTTATGTCAATGACGAGATCATGCAGCTCATCGACAGCGATCTCGGCAAGGAATTGATGGAGGACACCAACGGCGTACTGCGCGTGGTCGCCGCCAATTTCCGCCTTATGCGCAAGGTGGGACCGATGCAGGAACGCCTTCTCGATGACACATGGAAAGCAGCGCTCAAGGCAGACCCCGATCTGATCCTTTTCCATCCCAAGGCGATCCTGGGACCGGCCATGGCGGAAAAACTTGGCATACCAGCCATTCTGGCGAGCCCCATTCCGTTCATCGTGCCGACGGGAGACTACCCCTGCGTTGGATTTCCCGAATTGCCTCTGGGCCGAGGCTACAACCGGTTCACCTACGGGCTCGTCAACTTCTTCATGAGGCTGATCGCCGGCCGCTATGTTAAAAAGTGGAGAAAGCAGAGCGGAACACCCGCGAAACGGCGCAATTTGGACCTTCTACGCGATCCGGAGGGAAATATAGCGCCAGCCCTCTTTGCGTACTCCAACCATGTCATTCCAAAACCTTCCGACTGGCCCGACAATGTCATGGCGACCGGTTACTGGTTTCTCGACACGCAAGAGGAATGGCAACCACCCGCAGACCTGCTGGACTTTCTCGCAGCCGGCGAACCGCCGATCTATATCGGCTTCGGCTCCATGTCCGGGCGCAGCCCGGAACGCAAGGCTCGCATGGTCGTGGACGCTCTTGTCAAAAGCGGGCGTCGCGGCATTCTGGCCCGGGGCTGGGGCGGGCTCGACGCGACCGATCTGCCAGACACCATCACGGCGATCGACGAAGCGCCGCATGACTGGCTGTTTCCGCGCATGGCGGCTGTCGTCCATCATGGCGGCGCCGGAACGACGGCGGCGGGCTTGCGCGCCGGAAGACCCACATTGATATGTCCTTTCTTCGCCGATCAGCCGTTCTGGGGCCGCCAGGTCAACAGGATTGGCGTCGGGCCAGCGCCGATCTGGCAAAAAAAGATGACCGTGGACCGGCTGACGGTCGCATTCGACCAACTTGTCAACGATCAGGCGATGAGAAAAAGGGCCGAGCAGATCGGCTCCAAAATCCGGTCGGAAGACGGGATTGGAAACGCCGTCAGATTCATAGAGGATTTGAAACGCTGACGGGGCCGCTCCTACACATGCGGCGTGAAAGCGACCACCACGTCGGACGGAATATCCGTCAGGCTGTAATTGTCGGTCGTTACGAACATCAGGGACTGCTCTCCCTCACCCAGCAGTTCGCGTGCGCTGTTGAAGAGCTTGTGTTCGAGTTTTACGAATTTTCGATTGTACGTCTTGATCCGCAACCGGACGATGATTTCCTCGAACTCGCGGGCTTCGCGAATGAACTTGTGATTGAAGCTTCGCGTCAGGATATAGAACGGCGTCTGTTTGAGATCGAAATTCGGCATGCAGCGGCGGAAGAAAAGCTCCCGCGCCTTGCCGACCCAGGACACGTAGTTCGCAAAATAGATATTGCCGACGGAATTCGTGTCGGAATAGGTCGCCGTCAGCCTGATCTCGAACCACTTGCCGTCGAATCGTCCGTCGGGATCGAATGCCGGGAGAATGTCGCGAGGCTGCAGGATAACCTGTTTCTCATGCGAACCTTCCATAATTTCCATGGCGTCCAGCTTTGGCGCGGACACGATCTCCTCGCCATTTTCCGATAGCGCGCGGCGTCTTTCAATAAGCAGCGGTGACAGCGCTATAAGTCCGGCGACCGTCATCAGCAAAGGAATATCATTGAGATATCCGGAACTCATGACCAGCAACGACGCAAGACCTGCGAACAGGGTCGTCGTGGTGATTTCAGTCCTTTTCGATCCGTCCCACAGATCACGCAGCAATATAGCGCTGTATGGCACGAAAAGTGTCGCGTAGACGATCATGAAGTATTCCAGGTGACCGCCAACTGACCAGACCAGGACTGCAGCGCCCGAGGCCAGGATGAAGGCTGGAAGCGTCGATTTCAGCAGAGCCTGCGGCATCATGCGCAGCAATGGGTTGTCGTTGGCGTTGACAACCGTCGGAAGAAACCATGAAAGCGCGGACTGGGCGCTATCGAAGGTCGCCAGAAGGCAAAGCAGGACCCAGACGCAATAGAGGATCAGGGGCAATCCGCCGCCCTGTGACAGAGCCTGCGTGATGGCCGACTGCGCATGGACGAAACCATCCCGACCAATGAACGCCCCGGCTTCCAACCCGCCCGTCACCTGCAAGGCGAGCGCGCCATTGAGCATGAGCAGACAGAAAAAGATGACGCCGCCAAATGCGAAACTCCGCGCGACAGGCACGTTGCGCTTCTGCATTTCGACGGCCCGCTGCCACTGCTGTATGTCATAGGCCGGCCCGAGGAGGAGGCCGACAATCATCGGAAACAGCAGGCCTGCGAAGAAAGACAGATCGCCCGTCTGGGTTGTCGAAGCGATGGCCGGCCCATTTGCGATTAGCACGAATGCAGCGGCGGCCGCTGCGGCCAGATAGACGGCATGCAGTTTGACAAGACGACCTATTCCCGCCAGTTCGCCGATGAAAACACCGATTGCGAGAATGGAAAGGGCCATAAAGACTGCGGGGGTGGAGGTAAGCGGCGCAAGAAAGTAGGAAATCAGAGCAAAGAGGGTAAGTGCGACAGCGGCGATCTGATACAGCGAAAACAAGCCTGCGTGGCGAGCAAACGCGCTTTCGATCCACGCCTTGAGAGACGCATTTCGACTACCTCGACCTGCAATCCATCCAAAGACAACAAGACTCAACGCGTTGGGTATGGCGAAGCTGAGCAAGCCCGCCCAACCATACAGAAAGGTAAAATGCACGGAAAAAAATAGTCCCAGCCCCCACATCCAGGACAAGGCTACAGACGCACCCCATACAACACTTTTCATACGATACAAGCCTCAATACAATACGCCCTACGGCATATGTCTCTGCCCTCCCCTTTCGTATTAGTTACACGGACGGGTCGTTTTTGTACAATTTAATATTTGTATACCTATTCTAATAAAAGTATTTATTTATTTTAATACTTGTTTTCCTAAATATACATCAAACCAAAATTTAATTTTATTAAAATACAAAACAACAAAAGCGCATTAATGCAGACTCAGGCGAGCCTTGACGAATACACTACCCGTTGCCGAACTCGGGATTGTATATGAGCCCGATGGCGTTGCCCCAGGGGTCCAGCACCGACGCCGTCACGATATCGCCTCCGACATTCGTGGGCTCTTCGTGGACCGTCGCGCCCAACTCAAGAAAACGCGCGACCTCCGCATCGATGTTCTCGACGCCCCAATAGGTCATGACATTGTCTGATCTGGCTTTGTTTCGGGAATCCGGCAATAGACCGAGTTCGTACCCGCCGACGTTGAATCCCACATAGAATGCTTCATCAAAATAGGGCTGGGCCTCGAAAGCGTCCGCGAACCATTTCTTCGCGGCGGCGATGTCATCGACTTTGTAAATACAGGTTCTGAGACCAAGTGCGGACATGGGTTGACGTTCTCCAAAACAGCGACAAGGAATATATTCCTATATACGTGTCATGGCAACAGTCTGACGGGATTTATCAATCCTTCAGCGGGAAAAGGTGATCCACCATGTCGTCTATGAGCTCATCCGCGTCCAGCGCCGGCAATGTCTCGACATAGACCGGATCCGTCAGCACAGAGGCGGCGCCAACGACGCTGACGATCATGTTCAGGTATACGAATTCGACCGGCCTGTCCGGATTCCTGCTCTGGCCCTGCGCCCCCAGTATCGCCCGGGAGCTATGGATATAGAAGGCGGCCAGCACTTCCTTCACGTTGCGCCCCGCCGTGCGACTGACGTCCGGATTGCGAATCACCTCGCTCAACGCCCTGTTGTCGACATGCCAGCGCATGCAGGCTCGCGCCATCGCGCGCAACCGGTGGACCGGATTGTCGCCAGCAAGATAGCCTGCGTCGACGGTCGTCGTCAGCATGTCCTCGTAGGCATCTTCCATGATCGCGGACAGCAGATCGGCCTTGTTCTTGAAATGACGGGTGGGCGCCGAGTGGGATACGTCGAGATCCCGGGCAAGAGCGCGCAGGCTGAGGGCAGCGACCCCTTCGCGGCCGATCACATCGACGGCGGCAGCGATCAGCTCATCACGCAGATTGCCGTGATGATAGGTATCGTCGTCGTTCAGTACGTCATAAGCTACGGACATACAGTCATTCACTCAGCTAATGTGGATGCTGACAACATGCTACGCCAGCCTGACAAGGGCAAGCTTTTGTCGAACACTTACCGTGTGCTGTGGAAAACATTCCGTTATGTGACATGTGAAACTTCTAATAATTTCACAGAACACTCAGACAATACTATCGAAATGGATCCGCCGGCCATCGCTCGGTCGGCAATATTCAGGGTGTGGAAACACGGTGGTCTTTTGATTACACACAGACAGCCGTCAACAGTACTTCGCTGAGGCTGACATCAAACTTCGTTCTGCTGGTCCTGACGCACCTTGTCGCGTTTCGCCTTTTTCTGGGCTTACTTGTAGGCTTCCTCTTCGCGGCGAATCTCGTCTTCAGACAGGCAATTCTTCTCGATGGCGACCCTGGTGATCGCATCGTAACTGCCCTTGTAGCTCGCAAGTTCGGCTTCCTTGTCCTTGCCGACGGCCAGGAGGAAAAGCGCCGGCCAGAAAAGCACGACGCCCACGCCGACGGCAACCGCGTCGCCGCCAGCCTTGTCGGCCTGCTGCTTGGTGATGACCCGAACATTTTCGACGATCGTCCGACGCTCCGACAGGAGTTGATCGCACGTTTAGTCCTTATAGATGGCTGTTGAAACGTAAGTTCCGTCGATTTGGCCGGGGCGCGCAGCACAGCCGCTCACCATCGCCAGGCACAGGCCCGACACGATCATCCTGTTCACAATACATCACCCGAAACAACCAAAAGTATGTCAATACTTGCGATTAAACGATGAAGATGCTGTGCGTCACCCTTCAATGTCCAAAAGTAACATGATTTCATTTCTCATGTTGCTTACGGGTCACACCGGGACACCTTGCAAATCAGGATGGTAACATGATCTTTGCGGTCAACCCGCCACCTTCATTGTTTGCAAGCGTCAGCGCGCCCCCATGGGCCTGGACGGAAGAACGGGCGATCGCCAGTCCCAGACCGATGCCGCCGGTTTCCTCGCTGCGAGATGTCTCCAGCCTGACGAAGGGCTCGAAGATGTCGTTGAGGCGTTCTTCCGGAATGCCCGGCCCACTGTCAGTCACGGTTATCTCGACACCGTCGGGTCTCGGCGCGAAGCCGACCTTAGCCTCCTTGCCGTATCGCACAGCATTGTCGATCAGGTTGCGAAGGGCGCGCCGGATGGCGATCGGGCGACATGACACGATGGTCCGCGGAACATCCTCCGGAACCTGAAGGCTGACCGGTTGTCCCATATCCTGGTAATCGGCGACGATGGCGTCCAGGAATTCAGCAAGATTGACCCGGCCAAGCGCTTCGCGTTGCGCTTCATCGCGCGCAAAGGAGAGCGTCGCCTCGACCATCCGCTGCATTTCGTCCAGCGTGGCGATCATCTTGTCGCGGTTTTCCTCGTCATCGATGAATTCGGCGCGGATGCGCAGCGAGGTTATCGGCGTCCTCAGATCGTGGCTGATCGCCGCCAGCATCGCTGTGCGGTCGGCGATGAACCGGGTTAACCGCTCCCGCATGACTTTGAAGGCGTGAATGGCGCTGCGCACCTCTGGCGGTCCGGCTTCCTTCAGTTCCTGCGGATCATCGCCACGGCCGAGCGCGTCCGCGGCCTCGGCCAACCGTCGCAGCGGCTTTGTCAGGCGACGCACCGTAAGAGCAATCACGAGAATTACGCCAATCCCCATAAGGCCGGCTGCGAGTATTGTTCGTAGAAACGACCCACGCGGCATGCTGAGATCGGCGGCCATGTTCAGCCAGTTTCCGTCATCGAGCTGGATCGACATGGCGAAAACAAGCGGGACATTGCGCGAGCGCCGCGGCGGGGGCGGCCTGTCGTACCGCTCGCCTGGCTCGGCCCTGTCCCTGTTGCCGTCGCGGTCATCGCGGTGGTCGCGATGCGGCTTGTAGCGCGGAATCTCTATGTCGCGGCCGGCGTCCGTCCGGATCTGTCGCCCGGGACCGAGTTGCCTTTGAAGGTTCTTGAGGATGCGCTCGTTGACGCGTTCCTCTCCACTCTTCTGCAGCAGCGGCTGATCGGATATCCAGTAGTAGAGCAAGGGACTCGAGGCGGCGTTGCGGATCTGCTCGTGAAGCTGCGGGGGCGACTCGTCGAGCAACTCGACCAAGGCCGCCGTGCGCGAGACAACGGTTCCGGCAGCCAGCTCCATCAGCGCGAGGCGCCGCTCGTCCGTAAACAGCCAGAGCGCGAAGGCCTGGGATAAGACGATGGCCGCAAGCGTCAAAGAAATAAGCTGGGTGGCCAGACTTGGCGGCCACAGGCTGAACCGCCGCTTCATGCATCCGGCTCCACGACATCGGCTGCGAAAGAATACCCGCCGCCCCAGACCGTCTTGATGAGAACCGGGTTCTTCGGGTCCTTTTCGATCTTGCGCCTCAACCGGCTGACCTGATTGTCGATCGATCGATCGAAAATATTGGGCGAGCGGCCCGTAGTCAGATCAAGCAGTTGATCGCGTGACAGAACCATTCTGGGACGCTTGAGGAACGCGACGAGCAACTGGAACTCCCCGGTCGAGAGTGGCGTGATGACGCCATCCGCACCGATCAGATGGCGTTGCGCCATGTCCAGAATCCAGTCGCCAAAGCCAAGCCTTTCGCTGGAAACCGGATCGCGTTCCTTCGGCGCCAGGCTCGCCCGGCGCAGCACCGCCTTGACGCGCGCCAGCAATTCGCGCGGATTGAATGGTTTGGTCACATAGTCGTCTGCGCCGATCTCCAGACCAACGACCCTGTCCGTATCCTCGGCCATGGCGGTCAGCAGTATGACGGGCGTCCCGTCGCTTTCGACAAGGTGTCGGCACAACGACAGGCCATCCTCGCCCGGCATCATGATGTCCAGGACCACGAGGTCGATGGCGGCCGCCTTCATGACCTTGCGCGCCTGCGCCGCGCTGTCGGCGGTGCTGGCGCGCATGCCGCTTCTTGTCAGATAGCGGGCAAGAGACTCACGGATGTCGCGATGGTCGTCGACGACCAGTATGTGAGGGGCCATGTCGCTCATTCGGGCTGCCTGTCCTTGGATGTCGGACCCTACTTATTCCGGTTTGGCCCCAGACGCGAAGGAAAGTTGTAACAAGATGTATCACTGAGCCAATGTGCGACAAAGCCTGACACTAATGCCGGTTGCCAACGTATTTCTGCGACAAGTCCACCCTAAATCCTGGGCTATCGCAACAACAACCGAAAGGACAGAAGCGATGAAGCCTATCGGAAAGACAGTCATAGCACTGATGGCCACCACATTCCTGAGCGCAAGCGTATTACCGGCGCTCGCGTCGCCGGGCGAACGCGGTCACGGCGGACACGGATGGAGCCAGGGATTTGGCGGCAACTGGAAGCACTTCTCCGGTCGCAAGGCCTTCAGAGAGTTCGATGCAAACGGCGACGGCGTGGTGAGCCAGGCCGATGTCGACGCAGTCATGGCGGAGAAATTCGAAGCCATGTCGGGCGACGATGGAACAGTCAACCTGGAGCAGTTCAAGGTTTACTGGAGCGAACAAGCCAGGCCGCGCATGGTCAGAGGCTTCCAGCGACTCGACCGTGATGGCGACGGTCAGATCACCCGGGAAGAGTTCGACAGCGTTTCGAACGCCATGTTCACATTGCTTGACCGCGACGGCAGTGGCGAACTGACGCGTCCGGCGCCGGGAGAAGGTCCACGCGCGGACAACCGACCGGAACGACCTGGACCGCGCGCTGAAGGAAAACCCGGACGTGGCGGACACGACGGCCCAGAACGAAAGATGGGCATGCGCGGAGAGCACGGCGGCAAGCACCATGGCGGCCCCCGCGGCCACGGTGGACATGGTCGCATGGGTGGTCAGCTGGCCATGATGGAAATCATGGAGCGCTTCGACGTCAACGGCGACGGCAAGATCACCCGCGCCGAGTTCGACGAGGTGCGGACGGCGACCTTCAACGAGGCGGCCGGTCCCGACGGCTCTGTCGATCTTGAAGCGTTTTCCGGCGTATGGTCGACAATGACCGATCGCATGATGGTCAAGGCGTTTCAGAAGATAGACATCGACGGAAATCTTGAAGTGACCGCTGAGGAATTCAGCGCGCCAACGAAAGATATCGTCAAGCGTTTCGACCGCAACGGCGACGGCGTTCTGACAAAGGCCGACCGAAAGGCCGGAATGGACCGCAGGGGGCACGGACCTGACAAGGACGGTATGAACCGCAAGGGACACGGTCCCGACAAGGCCGGTATGGAGCGCAAGGGCCCTCCGAAACCCGAGAAGAACGACATCTGATCATGTCCCGAAACGCCGCCGAAAGGCGGCGTTTCCATTTTCCGGCCGAGCGCTACATGCGCGACAGAATGAATCCCGCCAGCGCCGGAGACAACCAGTGGATGGCGGCCATCAATCGCGCCTTTCCAACATAAGTGCGCGGTCGACCGCTCATAATGGCTTTATATATCTGTTCGGCGGCGACCTCCGGACTGATTTTTCCGGTCCCCCTGCCCGCAGTCATCGCGGTGTCGACCAGCGGCAGATACACGTCCTGAAGCCTGAGGCGCCCGTCTTTCGATTGAAGCCGCAGCGCCTTTGAGAACATCCCGAGGCCAGCTTTTGCGGCGCTGTAGACTGCTGCCGAGCTCTTTGGCTCGAGCGACAGCAAGGACTGTATGAACACGACCGCTTCGATGGAGGTTGTCTCGCACAGCGCGCCGGTCAAAAGGATTGGCGCTGTCAAATTGAGGGCGATGTTGCGTGTCAACGCATCGGCCGTGTTTTTTGTTTCGAAGAATTGCCAGTCGTCCTGGGTCGCGGCGTTGTTGACGAGTATGGCTCTATCCGACAGGGCGGCGGCGATCGCCTCACCCGCCGCCGCTGCCTGTTGCGGGTTCGACAGGTCCGCTGAATGGCATTGCAACGGACTTCCCGACGCAGTAAGGCGCTCAAGATCGCCAACGTTACGGGCCACTGCCACGACGGGATGGCCTCGCTGAAGGCACAGCGCCGTCAGGGCCCGGCCTATTCCCCGGCTTGCGCCGGTAATGATTATCGTTTCTTGTGGCATGGGATCCTCTTTTTCATTTTCGGAAACGGCGCTGTCCATTTCCTCAATTTTGTGAGTCCCTTGTGCCGGTGTGCGTAATGTCCCGCATTAACCAGGATTAATCGATGACAGGTTTGGCCGCGGAAGGACTGATGAACCGCGTCGCGCGGAAGCCCCTGCCCGACTGGCGGGTTTTTGCCGACGCGATTTCGGTGTCGCGCGTCACAGCCGGCGCGTCAGTGTTCAGGCCCGGCGACCAGGATCGTCGGATATTCATTGTCCGCAGCGGGCTCATCAAACTCGTCTACACGCTGCCCGACGGCGACGAATGGATCAAATCCTTCATTCCGGAGGACAAATTCTTCGCCTGTTCCTCGACGCTGCAATCCGGCGCGGCGGCGGGGTTTGGCGCCGAAGCCATGGAGCCCAGCGAACTGGAACATTGCGACTTCAGCGTACTGGAGAGGCTTGCCGGACAGCACATCGAATGGGCCAGGGTTATGAACGCGCTGCTGCTCGACTTCGCCGCGAAAAAGGAGGAGCGCGAGCGCGTTTTCCTGACGCTCAAGCCGGCGGACCGGTTCATGTGGCTGAAGTCGACCATGCCGCGCCTCATCGAACGGGTTCCGCAGAAGGATCTGGCCGCCTATCTTGGGGTAACGCCGGTTGGTCTCAACCGTATCATCAAGCGGCTGGAGATAACCTGACCATTCTTGCCCGCTGCGCAGCTGAGGCGCTACTGTGCCCCGATGACGATTCCGGACCAGACTTTCGCAGAAATCAAAGACATTCGCCGTGACCTGCATCGACGGCCGGAGCTCTCCGGCGAGGAATTCGCGACCGCCGAAACCATCGCTGGGCATTTGCAGGCCTTTGCGCCGGACTCAATCCTGACCGGCCTTGGTGGCGCGGGCGTCGCCGCCATTTTCAACGGTCCGGGCGATGGGCCGACCGTGCTGATCCGATGCGAACTGGACGGTCTTCCAATCGAGGATCTTTCCGGTCTCGAACACCAATCCATCGTAAAAGGCAAAGGCCACCAGTGCGGCCATGACGGTCACATGGCGATCGTTCTCGCCACGGCGTTTCTGCTGGCGCGGGACAAGCCTCCGCGGGGACGCGTCGTCCTGTTCTTCCAACCGGCGGAGGAGAATGGCAAAGGCGCGCGGGCCGTCATATCAGACCCGCGCTTTGGAACCATCACTCCGGACTTTGCGCTCTCGTTGCACAATTTTCCGGGCTACCCGCGCCATAGCGTCCTGGCGAAAAAGGGATTTGTCACCTGCGCCTCCCGTGGCATGCGCATCGCCCTTGAGGGCCGCACGGCGCACGCCTCGGCGCCGGAAACCGGCGTTTCTCCAGCCGTCGCCATGGCGGAGCTGATCCGGCGACTGAACGCCATGTGTTGTTCGGCGCGACTTGACGAGGATTTTGTTCTGGTGACGGTCGTGCATGCGCATATGGGAGAAAAGGCGTTTGGCGTCTCGCCCGGTCACGCCGAAGTCTGGGCGACGCTTCGAACCCTGACTGATGAGCGGATGACGCAGCTTGTGAGCCGTGCTGAAGAGAGCGCCCGCGAGGTCTCCACAACGCACGGCCTGCAGTTGCATATCGACTACGACGACGTTTTCAGCGCCTCGGTCAACGACAGCGCCCTGACCCGGATGATCCGGCAATCGGCTGGCGAACTCGACCTGTCGCTGTTCGATCTGGAAGAGCCTATGCGTTTTTCGGAGGATTTCGGCGAGTTCGGAAAGATATGTCCGTCTGTGATGTTTTTCCTCGGCGCCGGCGCGGACCACCCGGCGCTTCATAATCCCGACTACGACTTTCCAGACGAGCTCATTCCGACCGGCGCGGCGATGTTTCACCGCACGGTCATGCGCCTGCTTGGCGGCAATTAACGCTGCTCAATCGCCCACCGTACAGGCGAGCACGCGGCTGATATGGGAAAAGGGCCGACCGGACTCTTCGCGCCACTGATTGAACGCCTCTTGCGCCTTCAAACGGTCCCGCTTCGAGGTCGCGGCCTTGTCGACCACCCCCTCCCTCACCAGCGCCGCCACCACGTCTTGCGACAGGATGAAACTGTCGCGTCCCATGAAGCGCAGGAGATACATGCCGGTGTTACCGCTCAGACGCGTTCCGCGCTGCTTCAGCACGTCCAGCAGACCGACATAGTCCTCGTCCGGCCATTCAGCGAAGAACCGGGCGGCCGATCCGTGTTGTTTCGCCAGATCGGCGAGGAACTGCGCATTGTCGCGGATTGCGGCGATCTTGGCGCCGTTGCGGATGACGCGCTTGTCGGAGAGCAGCGCCTCGATGTCCTCGTCCGTCATGAACGCGGCGCGGGCCACGTCGAAACCGTGGAACACTTCCTCGAAGGCGGGCCACTTGTTTTCGACGACTTTCCAGTTGAAACCGGCCTGAAAGATGCATTTGCTCATCGTGGAAAGCCAGCGGTCGTCCGGTATGGCGGCCAGTTCCTCAGGCGTCTTCGGCGTCGTCAGGGTCGCTTCAAAGGATTCCGGACCGCCCTTGCGATCCGCCGCCATTTTATACAATTCATCGAACGATCTCATGCACCATCCCCGTTCTTTCGAATTACTCCGCCTCGATTGTGATACTGACGCGTTTCGGGTCAAAGGCGATACGGCCAGCCAGCATGCCGGCGAAATCGAACGGATCGGCATAGGACCAGCCCAGATTCTCGGCCAATACATGCCCGGCGCCGTCGACAACGGAGAAATAGGTGGCGTCGCCCTTCAGCGGACAATGGGTCGACTTCTCCGTTTTCACGAGTGAGACTACGATGTCGGATTCCGGAATGTAATATTGCGGCGGATAGAGCCCCTTGCCCACTTCCAGAAGCCGAAGCGGCTTCCTGGATTCGGCGACCAGCAAACCGTCCAGCACGATCCGCACCGTCTGCGACAGACCATCGAGTTGCATGTAATGCCGTTCATTGTCGGGATTATGCACTGTCTGTCGGGTCATGCTCCTACCTCGTCTCCAGGTTGACATCCGATATGGCGTCTCGGCTTTGCATTTTCGATAGGATACGCCCAACGGACACCAGCCTGGAATGCCTTAACTCCAAATAATCCATTGTTTTTATTGGTTTTATAATTTCTGGCTTTGTTTCGGGAATTCGGCTTTTATCCGATCTGGCTTTGTTTCGGGATTCGTCCGTTTTGAATAAATACGCCTTCTCAACCGTCTGAAACACGAAATTTCCAAGCAGGGAAATCACAATGTTCCTTTTTTGTTCTATCATGTCGCAGTGTTGAATTGCAAGAGCGGCAATGGCGGTAATCACAATTGCGGGGAGCTGTGATAATCAGGTCTGCAGTGTGTTTCCACGAAATGAGAGCCAGCAAATGACACCACACAACGAAGCAAACAGCGGCGATTACGCGGAAGCGGTGTTGCTTCCCGGCGACCCCTTGCGCGCCAAATGGATCGCCGAAACCTTTCTGGAAGCGCCGCGGCTCGTCAATTCCGTCCGCAATTGTCTGGGTTTCACCGGCTCATGGAAGGGCAAGCCCGTGAGCGTGCAGGCAACAGGTATGGGGCAGCCGTCGACTGCCATCTATGTGCATGAACTGGTCACTGTCTATGACGTGAAAACGCTGATAAGGGTCGGCACCAGCGGAGGACTGACCACGAAGGTCAAGGTTCGCGACATCGTACTCGGCGCAGCCGCCTCGACCGACAGCGCCATGAACGTATCCGTGTTCGCGCCCTACACCTATGCGCCATTCGCCGATTTCGGCCTTCTGCGCAGCGCCGTTGAAAAGGCGGAGGATCGAAGCCTCAAACACCATGTCGGCGGATTGGTGTCGGGCGACGTCTTCTATCACGACAATCCGGCGGAAACCTATCGCAAGCTTGCCGAACACAATGTTCTGGCCGTCGAGATGGAGGCGTCGACGCTATACACGCTCGCCGCCCGGTTCGGCGCGCGGGCGCTTGCAATATGCGCCGTCTCCGATTGCCTGATCACGCGCGAGGAGATCGACCCCGTAGCGCGACAGAGCTCGCTGCACGAACTGGCGGAACTTGCGCTCGACGTGGCGGTAGAAGCCTGATTCCTACCCCGGTAATCCGGCAAGATCGCGCGCTTCGGAAAGCGAGTTCGCAAGCGCTATGCGGGGATAATAGTCCCGCCAGGTCTCGCAATAGGCCGAGATCTTGGCCGTTGCGTTGTCGATGGCGATCACCCGCTTGCCGAGGGCTTCCGCGAAAAGCGCGCCGTGCAGCCGGTCCGTGACTATGGTTTGCTTGTCCACCAGATTTCGAAGCGCTGCGTCCACCTTTTGCCGGGCCGTAAATTGTCTGATGCGCCAGCGCATATGCCGTTCGGGAAAGGCGTTGACGAGTTTGCCCGCCCGATTCCAGAACCTGAGCGCGGGCAGATCCGGCCAGTCCCAGGCGTCCAGACCATCTCCCTCGGCGCGTTCCAGAGCCGCCTCCCCGTCCGAGCGCAAAAGGCAGGCGACGCCCTTCCCCTCATTCGAAGGCTCGGGCAGACACAGGCTCGCCGGATCGGGGCAGAGGCCGATGTCCCTGTTCATCAACCGCCCGAACAGACGCTGGCTCGCGGCGTCCCGGGCTAGCAGTGTGAGGTCCGGATGGGACTGCAGCGTCTGAAGGATTTCTGCAGCGAGCGGATCGCCCTCGCGGTCGAGCCCGGTGTTGCTTTGCGGCAGCAGCACGACGCGACATCCGGGTATCGCGCGGATCGCCACGAGCCGCATCCGGTTGTGCTTGGCGTAGAGCGCGCCGAGATTGCCCCCGCCCAGAAAGAAAACCGAGCCGTCGCCAACCGCCCTGACGCAGCGATCGGCGTCGAAACCACGCAGCGTGGACGCATAGTCGGGCTGGCGACCGTAAATCCGGCGGAGGATTTCGCAGGCGCCGAGCCATATCGCGCAGTCGCCGGGGTTCAGATAATCAGGATAGTCCACCAGCGCATACTTTCCCTCGCGGCACCACGGTCGCCAGGAATCGACGAGTTGCGTCTCGGGAACCGTCAACGCCTTTAGGTCCCGTCTGTTTCCCGCTCGCCCGTAGCGAGCGAAGCCACCGGCCAGGTTGCTCGCCGGCGCTGCATGTGGCTGTGCCGGAAAACCGCCCACTTGGTGGCGCACTGGTAACGTATATTTCTTATGAAACGGCTTATGTCGCCGCCAGCCCAGAGATGTTCTCGGTCCTGGTTGATTTCGCTTGAGGTCTGCAGCACCTCCGACGGCTGGCAAAGGGACGGCTGCACGATCTTGACGCAGGCCTCGTGGTTCCACCACTGCTTCAAATCCATATCGACCGGCAGAGAGATGCGGCAAGCCCGTTCCGCCATATAGGCGGCCGCCGGTTTCGTGATCGCATAGCCGATGGTCGACATGGGCAAGATTCGCGCCACGCCATAGTAATATCCGTATCCAAGAAACTCCCTGTCGAAGAGATTCTTCGTCTTGTCGGAATAAAGTTTCAAAATGTCCCAGTCCGGCGTGCGGCGAGCGATCTCTTGCAAGACGGCGGCGGCGTCTTTCTCGAAAGTCGCATCATCCTCGAAAACAAAGGCGGCAGGGTGATCGCCCTGCGCGATCTCCTTCCAGACCGCGATATGGGAGAGATAGCAGGCGATCTCGGCGCGCGTGAGCGGTTTCTTGATGATTGCGTGTTCGGGCTGGACCGGCTGCTCATTCACCCGGGTGCGATCCAGCTCCGCGCCGTCAATCGCCGAAAACCGCCTGAACGGGAAACCGAGCCGCAGCATCTCCTGTTCGATCGCGTCCCTGCGGTCAACCGAACGGTCAAGATTGATGACGTGAATGGGCCAATTCAACATTTTATCGGGGTGTTTCGCCACTTTACATACACTGCACAGGGCAAACCGACAGGATTCTGATCCGATATTTGCCCGCCGCCATTAAGCCATTCAACAACACAACTTCCATTCACTTCAATTTATAATATCAACCAATTGAACGGAAAACGCAGTAGCCGGTCGCCGTCCATCCGCATACCACCGCTCAAGCCGCGCTGCTCCGATCTTCGGCATCGGCTGGCGTGGAGTGCTCAAGGCCCCTACCCAACACACGATCGCCACGCAACTTGTCGCAATAATGGCAAATGGTTTCCCGTCCGCAATATTCGACCCAACAACTGATCGGCTCTTCCCGATCGTGCCAAAGCCTCTCCAGATGGTCGGCCTTTGTCGACTTGACATAAATGAGGTCGTTTGGCCGCCTTGTCTCTTCAATGAAGCGATTGAGCCGAACGACATCATCGAACATGCGCAGCCGCCCGTCGGATTCCTCAACGACCTTGCGAACAAGTTTGGATTGCTTGCCATAAAAACAAACGATGTCGGCCACTTCCAACGCCCTCCGCGCTACATTGCGATATTTGCTGCTGGCTGCGCCGCGATAGCCGGATAGCGTTCCGACAATCACGATCTTGCGGGGAGACCGGCTGTCGCGAACCACCTCCATGCTGCTTTCGAAACTGGTGATGGCGTTCTTGAAGCAGTCGAGAACGAAATAGGAGCCGTCCGGAAGGTGGTGAATGCTGTCCCGGTATAGATACGGCTCGAAGCCTTCCAGCGTTTCGCATATTTCGGCGAACGGCACGCCCAGACTTCTGGTTGTCGCGATCGCAGCGGCAATACTTACGAGCCATCGGTTGCCGGCCAATTGCGTCCTGATCTCGCGGGTTTCTTTTCCGTCAGTCACGGTCAGGCGCAGGGTGTCCGGCAGACCGTCCGACCAGTCCAGTATCCGGATATCGGCTTCTTCCGACTGACCGTAGGTAACGACCCTGCAACGGCAGCGATCGCGGATGGCAAGCACGCGGGGATCATCCGCGTTCAGGACAGCCAGCCCCTTCTTCGGCAATCGGGATGCGATGGACCCCTTTTCCACGGCGACGTCGTCGAGATCCTTGAAAGCCTTGATGTGATCGCCGGTGACGGTGGTGACGACCGAAACCGTCGCGCGCATGAATTTGTTCGCCTTCGCGAGTTGCCCCGGATAGGAGCCGCTGGCCTCCTGCACCCAGTACTTGCAGCGCCAGGGAAGGCGCGCCAGCCTCTGGGAAACCGGACGCGGCGCGTTGGCGTCAACGCCGAGATGTACCTTGCCGCGTTTGGCGAGAATGGCGTAGATCATGTTTGTCGCGGATGTCTTGCCGACGGTGCCGGTGATCGACACCACCTCTTCCGGGGCGCCGAAGCGACGGATCATGGAGCCGCGCCAGACATAGAAGTCGAACCGCCTCTCTCGCACGAAACTTCTTATGCGTCCGTTCTTGTCGCCTCGAATATCCAAGCGTAATGGCCCCCACTTACGTTCACATATATACAAAAGGACAATCGAGTTAAAAGTAAGATGAAACTATTCGGTAATTGTGGACAGCATCGAAAACTGCAAACCACTATCGAATTGACCGTGGTCGAGTTCACCGAATCCAATACTCGCAATTGTTCGCTTCTTTATCTGGATTGCTGAGAAATTGGGAGCTGTCGCGGTTATCAAGAATTGGCAAGGCCCTATGAGCGGATCGGAACCCAACGTTGAATTGCGCGTTGGTATGTTTATCCAGTACATGTGCTTCCAGTACTTCCAAGAAGGGCTGAAATTCTGAAATGGCGCTCGTCTTATTCCTGATTCTCGTGGCGCTTGCCGCTTCCGGCGGCGTCTTCTTCCGCCCCGGCAAGCACTACGAAGCGCTGAAAAAGCCGACCTGGACACCGCCCAACCGGGTTTTCCCGGTCGCCTGGACTATTCTCTACATCATGATCGCGATCGCAGGCTGGCTGGTCTGGCGCGCGGAGGGCGCAAGCGCCGCGTTGTGGTTCTGGGTCATTCAGTTGGTGCTGAACGGCGTCTGGTCGTGGTTCTTCTTCGGCCGCAAGGCCATTCGTCTGGCGCTTTACGACATCCTGCTATTGCTCGCGATGATCGTGGCCTTCATCATCGCGGCCGCGCCGGCGTCCACTTGGGCGGCGCTGCTCTTCCTGCCCTATCTCGCCTGGGTAGGATTTGCGACGGCTCTGAACTGGCGGATATTGCAGCTGAACGGACGTCAATCCAACACGTGACGACGCCAGGCGCTCTGCCCTGCCTGTAACGCCCGGTTGTACGGTTGGCGCGACCGGGGTATTTCAAAGGCGCGCAGGATTGAAACGCCGGAGAAACGCCATGACACACGGACGCTCGAAATCCGCTTCGACACTGTTGATAACAATGACGATGTTGGCCGGGACGACCGTGGGAAGCCTCGCAGCCGGCATGGCCTGCGAATCCTTCGACGTGGTGAGCGACGGCAGCAAGCGGGCTGTCGAATTCGTTGACGTCAACAATGACGGACCGGGGGTCGGCGACTACCGCATCGGCGCGCGGCAATTGCTGAACGCCGACGGCAACCCCGTTGGCGAAACCCATTGGACACTGCTTCTCATGAACAGCGTTGCCGGAGCCGCGCCACTGACCTCCATCCAATGGATCTTCATGTTCGAAGACGGAGAAATCTACTCCAACGCCGTCGGCGGAGGAACGAAGACGGCGGGAGAAACCGGCCACCCGAGCCTCAGCAGCTTCCGCGGACCAGTGAGCGGTGGAACCGGCGCGTTCAAAGGCGCGAGCGGTGTTTTCGACGGCGTGATCGACGGTCAGACGATTACGTTCACGTTCGATCTGTCGTGTGATTGAGTCGCCCTATTTCGATAATCTTCGAAATAGGGCTTGACATATCGACAACTCAGTAGCATTTCTATTTCCATGAACATCGAAATAGCATCACGCCAGCTCGAAGCGCTCGGCAACCCGTCGCGTCTCACGATCTACCGGACTTTGGTTCGGGCAGGTCATGCGGGGTTGGCCGTTGGACAGCTTCAGGAGCGCATGGACATGCCGGGCTCGACGCTGTCGCATCATCTCAAGCGGCTGATCGACATGGGGCTTGTGCGGCAGGAACGCGCCGGCACAAGTCTGATCTGCCATGCCGAGTACACCGCGATGGATGCCCTGCTCGGCTTTCTGGTCAATGAATGCTGCGCCGATGAAGGCAACTGCCTTCCGCCCGCCGCCAAGATGGTTCGGCGGACGGAAGCGGCGACCTAAAATTTGATTTTTATTTCGAAATTTCCGGAAATATGGAAGGATTAGACATGACCTCGACAAGCACTCTTCCCGTGGCGATCGTCGGCGCCGGCCCGGTGGGGCTCGCAGCCGCTGCGCATCTGGTTGCGCATGATATCGAGCCGCTTATTTTCGAACGCGGCGCGCAGGCCGGCGCGACGATAGCCGAATGGGCGCATGTGCGCGTCTTCTCACCCTGGAAATACAATGTCGACGCCGCCGCCCGGACGCTTCTCGAGGGCGACGGCTGGCAACTGCCCGACCCGGACTACCTGCCGACCGGCGGCGAGATTATCCGTGATTATCTGGCGCCACTTGCCGGCCATCCCGCCATAGCGCCGCATCTGCGACTGAACGCGGAGGTGATCGCAATCAGCCGCGAGGGCCATTCCAAGCTCGATTCGGAGCGGCGCGACGAAGCCCCCTTCACAATCGTGTGGCGAGACGCGGACGGCGTCCTGCGGCGTGCACAGGCGCGCGCCGTTATCGATGCTTCGGGCACCTGGGTGAAGCCAAATCCGATCGGCCGCGACGGATTGCCCGTTGAAGGCGAGATCGAGAACGGCGACCGCATCGTCTATGGCATACCCGACATTGCCGGCGACGCGCGTGGCGCTTATGAGGGCCTGCACACGCTGGTGATCGGCTCTGGCCATTCGGCCATCAACGCGGCGCTCGATCTCATCGACCTGAAAGACAACGCGCCGGAAACCCGCATCACCTGGGCGACCCGCTCCGGCGGGATCGGACGGCTTCTTGGCGGCGGACTGAATGACGCGCTGCCCGGCCGGGGTCGTCTCGGCCTGCGCGCGGTCGAAGCCATCCGCTCCGGCGCCGTGACGTTGCACTCCCCTTTTAGCGTGCACCGCATAGCGTCCGAGGACGGCTCATTGCAGATCGACGGGGTGGAAGACGGCGACAGCGTGCGCTTTGCCGTGGACCGCATTATCGTGGCCACCGGCTTCCGTCCGGATCTGACGCCGCTCGCAGAGCTTCGCGTGTCGCTGGATCCGGCGGTGGAAGCCCCTCCACAGCTTGCGCCGCTGATCGATCCGAACCAGCACTCATGTGGAACCGTGAGGCCGCATGGCGTGGTTGAACTGGCGCATCCGGAACAGGATTTCTACATCGCCGGCGCAAAAAGCTATGGCCGCGCGCCGACCTTCCTGATGACAACCGGCTATGAGCAGGTCCGGTCGATCGTCTGCGAACTGGCGGGCGAGCATGACGCCGCGCGCGAGGTGCATCTCGAACTTCCCGAAACTGGCGTGTGCAACACCTCCCCCCTGCCCTTGGCCGATAGCGAAACCGCCGGTTGTTGCGGCGGAGCGCCGAAACATGACGAAACCGCTTGCTGCGTCGCCGACGAAGAGGCAAAAGCGGAAGGCCTTTCCGGTTGCGGATGCGGCTCTGCCAACACCGTCAAGGAAACCGCCGACTCATGATCCTGTCCGAACGCCAACGGACGATATCCGCTCTCGGCATTGTCGAGATTTTTGCCTGGGGCAGCACCTTTTATCTGATGGCGGTGCTCGCCGGGCCGATGAGCGCGGATTTCGGCTGGAGCCCCGGCGCAATCACATCCGGTATTTCGCTCGGACTGCTTGTTTCTGGCCTTGCAGCAAGCCGCGTTGGCCGGATCATCCAGGCCCGTGGCGGCCGGCAAGTGCTGGTGGCCGGCATGGTAATGATTTCAGCGGGGCTGACGGTTCTCGGTCTGGCCGAGAGCTTTCCCGTCTATCTGTTCGCCTGGGCGCTGCTCGGCCTCGGCATGTCGGCAAGCCTCTATGACGCCGCCTTTTCGACGTTGGGGCGTCATTATGGGAGCGGCGCGCGCTCGGCGATTACCGTCTTGACCCTTTGGGGCGGATTCGCGAGCACCGTCTGCTGGCCGATCTCCGCCTTTCTTGTGGAGGCCGTGGGCTGGCGCATGGCCTGTTTCGCCTATGCGCTTTTGCACCTGACCGTGACGCTGCCGTTGTGCTGGTTCGCCCTGCCGCGCGGCGTCAGCACGGCTACGGGCCAAGATCATTCCGCCAACGGCGGATCGCGCGACATCATTGGCCGTTTCGATCTGAGGTTCTGGTGCATTGCGCTGGCGGGGACGGTTCTTGCAGTGCTGTCCTCGATCTGGTCCATCCACCTCATCACCATCCTGACGGCGGAAGGATATGCGCTGGCGGCGGCCGTCGGTCTCGGCACGCTGATCGGCCCAGCGCAGGTGGGCGCCCGGATCCTGGAAATGATGGGGCGCGGACGCCATCACGCGATCTGGACGATGATCGCGTCGACGGCGCTCAGTCTTGTCGGCTTCATTGGCCTCTATTTCCAACTGCCCGCCGCCGCCGCTCTCGTCGCTTACGGCGCCGGCAACGGCCTGTGGTCGATCGCCCGCGGCTCGCTGCCGCTCTCCCTGTTCGGCCCGCGCGACTATCCGCGCATCATGGGACGTCTGGCGACGCCCATGTTGATCGCCGCCGCAGCGGCGCCCATGCTCGGAGCATTTCTGATCGAAGGCTACGGTGCGCGCGGCACGCTTCTCGTGCTTGCGCTGGGCGCCACGATCCCCTGCCTGGCGGCGCTTGTTCTCTCTCTGGATCTCCTCAAGGAGCGCAAGGATCTCAGAAAGGCGGGCGCTGTTTAACCAGTCACTCGTCCGGGGACGTCTCCAAATTGAAGACAACGATCCAGACATAGGCGGACGACCACAACACCCCCGCAAGCGTCAGGGCGTAGAGCGCCATCTTGATGTCGTGCGACAGGTAGAGGTAGTTGGAAACCGCCCAGACGAATGCGAACGAAACCCCGGTGATCTCCGCAAGCAACAAGAGCGTGGCTGCGACCACGCCAATCATGCGGCTTGTGTCTACGATACGGTTTTCGGCTGAACGCAAGGGAGGCAGACGCAACAAACCCGCGAGACGGGAATGCATTGGACGAAACTCCGGACATGTGCGGCGTGATTGCCGCAGCAAGGCCCGGAATCATCGCCTCGATTGCGGCCGATTGGTGGCCGAACCGGTCCGAGTAGAAAATTATGTTTCGCACAGATCCTGCGTTCAGCAATCGTTATCGGCTGTAACCCAATTTGCATCCGACTGCCGACGTGACAGGCGCTTTCCGCCACAGTTCCGCCATCGTGCGCTCCGGAAATCCTGGTGCTTCGGCGACGCGCCGAAGCATTCACCAACAGGAGACTATCATGAACAGATACGTCGTGGCGTGCGCCCTCATTGGCATCGTTGCGGCAGCCGGATGCAACAACGGCGCCGGTTTCGCATCAGTCGACGCCGACAGCAACGGGACCATATCCATGGACGAAGCGGCGTCCGGAATGCAAATGGACGAAGCCAGATTCAAAGCGGCCGACACGAATGCTGACGGCTCGCTCGATTCCTCGGAATACGAGGTGGCGAGCGCCCGGTAACATTTCGCATGGGCAAGCCCTCCGTCTCCCAAGACGGAGGGTCGAATAAAATATAGACCGGGGCCTCCCTTGCGCACGCTCAATGCTCATCCCATCTGATCCTGCGTCGGAGCGCAACCGTCGTCTCCGGCCAGCTCCCACGGCTTTGACACAACAATACCGCTCAAAGAGCTGCCTCAATGGAGGTGACTTGAAGTGGGTCTCATGCTTGTCGACGCGTTCGGCTACCCCTTGTGGATGTGGCTGTCGTTTCTCGTGCTCGTTCTTGTACTGCTGGGTCTTGATCTCGGCGTCATCAACCGCCGGCGGCGGGACATCGGATTTCGCGAAAGCCTCTATCTGTCGGCATTCTACATATCGATCGGGATCGGATTTTCGCTCTGGATCGGCTATGCGCTCGGACGCGACGCGGCATTCGATTATCTGACGGGGTTCGTGGTCGAAAAAAGCCTCGCCATGGACAACATCTTCGTGATCGCGATGATCTTCGGATATTTTGCTATCCCGCGTCCCTATCAGCACAAGCTGCTGATCTACGGCATCGCCGGCGTGATCGTGTTGCGCGGCATCATGATCGGGGCCGGCGCAGCGGCCGTGACGCGGTTCGAGTGGCTGCTCGACGTTTTTGCCCTGTTCCTGGTTTTCACCGGATTGCGGCTGATGATTTCCGGCGAAAAGCAATACGATCCGGGATCGAACATCCTGATTCGCTGGGTTTATCGTCATTTTCGAGTGACAGAGGCGCTGCATGACGGCAAACTCGTGGTGCGCCTGCCGGACGCCGGCGGAAAGCTGAAATATCACCTCACGCCGCTGATCCTGGCGCTGGTCATGGTGGAAACGGCGGACGTCATATTCGCCGTCGATTCGATACCCGCCATCTTTGCGATCACCACGGATCCCTATGTCGTCTATACCTCGAACATCTTCGCGATCCTGGGCCTGCGCGCATTGTACTTCGCCCTCGCGCCGCTGCTTCAGCGATTCAGATATCTGTCTCAAGCTCTTGCGCTGATTCTCGTTTTCATCGGCGCAAAGGTGCTCGTATCCAGCCTTCTGGGGCTTGAATCGATTCCGGCCTGGATTTCCCTGTGCATCACGCTTTCGATTCTCGCCGGCGGCGTCGTCTATTCGCTGTTGCGGGATCACCGCGACAGAACTGCTGCAGGCCAGGCCGCGGAAAAATCGCAGTGAGCGCATCGGGTGACCGATCTCAAGGAGTATCTCAATGTGCGTCGGAATCTCGAGACGGAAGTATTGCTTAATATATTAAATGCTTCCTCTTGCATTGATTTGCATATTGCCGCCGACAGTCGCATAAGGGTCTTCGACATCACGTGACCACATGTCATTCGGAGATCCCTTCACGGCATGAACAAGCAGGCTGAAGATACGTCCCAACCGCCCACGCCCGCCGAAAACAACGCAGACCCGCCGGAAGATGACGGCAATAAAGGCAAACAGGGCGGCCTCTTCGACAAGATGACGATCTTCTTTGCAGCGCTTGGCCTCATTGCAGCCCTTGCGCTGACGACACAGCGCGGATCGGACGTGGTCGTCGAGTCGCTGACCGACTCCGTTTTCCTCGCAATCGGGCTGCTGCCGCAAATCGCCGTCGGCCTGTTTCTCGCATCCCTTGTCAGCGTCATGGTCCCGAAAGACACGGTCGGCAAATGGCTTGGCCAGAACTCCGGCCTGAAGGGCCTGATCGGGGCGACGATCATCGGCGCGATCATGCCCGGCGGTCCCTTCGCTTCTTTTCCGCTGGCGCTCGCCTTCATTGCGGCCGGCGCGGATATCGGCTGCATGATCGCGTTTCTGCTGGCCTGGGCGACAATCGGGCTGAACCGCCTGCTTGTCTGGGAAGCGCCCTTCATGGGCTTTGATTTCTCGATGTTGCGCTTCTTCTGCAGCTTGCCCGCTCCTATCATCGCCGGCTTCGCCGCACGGTGGCTGGTGCGCCGCTTTCCCTCGATACGACCGGATATCGGTTAGATGAGTCTCGGCTTTTACATACTGGCGGCGTTTTCGCTGGTGTTGCTCGCCGTGCTTGCGCAACGTTCGCCTGGGAAAATCCCCGAGGTCTTTCGCGCTTCGGGACGGCAGATCAGACCGCTGCTGATCCGGCTGCCGGTCGCGGTGATCGCCGCCGGGCTTCTTGGCGCGCTGCTACCAAGTTCCTTGATTGCGGAGCTTCTCGGTCGCGACACCGGACTGATCGGAATGGCGACTGCGACTGCGATCGGCGCGCTTCTTCCCGGCGGGCCCTTCGTGTCGTTTCCGCTGGCGTTGCTGGTGTGGCAGGGCGGCGCCGGCGAGGCTCAGATGGTGGCGCTTCTGACCTCCTGGTCGATCCTCGGCCTTCACCGGGTCATGGTTTATGAACTGCCGATCCTGGGCGGCCGCTTCGTCGCGACCCGGCTTCTTGCCAGCTGGTATCTGCCGCCGCTCGTCGGCCTGCTCGCCCTGCTGGTCATTTTGTCGGGCGCGGTCGGCGATTCACGCGACCATATTCCGGACAGTCCGGCCATGACGGAAGAAGCACAACCGGAGTCGTCTTCGTGATCAGAATTTTGCAACGGTTGGTTCTTGTTGCTGGAGCGATCGTTGCGATCCTAGCGGCAGGCTTCTTGAGTGTAGTCCTCATAATACAACTTCTCTACATGAACCCCATAGAGCAGCTTTCCGAGAGCATCGACGTCGGCATGGATCGCGAACAGGTGATCGCAGCGCTCGATGAATTCGCCGAAAGTCGCGACGATAAATCGTCCGGTTGGTTTGGTTACCGTTTCCGCTACAACAAGGATGGAGACGAGTTCTACATCGGCTACAGCAACGGATTCGACGGGTCGAATCTCTTCGTCAATTTCAACGAGATCAACGGTAAGGTGATCTCCAAAAGCTACATTAGAGATTGATCGGAACGTCACCCTACAAGGGGTTCGAAATCCATATCTTCCTCGATGATCGTCGCCGGGAAGGCAGGCAGGACCCAGCCGGTTTCCCGCAGCGAACATCCCGTGACCTTTGCGTCGCCGAGAACGGCGAGATTTTCGTCGCCGCATGATCCGAATTTCAGACTGGCTTCCGCAAACGCCGGTTCGGAGGCCCAGCCGCTGTGGGTGTCGATGCGGAGCAACTGACGAATCCTGTTCTTCGGATCGCCGTCCGGCGCAACGATGTGGCGCACGGAATAAAACCCCTGGAATGGGGGCACCTTCGACGGTGCGATGTCATCTCTGAGCGCGCCTTCCATCTCGATGATCGGGCTGCCGTAGCGACTGATCCTGGCGCCGAAGGTCTTGCGCGTGCCGACATCGGAGAATTTCGAGCCTTCTTCGGGAACGATGGGCCAGACAAGATCGATATCCGCCATCTTCTTCGGCCAGCCGAGCACCTCGCGCGCCTTGTAGATTGCCCAGTCGCGGTCGAGCCACATGCCGATATTGTAATGCCGCTCCGCGGGGTCCCCCGGATAGGTGACGCCGACCGTCAGGCAGACTTCATGATAGGCGGAATAGCCGATGCCGCGCGCTTCCTCGCCGACCGGATTTCTGGTGAGGTAATAGAGTTTCAGGAACGCCGAATGCGGATCGACCGCTTTGAGGGGCGCAGGAATCCACGGCGAGAGATCGGTCTCGGTTTTGAAGGTCAGATAGATGACCCGGCCGATATATTTCTCCTCCACCATGCGGTAGCTGGAGAGCGTGTCCAGCCCGTAAGGGGCGGCTGCGCCGATGAGTTTTCCGTTGCCCGTCATATCCACCTCGTTCGAACCAATCTTCATCACCTTCAGCCGGCGTTTCTTTCAGCGAAACATCTAAACTGATGGTGGAAGCGTATCGTGAGCACCCCCGACAAGCAAGCCTGCGCCGGGCGCGTTTCCGACAACACTTAATTTATTCAGCAATGGTTTTTGCGGCTTTACTACCTGCACTTCGTGGACAAAGATCGATTGCGGATCTTTCATTGATGGATCTCGAATATTTGTTCCGTTGAACGGAACGAAAGCTCCGATCGGACTCAAGCTCAAAGGATATTCACCATGGCGACAGTCGTCGACGCATCAGTCAATTACCGGGGCAAAACGAAACTGCCCTTCTACCAGTCGGAGCTGCGACGCGCCGCCCGCGAACGGGCCGAACGCCCGATGACGGCCGAAGCCCTGCTTCCCGTGCTGGACGATGCGGGCATCGACAAGGCGGTGCTGATATCAAGCATCGCCGCCTCCGGCGTGGGCGGCGAAGTGGACGCCATTCACGCCGATGAGGTCTATCCGCAACTGCAGAAGGCGCCGGACCGCCTGTTCGGCTATGTCGGCCTCAATCCGACGCTGCCGATCAACGAGAACGTCCGCTATCTGGATTACGCAATCCGCGAACTCGGCTTTCGCGGCGCCCATGTCTATCCGCACTGGTGGGGCATCCGTATCGATGATCGCCGCTACTGGCCGCTCTATGCGAAATGCGAGGAGCTCGGTGCGCCCATCATGTTGCAGGTCGGATCGCCCACGCCGCGCAACCACGCAATGATCGCCGCGAAACCGAGCTGGCTGGACCCGGTCGCCTACGACTTCCCGAAGCTGACCATCCTCGGCATTCATATCGGCTCGCCCTGGGCCAACGAAATGATCATGATGTGCCGCAACTACGAAAACGTCTACATGGTCGCCGACGCGCACAAGCCGTCGACCTGGGAGCCGGAGCTGATCGAATATCTGAATGGCGGCGGCCGCCGGAACCTCGACGGCCTCGAAAAGATCATCTGGGGGTCGGACTGGCCCATTCAGGACATCAAGGCCTCGTTCGAGGAAGCCAAGGCGCTGCCGATTTCAAAAGAGGCGATGGATAATCTGCTGGGATTGAACGCCATGCGCGTGATGAACCTGGGTTGACCGTCAGGTTCGCACAGCTCCGTCGGAACCGGCGTTGATCTTCCTCGCAACGTCGAGGACCATCGGGATGAAGCGGGCGATCGCAGCGTCGTCGAACCGGAACTCCGGCCCGCACAGGCTGATTGCGCCCACAACCACGCCGGCGGACGAGAATATCGGCGCTGCGACCGAAGCAGCGCCGGACTGGCGTTCGCCGCGGGAAGCCGCATAGCCCTGCCCGCGAATTGCCTGCAGCCTCTCCAGCAATTGTTGGCGATCTGTGACAGTTTGTTTTGTCAGACCCGGCAGTTGACCGTCCAGAATGCGGTCGCGATCCGCCTCTGCGAGGTTTGCAAGGATGACGAGGCTGGACGCGCCAGCGTGCAGCGGGTAGCTGCGCCCGATATCGACCGTCATCTTGATTTCCCGGGGAGACACGAACTGCTCGACATAGGCTCGACGATCATTGTCGAGCAGCGACAGGGTGGTGGTTTCGCGCGTGGCGTCGCGAAGCCGGACAAGTTCGGGTCGCGCCACGTCGCGAATGTCCAGGCGCGAGAGGCTGCGCGCGCCCAGAATTGCGGCCGCAGGTCCAAGGTCGTAGACGCCCCTGTCCGATGAATGCCGCAACAGCCCCTTTGCAACCAGGGACTGCAGGATTCGGTGCACGACCGCCTTGCTCAGACCCAATTGGCGCGCGAGCGCGCTGACGCCGAGACCATCATCGCTGGAAGAAAAGGCAAGCAGAACGTCTGCGACCCGGTCCGCAGCCGTCGTTCCGCGCGTGAGTTCGTTCGTTCGCACCTTTCTTGTCGGCACGGTAGCGTTCATCCTGCATTGTCAGCGCGGGCAATCCACGCCAGTCGCAATCTGTTACAGGACGAGCTCGCGACAGTTCAAGTGCCGCTGCAGCGTTGCGCAATCTTTCTACTGCGCCTTCTTTCTCAAATCGATGATCGGCTTGGCTTTCCAGCCGCCGCCGGCGAGAACCGCTTCGTTGGCGCCGACCGGCTCCATGACCGGCATCACACCGATCGTGGCCTTGACCTTTTCAGCGGCGCGGCGACCGATGTCTTCGCCGCCACTGCTCGGGCGGAAACGGATGCGCAGGCGATCCATCGAAAGCACGTCGGCTTCGTCTTCCTTGTCCACGAAGGCCTGGAAATCGGCGATGCCACCCTCCGCAGCCAGCGCATCGACGAGCGCCTGCGGATTGACGAGCATGCCCTTGATCTTGACGAAGCCGTCGCGCCGGACGGGTATGCTGACAAGGCGCTCGGTCAGCGCGCCGCAATGCGGGCATATCGTGCGCGTCAGCCGCGCCGTATCGCCCAGCGCGTAGCGCAGAACGGTCGAACCTCGCCGGTCGAGATGGGTCAGAAGGATCAGCCCCTCTTCGCCATCAGGGACCGGTTCGTGTGTTTCGGGATCGACGGCCTCGAAATAGAACTGGAGCGGCGCGGGATTGAGATAGCCCGATCCCGGCGTGCATTCGACCATGCCGCCCTGCATCTCGGTCGCGCCGTAGGACACGCTGATCTTCGGATCCCGCGCGCCAAGCCGTTTCAGGCGATCGACCAGATCGCGACGGGCTTCCTCGCCAAAACCTTCACCTGTCACGAAAACCAGCCGCACCGAGGGTAAACGCACGCCCAGTTCTTCCGCGCGGCCAAGCATCTTGCGCATGTAGGACGGCACGCCCCAGAGGATGGTCGCGCCCGACCGTCCGGCGAGCGCGCAGACTTCATCCATCCGGTTGCCAAGCTGCGGATGACGCGGGCTCGGCGCGCCCGGCATGGCCGCAACGACCGGAATACTGAAAGAGGCTGCCGCATTCATCGCCCGCGCGAAAGCCCCGTGCGGATGGCTCGTCAGGGGAAACAGGTTGAGGATCACGTCTTCGGCCGTCACCCCGCGCAGGCGCAGCATGTTGCGGTTCACCGCCAGTATGTTGACGAAATCGTAGGAGGTCGAGACGAACTGCGTCGGGTCGCCGGTCGACCCAGTCGTGTACATTACATCCCAGACGATGCGTTCGGTCGCGTCGAACGTATCCGGGAGTTTCAGCGTGAAGTCTTCCGGGCGGCTGACAAAGTCGGCCTTGCCGGTTACGGGCAGACGTCCGATGTCTTCGATGCCGGAGATATCCGACCGGGCGATGCCCTTTTCGCGATAGAGCCTGCTGTAGTGCGGGTGGTGCTCGAAAACCCGGTCCAGTGTCGCGGAGAACACCGCGTCGCGCGCCTTTGCAAGATCCTCGGGATTGGCGAAGAACAGGTCATCGGTCACGATCGGCTTTTTGATTGTCGTCATCGGGAGATGTCAGCTTCTGGTCATGTCAGGGCTCCACAGCGCGGCGTTCTCTCCCTCAACCCGCGACATGGACATGTGGTATTCGTAGATATCCGGCCGATACAGCGCGTTCAGATATTCAACGGGACGATCGTTCTGGTCGACCACCGTGCGCTTGACCCAGAGGAGCGGATAACCCGCCTCGATTTCCAGCAACGGCGCCACCATCGGATCCGCGAGCTTTGCCGAGACAGACTGGTCGGCAGCCGAAACCTTGACGCCCGCCCGCTCCATCAGGAGCAGAAGCGGCGTCTCCGAAAGCTCGCGCTCGTCGCAGTGACGTCCGATTTCCTCCGGCAGATAGGTGGTCAGATGCGAGAACGGTATGTTTTCATGAAAACGCACCCGCACGGCGCGCTGAACGGTGGCGCCCGGCTCGATCTTTAGCTTTTCCGCAATCGCCGGAGGCGCGGGAACATAGCCGAACTCAATCAGCTTGACGCGGGTCCTCAGACCCATCGCCATCAGATTTTCAAAAATTCCCTTGAGGTTCGCCGAAATGGCCTGCGGGGCCTGCGGCAGGCGGGCAAAGGTGCCCTTCCCGCGCGCGCGGCTGACGAAGCCTTCCTGTTTCAGCCGATCCATCGCGCGCCGGATCGTGATCCGGGACACGCTGAAGATCTGCGACAACTCATGTTCTGAGGGAATTTGCTTGTCGTCTGCAAACTGCCCCTCCTCGATCTGCTGACGCAGGACGACGTAGACCTGGTGGTGCAGTGGCGTGACTGTGTCGTTCGATACCGATTCTCTGCGCACGGGCCTCTCCACAAATATTGTTATATTGTTATGCTTTTTAAGTACAATGATGGCAAGTGCCTGCGCCCGCCAATTTGCCTGTCCGGGATCAGGGCTCCTCCCACACCATTGGACCGGCGCCGCCCGCAACTCCCTTCTCGCGGGCACAGACTTATCATGTCTAATCCGAATCCTGTTCAGAATTCTATTATTGTTATATCAATACATCATTATTTGGCAAAGCCCCGACAGAACGGATCATCAGGAGACAGACCGACATGGCAAAACACGTGGTTGCGGCCGCCCACGCCTCTTCGATTATGCTCGACAAGCGGGCGTCGCTCGCCAAGGCCTGCGACCTGGTGCGCGAGGCGGGACGCTCGGGCGTCGAACTGCTGTGCTTTCCTGAAACCTTCGTTCCCGGATTTCCCTACTGGATCAATCTCTATGCGCCGGCGGACCAGCACGGCATCTATGTCGGTTACGCGGATCAGTCGGTGGACCTGTCGGGCGACGAACTCAAGCCGCTTTGCGATGCGGCTTCAGAAGCGGGCGTCGCCGTCGTGCTCGGCCTCAGCGAGCGGGCCGGAGGCACGATGTACAACACCCAGGCGTTCATCGGCCAGGACGGGGAATTCCTGGGCAAGCATCGAAAGCTCCAGCCGACCTATGCGGAACGGATGATCTGGTCGCAGGGCGACGGCGCGACATTGAAAGTCCATCACATGGCGGCCGGGCGGGTCGGCGCCCTGATCTGCTACGAGCACATGCTCAACCTCGCCCGCCAGGCGCTGATCGATCAGGACATGCAGATCCACTGCGCGAGCTGGCCGACCTTCGCAAGCAACCGTGACGCCCGCAACGCGATCTACGACATGCGCGTCGAGGCGCTTATGCGGTCTCACGCCATCACCGGCCAATGTTTCGTCATCGTCGCCCAGAACCCGGTCACGCAGCAGAATGTGGACGCGATCGAAGCGGCCATGGGTCCGCAATCCGTTCTCGGCGTCGGCGGCGGATGGTCGGCGATCATCGGCCCGACCGGCGAATATGTCGCCGAACCGCACACCGGTCTGGAGGAAAAGCTCGTGATCGCCGAAATCGACCTCGAAGCCATTCGCAGCGCCAAGGTGCTAGCCGACACGTCAGGTCATTACTCTCGCCCGGAAGTGCTGTCGCTGACGGTTGACGAAAGACAGTTTCGCAAGTGAGGCGGCGCGGCGGCCGCGCCTAGCCGCGCACGCCCATGTAAAGGCGCGAGACCCTTTCGTCGGCGATCAGCGCCTGCGCCTGGTCCTGGATGCGGACCTGGCCGAGTTCCAGCACATAACCGCGATCGGAAGCCAGGAGCGCCTTCTTGACGTTCTGCTCCACCATCAGGATGCCCTTGCCGTCTTCTGCCAGCCGACGGGCGGTGGAAAACACCAGATCGACCATCTTTGGCGCGAGGCCAATGGACGGTTCGTCGAGCATTACCACCTTGGGGTCCATGATCAGGGTTCGGGCGATCTCGAGCATGCGCTGCTCGCCGCCGGAGAGACTGGCGGCGAATTCGTCCCGGCGTTCCCTGAGGATCGGAAACATCTCGCAGACCTTGACGATGCGCTCCTGCAGCAACTTGGCGTCATCCAGCAGATAGCCGCCCATGCGCAGGTTTTCGGTGATCGTCAGCTTCGGAAAGATGCTGTGGTGCTGGGGAATGTAGGCAAGGCCGGTCACCAGCATCCTGTACGGGCTGACCTTGAAGATGTCCTTGCCGTCCAGCAACACCTCGCCCTCGCGCACGGGCGTCAGGTTGAAAATGCTCTTGAGGATGGTCGACTTGCCAGCGCCGTTCTGTCCAATAACGGTCACGATCTCGCCCGCCGCGACATCCAGATCGACGCCGTCGACGATCAGCCGGCCGCCATATCCGCCTTTGAGATTTCGTATTTTCAGCATGGTCATGAGCTTATCCCAGATAGGCGTCGATGACGCTCTCGTCCGCCTGAACCTGCTCCGGCGCGCCCTGCATAAGAACCCTGCCCTGGTGCATGACGATGATCGTGCTGGCGAGCGACATGATGAACTCCATATTGTGCTCGACGATCAGGAAAACGATCTTCGTTTCCTCGTAGAGCTCCACGAGGAAGTCGCGCAGCGTGTTCAGCAGCGTCGGGTTGATGCCGGAAGCCGGTTCGTCAAGCAGCAGGATGCGCGGCTTCGACATGAAGCAGGAGACGATCTCAAGAAGCCTTCGCTGGCCATAGGACAGGTCGCTGGCGGGCTGGTCGGCGTATTGTTCGAGATTGATGAGACGCAGCAGACGCCGCGCCTCCACCTCGGCGTCGCGTCGATGTTTCGTGTTGCGCGTGAACACCTGCAACATCTCGCTTGTCATGCGCTTGCTTTGCGCGGCGAAGAGCACGTTGTCGAGGCAGGTTTCCTCCGGCAGCACGCGGCATTCCTGGAAGGTTCTGGCAAGGCCCTGGCGCGCGAGTTTGTACGGCTCGACGCCGTCGACACGCGAGGAATGAAAAAGCACCTTGCCGGCGTCCGGAACCTGTCTCCCGCAGATGATGTCGAACATCGTGGTCTTTCCGGCGCCGTTGGGACCGATCAGACCATAGATGCCAGTCTTATCGAGTGTAAACGACGCGCCGTCGACAGCCTGGATGCCGCCGTAGCTCTTCGAGATGTCGGAGACTTCAAGTATAGCGGACAACGTTCGCCTCCTTGTTGGTCAGCTTCCGGTAGGCGACCTCCGCCGCGCCGCAGATGCCGCGGGGCGCAAAGCGGGCGAGGATGAGCAGGACGAAGCCGAAAAAGATGAGTCGCATTTCCGCGGCGACACGCAGAAATTCCGGAAGCGCAATAAATGTGATGGCGCCAATGACAGGGCCGACAAGATAGCCGGCGCCGCCGAGGATAAGCATCATCATAAGATTGATGCTCTCATTCATGTCGAACGACAGCGGCGCAGCGGCGCGCAGGAACAGAACCTTCATTGCGCCGCCGACGCCGGCAATCGCCGTCGACAGGACAAACGCCGCCAGCTTGTGGCCGAATACGTTGACGCCGCGCGCCGCCGCAAGCGACTCGTCCTGACGCAGCGACGAGAGCGAGCGCCCGAAGTCCGAGCGCACCAGGATGTATTGCAGCCCGAAGATCAACGCCGCGATGATGAAGGTAAGAACGTAGAATCCCGTCAGCGAACGGAAATCCAGGACAAACGAACCAATCTCGATATTGCCTGGCCGCGGAATACCGGGCAGTCCCTCGGCGCCGCCGGTCAAGCCGTCAAGATTGTTGAACAGCGTGAAGAGAATCATGCCGACCGCAAGCGTCACGATGATGAAATAGTGGCTGCGCAGGCGCAGGCAGGGAATGCCGACCAGAAAGCCCAGAAATCCGGCGGCAAACATGCCGCCAAAGAGCGACGGGACGAAGGGCAGTCCCACATCTTTCATCAGCAGCGCGGTTGTATAGGCGCCGACGCCGGCGAAACCCATATGACCGAGTGAAACCAGGCCCGTGTAGCCGTAGAGGATATTCACGCCAATCGCGGGGATCGTGTAGCAGAGAGCCAGGGTCAGGACGTAGAGAATGTAGGGCTGACCGCCGAAAATGAACGGAGCGAGCACGCCAAATGCGAGGATGACAATGGTGACGATGGTGGAAAGGGACAGTTTCATGATCACTATCAATCCTCTCCGCGAACCCGAACGCCGAATATGCCCCAGGGCCGGATGAGCAGCATGAGGATGAGAACTCCGAATGTGATGGTGTCGCGGTAGTCGGTCGGGATAACCAGCGTTGACAGGGATTCGACGATACCGATGCCAAGTCCGCCGACGATGGCGCCGGGCACGCTGCCCATGCCGCCGATGACGATGGCCGAAAGCGCTTTCAGCATCGGCGCGTCGCCCATCTGCGGAAAGATGATAAAGAGCGGACCAAGAAGCGCGCCGCCGAGGCCCGCCAGCCCACAGGCGATCATGAAAGTCAGCGTATACACGCGGTTCGGATCGATGCCGACGACCACGGCCGCTTCCGGCGCCTGGCTGGTGGCGCGCATCGCTGTTCCGAGGCGCGTATGCGTCAGGAAGAGGTAAAGCGCCGCAACGGCCGCCGCGACCACGCCCATGATGACGAAATGCTGCAGGGTGAAGGACAATTGGCCGAACTTGACGAGTGTCTCGACGGTGGTCGGACGCATCTGAAGGGCGTGCGGTCCCCAGATCTGCACCACCCCGTTCTGGATGATGAGGATGAGACCCAGCGATGAGACGATCTGCATGCGCAAATTGTCACGAAGCGCGCGGAACACCAGTCGCTCCAGCACAATACCGATTGCGGCCAGCGCCACCATCGAACCGAGAATTGCCAGCGGATAGCTGCCTGTCCAACTGAAGAAGAAGAGATGCGTGAGGTAGCCCCCGACCATGAAGAGGACGCCATGGGCGAAGTTGAGCACATGCATCACGCCGTAGATCAGCACCATGCCAAGCGCCATGAGGACATAGATCGAGCCCATCATTGCGCCATTGATGAATTGTTCGAGAATTGCGGTCGCCATCGTGGCTCCGGTCAACAGGTGGGAGAAGCGGACAACCGCCCCGCCTGAGCGGGGCGGTCACGGTTTTCGGTCAGCCAGCGCCGCAATCAGCAGCAAGATCCTCAGGGGCAATGATCTTGCGGCTGCCGTCTTCACACCATTCGGTGATGTAGACGGGCGGTGAAGCCTGACCTTTCTCGTCGAACGAGATCGTACCGATCACGCCGTCGACAGAGATCTCTGCGAGCGCATCGCGGATGGCGGCGCCGTCGGTGGTGGTGCCTGCGGCCTTCATGGCCTCGACCGCCACGAATACGCCATCATAGGATTGCGCGGCGAAGCCGTGCGATTCCTCGCCATACTTTTCCTTGTAGGTGTCGGAGAAGTTCTTGATCCGCTCCATCGGGGCATTCGGCGGAAACGAGCTGTACTGCACCATGCCATTGAGATATTCGGCGTTCAGCCGGTCAAGAAAGCGGTTGGAGCCCATCGCCAGCGTACCGATCAGCTTGGCGTCGAGGCCTGCGTCGCGGATCTGGCGGATTGCAAGAGCGCCCGGCTCCTCGTCCATCAGCAGCATGATGGCCTTGCTGTCTTCATTGCGGATATTCGTGATGTGGTTTGCGAAATCCACCTCGCCGACATTGAAGAAGCCGATATAACCGAATTCGAAATCCTCAGGCAGCAATTCCCGCATGCCGTTGGCCCCGCCGCGGCCGGTATCGTTGTTCCAAGCGATGAAGGACAGCGGCTCGGAGTCGATTGTCTCGACAAATGCGGCAAGCGCTTCGTTAAGCTGGCCGCTATTGGCGTTGACCCGGAAGAAATAGGGATTGCCCTGTTCCGTCAGGCTCGACGCTGTCGGCACGGTGACAACGAGCGGAACCTGAAAATCCTGCGCAATCGGCGCTTCGGCGGCCGCAACAGGACTGCACAGTTCACCCAGCACGATCGGCACCTGATCGACAGTCGCCAGGCGCTGCATTGCGGACGCGCCCTCGGCGGCGTTGCAACGCGTGTCATAGACCTTGAGCTCCAGCATGTAGGTCGTGTCACCTACCTGGAAACCGCCGTTGCCGTTGATTTCGTCAACAGCAAGGTTGAATCCGTTCATCTGAAACTTGCCGGGAGCGGCAAGCGGTCCGGTTTGCGCCGTCACGATCCCGATCGTCACAGTCTCGTCGGCATAGGCCGCCGGCGCCATGAACGCAGCGGCGAGTGCAGTCGTCAACAATAGCTTTCGCATGGGTTGCTCCTTGTTCCCTTTCTTATTCCAGTCCATAGACGCGCATGGCGTTGTCCCGCAGGAACAACTGCTTCGCGTCCTCCCGAAGAGCGAGATCCTCGATCTCGTCTATCGTCCTCTTGAAAGCCAGCACGGGATAATCGGTCCCGAACATGACTTTGTGCCGCCCATACGTGTTGATGTAATGCACGAAGGATTGCGGCCAGTATTTGGGGCTGTGCGCATCCGATCCGATGAAAACGTTCTCGTGTTTCCACGCCATCGCGATCATTTCTTCCGTCCACGGTATGCCGACGTGGATGCCGATCAGCTTCAATTCGGGAAAGTCACAGGCGATATCGTCGAGCAGGATCGGTCTGGCGACGCTGCGCAGAGGCCGCTTGTCGTAATAGACCAGGGACTGGCCGACCTGCATCTGGATTGGTACGCCCAGTTCCACGCATTTTGCGTAGAAGGGATAATATTTGCGGTGGTTCGGCTCGATTTCGTACCAGTGCGGATAGGTATGCGCGCCGATGAAGCCCATGTCCCTAACAGCAGCTTCGAGGCGTCGTACGCCGTCCATGCCTTCCGTCGGGTCAACGCCGGCCAGGCCGGAAAAGCGGTCAGGCCAGGCGGCGACCGCCTCCGCAACCCATTCATAGGGCATGTGCCAGGCGCCAGGCGTGCCTTCCTGGCCAAGCTTGCAGGCAATCAGGAAGGATCGTTCGATCCCGGCCTCGTCCATTTGCCGAATCATGTCTTCATGCGTGACCGATTTGACGTCGGATTCAGCCCGTCCGATTTTCTTCGTATGAAAGGTCCGCGTCCATTCCGGCCGTGCCGCGACTATCTGCGGCGTGAGCGGATTGACCACAATATCGACGGCCTTGATTGACATTCGGGTGTCGTCTCCATCTTTCATCTGATATATTGTTATGTGAATAATACAAAACTGACAAGGAGGTTCTGAAATGGAAGTTGCGCCCGACACAGTTGGAGAAGCGTGGCTCAGGCTTTTGGCCACGCGCGGCGTCGATTTTCTCTTCGCCAATGCGGGCACCGATTTCCCCTCCATCGTCGAGGCCATCGCCCGCGCCGAGCAGACAGGCATCTCCATTCCGCGGCCGATCCTGTGCGGGCACGAGAACGCCGCAATCTCCATGGCGCACGGCCACGCGATGGTTTCCGGACGCGCGCAGGCCGCCATGGTGCATGTCAATGTCGGCACCGCGAACGCCATCAACGGCCTGATCAACGCCGATCGCGACTACGTGCCGCTCATGCTTGCGGCCGGACGCACGCCCTTTCTTGAGGAAGGACAAAACGGCTCGCGGTCGCTCAACATCCACTGGGCGCAGGAAATGTTCGACCAGGCGGGCATGGTCCGCGAGAGCGTGCGCTGGGACTATGAACTGAAGGATGTGCGCCAGCTTGTGCAGGCTACGGATCGGGCGCTTGCGGTTGCGCATTCGGATCCCGCCGGCCCTGTTTACATCACCCTGCCCCGCGAACTCCTTGCCATGCCGCCGGCGGACACAGCCATTCCCGCCAACTCCTCAATGAAGCCGGCGCGCGCAGGCGGCCCCGATCCCGACGACGTCACCGAAGCCGCACGATTGCTTTCCGCCGCAAAGTCTCCGGTTATCGTTACGGCGCGGGCCGGCGCGGACAAGGCCGTGCCGCCGCTCCTGTCGAAGTTCGCCCGGGCGTTCGGCGCCCCCGTCGTTGAATTTCGTCCGCGCCATCTCAGCCTGTCGAGTGAAGACGCAATGCACGGGGGTTTCGAAATCGGTCCATGGCTTGCCGACGCCGATCTGGTGCTGGTCATGGAATGCGACGTGCCCTGGATGCCCGCCAGCAACCGCGTCGCCGACGACCTCAAGGTTATCCAGGTCGGGATCGACCCTCTCCAGGCGCGCTATCCGATGCGCGGCTTTCGCTCCGATCTGACAATCCATTCTTCGCCGCGACTTTTCATCGAAGCGATGCTCGACGAACTCGGCGAAACACCTGCCGACCACGAACGCGCCGCTTCGGTATCGCAACGTTGCGCCGAGATGCGTGAAAGCGGCCGCGCTGCCGCACTCACGCAACCGCAACAGATCACGATGGCGTGGGCTTCGGCCTGTCTGGACCGGGCGCGCGCGGAGAATTCGATCCTCGTCAACGAATATCCGCTTGTTCGCAATGTCATGAAGACGACACATCCGGGTGAATTCTACGGTAGCTCTCCATCTGGCGGCCTCGGCTGGGGCCTGCCGGCGGCGCTCGGCGCAAAGCTTGCGGCTCCGGACAGGGAAGTGATCGCAGCGCTTGGCGACGGCAGCCACCTGTTTTCCAATCCGATCGCCTGCCACCAGATCGCCGCGGCCGAAAACATTCCGATCCTGGCGATGATCTTCAACAATGGCGGCTGGGGCGCCGTGGACCGGGCGACGCGCGCCATGTATCCCGACGGCTACGCCGCGCGCGCCAACAGCATGCCCTTGACGCGCTTCGAGCCGGCGCCGGATTTCGCCGGCGTCGCCCGCGCCTGCGGCCTCTGGGGCGATACGGTCGCCGATCCGGCGCTGCTGCCAGACGCGCTCGATCGCGCCTTTACCGAAATTCGCGAGAACGGCCGCTCCGCCGTTCTGAATGTCCACTGCGCCGGCTGATACGGAGACAAGAGCAGATGACCGATACGCTTCCCATGCACCCACTCCTGCCGGAAACCGTCACAGGCGCGGCGGCGGAGAGACGCGGACGCCCGCATGTCTTTCCGGACATCGATCCGAAAAAGACCGCCATGGTCGTGATCGACCTGCAGCGCGCCTTCATGGATGTCGGCGCGCCGTCGGAGGTTCCCCAGGCGCGCACCATCGTGCCGAATGTGAACCGGCTCGCCAAAGCGATGCGCGCGGCCGGCGGTCGGGTCGTCTGGGTTCGGGCGACGTTCGATGAAGCCGGCTGGCCGATCTTCTTCGACCATATCGTCAATCCGGCGCTTTCCGGCCGCATACTGGACGCACTGCAGGACGGCGCCGAACTGCACGAACTTTACGAAGGCCTCGACGTGCAAAAGGGCGACATGATCGTCAACAAGTACCGGCTTTCGGCCTTTCTTCCCGGAACCTCCAACCTGCCCATTCTGCTGCGGACGGCAGGGATAGATACGATCCTGATGACCGGCTGCATGACCAATGTCTGCTGCGACAGCTCCGCGCGCGACGCCGCGATGACGGACTTCAAGACGATCATGATTGAGGACGCCAACGCCACCCGCACGGACGAGGCGCATCTCGCCGCGCTGACCACTTTCCTGCAGGCCTTTGGCGACGTGCGCCGCACCGACGAAATAATAGACATGCTGTCAGGCACAGACTGACAGCGCACCGCCCTCCCGCTACTCTCACTATCGGTCGAAACAGAACATGGATCCCCAAATTCTTCCCGCATCGGACGCCAATCCCGAAACCTTTGTCGACGTCGTCATCATCGGGGCCGGCGCCTGTGGCCTGACCGCGGCGATGGCGGCAGGGGAAAAGGGCGCAGAAGTTATCGTACTCGAAAGGGACAAGTCGCCAAGAGGATCGACGTCCATGTCTTCCGGGTTCATTCCGGCGGCAGGAACCAAGAAGCAAAAGGCGATGGGAATCGACGATAATGCGGAGCTCCTGTACGACGACATCATCGCGAAATCGCACGGGCTTTCCCATCGGGCGACGGCGCGTCTTGCCGCGCGGTCAATCGGTCCGGCGATCGACTGGCTTGGCGACGCGCACGCTGTCGAATGGATCGTGATTGACGATTTCCTGTATCCGGGTTTCAGCCGGCCTCGCATGCACACGCTTGCCGACAAGACCGGCGAGGCGCTGGAAATGCGCCTGCTTGACGCGGCCGAAACCGCGGGCGTTCCGGTCGTCACCGAAGCGACGGTCGATCGCCTCTATTGTGACGGAAGAAAAGTCACGGCGGTGGGGCTGACCCGTCCGGATGGCAAGTCGGAGGTGATCGGCTGCAAGGCTGTCATACTCGCCTGCTGCGGCTTTGGCGGAGATAGCGAACTTGTCGCAAAACACATCCAGGGCCTCTCGAACGGCGTGTTCCACGGTCACGCGGGCAACACCGGCGACGCGCTGAAATGGGGCGCGGCCCTGGGCGCCGCGACGCGCGATCTTTCTGGCTGTCAGGGGCACGGTTCGCTTGCCCATCCCCACGGCATCCCTATTCCATGGGCGCTGATGTCGGAGGGCGGCATAGCCGTCAATCTCGCCGGCAAGCGATTTTCGAACGAAAGCGGCGGCTATTCCGAGCAGGCCGAAAAGGTTCTCGCTCAGCCAGAAGGCGTCGCATGGGAAATATTCGACGAAAGGCTCCACCAGTTCGGAACCGGCTTCCCGAACTATCGGGAAGCCCTGGAGATCGGCGCTGTGAAACGCGGCGACACCGTCGAGGAACTCGCGGCAGCTACAAAATTGCCCGCCGATGCTCTGGCCGAAACACTGGCGGAGCGCGCCGGGACAGGCGTCGACTGGCTGGGTCGGGATCTGACTGACCTTCCTCCGCTTGTCGCACCCTATTATGCGATCAAGGTCACCGGAGCGCTCTTCCACACGCAAGGCGGATTGCTGATCGATGACAAGGCCCGCGTCGTCGATGAAGAAGGCAAACCATTTCCCAACCTGCTGGCGGGCGGCGGAGCCGCCTGCGGGGTTTCAGGACCGCAGGCCGAAGGCTACCTCTCCGGCAACGGTCTTTTAACCGCTGTCGCCTTCGGTTGGGTCGCCGGTCAGTCGGCCGCCGATATCGCCGCGCAATAGCGCCTTCAGCCGAGTTCTGCGATCATCTCTTCAATCGTCGCGACGCGACCGACGGGCTTCAGCGCCGCAATGGCCGTGTCGTGCACCTCGGCGGAGAACGCCGCGCAACCATCCTCAAGCACGATCGCATCGAATTCCCGCACATGGGCGGCGCGGACGGTGGTGGCGACGCCGCCATTCGTGACAATGCCGGCGACCAGAAGCCGTTCGATCCCGCATTTTCGCAGAACCCACTCCATGCGCGTCTGGTAGAAGGCTGAATAGGCGATCTTCTCGACCACCAGGTCGGCGGGCTGCAATTCGTCGACAAGGGTGTGTCCCCAACCGCCCGGCATGAAATCGCCCTTCTTCAGGAACGGTCGCAGGCTTTTCAGGTGCGGCGCGATCATCGGCTCGCCGCCCTTCGCCGGCACCAGGGTAAACTGGGTCGACACGACCCACCCTCCCCGGCAGCGCAGAAGATCCGCCAGAGGCTTCAGCCGGCCCGGCAGGGCGGCGATCGACGCCGCAGTCTGCCCTGCCCGGCCGTAGGCGCCGTCCGGATGCAGGAAATCGTTCTGCAGGTCGACGATCAGAAGCGCCGTTTTCTCGATCGGAATTGCATCGCTGCTCATCAGGCGCGCTCCATGATGATGTTGCCGAAATTATCCACGCGCGCGGTGAGGTCCGGATCGACGACCACTGTCGCGTCCGGCTGCTCGAGAATTGCGGGGCCGGAAATGACCGCGCCCTCCGGCAGGTCGAGGCGCGCGTAGATCGCCGTGTTGTGCCATTCGCCCTGGAACCAGACATCCCGGTGTCCCAGCAACGCGCCTTCCACCGTGGTGTCCTTCGGCGCCGCCAGCGCTGACAGGTCGAAGCGAGGCCTGATCCCGACCGCCGCCGTGCGCAGATTGACGATGCGGACGCCGATATTCGGAAGCAATCGGGAGAAACTCGCCTCATATGCCTTCTCGAAGGCCTTGCGGATCAGGTCGACCGTTACCCCCGTCGTGCCATCTTTCACCTCGGCAGGCAGCGGCACCGCCAGCGTATGCGTCTGGCCGAGATAATGCATGTCGAGTTCGAACAGGACGTCGATCCTTTCGACCGCGAGACGAGCGCTTTCAACGATGGCGCGCGCGTGGTTCGCCTCCTCCATCATGCGCGCGTCGAGCGCTTCGATATCCAGACCATTGAGATTGGCGTTGAGCGTCTGCACCTGGTCGTGCCGGATGTCAGCGATGACGCAGCCCAGCGCCGAGGTGACTCCCGGATAGCGCGGGACAAGCGCCGCCTTCAGCCCGACGTCCTTGATCAGCGCGCCGGCGTGAAGCGCGCCGCCGCCGCCGAAGGGCACCGCAGCGAATTTCGCCGGATCGTGGCCGCGTTCGATGGACATCAGGCGAATGGCGCCGCCCATCTTGCTGTCGGCTATCCTGACGATCGCTTCGGCGGCTTCCATGACGCCGAGACCCAGCGGCTCGGCCACGTGCTTTGCAATCGCCGCCTTCGCCGCATCGACGTCCAGCCTGTCAAGCTTGCCGCCGATCGGATTTTCAGCGTTGATGCGCCCAAGCACGACATTGGCGTCGGTCAACGTCGGTCGATCGTTGCCCTGGCCGTAGCAGACAGGTCCCGGGCGAGACCCGGCGCTTTCCGGCCCGACCTCGATCATGCCGCCGGCGTCAACGCGGGCGATCGAACCGCCGCCGGCCCCGATCGTCACGATCTCGATCATCGGTGTGCGGATGACCAGTCCAAAGTCAATCGTCGTCTGCGGCGCAAGCATCGATTTGCCGTCGACCACTAGCGAGGCGTCGAATGAGGTGCCGCCGAGGTCGCCCGTTACGACATTCGGAAAGCCGGCTTCTCGGGCGATTGCGGCTGCGGCGATGACGCCGGCGGCCGGACCCGAGAGCGCCGTGCGCGCCGGCAGCGTCCGCGCCATTTCCGTGGACATGACACCGCCGTTGGATTGAACGATATGGAACTTGCCGTCGAATTTTCCCTCTGCGAGCGCATGTTCCAGCTTGCCGATGTAATTGCCGACGACGGGCTGCAGATAGGCATTGAGAACGGTAGTCGAGGTCCGCTCAAACTCCCGGATTTCTGGAAGGATCGAGGCCGATCCGACGATATGATCATTTGGCCAGACGCTGCGTGCTGCTTCAAGCGCCGCCTGTTCGTTTGCAGGGTTGGCGTAGGCGTTCATGAAGACGATCGCCAGCGCCTCGGCGCCCATGGCGATGAGTTCGCGGCAGACGGCCTTTACGGCTTCCGTATCGACTTCCGTGCGGATGGTTCCGTCAGCCATGGTGCGTTCGGCGACCTCAAGACGCAGATCTCTCGGCACGACCGGGATGAAATCGCCCGAAAGACCCCAGGTCGCCCTGCGGTCGCGACGACGCATTTCGAGGACATCGCGAAAGCCCTCGGTGGTAATCAGACCGACCTTGGCGCCCTTGCGTTCCAGAAGCGCGTTGGTCCCTACCGTTGTGCCATGGACGATCGACGCGAGTTCCGTCAGCGGACCGAAACTCGTCAGTCCCTCCAGAAAACCGACGGCCTCGTCGCCGCGATTGGACGGGACCTTGGCGGTCGAGAACGTCCCGTTTGTTTCGTTGAAGTGAAAAAGATCCGTGAATGTGCCGCCAACATCAACGCCAACTACCGAGCCGCCAGTACTGTTACTCACTTCGCATGCTCCTTCCGGCGCGATTCCGTCGCCGCTATGTCAATCTCTCCCTCTTGGTTCAGGATCACTCCATAATCCTTTTCTGCAGACGCCGCGCTGACGAAACCGAGTTCCACGTCGCGCTTCACCTGCTCGATTGGCCGCGTCAGCGGATCTCCCCAACCGCCGCCGCCCGGACTTTCCAGCCGAACCCGACGGCCCGCCGGCAGATGCAGATCGGTAATCTTGGAGACCATCGGCGGGCTTTCCTCCCCGGTTTGCGTCTGCCAGTAGAAACGGTTCATGGCGGCGGGACCGCCGCCTGCGACCCCGAAAGGCGGCGCCTTGCCGCGTTCGCCGAGCAAGGCCACGTCGGAAGGCCGAAGCGTCTCGATCTCGTAGACCGCGCCGACGCCGCCGCGATGACAGCCGGGGCCAGCGCTGTCGGGGCGCAATCCCCACCGGGTGAACATCACCGGATAGGCGGCCTCGAGAATTTCCACCGGCGGTATAGTGGCCGTGGAAATCGGATTGTTGGCGTGGTTCAGGCCATCGCTTTTTGGCGAACCGCCAAGCCCGCCGCCGAAGAAGGAGAACATCACGAACCGACGACCGTCATCGTGGCCTGAAATCGACAGAGCGTTGATCGTGCCGAAGGGACCGCCCAGCGCACGGTCGGGATCCGCCTGGGCGATCGCCCCGAAGATGACGCCGATCAGGCGCAGGATGGTTTCGGTGTACCCCGCAACCGGCTTCGGCGCTTCTGCGCCCAATATGGAGCCTTCGGGAATGACGAAATCGATCGGGCGGAGACAGCCGGCGTTGGCGGGCACGTCTGTAAACAGGTGCTTCAGCGCCACGTAGCAGGCCGCGACCGTGGTCGAGCGGGAAATATTGATCGGGCCCTTGCAGGCCGGAGACGAACCCGTGAAGTCCAGCGTCATGCGGTCGCCCTGGACAGTCGCCTTCAGCATTACCGAAAGCGCTTCGTCGACGATGCCGTCATTGTCCAGAACATCGGAGAACGAGTAGCTGCCGTCCGGCAGCGCGCTGATCGCCGCGCGCATCAGCGCTTCTGAACGGTCTGAAAATGCGGTGAACGCCGAGGCGATGGTCTTGTCGCCATATTCGTCGAGTAGCGCGCCCATGCGCCGGACGCCGAGTTCGAGGGCGTTGAGCTGTCCGTTCATGTCGCCCCAGTTTGACGTCGGCACCCGAGAATTGGCTTCCAGAATGGCGATGATGTCCTTGCGCAGCACGCCCTTCTCGTAGAGCTTGACCGGCGGAATGCGCACGCCTTCCTGAAAACTTTCCGTCGCCTTTGGATTGTAGCCGCCAGCGACATTGCCGCCGATATCGAGCCAATGGCCGACGGACGCCATCCAGCAGAACAATTCTCCATCTCTGAAAAGCGGTCTCACGAGGCGGAAATCGTTGAGGTGCGTACCGCCATCATAGGGATCGTTGAAGAGAAAGATGTCGCCGTCAGCGAGATCCCCGTCCTCCTCCACCTTCGCGATCACGGCCCGCACCGCGAATGCCATCGCGCCGACGAAGATCGGCAGACCGTTTGCGCCCTGGACCAGCGTATCGCCGGTCACCGGATCGTAGAGGCCATGGCAGGCGTCCTTGGCTTCGGCGATTGTCGGATTGAACGCAGACCGGTACAGTGTCGCATCCATTTCATCGACGATCTGTTCGAGCCGTCCCTTCAGGACGGCCAGTGTCACCGGGTCCAACGCCGCGGATTCGGCATCATTCACGCGTCATTCTCCTTCTTGCCCACCGTTTCATAGGCTTGCCCGCGGGCGAGTATCTCGGGGGTGCCGAGGATTCCGTTCAGTTGGGTAAAGTCGAACATCCGGTCCGCCATCGGCCGGTTGGAGCCGTTTTTCGCCAGGCTCTGGTAGTATTCGGTCATGGCGAACCCGAGGAAACGCACGATGCCGCCTGGAAAGATCACGATGGAATATCCAAGTTCACCAAGGTTGGTGGCGTGCATGATCGGCGTAGATCCGCCTTCGACCATATTGGCGAGCAGCGGCGTTTCCGTTCCGAGGCGGGTCGCAATTTCCGCCAGGTCGTCGCGGCTGCGCGGCGCTTCCACAAACAGAACGTCGGCGCCTGCCTCGGCGTACATCTGCGCGCGCTCGATCGCCGCCGAAACGCCCTCGATCGCCAGGGAATCGGTCCGCCCGACGATCAGGGTTTCCTCGCTCTTGCGGCTATCGACAGCGGCGTGGATCTTTCCGACCATCTCGCTTGCCGGGATGATCTGCTTGTCGGCAAGGTGACCGCAACGCTTCGGCATTGTCTGATCCTCGAGCTGGATCGCCCGCGCGCCGGCCTTTTCAAACAGCCTGATGCAACGCTCTACATTGAGAGCGTTTCCATAACCGGTGTCCGCATCGACGATGACGGGTATCTCGACGCGGTCACAGACCATGGTCAGGGTTTCGGCCACCTCGAACATGGAGACAAGGCCTATGTCCGGCCGGCCGAGCCTCGTGTAGGCAATCCCTGCGCCGGACAGATACAACGCCTCGAAGCCGCTTGCTTCGGCCACCGACGCCGTCAGAGAATCGTAGATCCCCGGCGCTACCACTGGCGTTTTCTCCTTCAGACGTGACTTGAAACTCATTGGAGAGCCCCCCGATTCATCATTCAAACTCCTTACAAACCCAAATATGCCTGTCTTAATCTTGCATCTTCGCGCAGATTGCGCGCAGCGCCTTCCACGACCACTTCCCCGTTTTCGAGGATGTAGGCGCGCGACGCGATCTCCAGAGACTGGATGACATTCTGCTCGACCAGCAGGATCGTCAGCCCCTCCCCGGCCAATCGGCCAATGAGAGTAAACATCTCTTCCACGAGCAGCGGCGACAGGCCAAGCGACGGCTCGTCGAGAATGAGCAGACGCGGCGCGCTCATCATTCCGCGCCCTATCGCCAGCATCTGCTGCTCGCCGCCGGAGAGCGTCCCGGCGTATTGCTTGCGTCGTTCCTTCAATCGCCCGAAAGTGGCGTAGACGTCCGCAACCATCGTCTTTCGCCGGGACCGGTCGCCGCGGTAGTTGCCCAGTTCGAGATTTTCCTCGACGGTCAGATTCGGGAAAATCTTGCGCCCTTCCGGAACCTGAACCAGCCCGGCCTCAACGATCTCCGCCGGACTGAGCCGGTCGATCCGCTGTCCGGTGAACTCGATCTCGCCAGACCACAGAGGCAAAATACCGGAAAGCGCCATATTCAGCGTCGATTTGCCAACGCCGTTCGACCCGAGCACGGCGACGATCTCGCCTTCGGCGACCGTCAGGTTCACGCCCCGCAGAATTTCCGTTTCGCCGTACCCGGTTCTGACATTTCGAACCTCAAGCATGGGGTTGCCCCCCTTCCGCCTGCAGACGGGCAGCGGCCCCTTGTCCCAGATAGGCTTCGATAACGGGGCGTTCGCTGCATACGATTGCGGGCGCGCCCTCGGCAATCAGCTTTCCCTCATTGAGCACGTACACGGTCTCGCAAAGGTTCATCACGGCCTGCATGATGTGTTCGATCATGAAGATGGTGACGCCGTCGTCGCGAATTGAGCGGATCACCGGAAGGATGTCGCGAATTTCCGTCGGATTGAGACCCGCGAGAACCTCATCGAGCAAGAGCAAGCGCGGCCGCGTCGCCAAGGCGCGCGCCAGTTCGAGACGCTTGCGTCCAGCCACTGTCAGGGATGAGGCTGCAAAATCCAGCATGGGACCCAGCCCCAGCCGATTGCCTACGGTTTCGGCCTCGGCGAGCGCATCCGCCCTTTCGGGGGTCCGCAAATAGGCGCCGACGGCGATATTTTCGCGCACGGACAGCCCTGCGAATGGCTGTACGATCTGGAAGGTGCGCACCATGCCGAGACGCGTGCGGTCGTGCGGCGGCATGGATGTAACCGTCGCGCCCTCGAAGCGGATATTGCCTGCATCGACGGGCACAAATCCGGTGGACATCGCAAACAGCGTCGTCTTGCCCGCGCCGTTCGGACCGATCAGCCCGGTGATGGAGCCCTGTTTGACCTGCATGCTGACGTCATCCACGGCGACGAGACCGGAGAAACGCTTGCTCAGGCGATCGATCTCAAGCATCGGCGCCTCCGTCCCGGCCGCTTTGTCCGGCGTCGCCTCCAGTCTTTCGGCGAAAGCCCTTCAGGGAAATGCCGGCCAGTCCCTTTGGCGCGAAGGCGACGGTTATGATCAGGATCACGCCGAAGACCAGCAGATCGAATCCGGGAATTCCGCCGGAAAACTCTTTCGTAATCTCGCCGGCGCCGAGCAGCACTACCGCGCCGATGAGAGGACCGAACATTGTTCCGAGACCGCCGACGATGGCGGCGAACAGGGCCTCGATGGAAATCCAGGGTCCGTAGGCGATATTGGCGTCCAGAAAGAGGAAGTTCTGAGTGTAGAGAACGCCCGACAGCGCGGTCAGAGCCGCCGACAGGGTTATCGCGCCGAGCTTGACGTTCATTACGTTGACGCCGAGCGCGCGCGCGGCGTCCTCGTTCTCGCGTATCGCGATCAGATAGGCGCCGAATTTCGACCGGTCGAGCCAGCGCGTGATCACCAGCCCGACGCCGACGCAGACCACCGCAAGCAAGACGAAGAACCGCCGGTCGCGCAGTTGCAGATTTTCGAAGCCGTAATCGATCGGCACGACAATGCCTGCTCCACCACCGGTGATCTCGGATGAATTGGCCAGAATGCGTAGCACTTCGGCGAATGCCAGGGTTATCAGCGCAAAATAGCTGCCCTTGAGACCGGAGCGAAAGGTGAGAAAGCCAATGAACGCTCCAACCAGCGAGCCAAGCGCGACGCCCAGTACGAGCGAAGCCCAGGCGTTTACGCCGTAACGGGTCTGAAGGATGGCGGCGGCATAGGCGCCGGTGCCGAAAAAGGCGGCGTGACCGAAGGACGCGAGCCCGCCATAGCCCCCCAACACGTTCCAGCCCTGGGCGGCCAACGCGACGATCATCATGAAGATCAGCAGATTGAGGAGACTGCCGGACAGTCCCAGAAACGGGAGAACTGCCAGAACAAGCATAACAGGCAGGATCGGGAACAGATCGCGGGCGCTCATATTCGCTCTCCGAACAGGCCCGTGGGCTTGAAAAGCAGCACCAGTATGAACAGCACGAAAATGCCGAGCTGACCAAGGCTGTCCCCAAGGAAAAGCGAGGATGCGGCTTCTACGACTCCGATCAGGAGGCCACCGAGCAGCGCCCCGGTGACCGACCCCATGCCGCCGAGGACAACGATGGTGAAAGCAACCAGGACAAAGGCGCCGCCGGTTTGAGGATTGACGTAGAAAACCGGCATCAGCAGGCCGGCCGCCACGGCCAGACAGGCCGACCCGAGAGCAAACGTCATGGCGTAGATGTGATTGACGTCGATGCCGACAAGCCTGGCGCCAAGTTTCTCCTTCGCGACGGCGCGGATTGCCTTTCCGGCGTCCGTCCGGTTGAGGATAAACCACACGATGACGGCCGTCGCCATGGTGACGACGAACCCGACGGCGCGCGGCCAGGACAGAAGCAGTGGCCCGATTTCGATGACCCTGAAACCGTAATCCGTTGCGATCGTCCTGGTGTCGGACTTGAAGACGACCAGCAATCCGTTCTCGATGACGATCGAAATGCCAAGCGTCACCAGCAGGATGGAATTGTCACGGCCGTGACCGGCCGGGCCAATGATAAAGCGCTGCACGCCGTATCCGAGCCCGAACATGATCGGGGTGAGCACGAGAATCGACAGATAAGGGTCGAGACCCGCGTGTTCCCACAAAAGCCAGATACCGAACATGGACAGCGTCAGAAATGCGCCATGGGCGAAATTGACGATATGAAGAACCCCGTAGATCAGCGTGAGGCCGACGGCCACCAGCGCATAGACCGCGCCGAGCATAAGCCCGTTGATCAGCGCCTCCGCGATTATGGGGATGGGGTACATTTCACTCGTCCGCTGGGCCAGACGCCGGCATGCGCGTCAGGCCTTGTCGATGAAGTGGCGTCCCGGCGACGGATGCCGCCGGGAGCCGTCAATACAATCAGTTGACCGGGAAGATCGGTTCGGCCTGCGCGTAGTCTTCCGGATAGATGACCTTGATATCGCCGTTCTGCACCTGGGTGTTCAACGGCAATGCATTCTGGTTCTGCCCGGTCTCGTCGAACTTGACGATGCCATAAGGCATGACGGTCGGATCGAATTCCTGCGTCTTCAGAGTTTCGGTCAAGGCGGCCCGGTCGGAGGAGCCGGCCTTCTCCAGCGCCTGGGCGACGACATGGATCAGCGCATAGTTGGTCGGCGTGTTGTAGGCGTAGAACGTGCCTTCGTCCTTGACCGTCTGCATCAATTTCGCAGTCGCCGGATGGTCGGGCATACCCCAGTGATTGCAGTCCATCACGCCTTCGGCTGCTTCCGGATATTCGTTGACGAAGCGATAGGAAGACGCCGCGCCTCCGAAGATCGCGTAAATTCCCTTCGGCTTGACCCGCTGCTGCTGGAGCGTCCGCGCAAACAGAACGAACTCGTTGTAGTAGTGCGACGGAATTATCAGGTCAGGATTGAGCGAGCGCAGGCGAAGCACGACATTGGACATGTCGCGCGCAGGCGTCGGGTGGCTGATCACCTCGACGATCTCGAAGCCCATGTCGGGAAGCTTTTCCTGCATCAGGCCGGCAAGGCCCGAACCGAACAGGCCGTCCTCGTGGACGAGAGCGACGGTCTTCGCCTTGTTTTCCGCGGCGTCGTTCAGTCGCTGCAGATTGGCAAGGGCGATGGTCGTTGCGATGCTGAAGCTCGGTCCGAAACGGAACGTGTTGGACAGCCCGCGTCCGGTGATCGCATCCGACACGGCCGTATCGACGATGAAAGGCAGGTCGTAGCGCGCCGCCGCCTGGGTGGCCGTCGTCGAAATGCCCGAGGCGAAACCGCCTGTGATGATGCTCACGCCTTCGTCATTCAGGGTTTCCGTCGCCTGGGCGCCCGCCTCGGCGTTGGACTGGCTGTCTCCGATGATCAGTTCGATCGGCGCGCCGTCCAGGGACTTGATGCCGCCCGCGGCATTGACCTCTTCGACGGCGACCTTGGCGCCGATTGAAGCGAGTTGACCGTCTCCGGCGAGAAATCCGCTCATCGGCTGCAGGAGACCGATCTTGACGGCCGCCGGCTGTGCGCGGAGCACGGTCGGCGCTGCAAGCACGCCCACTCCAAGCGCGGCGGCTCCCTTCAGAACCGTACGGCGTGAAAGCATATTTTTTACACTAGTCATTGTTCCACCTCTTCCTGTTGGTGTGCGCATGCCGCGCATTCTGGTTTTCCTTTTTTCTATCCGCAGGGCTCCAATAGCGGGCTCCATTGCCGCCCGAACGAACCAGATCCATCCGGAAGCCGTACCGGTCCGGCCGGTAGCGCGCTTCGAGATACTCCATGCCCCTGCCCTGGCTGTCGAGAACCGTTCTCGTCAGCGAGACAAGCGCGGAACCGACCTTGACGTCGAGGGCTTCCGCCACATCCGGCGAGGCAAGCATTGCGCTGATTTCCTGCGATGCGGCGCTCGCCTTCAGGCCCGAACGCTCGATCAGCTCCAGCAAGGGATCCCGGGAAAGATCCTCGCGTGAGTAAAGGCGGCCGATCCTTTCCGGCACCTGCGCAGTGAGATAGGAGAACGGCTCATCGTCGACGAGACGGACCCTCACCGATCGTTGCACGCGCTCGTCCGCCTCCAGCTTCAGGGCCTCGCGGACATGGTTTTCAGGAACGACATATTCGAACGACAGCATTTTGACGGCGGTGCTGCGCCCCATTTCCTTGAGATGGGTGAAAACGTTGGAGACGTCAGCGATCGCAGACTGCATCTTGCGATCGGGTTGCCTGACATAGGTTCCGGATCCGACCCGCTTCTCCACGAGACCATCGGCGACCAGTCCGTCGATCGCCCTCCTGACGGTCACGCGCGACACCGAATGCTCTTCCGCCAAAGCCTGCTCACCGGGCAGTTTTCCACTCTGACCGAAGAGACCTTCAGTGATTCTGTCCCGAAGCAGAAGATAGACCCGATGGGTTTTGGCGGGTTGGGTTACCTGTGACAAAAACGGCTGATCCGGTATTAAAAATGTTGCAATAGTTGTATTAATTATAATACAGATTGTCAACGAGAACGCCACGCCGGATTCTGTAAATTTCCAGACAATTTTCGTGGCGAGGACTGGCAGCGCAGCAGCAGGGAGCCATGACTGAAACCGACTTTCCGCATGTGATGAGTCCTCTGAACGTCGGACCGCTGACCTTCCGGAATCGCATTTTCGTTCCGGCCCACACCACTAATTACGGCGAGAACCATCTGCCGAGCGAGCGCCATCTCGCCTATCATCGTGAACGCGCAAGGGGCGGCGTCGGCGCAATCATCTTCGAATCCATACGCATTCACCTGAATTCGCTGGGCAGGCCGCAAGCCGTGCAGGGTTTCGATTCGTCCTGCATCGAACCGTTTCGCCGCATCACGGATGCGGTAAAGGCCGAAGACGCATGCATTCTCGGCCAGGTTATCCATCTGGGCAGACAGGTCGAGGGCGACTTCGAGCGCACTGTGTCCTGGGGCGCATCGCCCATCCCCTGGACCGGCACCGCGCTTCCGCCGCGTCCGATGGACGAATACGACATGGAAGCGGTGATCGACGGCCATGTCCGCTCCGCCAAAAACCTGGTCGAGGCCGGTTTCGACGGCATTGAACTGCAGATGGCGCATGGGCATCTCCTGCAGCAATTCATCTCGCCGCTCTCAAACAAGCGCGACGATCGCTATGGCGGTTCGCTGGAAAACCGTCTCAGGTTTCCGATCGCAGTTCTGCTGGCCGTGCGCGAGGCTATAGGGCCGAATCTATGTCTTGGCATAAGGCTTTCCGGCAGTGAATATATCGACGGAGGCCTGGAGCCGGCGGAGGCGGAACAGGCGGCTCTTGCTCTTGCGAAGGCGTCGCGCGTCGACTTCTTCAATGTCAGCCACGCCGCCTATCACGGTAGCTACTCACTGGCGACGCAGATGGCCGATATGGGCATGGATCCTGAGCCGTTTCGCGAATTGCCAGCAGGAATACGCTCGACGCTCAGAGAGGCGGGACACGAGATACCGGTCTTCGCCGTATGCCGTTTCACAGGTCTTTCAGAGGCCGAATCCGTAATTGCCTCGGGGACCGCCGACGCAGTCGGCATGGCCAGAGCCCATCTTGCCGAGCCGGCGATCGTCCGCAAATCCATCGAAGGTCGCGTCGACGAGATAAGGCCCTGCATCGCCTGTAACCAGGGATGCGCCGGCATGCTCGAACGCAACCTGCCAATACGGTGCCTCGTCAATCCGCGCGCCGGACTGGAAGCCCAATGGGACGAACCCGATAGCAGCCCAGGCGGGCGAAAGCGGGTCCTGGTGGTCGGCGCTGGCGCGGCCGGGTGCGAAGCGGCTGCAACCCTGGCCTCCTTCGGTCACGAGGCGACGATCTGGGAAGCCTCGGAAGGACTGGGCGGCCAGTTGGCGGCGGCGCCGCGCCTTGCCCGGCGGAACAATTTCAGCAAATTCCTCGACTATCAGGCCAAGAGCCTGGAACGCTACGGAATTACACCGGAATTCGGTGTGCGCGCCGATGCCGATATAATCGTCGAATTTGCGTCGAAAAAAGCCATAGACCATGTGCTGCTTGCAATCGGCGCCGACGAGACACGTCCGGACTTACCCGGCGACGGACCGATCGCCACCCAGATGGAAGCACTAGACGCCCCCGACCGACTGGGAAACGAAATCGCCTTCTGGGATCAGACCGGCGAATGGACGGCGCTTTCCCTGATCGAACATCTGGCGTCTCTGGGCCGCAAGGTTACTGTTTTCACAAGCCCCGCCTCGATCGCCTGGAGAACCACCATCTATTCCACACTGGCGAATTTCCGCCGCCTGCGCGAACTCGGCGTGCGCTTGCGTCCCTTGAGCAGACCGGTTCACTGGGACGGGAAATGCCTGTCCGTTGAAGATTTGTCCTGCGGAGAAGTGACTGTTGCGTCGTTTAGCGGATTAGTCGGAGCGACCCATCGCAACGCCGACCAGAGCCTCTATCTGGAACTGCGCAAACGCGGCCTACCGGTCACGCAAATCGGGGACAACAACGCGCCGAGAACGGCTCTTGAAGCAGTCTATCACGGACATCGCGCAGCCCGGGAAATTGCCGGAGCCGCCGCATGAAAATGCTCGTCACCGGCGCCGGGGGCTTCCTGGGGATTAATCTTCTCGAACGGCTTCTTTCGAGCGGCCACAACGTGTGCGCCATAAGCGATCGTCCGCTGGAACCAGTCGCCCTCCACGCATTCGCGCCTCTGCCCGGTTCTCTGGAGATCGTCACCGCGGATGTTCGCGACCGCTCCGCCGTCTGCGAGGCCCTTAGCGCTTTCCGGCCCGAAGCCGTGCTTCACGCCGCCGCCATCACGCTTGGACCACAGGCCAGGCTGGCGTCGGCCGAACGGACGCTTTCGGTCAACACGCTTTCAACGCAGATCCTGCTCGAGGAGGCCGCTCAGGCAGGCGTCCGCCGCTTCGTCTACCCCTCCTCCTCCGCGGTGTACGGCCCGGCGCCTTTTGCGGGCCCGGTTGCGGAAGCAACGGAGACGGCTCCCGCCGGGCTCTACGGCTATTCGAAGCTCGCCAGCGAATTGCTGGTCGCGGAAGCTGGACGTAGCCGTGGACTTGAAACGGCGTGCGCGCGCATCACCGCGCTGTTTGGACCATGGGAACACGATACGGGCGTGCGCGAAACGCTTTCGCCGCCCTGGCAGGTCGCCATGCGGATCAAGCGGAAAGAGTCGATCCGTCTTCCGGACGGCGGCGCGCGCGACTGGACGTCAGGCCGCGACATCGCAAAGTGCCTGGAAATCCTGCTCCAGGCTGAGACCCTGCCCCACAGGATCTACAATCTGAGCCTCGGCGCGGTCTGGACGCCGCATTTGCTTTGCGCGGCCATGGGCGTGGAGCCCGGCCATATCGAGCGCGAAGACCCGTTGGAGGTTGCCTATAATGACGATCTTTCGAAATCCCGGAATCCTGTAAGCGGCGCGCGCTTTGCGGAGGATTTCGGCTTTCAGTTCATGACGCCTGCAGAGGCCTGCGCGGATTACGCGGCCTGGCTCGACACCAACGCCGGCCAGGGAATGGTCCGGCAAACGACACCGGATGGAGTTCCAAAATGAAGATCTTATATACAGCAGAAGGCAAGGCCGTCGGCGGACGAACAGGCGCCGCCTCTACGCCTGACGGCGCGCTCGACCTGACGCTTGTGAAGCCTAAGGAGATGGGAGGCCCGGGAGAAGGAGGCACCAATCCGGAGCAATTGTTCGCCTGCGGCTATGCGGCCTGTTTCGTGTCGACGCTTGGCGTCATCGCACAGATGGAGAAAACAACGATCGGCACGCCGGAGGCCGTCGCCAAGGTTTCGATCGGTCCGAACGAGGACAAACCGGGATATGGTCTGGCCGTTGAAATGACCGTGACCATTCCGGACGTCGACCGGGACACCGCCGAGAAGTTGTTGGAAAAGGCGCACGCCATGTGTCCCTATTCAAACGCAACGCGCGGAAATATTCCAGTCAATATTACGCTGACCGACTGAAAATCGAGGTTGAATGCCCCTTACACTGTTTGACAAGGTCTGGAACGAACATGTCGTCGTCACACGGGAGGACGGCGAGGATCTTTTATGGATCGACCGGCATTTCGTTCACGAAGGATCGCATCACGCCTTCGCCAAGCTCAAGTCACGCGAAGCGAAAGCCGCAAGGCCGGACCTGACATTCGGCGTGGCCGACCATTACGTGCCGGTGCGCACCCGCCGACGCGAAGACTTCGCGGATGATATCCGCACGATGCTGGGCCGGCTCGAAAACAACTGCGCCAAACACAATATTGAACTTTTCGGACTGGATGATCCGCGCCAGGGCATCGTGCATGTCGTCGGACCGGAACAGGGACTTACCCTTCCCGGCCTGACACTCGTCTGCGGCGACAGTCACACCTCGACACACGGCGCTTTCGGCGCGATTGCGTTCGGCATCGGCGCCTCCGAGGCGGCGCATGTCCTCATGACGCAGACGCTGTGGCAGATGAAGCCTAAACAGATGCGCGTCACAGTGGATGGCGCGTTGCCCGAAGGCGTTTCGGCGAAGGATATCGCGCTCAACATCATCGCCAAGGTGGGCGCTGACGGCGCGCGTGGTCACGCGCTCGAATACGCCGGCTCGGCGATCCGCTCGCTATCCATGGAAGGTCGGCTCACACTCTGCAATCTCTCGATCGAGAGCGGCGCGCGCTGCGGCATGGTGGCGCCCGACGAGACAACCTTCGAATGGATCCGGTCTCGACCGCTCGCGCCGGCCGCAGCGCTGCTCGAAAACGCCACTGAACACTGGCGAACGCTCTATTCCGATCCGGACGCCGCGTTCGACAGCGAAGTCTCGCTCGATGCGTCCAGCCTCACTCCGACGGTCACCTGGGGCACGAGTCCGGAGGACGCCCTGCCGGTGACCGCCAGCCTGCCTGATCCCGCCAAAACGAGTGACCAGGCGAAAGCCCAGCATCAGCGCGAGGCCCTAGACTATATGGGACTGCGCCCCGGACAGCTGATAGAAGATATCGCCGTCGACCGTGTTTTCATCGGTTCTTGCACCAATTCGAGGATCGAGGATTTACGCGCGGCGGCGAAGGTTCTGGCCGGCCGCAAGGCCGTGGTGCCGGGCTTGGTCTCGCCAGGGTCGAGTCTGATCAAGGCTCGCGCCGAGCAGGAGGGTCTCGATCGTATTTTTGTCGACGCCGGGCTCGAATGGGTCGAAGCGGGCTGTTCGATGTGCGTCGGCATGAACGGCGATCTGGTGGGCCCCGGCGAGCGCTGCGCGTCGACGACCAACCGCAATTTCCGCGGTCGACAGGGTCCGGGCGCGCGCACGCATCTCATGTCGCCCGCCATGGCGGCGGCGGCGGCCGTCACCGGGCATCTGACCGATCTGCGCAAACTCGAAACCGGGACGGCCGCATGACGCCCTTCACCGCAATTGCTTCCGCCGCCGTCAGGCTTCCGCTCTCGAATGTCGATACGGACCAACTGCTGCCAGCGCGCTTCATGAGCCAACCGCGCTCCGATGGCTATGGCGACTTCCTGCTCCACGATCTTTCGCGCGATGATGACGGCAATCTGCGGCCGGACTTTGCGTTAAACGCCCCTGAGGCCAAAGGCGCACAGGTGTTGGTGGCGCGTCGTAATTTCGGCGGAGGATCCTCGCGCGAGGGCGCCGTCTACGCACTCGTCGACCATGGTTTTCGATGCGTGATCGCGCCGAGCTTTGGCGACATCTTTTCGAACAACGCCGCCAATAATGGACTCTTGACCGCCCAGGCGGCCGAAGACGATGTGGAGTTTCTGCTGGCGGCGGAGGGAGACGTCACTGTCGACCTTCGCGACTGCACGATCCATGCGGCCAGCCAGCGCATCGCCTTCGAGATCAACCCGGTGAAACGCGAAAAACTCCTCAATGGCTGGGAGGACGTCGACCTTACCCTGTCTCGCAAGACAATGATTGACGCATTTTCCGACCGGGACATGCACAGACGGCCCTGGCTCGTGCCCGCGCAGCGGTAGTGCTCAGCTGTCCCGTCTGTTGCCCTGGATGACGGTCAGATCCCGATCCATTGTCGACCATTGCTCGCCCCCTGTTTTTTCACGCTCCATCGTCATCCGGTACTGGTATCGATCCGGTCGATAGAGTGAACGCAGGTATTCGACCGGCGCGCCGTCGCGCCCGTAAACGGTTCGCGTGAGAGCAAGGAGGGGAGAACCGACCGGCAAATCAAGCGCCGCGCCGACCTGGGGATCGGCGAGCGCCGCGCTGAAACTCTGTCGCGCGCTACCAATTTTCACGCCATTCTTTTCCAGCAATCGCATGAGCGACGTCACGGCAAGATCCGCCTCGTCAAACGCCTTGCCGATATCGCCGGGTATGTAGCTGGTCAGATAGGAAAAGGGAGCGCCCTTGCTGCTGCGAACGCGGACCGCCCGCTGCACCATGTCGTTTGGCCCGACCTGCAGTTCGGACTGGACATCGGGGCTCGGCATGACAAAACCGAATTCCAGGACCCTGACTTCCGTACTCTCGCCGATCTCGTTCAGCGTCTCGATGAGATCGTCGATATCTGCGGAAATGGGTCCGGGAATGTTCTGCGGGATGATGCGCGTTCCGGCGCCGCGACGGCGCTGGACCAGGCCTTGAGAAACCAGTTCGCGAATGGCGCGCGACACCGTGATGCGCGACACATCGAACTCCCGGCTGAGATCCTGCTCACTCGGCAGGTTCCCGCTCCGCCCGTAATAGCCCTGCTCGATCCGCTCTCTGAGCACCAGCTGGATCTGGTGATAGAGAGGCGTCGGGATCTCGTGCAGGGAATGTCTGGCGGTGGCGTCCGCCGGATGATCTATCATCGCGTCCTGTCGCTTTTCATGCTCCGGCCGGAACGTCGAGGTTCAGAATCCGCACCGCGTTGGCGCCCAGCAGGCCTTCCATCGATTCTTCCGAAATATCGAGCGCCCTGACTTCGCTGATCGACTGGCCAAGTTCCTGCACCGGCCAGTCTGTTCCCCACATTACTTTCTTGATTCCGTCCTTGTTCGCAAGGGACGGTCGGGAAAGGTAGTCGACAAAATGCGGCGACCAGGAGGATGGCGGATGCGCGTCGGCGATGATGAAGACATTCTCGTAGGACATCGCCGCGCTCGTCATTTCGAAATCGAACGGAATGCCGATGTGCAGTCCGATCAACTTGAGTTCCGGAAATTCGAACGCCGCGTCCTCGATCCATACCGGACGACCGCAAAGCTTGCCGCCGGATCGCGGCGACTGCCGTCCGACCTGCAGCGTGATCGGCACATCCAGTTCGCAGCATTTGGCGTAGATCGGCCAGTAGGTGCGGTCGTTGATCGGCACACCGAACCAGTGCGGATAGACGTGTACGCCCTTAAAGCCCAGTTCCTTCACCGCGTATTCGATGTAGCGCAACGTATCCATGCCGCCGAGCGGATTGATGCCGCACCAGCCGAAGAAGCGATCCGGATATTTCTGCAGGACGGGATAGACCTCGTCGACATGGGTCGCCAGCAACTCTCCGTGCACGCCATTCTGCACCACGTTTGCGATAAGCCCCGCCATCGCCACGCCGTTTTCGTCCATCTTGGCGATGTAGCCTTCCGGATCGACCGGCATCATCGTATCGCGATCGATGCCCAGGACATCGTACAGCTTCAGTTCCTTGTGCGGCTTGAAATTCACGCTCACATCGATGATCGGAGCCATTGTCGACTTTCCTCGCTTGCTATTTCCGGTTGGCGACCGACTCGTGCCAGGGCGTGACGAACCGGCGGAGAAACACCACCAGGAAGTACAGGACGAGGCCGAGGACGGTCAGGATGAGAATGACGGCGAACATCGCCTTCACGTCGAAGGCGTTGAGCGTGGCGACGGCCATGTAGCCGAGGCCCTCGCTGCCGCCGAGATATTCGCCGACAATGGCGCCGATCGTGGCGAGCACGATGCCGACTTCCATGCCGGTGAGAATATACGGAAGGGCGTTTGGCAGTTCGACATTGCGGAACGTCGCCCAGGCGCCGGCGTTCAGGCACTTCATGACGTCGCGGTGACCAGGATCGACGGATTTGATGCCGAGAATCGTGTTGGTCATGATCGGGAAGAAGGCGATGACCGCGGCGAGAACGACCTTCGACGTCATGCCGAAACCAAACCAGACGATAAACAGCGGAATCAGCGCCACCTTCGGCATGACCTGAAGTCCGACGATCAGCGGATTGAGAGCCTGTTCGAGGACACGCACCTTGCCGAACACGCCGCCGAAGAACACGCCAAGAATGACCGCAATCACGAAGCCGGCGACCGTCTCGAAGAGCGTCACCCACATGTTCCAGTAGGTCTTGGGCTCACCGAGAAGGATGACGAGCGAATCCCACACCTCGCCCGGAGGCGGCAGAATGAAGGGGGAAACGTTGAACGCCACCACATAGGCTTCCCACAGGAGAACAAGACCCAGGAGAACACCAGGCGTGATCAGCCATTTCAACTTGCCGGTCATCACGATCCGCTCCCTTCGTCAGTGGTTTCACCAAACGTGTCGAGACGCCGGCGCAAATCCGTTTCGATTTCCTGGAATTCCGCCGTCGACTGGACGTAAATGTCGCGCGGTCGCGCGATCGGTATGTCGCGGATCGTGTCCATGCGCCCCGGACGCGGTGATAGAAGGAGCACGCGATCGGCGAGGAACACGGCTTCGCGGATGGAATGGGTGACCAGAATGACGGTGCAGCCGCTGTCCATCCAGATCCGCTGCAATTCGCTGTTCATCTGATCGCGCGTCATCGCGTCAAGCGCGCCGAAGGGTTCGTCCATCAGCAGGATCTTCGGCCGGCAACTCAGGGCGCGCGCTATGGCCGCGCGCTGCCGCATGCCGCCGGACAGTTCCCGCGGCCACCGCTTCTCGAAACCGGTTATGCCGACCATCTCGCACAATTCGCGCGCTCTCTTCCGGCGCTCCGACTTGCCGACGCCCCTGAGCTTCAGCGGCAATGCGATGTTGTCCTCGATAGTCATCCACGGAAACAGGTTCGCTTCCTGAAAGACCACGCCCAGCTCCGCCATAACCGCGTCATTGCGCGAGGCGTTGCGCCACAGCGAGTTTCCACCGACCTCAACCGAGCCGCTCGTCGGCTGCTGAAGGCCTGCGATGATGCGCAGCAGGGTTGTCTTGCCGCATCCGGACGGCCCCAACAGCACCAGAAACTCACCGGCCGAGATCGTGAGATCTATTTCGGTCAGCGCCAGAACTTCCTGATCCTTCGTCCGGAACAGTTGTTCGATACCGGAAAGAACGATTCCGTCGCCCGTTGCCGAACCCGCCGCGTCAGACATGACTTCCATCCCGTTCAAACGCCTCTGCGGCTGATCGGAAATCGATAATTTCTGCAAATCCGAAACCCATGGTCCCTATTGAATTTTCATGACGTTGTGTGTCGAAATCGGCGCAGGCGTCCTCGACCACGCGCACGTGATAATCTCTCTGACCGAGGTCACGCACCGTGCTCTCGACGCACATCGACGTTGTCACGCCTGCGACGAATATCTCATTTGTTTGCCGCGCCCGAAGCATGGCTTCAAGGGGGGTGGCGTAGTGCGCGGAAAACCGCGCCTTGTCGATGATTGCGTCTCCTGCAGCCTGCTCGACCAGTTGCGACAGCTCTTCATCGCCGCTGCCGCGTTTCAGCGCGCCGATCCTGGCCAGATTTGGCCGCAGGGCCGATATGAGGCGGCCGCCGTCGGAGTAATCCGGTTCGAACATCATGCGGGTCCACACCACCGGCGCGCCGGCCCGGCGCGCGAGCAACGCCAGTTCGTTGCAGCGACGCGCCGCATCGCTCAGACCGGCGATGTCCCAGCCTTGCCGCGCCATCGATCCGTCAGGATCGCAAAAGGATTTCTGCAGATCGATGAGCAGCAGCAAGGAGACAATTCCAGCCGTCAGGAGAAGGCCATCGAGCGCGCCGTATCGTCGTAGAAGTTCTTCTCGTCGAGCGGTTCGATCAGCTTTGCCCCGATCATGAGATTATAGGCTGACTCCCACTTCTCAGGCGTCGAGAACAATCTGTCTTCAAAGGGGGCCTGATAGTTGCTGATGCTGTTCTTCAGTGTCGAGAGGCCCTTGTCGGGGCGTTTGGCTTCAAAGATGTCGTATTTCTGGGACATCGACTCGATCACTGGCGCCAGGTCTTCGGTCTGCAGAAGAACGCCGAGACATTCGTGAACGCCCGCGATGAACTTGGCGATGGTTTCCTTGTTGTCCTCATACTGTGCCTTGGACGTCATGTAGACCTGTCCAGGGCAGAGCGCGACGTCGTCGGTCGACCAGGCGAAAACCGGCTGTTTGTCGACATTGAGCTGGAATAGCGTGTCGTTGGTGGCGATAAAGGCTGCGATGCGGCCCTGCTTGACGAGTTCGAACGCAGCCGGCGCGTTGCCGACCACTTCACGGCTGACTTCGTCCTTCGGCACGCCGGTGGTGGCGAGCATCATGTCGAGGATATTCTCGACGGCGCCGCCGGCTGAAACAATGCCGATGGTCTTGCCGGCCATGTCTCCGGGCGTCTTGATCGGCGCGTCTTCGGCGCTGATCACGAAGAACAGGTCCTTCTGGTAGATTTCGGCAACCGCCACAACTGACGGATCTTTCGCATAGGCCTTGATCAGGTCCGTGCCGCCTGTGCGCGACAGCAAAGCGTTGCTTGCGGTGACCTGCTGAACGGCCATGGCCGATCCGCGACCGCCCTCGATGGTGACGTCGAGGCCGTGTTTCTTGAAGATGCCGCTTGTGTCGGCGTACATCGTTTCGGCGAAGCCGATCAGGTAGCCGAAGGGCGTCAGATAGGTCATTTTCGTCAGATCCTGGGCGAACGCCTTGCCGGCGAGACCGGGAAGCAGCGACGCTGCGCCCAGCGCCTGGGCGCCTGCAAGGAAAGTCCGACGATTGATTTCGAATTTAGCCATGGTTCCTCTCTCTTCTATTGTGGTTTGGATGTGGCGTAGGTTGAATTCAGATCAGGCTTGTCGCCGGACGGCGACGATGCGTGATAATCGTGAAGAAGGCGGGCGTTGCGCGCAGTCGTCCAGCCGCGCTCGTAGGAATAGCCGCCGGTTACCGTCACTTCCCCGAGTTCAGCCAGTTCCTCGTCCGGCGCCTTGCCGAAATGGAGACTGCCTGCCCCTTCCCGGATATTGCGCGTCACGACATTGTCGAGTTGAAGCTCGAAAAGCTGTTCGAGATCATCCACATCCGGGCTGGGGCTTGCGACATAGCGATACAGGAAGGTGGAGCCGCCATGACCCGGCAGCCGCTCAAGAGACTTCGGTTCCTCGTCGAACCGTATCGCCATCTCGACGATCGTGGCGCCATAGCGCGAGACTGTGCCGCCCAGGATGTAAGGTCCGCCAGCGAAATGCGGATTGGCGAGCTGATGGCGGGTTCGATCGACCTCGGCCAGTCTCTTGCTCCAGCCAAATATCGGCCCCATACCCATCGACCAGTCGCGATCGACCCACACGAGAGCGCTGTAGCGGCCCAGCTTCTCGCCAAATCGGCAGTAAAAGCCGAGCACACATTCATTGTAGGAGGACCGCGCCGGCGCTTTCCAGCCATTGTCCGGATCTTCCACGCTGACCTTCGCCATTTCGGCGATCATCACCCATCCCTCACCCGTCTCCAGCGGCTCCAGGCCGGGCGGCAGCAGATTGGCGATCTTCTGCGGGTCCGCCTTGAAGGACACGTGCAGGGAGTCGCAGCTAATGTGATGGGGAAGCGGTTCGACGAGCGCGCTGCGTCCCGTCATGGTCCGGGGCCAGGACTGGCCGCGCCAGGGTTTCATGCCTTTGCCGTGGTCGGAAACGTTCATGGGCCGATAATCACACAGGCTGCTACAGGTCGCTATTGATATATAAACATAACAATAGGCATAATTTACCATCTGCCGCAAGACCAATTGAACCGAATTCCACCCATGTGTCTGGACAAATCGTCTTGACAGAGCGCATCAAGTTTTTTGGCTGAGGGTCTGGCCTGCTGATATCAGGCGATGTGGCCGTAGATGGCCTGGCGCATGTTGGAGCGCATGATATCGCGCTGGGACGGCGCCTGCATCATGAGCACGGCGCACAGATCCTCGGCGGGATCGATCCAGAAATAGCAGCCAGAGATACCGGCCCAGAAGAAGTCGCCGACGGATCCCGGCAGCACATTTCCGCCGATCCGGTTGCGAACTGCGAAGCCGAGACCAAAGCCCTGCCTCATTTCCGGCGTGGGCGCCAGCGCGCCCAGATTTTCCAGGCACAGCCCGAATTTTACGTCTCGCGGCAGGTGATCGCTTGTCATCCATTCCAGGGTCTTACGACCGATGATCCGCGTCCCGTCGAGTTCGCCGCCGGCAAGCAGCATCCGGGCGTAGCGGGAGATATCGGAGACGGAAGCAAAGAGCCCATGCCCGCCGGACACCCAACCGGCCTCATAGAAATTTCTCGAACCGAATACCGGGATTTCGCCGGTCACTGGATCCGACTGCGTTTGCGCGATCCGCTCGATCTTGTCTGGGGATGGCCAGAAACCCAATGTTTCGAGCGATAGCGGACCGGCGACGATCTCCTGCACGAGGTCGTCCAGGCTGCGATCCGCGATGAGTTCGAGGAGCCAGCCCAGAACGTCGGTGGACATGCCGTACTCGAAGGTGGAGCCAGGCTGGTAGGCAAGCGGCAGTTCCGCGACCTTGTCGAGGAGATCGCCGGATGTCTGGTCGAAATCCGACATGCCGCATTCACGGTATTCCTTGTGAATGAGCGCATCCGAAAACTGCCCGTAGGTCAGGCCGGAGGTGTGACGCAGAAGGTCATAAACGAGTACCGGGCGCTCCGCCGGCACGCGTTTGAGAACGCGGCCTGAGGGCGTCTCGATCTCGACGCCCACCGACAGGTTCTCAAACTGGGGAAAGTAGCTGGAAACCGGTTCGCCAAGACGCAATTTTCCGCGCTCCACGAAATGCATGGCGATGATCGACGTGACCGTCTTTGTGATCGAGGCGATGCGGAAGATCGTGTCCTCGCGCATGGACGACGCCTCGCCACGATCCCGGTAGCCGCCATGCCAGCCGTAGTCCACGCCTTTCCACGTCACGATTGTCGAGGCGCCCGGTATCTCGCCAGACTCGATGGCTGCGGAAAGCAGGTCTTCGAACCTCGGGAACGCCGACGATAGCGATTCCATTGCTACAGGTCCTCCGGCAGGGGCGGCAGTTCGGATTTCAGCACCTTTCCGGCGCTGTTGCGCGGCAGTTCGGCCAGACGGATCAGGTCGCGCGGGATCTTGTAAGGCGCGAGCCTTTCGCGGCACCACACGACAAGGTCGTCGTCGGATATGTTGCGGGAGAGCACGACATATGCGGCTACCTCCTGGCCCATTATCTTTGAAGCGCGACCGACGACCGCTGCCTCGGCGACATTCGGATGCGACTGGAGCACGAACTCGATCTCGGTTGGATGGATGTTCACCCCTCCCCGAATGATCATGTCCTTGGCCCGCCCCCGCAGAAAGACGTAGCCTTCCTCGTTGATCTCAGCGAGATCGCCCGGATAGAACCATCCGTGCCGGAAGGCCGATTTTTCCGTCGCTTCCTCCCGGTAGAAACCGTCAGCCACGCCTGGCCCACGATAGCGCAAGTGACCGACCGCGCCGGCAGGAAGCGGTTTATCGTCTTCATCGACAACGTCCACCTCGACCGCAAAAACCGGCAAGCCGACCGAATCCGGATGGCGCCGCTGCGTGACGGCGTCCGAATAGGATACGCCGCCGCCTTCGGTCGAGGCGTAATATTCCACGAAATTTTCACAGAGGCGCGCGCCGATCTCATGTCGCTCGTCGCCCGTCAAAGGCGCGCCGCTTGACAGGAGAAGGCGCAGCCGCTTCATCGGCGCGGTTGCTTCGTCTGGCAAATCCAGCAGCTTGCGCAATTGCGCCGGCACCAGAAAGATGCTCGTCGCGTCGATGCAGGCGATCTCGCCCGGCAAATCGGCGACATCGAAAGGCGGCGGATACAGCACCACGGTTCCGCCGCTGAAGAGCACGGACATGGAGAAAGTGCGCCCGCCGCCGAAATAGAGCGGCGTCGCCGAGACATAACGGTCGGTGCTGTTGAGCCCGAAATTGATCCAGTGCGTCCAGAAGCGACGCAGCATGTGGCGATGGTCGATTCTCGGCCCTTTTGGCCTCCCCGTCGTGCCGGAGGAAAGCGACAGAAGCAGCGGCAAGGAGCCGTCGGGCGATTCTACAATCTCCCCCTCGCCATGCGAAGCGGCAGCCAGATCTGCCATGGTCCTGACAGCCACATCCGGAATGTCCTGCTGATCGTCTTCACAGAAAACTACCGCCGCTTCGAAATGCTTCGCAACGCTCTGTTTTTCCGCAACCGTCCAGCGCCAGTCGATCGGCAGCGTGACAATGCCGGCGCGCGCGAACGCAAACAGCAGAACGAGGTGATCAGTGGTGTCGCGCAGGCACAGCCCGATGACATCGCCACGCTTGACGCCCAGGGCCGCCAGACCCGCCGCGGCGTTGCGCACACGCTCTGCAAATTCGCCATGGGTGACCGTCAAATCGCCGGCGATGACCGCCGGGTGCAGCGGCCGCGCGCGGGCGTGGATTTCAAGCGCCTCGGCGAGATTCACGACGCGCTGTCCAGATTGTAGATTCGCAGCACATTGTCGCGCAGAAACTTGCGTCGCGGCCCCGGACGCAGATCGAGATCATCGATCTGCTTCATGGTCCTGGCGAAATCGAGCACCGGGAAATCCGTCCCGAAGATCACCTTGTCCTGACCGTAGGTGTTTATGTACTGGACGAAATTCGCCGGCCAATAGGCAGGCGCGTGCGCATCCGAACCGATGAACACATTCTCGTGCTTCCACGCCATGGCGATCATCTCGTCCGTCCATGGAATGCCAACATGAATGCCGATGAGCTTGAGTTCCGGAAAGTCGCAGGCGACAGTATCGAAGGTGATCGGGCGTCCTACGCTGCGACGCGGATAGCGGCGATCGTAGATCAGCGACTGGCCGACCTGCAACTGGATCGGAATACCGAGTTCGACGCATTTTGCGTAGAACGGATAGTAGCGAGCGTGATCCGGCGGCAATTCGAACCAGTGCGGGTAGCTGTGCGCGCCGATGAACCCGTATTCGCGCACCGCGCGTTCAAGTTCGCGAACCCCTGCCATGCCCTCGGTCGGATCGACGCCCGCGAGACCCAGAAACCGGTCCGGATATTTCTGCACTGCGTCCGCGACGAGCCCGTATGGCACGTGGTAGCAGGACGGATGACCGAGCGTCCCGACCTTGGCCGCAATCAGGAAAGATTGCTCAATGCCAGCCTCGTCCATGCGCTCGATCATCTCTTCAAGCGACACGCCTTCAAAGGACGCCTGATCGACCTTGACCTTGCGCCGGTAAAATTCCTCCCTGTCCGGACGCCCGCTCAGGGCCTCCTTGGTCCAGATATTCACCACGGCGTCGATTGCGAGAAAGTCTAGCGCGTCCACATTGCCTCCGATCAATCTTTATAATGTTATATCAATCGATCTTTTGCGAGGCAATCTGCCGATGACGCTTTATTTATAGCCTCATCAGAGAACGCGTTTGAGCTTCACCACCTGGCTTTTGCTGTGCTGCGAGCCGGAACGTTTCCGAACCAGTAGGCGCCACGTCCCGCGTCCATGAAATCAGCTGTGCACAAACGCGGGCCGAGAACAGTGCGCAGCTTTCCGGCGCAACGCCCTGCCTCCCCTGTGACTGCGTTGAGGCTACCAAGCCGACGATCACTCATTTGGACTGCATCGTTTTCTATTCGGCGGCCGCCATATCCCCTGGCGCGCCGATCGGGTGATGAACGATTTCGGTGCCCAGTAAGACTAGATATTCGCGTATGAAGGCCGCGAGCGCCGTCCAGCCCTCGGCGGTCACAAGATTGCCGTCACGCAGGGCGTCCTTGCCTCCGATCGGGACATAGGTTGCGTCTGTCAAGGCAATTTCCGGCTGCGTCGTGAACAATCCGGAAATCCGTTTGCCGGCGATGACCTCCGGTACGGCGACCAGCACCTGCACGCCATGACAAATTGCTGCGATCGGTTTGTCGTCGCGATGAAACTCGCGGACGATCTCCCGGACCCGCTCATAGGTGCGGATATACTCGGGTCCGCGACCGCCGGCGATATACACGGAGTCATAGCTCTCGGTTGTTGTGGTGTCGAAGTCCTGCGTCACCTCAATTGCGTGACCCTTGTGCTCCGTCCACGTCATGATGCCCGGTGCGAAGTCGTGGACGCTGGTGGTCACCCGATCGCCCTTCTTGGTCTCCGGACAAATGATATCGACCGTATGGCCCAGGGCCTCCAGCGCCTGTTGCACGACGAAGATTTCGTATTCCTCCGAATATTCGCCAATCAGCATCAGTATGCGTTTGCCATTCATGATATTCTCCTCCCTTGAACAATTTTGTTTGGAAAGCGATCGCTTTGCTCACGCCATATCGCCGCGGTTCCATCCACGGCCTTCGCTCCCGTAGAGCTCGAAACCGTTTTCGGTGACCGCCAGCGTGTCCTCCAGCTTGATGAAGCCCCTGCTCGGATGCTGCATCGTCGTTTCGACAGACAGGACCATCCCCGCTTTCAGCGGTTTGTCGGCGTCAACGCCTTCATAAGCCACCGGATGATTGGTCATCAGAAATGGCGCCTCATGGGTGATGACACCCATTCCGTGGGCAAAGAAATCCGTGCTGTCCCGGTTTGGCTGCTCTGCCAGCGCCTGCTGTCCGGCTTCAATCAGGTCGCCACCGAGAGCCCCGGCGCGCACCTTCGAGAATGCCGCCCTCTGAACGGTTTCGACTTCCTCAAGCAGATCTTCCAGTTCCGCATCTGGCTCGCCTAGAACGCCCATGCGACAGATATCGCCGATGTAGCCATCGAGATTGCCGCCGGAATCGATCGACAGCACCTCGCCTTGCGCCCATGCCTGACCTGAAGCGGACCGATTATGCGATGCGCCGAGCGTCAACAGACAGTATTCGAACTGCAATCCGCGCCCGGTCTCTTCCTGACGCAGCCTCTCGATGATCTCATGCTTGGTCGACCCTTCACGAGACGCCGCAATGGTCGCCTGCATGGATTTCCCAATACGCTCCGAGGCGTCCTTCAACAGGGCGAGTTCGGTTGGCGTCTTCACAGCCCGCAGCCGTTCTAGAACGCCACAAGCGTCCACAAGAGGCGCATTGGAATAGGCCGCTTCCAGATTTCTGGCGGCGTCAATCGGCAAAAACCCGGGCTCGATGCCGATCCGCGGCGAGGCTGGCGCCGCAGACTTCAGATGGCTGATCGCATCGGCCATGGCGTCAGTCGACCCCCATGCGACCGGCTTGAAGTGCGGGGTCCAGAACGGATTGTTGGCGTGCTCCATACCCTCCATCCTGTTCGCGATGTAAGCGGTTTTTTCTGGCGCGCCTCTGACGTAGGCGATGATGGGCAGGTAGCGGCTGTGTCCGATGGCGTCCATCGCCGAAAAGAAAATGAATTTATACCCGCCAAGCAGATACTGGACATTGTGCTTCGACGTGGCGAGAAGGACGTCGATGCCAGCCTCCTCCATCAGATCGTCCAGGTGGCCGAAATCGTAAGGCAATGTTTCGGTATTTTTCGCATCCATAGTTCACGCCTCCGCTGGAATAAGGTGGAAATCCGGCATTTCCTTCAACAGCTCTTCCGGACCCGCAGGCGAGTACACCACGAAAATCTGCATCTCTTCCGAACCAATGTTGAGCGTCGAATGGTATCGGCTTTCGGGAATGAACACCGAACAGCCGGCAGCGACCGTTTCGGTATGCGGATTGCCCGCCTCATCCTCGACCATCTGTTCGCCCTCTCCCTTGAGGATGAAGATGATTTCCTCGGAGCCGGGATGGTTGTGTCGTGCATGTCCCTGCCCCGGCGGCACGGTCACCACAGCCGCCGAAAACTGCTTTGCATCGTTCACTTTCGGTCCGAGCGTCACGGAGAGCTGTCCCCAGTCGAAACCGTAGGCGTCGACATCCCCCGGGTATTTGAAAAGATCCTTCACGTCCGTCATTCTCATCCTCTCTTAACATTGACCGCCTTGAAGGCGCGTATCTGGTCGGCGATCGCCCGTTCAGCCGGCAGCCGCTCGGCCGATGATGCGCCATAGAAACCGTGGATCCGGTCGGCGTGTGAAAGCACATAGGCCGCGTCCTCCGGCATCGAGATCGGGCCGCCATGGCAAAGCAGAATGACATCTTCGCGAACGCTCCGCGCGGCCCTGGCGATCTCGTCAATCTCCGAAACACACTGGTCCAGGCTCTTGGCCGACGTGGCGCCGATAGCGCCGCCCGTCGTCACGCCCATGTGCGCGACCACTATGTCCGCGCCAGCCTTCGTCATTTCGACGGCCTCATCGGCGTTGAAGACATACGGCGTCGTCAGCATGTCCTGCTCGTGCGCCAACGCGATCATGTCGACCTCGAGGCCAAAACCCATGCCGGTTTCCTCGAAGCTTTGCCGCATCGCGCCATCGAAAAGGCCGACCGTCGGGAAATTCTGCACACCGGAGAAACCCATATCCTTCAGTTCTTTGAGAAACTGCGGCATGAGGATGAATGGATCGGTGCCGTTGACGCCGGCAAGGACAGGCGTGCGCTTGACGACCGGCAGAACCTCCAGGGCCATTTCCTTTACGATTTCATTGGCGTTGCCGTAAGCGAGCAGACCGGCGGCAGAGCCCCGGCCAGCCATGCGGTAGCGACCTGAATTGTAGATAATGATCAGGTCGATGCCCCCGGCTTCCTCGGATTTGGCCGACAGACCGGTGCCTGCGCCGCCACCGATAATCGGCACGCCCTCCCCGATCATCGAACGGAAGCGTTCAAGTATGGTCTTTCGTGAGATCGCGGTCATCAGGTCTCCATCAGCGTCTTAAATATCTCGGCTGCCGCATCGGCAAATTCCGGGTCATTGATGTTGCAAGGCAGGAAAACCAGGCGGCTCTGATCATCAATGCTGTCGCGAATGGCGTCGAACAGAGCGGCGTCCGCCTGCGGGTCCCAGAACTCGCCGCCTTCGATATCGAGCCCCGACACACCCTTTTCAGGCAGCAGCAGCCGCACAGGACCACTGCATCTATTGAGTTTGTTCGCGATCCAGCGGCCCATTTCCGCGTTTTCCGACGGCGAAGTCCGCATGAGAGTCACATTGGGATTGTGTCGGTAGAACTTCCTGTCCCGATATGGTTCCGGAACGGTTTCCGGAGCCCAGAAATTCACCATGTCGAGCGCTCCGACCGAACCGACCCAGGGTGCGCCGGTTCGCGCCACGACATCCAGGCGGTCCGGGTCTGCGGCGAGGACGCCGCCGAAGAGCAGATCCGCAATCTCCGTCGTGGTTATGTCGACCAGACCGGAAATGAAACCCTGCTCGAGCAGTCGCTCCATGGAACGCCCGCCGGTTCCGGTCGCATGGAATACAAGACAATCGTATCGCGAACCCAACCGATCCGTAATGGCGTTCACGCACGGTGTGGTCACACCGAACATCGTCAGACCGATTGCGAGCTTTTCGTCATCGACCTCCGTCGGCGGAGAATTTACCGCTCCGACCAACGCATGGGCCGCATTCGAAAGGATCACCCGGCTCAGGCGGTTCAGCCCGGCAATATCGGTGACAGAAGGGACCATGATGATGTCGGACGTGCCGATGTATGGCGCCACGTCGCCGGAGGCGAGTGTGGAAACCATGAATTTCGGGACGCCGTAAGGCAGTTGCCGCATGCCCGCGCAAGCAATGGAGGTTCCGCCGCCGCCGCCGACCGAGATGATCGCGGCAATCTCCTCGGAATGACGCCGGCACCATTCCGCGAATGCAGTTCCCATCCCCGATACGGCGGTTCCGCGATCGTCGGCGCCAAATACGGCTTCCTCACCATCAGGATGAAGGGATGCGACGTCTTTCGCGCTAATGTCCGTCAGTGTCTGCGGGGTTCGGGTTCCCAGATCGACGATGACGGATTCCTGCCCTGCGGCGACGATGAGATCGCGCAGGTATGCAAGCTCTTCTCCCTTGGTGTCGGCTGTGCCGACAACATGAACTACGCGCAAAACGCATTTCTCCCTGAACCCAGCGGCCATTCTGATTGCGGCCTTCTGAAAAACCCACTTGACCGAAAATGGGACTGCAGTACCATATTGGGATGAATGTCCCACGTCAACGCAACGAAACCGGCGACCATCCAACTGCGCTCAAGGGCGCGTCGGCGAGGACCTGGGCTCTGATGGTGAACACAGCGAACGACATGATGCGCCGCGGACTGTCTCCTTCTGTCAGCGAAGTGGCGGAAGCCGCCGGCGTATCTCGATCGACCGCCTACCGGTATTTTCCGACACGCGCGGATATGCTTCGCGCGGTGGTGGCAGAAGCGCTTGGTCCGATCCTCGACTGGGACGACGGCGCATCGGGACGAGACCGCATCGACTCGCTTTTCTCGACGGCCTTTCCCAGACTCTACGAACATGAGGCGACCTTCCGGGCCGCTCTTCGGCAGTCGCTTGAATCCGATGGCGCGGACACTACTCTGGGCCGGGGACATCGCCGTCAGCTTCTGGCCAGCGCGATACGCGAACTCGATCTCCCCGAGGCGCAGAGAAAACGGCTCAATCAGGCTCTGTCGCTGACTTTCGGCATCGAAGCCATGGTTGTCCTGAAGGACATATGGGGCCTTGACGATGAAGAGGCCCGCGACACGGCGCTCTGGGCCGCGCAGGCGATGATAACGGCGGCCCAATGCGATGCGAAGGAGAACGCCGATGTCTGACACCACCCGATCTGGTCTGGCCAGTTTTGGCCTTTCCAACAACCTTCCGGGCATAGCACACGCACTGTTCGGAGACATGGTTGGACTAGGAAAATTGTTTATTTTGGAGGAAAGACACATCGACTGTCCAACATTTAAATCGTTTGGGAGGATTTAAACACCTCCTTGACAATCAAGGCAATCTGGTAATACCAAATTTATTATCGTAACGGTGACATTTCCGAAGCGACAGGCGGTGAGGATTGTTTGATGGTTCTTGGAACCGAGACCGCCATGCAATTAAATTGGGAGGAAATCGAAATGAGAAGTTATGCTTGCCGGCTCCTTGCCGGCGCCGCAGTGCTGGCGCTTTGGGCGCCTTCTGCAAACGCCCAGGAACTTACAATCTTCTGGGCTGAATGGGATCCTGCAAACTATCTGCAGGAACTTGTAAACGAATACGAGGAAGAAACCGGAGTGATGGTCACCGTCGAGACCACGCCCTGGCAGGACTTCCAGACGAAGGCCTTCACCGAATTCAACGCCCGCGGCAACGCTTACGACATGATCGTCGGTGACAGCCAGTGGCTCGGCGCAGCCTCTGAAGGCGGCCATTATGTCGACCTGACCGAGTTCTTCAAGGAACACGACCTCGGCAACGTCATGGCTCCGGCTACCGTAAAATACTATGCAGAGTATCCGGGCAATTCCGGCAAGTTCTGGGCAATTCCGGCCGAGGGCGACGCAGTCGGCTGGTCCTATCGCAAAGACTGGTTCGAGGATCCGGAGGAGATGAAAGCCTTCGAGGAGAAATACGGTTACCCGCTCGCCGTACCCGAGACCTGGCAGCAACTGATAGACATTGCCGAATTCTTCCATCGGCCGGACGAAAACCGCTACGGGATCGCCATCTATACTGACAATTCCTATGACGGTCTGGTAATGGGCGTCGAGAACGCCTTGTTCTCCTACGGCGCCGATCTCGGCGACTACGAAACCTATGAAGTCGAGGGCATCCTGAACTCCGACCAGGCGGTCGAAGCGCTCGAAGCCTATCGCCAGCTCTACCAGTACACGCCTCCGGGATGGTCGAAGACCTTCTTCGTGGAAAACAATCAGGCGATCACCGAAGGCCTGGCGGCTATGTCCATGAACTACTTCGCCTTCTTCCCGGCGCTGGTTAATCCTGCAACCAATCCGAATGCCGAGAACACGGGCTTCTTCGCGAACCCCGCGGGACCGGACGGCGACCAGTTCGCTGCTCTCGGCGGACAGGGCATCTCGATCGTGTCGTATTCCGACAACATCGACGAATCCTACAAGTTCCTGGAATGGTTCATCCAGGACGACGTCCAGAAGCGCTGGGCTGAACTCGGCGGATACACCGCGCACGCGAAGACACTGGAAAGTGATGAGTTCCGCAACGCGACCCCTTACAACGAGGCGTTCTACCAGACCATGTTCAAGGTTAAGGACTTCTGGGCCGTGCCGGAATACGCCGAGTTGCTGACGGCCGCCAACCAGCGTCTCTACCCATATGTCGTGGGAGGAGAAGGGACAGCCAAGGAAGTCCTGGATGCGCTGACGGAAGACTGGAAAGAGACGTTCAAGAAGTACGGTCGAACCAACTAACCATCAGAAAATCCGACACGCCGGCGGGTGCGCGAGCGCTCCCGCCGACTGTTTCATCCAGAAAGCGACATCGTGACAGACGTAATCACAAGGCTGGAGCCGGATAGCCGCGCCGCTTCGCGGGGACTTTCAGATCTCACTATTCGAAATCTGTTCATCATTCCGACGATCGCCTTTCTCATAATCTTCAACGTATTCCCGCTTTTGTATTCTCTGTGGACATCGTTCACGGATTTTCGGGCATCCACGACGGCTCCGGCCAACTGGATCGGTCTCGCCAACTATCGCGAGTTGCTGAATGATCCATTCATCTGGCGGAATTTCACCATTACGGCGAAGTACGTAATCATTTCGGTGACCGGACAGGTGGTCGTCGGCTTCGGTCTGGCGATGCTTCTCAACAGGGCCATCCCCTTCAAGGGTCTCGTCACAACGTTGCTGCTGCTGCCCATGATGCTTTCGATGGCTGTCGTGGGCCTGTTCTGGAAACTTCTCTATGATCCCTCGTTCGGAATCATCAACTACTTCCTGGGCCTCGGAAAATTTGAGTGGCTGGCCGATCCTCAAGTGGCGCTCTGGGCCGTCGCCATTGTCGACATCTGGATGTGGTCTCCCTTCGTGATGCTTCTGTCGCTCGCCGGCCTCTCGGCAGTGCCTAAACACCTCTACGAAGCCGCGGAGATAGACCGTGCGGGCCCGTTCTATACGTTCTTCAGGATAACGCTCCCGCTCGTAGCGCCGATCTTGATGATCGCCATCATCTTCAGGACAATGGAAGCCTTCAAGACATTCGACCACGCCTACATCCTGTCGTCACAGCCCACTACGGAGCTGATCGCGATCCGGCTATACAAGATGGCTTTCCTGGAATGGCAGACAGGCCTGAGTTCGGCATTCGCCTATATCGTGCTCATCATGGTCGTGGCGATCACCAACATCTATGTAAAATATCTCAACCGGGCAAAGGCGCGCTGACATGGCCGAGGTGAAAACCAAGAGCGAAGTCGTAATGAACCGCGTGGCGATCGTCGCCGTGTTCGTTGCGCTGATCATCATGCTGACGCCCATCTACTGGATCGCGTCAACCGCGTTCAAACCGCGCAGCCTTGCCACGACCGTGCCGCCGACCGTGATGTTCGAGCCCACGCTGACGCCCTTCGCAAAGCTTTTTGTGCGGCGATCGCAAATGCGCGAGCCTGTGGAGCAGGAAGTCTACGAGGCGGCTCCATGGTGGGAAAAGCTCATCTATGACGACGGCGAGAACGTGGTGCGCAACCGGAGATCCGGCGATATAACGCCCTCCGGCTATGCAGACCGGTACAAGAACTCGCTGATCATCTCGATCATATCGACCTTCCTTGCTGTTTCCATGGGGACGCTCACCGCATACGGTTTTTCGCGGTTCAAGGTGAAGGGCGAACAGGACTGGCTGTTCTTTATTCTCAGTACACGAATGCTACCGCCTGTCGTGGTCGCGATCCCGATGTTCCTCATGTATCGGACCGTCGGGCTGCACGACACCCATTTGGGGCTGATCATACTCTACACCGCGTTCAACCTCTCATTCGCCGTCTGGATCATGAAGGGATTCATCGACGAGATACCGAAAGAGTACGAGGAAGCGGCGCTGGTGGATGGTTATACGCGCCTCCAGGCGTTCTTGAAGATCGTTTTGCCGGAAGCCCTGACCGGCATCGCGGCGACGGCGGTGTTCTGTTTCATCATCGCCTGGAACGAGTACGCATTCGCGTTGATGATGACAAACCGCAATGCGCAGACCGCACCGCCATACATTCCGTCACAGGTCGGTTCGGGCCTGCCTGACTGGAGCGTCATTGCAGCCGGCGCCTTTTTGTTCCTGCTGCCGGTGGCGATATTCACCTTCCTTCTCAGAAATCACCTTCTGAGAGGCATGTCATTCGGAGCTATCCGGAAATGACCTTTCGAGAAATGAACGCAAAATGGTTCGAACCGGCTTCGCAGTGGATCATGATCTCCGGACTGATCTTCCTCTGCCAGCCGTGGATCGAAGTGCTGCACCGGTACGGATTGTCCATCACGATACTCGGCCTCATCGGCTTTCTCGTGACATCGCATATTCCACCGGAACCTGAAGTCGAGGACGACGAAGAGGAAGAACTCATCTGATGGCGCAGATCAAGCTTCAGAATGTCCAGAAGTTCTTCGGCGCCGTACAGGTGCTGAGGGATATCAACCTTGAGATCGAGGACGGCGAATTCGTTGTCATGCTCGGCCAGTCCGGTTGCGGAAAGACGACGACCCTGCGAGCGATCGCCGGGCTGGAAACCGTCTCCTCGGGCACGATCACGATCGATGGACGCGAAGTCCAGGATCTCAAGGCGGCGGACCGGGACATAGCCTTCGTCTTTCAGTCGTTCTCGCTCTATCCGCACATGACGGTTTACGAGAATATCGCATTTCCTTTGCGTGCAGTCAGGATTCCACAGTCCGACCGCGACAAGGAAGTGAAGGAGGTTGCGAAAGTTCTTGGTATCGAGCGCCTTTTGTCCAAACGGCCGTCGGCGCTTTCGGGCGGAGACATGCAGCGCGTAGCAATCGGCCGGGCGCTCGTGCGCCGACCGAAGGCGCTTTTGATGGACGAACCCATCGGCGCTCTCGACGCCAAACTGCGCGAGCAGATGCGCGCGGAAATAAAGCGGCTGCACATTGCCCGCAATTCAACCAGCGTCTACGTCACCCACGATCAGGTCGAAGCAATGTCGCTGGCAGACCGGATTGTCGTGATGCACGATGGCGTACTGCAGCAGGTCGATTCTCCCGAGCAGGTGTATCTACACCCCGCCAACCTTTTCGTGGCGCAATTCGTGGGCTCTCCCGTAATGAACATCACCGATGTGTCAGTCGAGGGATCCGGAACAGACGCTCTGCTCCGCATCGGCAAATCGGAAGGCTTTCGCGTTCCCTCCGCGATGGTCTCGCACCTGAACGGAGCGCCCGCGAAACTCGGCATCCGACCGGAGGCAATCATCCTGTCGCACAATGGCGGAGAGGGTTTCGTTGAAACCGAGACGACCAACGTCGAGCCGCTCGGCAGCCATGACATCGTCGATATCAGGATTGGCGACGAAACGTTGCGCGCACGATGCGAGTCAGGTTTCGCCCGCGGCGAAGGCGAGCGGATATGGGTATCACTGGATCACCATCGGGCGCATTTCTTCGACGCCGGCAATGGTCAGTCGCTGAGAAAGGAAGTCTGATGGCGCGGGTCGAACTCGAAAATGTTTCAAAGCGTTTCGGCGGGACCCGCGCGCTGAAGGAGTTGAGCCTCACCGTCGAGGACGGTGAGTTCTTCGTCTTGCTTGGCCGCACCGGCGCCGGCAAGACGACGACGCTCAGGGTCATCGCGGGGCTGGAAAAGCCGGACTCCGGCCGGGTGATCATTGGCGACACCGATGTAGTGGGCAAGACCGCAGCGGAGCGTGACGTTGCGCTCGTCCTGCAGCAATATTCCCTCTATCCCCGACTGTCGGTGCGCGGAAACCTGGAATTCCCATTGCGGCCGAAAGTCCGCAAGATGAAGGATGACGAGATTGCCCAGCGCGTGGAGCGCGCGGCAAACACGTTGCAGATAACCCACCTGCTTGATCGCAAGGTCGAGCGGCTGTCCGGCGGCGAGATGCAGCGCGTCTCCATCGGACGCGCCATCGTTCGCGATCCGCGTGTTTTTCTGATGGACGAACCGCTATCAGCCCTGGACGCGAAATTGCGCGAGACGTTGCGGGTCGAGTTGAAGAAGCTCCATCAGGATCTTGGAGCCACTTTCCTGTTCGTTACCCACGATCAGGTCGAGGCGATGTCGATGGGCGACAAGATCGGCGTGCTCAGAAGCGGCCGGCTGGTTCAGGTCGGCTCACCTTCCGACATCTACGAACGCCCCCGCAACACCTTCGTCGCGCGCTCCGTCGGATCTCCGCCAATGAACCTCATCGAAGGACGCTTTTCGGATGGCAATGCGGAAGTAAACGGATTCAGCCTGCCGGTCGCTTCCTCTGCTAGCGCCGGTCCGGCGGTAACCTTTGGCGTCAGACCAGAAAATCTCGTTCTGGAACCGGGCGCTCCGGCCGAAGCCAAGATATTCGACATCGAGGATCAGGGCGTCGTGAAGATCCTCACGCTCGATATGGGCGAGACGCGACTTCACGCAACAGTACCTGCCGGGCTTCATATTCAGCGGGATGAAACGGTCCGCTTTGGCTGGAAGCCGGATCGCGTGCTGACCTTCGATACAGAGACGGGCCAGAATCTGGCCGTCGCGTAGTCAGGCGAAGCGTTCGCGATATCTTGCAACGGCGTCCGGATTGACAAGTTGAACAGGCAACTTGCCTTCGGCGATTAGCCGCGCTTCAGTCACCACGCCCTCACCCATGCGTAGCATGCTCTCTTCCGTGATTCCGGCCATATGCGGCGTCAGAATTACGTTCGGAAGATCGAAAAACGCATGTCCATTGGGAAGAGGCTGCGTGTCAAAGACATCGATCGCCGCACCGCCGAGTCGACCGCTCTCCAATGCGTTTTGGAGCGCCTTCTCGACAACTACCGGACCACGGGCGACGTTGATCAGAATTGCCCCCTGCCGCATCGACTGAAGAGCGCGCGCGTCGATCAGGCCTCTGGTTTCATCGGTCAGCGGACAGCACAGGACCAGTACATCGGACAGGTCCAGAAGTTCTGAAAACCGCACGGCCTGCACCTCCTTCGGATTGCTGTCCGGTCGGCGCGTGTGACTGATGACCTTCATGGCGAAACCGTTATGCGCAATTCGGGCGATTTGCCTCCCGACATTCCCCATGCCGAGGACACCCATTGTTTTGCCCGACAAGTCGCATCCCGCGTCCGCATGCGCGCGCCCTGCCGACCACCCGTTGTCGCGAAGGTCGCGATTGACTTCCGGATAGCGTCTGAGGAGTGCAAGCGCCGACCATATGGCGTGCTCGGCGACTGTGACGGCGTTGGCGCCTGGAACATTCGCCACCAGCACCCCCGCCCGGGTTGCGATATCGACAGGGATCATGTCGAGACCTGCCCCATGGCGCACGAGCGCGCGCAGCCATTTTTCCCGTTCGATCAACTCCGGCGGGATCGGCGCCCTGACGACAATCAGTTCGGCGCCGCTGCTTTCGGTGAGGATGGCTTCCGGCGTCGGCGTGCTCGCCACCGTGTATTCGCCAAGCGTCAAAAGGGATTCGGTCACCTGCGGATGCAGAGGGTGCGTGGAAAAAATGGAAAGTGCAGACATTTCAGGAGCCGGGCGCGTGCGGTTCCAGCAACTCGGTCCAGTAGCTCATCACGCCGCGCAGATGCGACACCATGAGCGCCGACGTCAGCGCCGCGTCCCGTTTTACCAGAGCCTCGTAGATCTGCTTGTGTTCTTCATGCGATTTGCGATTGCGATCAGGATCGCGAAAATACACTTCAAGCCTTTGACGGCCGAGTTCGTAGAATGACGTGCAGATACTCAGAAAAAGCGTATTTTGCGTGGCGCGAACGATCTGCAGATGAAATTCCTGATCGAGCGCATCGATGCCCTCCCCGGCCGCGATCCGTTGCTCGGAACGCTCCAGCACATCCTGCAAACGCTTGAAATCCTCCTCTGTGGCGCGAACCGCCGCCAATTCCGCAGCCTTGATCTCATGAATCTTGCGAACCTCGACAGCTTCATAAATCTGTCGGCTCTCGAGCGGAATGCCGGCGCGCGCGAAAAACGCCATAGCCTCAAAGCCGGAATTGTCAGTGTTGACGTAGATGCCAGACTTGGCGCGGCGCTCGATCACTTGCATCGATTCCAGAATCGCCAGCGCTTCACGAACCTGGCCGCGGCTTACCGAGAAATGTTCGGCCAGATGTCTCTCGGAAGGAGCCTTGCCGCCATTGGCGCGCGCACTGTCCAGAAGGTGGGCGGCGATCGCCGGAAGGATTTCCTGTCCCTGCATTTTCACTCCATCAGCAAACCGTAAACCTGGACACGACGTCCTCGTCGATCTCGAGGCCAAGGCCAGGCCTGTCCGGGACCGCAATCGTTCCGTCCTTGACGACAACCTTTTCCCGGGAGAGATCGTGAATCATTGGATTCGCACCCAGTGAGAACTCCACTATAAACCCTGATGGCGCGGCTGCGACAACGTGCAGTCCTGCAAAAAATGCAGGGGCGCCAGCCCAGAGATGCGGTGCCAGCCGCAAATTGAAGGCAGAAGCCAGCGTCGCGATGCGCATCGCTTCGGTAATCCCTCCGCAATACGCCGGATCCGGTTGGAGAATATCGACCCCCCGCGAGACGATCAGATCCCTGAAATCGAAACGCGTGCACTCCGATTCACCTAGCGCCACTGGAATATCGGTGGCGGCGCGAAATTCCGAGACGCCCAAACGGTCGTCCCCCGTGATCGGCTCCTCGAACCAGGCGAGATCACAGTCGGCGACCATACTGGCGAACCGTTTAGCCTCTGCAACGGTATAGGTTCCGTGGGCGTCCACCATCAGGTCTACTGCTGGTCCGATCGCCTTGCGGGCGGCCTGAACACGCTCTGCCGAGACATATGGCGCCCCGTCCATCGAGCCCACCCGCATCTTGACCGCGCCAAACCCGCCGGAATCGATGTAACTTTTCAGCTGATCGCCTATGCCGTCCGCGTCCGCCCAGCCTCCTGATGCATAGGCCGGCAGTCTTTCTGCGGACCGGCCGCCAAGCAGGGACCAGACCGGCGCTCCAAGCGCCTTGCCGCGAATATCCCACAGGGCGATATCGATGGCGCTGATGGCCGCCACCGTCAGTCCGCGACGGGACAACTCAGGCATCACATGCCCTCTGGCGGCGGCGCTTTCGCACCGGCTGCCGTTGTAGAGGCTCTCCCAGATCGGCGTAATTTCCGACGCATCACGGCCGATGAGAACGGGGGCGTATTCCTCGTTGATGAGGTGAACCAGCGCAGCGTACTGACCAGCGCTGCCTGCGGCGTTCTTGCCTTCACCCCAGCCGACGACGCCATCTTCGGTTTCTATCCTGATGATGGCGGCGTCGAATGTCTGCAGACGACCGAAGTCACTGACATGCTGACGAGATTTCTCGATCGGTATCCGCACCCACCGAGCATTGACCGATTTTATCCGCATCGCATCTCCTTCAGCCGTCCGTATTCGCTCACTTCATTAGCGGGAGCAGTGTTTCAGCGGTGATCCGCATCTGATCCGCGTAGAATTTCTCGGTGAGAAGCGAGGAGCCGTGGTCCTGAATGAACTTCAGTTGCTCCGGCGAAATATCGACCGGATCGGTTTCGACCATGTCGGGGTACATCGTCGCCGGCGTCCGGTCGACCGGGGCGACGAACTCGTTTGTGAGAGCGCCGTCATAGCCGATTTCCTTTAACGTTCCCACGATCTTCGGCCAGTCGAGATGACCCAGACCAGCGGCGAAACGGTTGTTGTCGGCCACATGGAAATCGAACAGCCTGTCTCCAGCCAGGCGAATCGCATCGTAAATGTCGTTCTCTTCGATATTGAGATGGAAGGCGTCGAGACAGACGCCGCATTCCGGGCTGACCGCATCGGCGAGCGCCAACGCTTGTGCGCAGCGGTTGAAGACGTAGGTCTCGAAACGGTTCAGCGGTTCGATCGCTATTCTGACGCCTTTTTTCTGCGAATGATCGAAACATTCCTTCGTCGCATCGACGAGCCAGCCCCACTCCTCCTCCGGAGTGCCATCGGGCACGACCTTGCCAACGGTCGCTGGCACGAGCGTTATGATCTCGCCTTCCAGCTCCGAGACCATGGTGATGACAGACTTCACGTAGTCTACCGATTTCGCACGCTGACCCTCGTCTTTTGCCGCCAGGTTGCGCTCACCCAGCATGAGGGTTACTGCACCCCAACAGCGCATGCCGGTATCCTTGAGCAGGGCGCGTGTTTCCTTGACGTCATACTGTTCGGGCTCACCGGATATCTCGATGGATTCGTAGCCATACTGCTTGATGCGGCGCACGGTCGTCTCCAATGGTTCCGCACGCATCCAGTTGTGTGTCGACAGATGCATTAATCTCCTCCCGCACCATGTGCTGTTTCAAACTATTCCACAAAGCAAATTCTGGTTAGACCAGATTGATACAGTTCAGACAAGTGGTCAAGTGACATAACATCGCAGCGCACCGTCTATTTCACACGTTTCAGCGACTTACCAGTGTGTTCGGCAAGTTATCCGTTTTCCCGGCTGGCGGAGCTCAACTCGATCTGGTATTACCAAAAACAGGACGGGAGGGTCAGGTTCTTGAAAATCGGAATGTGTATGTTTCTCTGGACGGCGCGTGTCGGGCCGGAACATGAAGCCCTGCTGGAAGACATTCGCAAAACAGGGTTCGACGGGGTCGAGATACCCGTTTTCGAAGGCAATCCGGCGGACTACGAGAAACTTGGAAAAATGCTCGACGGCTTGGGACTGGAGCGAACGGCGGTCAGCGCGATCGGCGATCCGCAGTTCGACCTGATCTCGCCTTCGAAAGCGGTGCGAACCGCGGCTGTCGATCACATGCGCTGGGTTCTGGATTGCACTTCCGCCCTCGGCGCCAATACTGTGTCCGGACCGCTGCATTCCGTTTTGGGACAGTTTTCCGGCGCAGGCCCCACATCAGATGAAGTTTCACGGGCCGTCGAAAGTCAGAAGCTGGTGGCGGAGCACGCCGCGAAGGTTGGGGTGACGGTCGGGCTGGAGGCGCTCAACCGTTTCGAATGCTATTTGGCCAACACGATGGACGATCTGTGCTCACTCTTGCACATGGTCGATCATCCCAACATCAAGGCCATGTACGATACATTCCATGCCAATATAGAGGAGAAGGACCCGATCGGCGCTCTGACACGCAACGCCGGTGATGTGGTTCATATCCATATCTCCGAAAACGACCGGGGTACGCCGGGGAAAGGCAACATCCCCTGGCCAGAGACCTTTTCCGCAATCAATGCGATCGGTTACGATTCCTGGCTGACGATAGAAGCGTTCGGCCGGGGGCTTGCGGACCTTGCCGCGGCGACCAAGGTATGGCGCGACCTCGCCGACAGCCCCGAGCAGGTCTACCGGGACGGATACAGACACATCGTGGACACGATGAGCCTGGCGAGACAATCCTGAGCACAGGTCGCCTACGCCGGGCGATAGACCCGCGCCGCAGTGTCATGAAGGATGGCGGCCCTCGCCTTCTCGCCCAGTTTGTCGGCTGCCACCCTGTACGAATCCACCATGGTCTTGTGATCAGTCCAGAGCTTCTCTATCGGGAAATTTGAACCGAACATCAATCGGTCGCCGCCGAAAATGTCGACCGCTCTGGAAACGATGAAATCGATCATCTCCGGATCGTTTCTGTGGATAAAGGTACCGAGGCCTGACAGCTTCGCGAAAAGATTCGGTCGTGCCGCAAGGCTTTGCAATCCGTCCTCCCATGCCGCCACAGTTGCCGGATCCATATACGTCAGCATGCCGACATGGGTGAGGATGAAACTGGTGTCCGGATTTTCCTCGACAAGCGTCGCGCCGTCTGCCATCTGCGCCGGAAACAGCTGAAGGTCAAAGGAAAGCCCGTACTCCTGTAGAAACGCAACGTTTTTCCTGACATTCGGATCCAATACCTGCGTGGCCGAGGCAGCGAAACAATAGTCCGGGTTTTCATGCCAGTGAAGCTGCATACGGACGCCTCGCAACAGGGGATATTTCGCGAGGCGGTCCAGTTGCGGGCGCACGTCGTCAACCGTCATGTCAGCGTAACCTACGATCGCGTGCGGCCAGCCGGTACGATCCGCAGTTTCCTGCACCCAGGCCGTTTCCTTCTCGAAGTCTTCCTTCGCCCAGTTGGTCTGTACGTAGACCGCTTTCTCGACGCCAGATTCAATCTGGTCGGCGAGAAACTCTTCGATCGGATAGTCACGTCGGATTGGATCGTACGGACCGAAGATGCGCGGAACCATGGGGCCAATCAGCCATGGCAGATCCTGCTGACGCCAGATGTGAAAATGAGAATCGATGATCGGCTGCATCAGGAAGCCCTCTGCCAGATGGATTTTGCAGCAGGCGCGGGTCGCGCCAGCGACAAGAGAAAATCGGTTACGCTCGCCACCGACGAACCGTCTATGAGATCGTCAAGCATAGGAAGGATAGCCTTCATCGCAGCGGTTTCGGGACTAAAGCGCGGATCGCCAGCCAATGGCGTCACGAACGTCAGTCGCCTGGCCCTGCCGCGCAGGCGGCTTATTGCGAGCTCCATTGGCGCCGGATCGCCGCGCTCCAAACCGTCGGACAGGATGACGACGCACGCTCCATTCGCAAGAGCGGCAAAACGCGGTATCGACAGATAGGCGAGCAGCGATGGTCCGATACGCGTCCCGCCGTCCCAGTCGTCAACCAGCGACGCAGCCCGGGCTAACGCCATTGATCTGTCACGGACACGCAATGCCGCTGTCAAGCGAGTCAGCCGTGTGCCGAAGGTAAAAACCTCAACACGCGTCGCCCCATGAACGGCCGCATGCGCCATTTCAAGATAACCGGGTGTAAACTGCTTCATCGACCCGGAAACATCGATCAGCAACAAAAGCCTGCGCGGCTCCTCACGCCGCTTGCGCCATACGGGCGACGGGATATCGCCGCCGGTTTGAACAAACGAACGCAGCGATCGGCGCAGGTCAAGCGCGCCGGGAGATGTCGCAACCTCCGTCCGGAAAGTTCTCCGTTTCGGCAGAGCCTGAGCGATATGTCGCTGGAACGTTTGCAAACTGTCTACCCGGTCCGAAAATTCACGCCGGGCCAGCCGTTCCTTAGCCGAGGCATGCTTACCGCCCGCTTCGCCTTGTTCTGGAGCCACATGCTCCAGGCCTGGACCGTTCTCCTTGACGCCAGTTTCCTCGTCCTCGCCTTCCCCATCATGCGGAACCTGCTCTTCACCATGCAGCCACATGCGATAGAGCACGTCGAACTCGTCACGCCGGTCAGGCCGCGGCGCCAGAGTGGCGAGCGCAGCCTCGCGGATATGATCGACCGATCTCGGGCCCAAAAGGGCGATGGCCTGCATGAAGGTCGTCGCCTGCTCCGACGACGCCACGAATCCGTGACGCCGTAGAAGTCTCGCAAAACCGAGGAACGGCGCGGCTGCGCGCGGCAGATCCGAGTCAGCTGGCGGAGTCACGATAGCGCCCCTTCAAGAATGGCTTCGAGTTCGGGTTCGATCGTGGCAAGGTCGTCTTCGTCCTTGATCAGAAGGCCCACGGCGCGGCGCAATGCGATCGGCCATGGGCTGCCGCCTTTTTCCAGGATCGTCGCGGCATTGGCCCAGTCGACCGCCTCGGCAATGCCTGGCGGCTTGGCTAGCGGCCGCGCCCGTATATCGCGCACCGCAACGGCGACCGCAGCTGCTGTTACCCTTGCCACGTCGCCACTGCGAAGCATGATGATCTGAGCTTCGCGTTCGGCGTCCGGGTAGTCTATCCAGTGATAGACACAACGCCGCCGTAGCGCTTCCGCCAACTCCCGGGTGCGGTTGGAGGTCAAGATCACAAGGGGTCGAGAGACCGCCCGGATCGTTCCGCGCTCGGGAATGGAAATCTGAAAGTCCGCCAGGAATTCGAGCAAAAGGGCCTCGAATTCGTGGTCAGACCGATCGATCTCGTCGACGAGCAGCACGCAGCTCTCGGGTGATCTCAGTACTTGCAGCAGCGGACGCGCGATCAGAAAGCGGTCGCCGTAGAGATCGATCTCTGCGTCGCCGGCCTGTCGAATAGCTAGCAACTGGCGCTGGTAGTTCCACTCATACAGCGCCTGGCTCGCGTCGATGCCTTCGTAGCACTGTAGCCGGATCAGGTCGCGTTCGAGAGCCCCGGCCATGGCCTTGGCCGCCTCGGTTTTTCCAACGCCGGGAGGGCCTTCAATCAGAAGTGGTTTGCCGAGCTGGATTGCAAGAAAAATGGCGGTCGCGAGGCTTTCGTCTGCAACGTAGTGCAGCCCTGACAGTTGCCTGGCGACCTCTTCCGGAGATTCCATGATTTCGGAACCTGCAACAACCATCAGCCGGTCGGCGCCTCATGCAATTGCGCCTTTAGGGCCCGCAACACCCTCTCCGGCGTGATCGGCATGGTGTCGACCCGAACGCCGACCGCATCGAAAATGGCGTTCGCGACCGCCGGAATCTGCGGATTGGCGCACATCTCGCCAACGCCTTTGGCGCCATACGGACCGTCGGCCGCCGGACGCTCGATCACGATTGTCTCGGTATCCGCGAGATTTCCGGGCCCCGGCATCAGATACTGATTGAAATCGGTCCCGCCGTAGTCGCGATCCGGATAATAGGGTTCGGTCGTTTCATAAAGCGCGTGGCTGACGCCCATCCACGACCCGCCAACGAGCTGCTGCTCGACCATCTTCGGGTTCAGCGCACGACCTACATCGTAGACATTCTTGACGGAAAGCACCGTAACCTCACCGGTCTCGTCGTCGACCTCGACTTCCGCGACGACACAGGCATGGGCGTAGCACGTCGCCGGCTTCATTGCGCCGGTCTCGATCTCCGGAAACGACCGCGGGACAAGGAACATGCCGCGTCCCGATATCGATCTGCCGTGCTTGAAGTGCGCTGCGAGCGCGGTATCGAAAACAGATATCGACTTCTGTGGCGCGCCCTTCACGTGAATATTGCCCGTCCCGTCGGTGTCGAGATCGCCGGCGTCGACTTCGAGTTCTTCCGCCGCGACTTCCAGCATGACATCACGGGCTTCCCGGGCCGCCTGCACAATGGCGTTTCCGATGCGGTGGGTTCCGCGCGATGCGAATGTTCCCATGCAATGCGGACCGGTATCCGTGTCGGCCGTATCGATGGTGACGGCCTCGGTCGGCACGCCGATCGTTTCTGCGCAGATCTGCGACATCACCTGCCTCAGTCCCTGACCCAGGTCGACGCTCGACAGGGTCACCATGAAGCTGCCTGTCGGAGTGGAATGGACCAGCGCCTGGCTCGGATCGCCGCCCAGATTCATGCCGGTCGGATAGTTGATGGCGGCAACGCCGCGACCCCGTTTCAAAGCCATGTCACCCCTCCCCGTTTCGCGAGGACATCTCGTAAAAGCGTTCGGCGACCGGCCAGTCAGCAATGCGCGACGCCTCCTGCATGCATTCGATCAGCGCCGCCCCCTCGGTCGGCTGTCGATGCGCCTTCATGTCCCCGTCGCGATAGGCATTGATGAAGCGGAATTCCAGAGGATCCATGCCGATCAGCCGGGCAAGCTTGTCCATCTGCACTTCGAGGGCAAAATCCGCGATTGTCACGCCAAATCCGCGCATCGCGCTCGACGGCGTCCGGTTGGTGTAGACGCAGTAGGTGTCGATCCAGACATTTTCGACCGTATAGGGACCGGGATAGTGGGCAGCCCCTTTCTGGGCGCCGTAGGGCGAATGGCGCGAATATGCGCCAGCGTCGGTATAGCCGGTGACCTTGCGGGCGACAAGGCGACCGTCATTCATCACCCCGTCCTTGATCACGATCCTTTCGGCGGCGCGTGGCGAGGAAATCTGCATCTCCTCCTCCCGGCTATAAATGAATGAGACCGGTCTGCCGGTCAATTTCGCGGCGAGAATGGCGATCGGCTCGACGATCACATCGACCTTCCCGCCGAAGCCTCCGCCTACGGTTCCGCCGACCATGTGCAGCTTGTGGCCGGGCATCTGAAGTATGATGGAAGCGTTGTCGAGCGTAAAGAACATGGCTTGGGTATCGGTGTAACAGGTGAACCGGTCGTTTCCGTCAGGTGTGACGATGCAACCGGTTGTCTCAAGTGGCGCCTGCTCGATCGGTGATGAATTGTATGTCTGCTCGAGAATGTGGTCGGCCTTGGCGAAGCCAGCTTCCACGTCGCCGAAGCGGACCTTGCGATGGTCGCCGCTGTCGTAGAGATAGTAATTTCCCGGATGGTGTTCGTTGACCAGCGGCGCGTCCGGCTTGAGCGCTTCTTCCATATCGAAGACGGCCGGCAGGACTTCGTAATCCACCATGACCTTCGCCGCCCCTTCCTGGGCGGCGCGCTCGCTTGTGGCGAGCACCGCCACAACCGCTTCGCCCTTCCAGCTCACCTTCTTGTCGGCAAGAACAGTCTCGTCCTCCGGACCGACCTGGATGAGGATAAGGATCGTGTAAAGATTATGCGGAACATCCTTGGCGGTGAGCACGCGGACGACGCCCGGATGTTTTTCCGCTTCGGAAACATCGATGGAACGGATTTTGGCGTGATGATGCGGACTGCGCACCATCTTGAGATGCAGAAGACCCGGGAAGGTCCGGTCTGCGAAATAAGCCGTCTTGCCGGTGACATGGCCCGGCGTGTCCGAACGCGTCCGCGAGTGACCGATCTCATGCAGGTTATCGTTGCGTTCGTCCGAGAAATAGTCTTTCCGAATTTCCATCGTCGATCCTCAACCGGCCTTTTGGGAGTTTGATCTCGCCGCTGACAGCACAGCCTGGATGATCGGCTCGTAGCCGGTGCAACGGCAGATGTTCCCGGAGATCGCCTCGATGACATCCTCGCGGGTCGGATTGGGCGTATGGTCGAGCAGGGTTTTCGCAGCCATGATCATGCCGGGGGTGCAGAAGCCGCACTGGGCGGCGAAACCGTCGACGATGGCGCGTTGCAACGGATGCAGGACGCCTTCAGTGGCGAGACCGGCGGCGGTTTCGATGGAAGCGCCCTCGCAGGTTTCAGCCAGGGTGAGGCAGCTCAGCCTCAGTTCGCCGTCGACGATCACGGAACAGGCGCCACACGTCCCTTGCTGGCAGCCGGCTTTCGGCGACGTATCGTCCATCGTGTCGCGCAACGCGTGCAGCAACGTGACGCCGCTTTCCACAAACTCGGCCCTCTCCTGGCCGTTGAGCGTGAAGTGAACGGGAACTCTGGCCATTTCTCCTCCTTGTGGTCCGGCAGCGAACCCGCCGGACTCCTCCAACTGCTTTAGCCGAGCAACAGTCGACTGAAATGCACCGGCAAAACCTCGCTGCGATACCAGGCGCTGGCGACCGGATCGGTAATCGGATTCGTTCCCTCCCCGACTACCGCGACCGCCTCCCGAATTTCTTCCTTCACCAGTTTGTGACCAATCAGAGCCTGTTCGGCGGCGTGAGCGCGTATCGGACGGTCCGCCATGCAGCCAAGCGCGACCCGGGCGGACTTGACCTTGCCTGCGTCATCCAGCGCCAGCGCGGCGGCTATGGTGACGACGGAAACACCTCTGGGTTTGACCCTCGAGATTTTCAGAAAACGCAGAGCACCATCAGACGGGACACCAAGGCTGACGGCCTTAACGATGCCGCGCTTCCCCCTGTCATGACGGCCGGCGAGAAAGTCCTCGATCGGCGCATCGCCGTCAGTGCTGTGAACCGTTGCATCCTGGGCCAGCAGCCCAACGGTGAAATCGCCATAGGGCGCCGGTGCGAACAGGTTGCCGCCGACCGTCGCCATGTTGCGAACGGCCGGGCCTCCAACGGCTTTCGCAACGGGATGGAGACCGGCAAGTTCTGCGTTCGCCAATATGGCGGCCATTGTCACCGAAGCACCGATGGTCGCCCTGCCATCTGTTATGTCGATGGTCTGTAGCGTCGGGGCCGTTGAGCGCACATATCCCGTGATGGAGAGGTCGCCCTCGTTGACCGCCCGCACCACCAGCGTACCGCCGCCGAGATAACGTATTCCGTCTGGCTTCACAGCGTTGGACGCGTCTCGAACCGATGAGTATGTCTGAACAGCCAGCGACATGTCGCTCCCTTCCCAGAAATCAGGATTTGCCGGTGAAATGGTCTTGCAACGCGTTGAACCCGCCCTGGAAGACATTGGCGCCCATTCCGGCCGCGACCTTGTCGGCCTCTTCCTCGGGCGCGTCGAACGTGGCCGTCCATTCGGCGAAGGTCCGATCGCCGTCGGTGACCCTGCGCAATTGCAGCGTGGCGCTGTGGTTGGCTATCGGCTGGGGCGTTTCGAGAATCGCATAGCTCACCAGATAGTCGTCGTCCGAGAAGGCGGTCAGTTGTTCACGCAGCTTTGGACCGCTCGCCAGCGTGAAGTTGCGCACGCAGCCAATTTCGGCGGCGGATTTTCCATCTTCGATATGGCTCTCCACCATGCGCGGATGCCACTCGGGCAGTCCGTTGAAATCGCGGATTCGCGCCCAGACCTTTTCGACCGGCGCATCGATGATGCTGGAGACAGTGACTGTTGCCATGGATTCTTGCCCTCATGAATTCACATTGGCAAAACCATAGCGCTCCCACATGGCGGCGCTTATCAATGCGTCTTCGCGCCTTATCAATCAGTCGGAAAATCGAACCACTCTAAACTAGTGGTCCGATTCCGACATTTGCATCACGATGCGCCTCGTCCTGCAGCAAATGTCGGAATCTTCCGGACCACTGGCTGGATTATGTTTCTAGTGGAGCGCTAACAATGACACTTGAAAACGAGTTCGCGTCTTGCGGGACACAAATGTCAAATTTGCTCCACTAGTGCTGGCTGCGCGCCGCCTCCCGGTACTGGATTGGCGGAACGCCCACGTGATCCCTGAAAAACCTTGAAAAATTGCCCTGCGTCGTGAAACCGAGATTGCAGGCGACCGAAATGAGCGGATCCGGCGAGCTCTGCAACTGGCGTCGCGCCTCTTCCATGCGCAGCATGTTCCAATAGACATTCGGCGTCAGCCGGGTCTGTTCCTTGAAGAGGGCAAAAAAGTGAGCCCGCGACATGCCAACCTTTCGCGCGACATCATCGAAGCAAATACGCTCGCAAATATTCGCTTTCATCAGTTCGACCGCCTTGCGGACGCGAAAATCATGCGCGGACACAGGACCGCCCGCCCTCCGCGCCCGGTTGCGCGCACACCGGGCGGCGGCGACCACCTTGTCGATCAACCTCGTGATCTCGCTTTCAACGCCGTCGTTTTCCGGAGCATCAATGCGCAGACGCCGTTCGAGATGAACCGCGTCTAAATAAAGCCAGTCGTCCAGATCGATCGCGGTATTGGTGAACAGCGGCGCCCCGTCTGCCAAATCGTACTGGCGCTCCGCCCATTTGGGGTTGATGTAGAAGGCAAGGAATACTCCCGGACATTCGGCATTGGAAAAAGCATGACTGTGCGGAACAAGAGAATTGACGCCGGCGGCGACGCCGGGTCCAAGCAGCACGGTCTCGCCGCCAATGGTCATCGTGCCGGCTGCGCCTTCGAGCCAGATGATGATATGGGCTTCCGGATGAGCGTGGGTCACCAGATCGCTGGCGACGTTAAGCACAGAGACATGGCCGAACCGGCCCCGAAAGAGCTTAATCGAAGTCATCGCGATTTCCTCCCGAAACGCCTCCCAGGCGCTTCGAAAAGAAATCTTGGTCCGTGCTGAAGGCGGCGTCAAGGTCATGTCGCTACAGGTCGGCCAGAAAAGCCGGGTTACGTGGAGAGGCGACGTTGTAAATCGATGTTCGATGGCTTGGGATATATCGCTTTGGAGCAAAGAACATTGCAAACAATCGACACACCGTTCGGCACGAGGTTGTCACCTACGTCTTAGGTACGATTTGTTACCCATATCTCCGGGCTGTACAGACGATAACGCGACTAACGGTATCATTCGACCTTTTAGCTGCTCGCGATATGAGTAACGACATGTCGGCGCAGATGGGCCTTGAAGTCGCCGATCAACTTGGCTTCGTAACGGTCGGCAAGGCTGACCATCGCGATTGTCTGGTCCGCGGTCGGAAGCGAGATCGGCAGCGTCACAAGGCCGTTGTCCCTGCCGGCGCGTACGACAAAGCTCGGCAGAACTGTCAGGCAATCGCTCCGTCGCACGAGCTCTATCACCGCGCCCGCCGACTCGCTCTGAAATACGAAACGCAGATTGCGCACGCCCAACAGGCGCAGCGCGGTTTCCATGTCGTGTCGCAGCATGCTGCGATCGGAATGCCCGATCCAGGTGACGGAATTCAGGTCTCGAATAGAAATGTCTTTCGCCAAAAGTGGATGTCCAGCGCGACCAACGATAACGTTGGAATCCTCGAACAATGGCTCCAGCGTAATATCGGAGTGAGTCGGGTCCGCAGACTTCGCTGGTCCCACGATGATGTCGATCTGGTTCTGAAACAGACGCTGGTGAAGCCCGGGAAAATAGTCCGGCACAAGGTCTATGCGTATGGAGGGACGCGACGCCAGAAAGTCCGCGATCACCTCAGAAACGAGACGTTCGCAAAGAAATGGCGGCGCACCGATCTTCAGCACACCGAAGGAGCCCTTGCGACCATCGTCGACCAATTCGACCGCGCGCTTGCGCGCAACCAGTATCGCCCTGCCCTGATTGGCCAGTTCCAATCCCAGCGGAGTGGCCCGCAAGGGCCGGCGACTGCGTTCGAACAGGGGGGAGCCAACCCTGCTTTCCAGCGTCCGGATCATTCGGCTCAGCGCCGGCTGCGAAGTCCCTATCCTGTCGGCGGCAAGTTGCAACGTGCCAGCGTCGACAATTATCGAGATTTGTTCGAGGTGCCGTGGATCGATTAACATATCATAACGCTATAATACATTATCGAAATATCATTAGACTGTTATGTTCAGGCCGTCAATTATCGGTTGAAAGCATGCAAGACTGCTTTGGGAGGAAATCATGAATATGAGAACGCTCGCCGTCGGCGTGTTCGTGACCGCCGCATTTTGCGCCGTCGGATCCGCTGCATTCGCCAAAACCCGACTGATCGTCAATTGCTTCTGGCCGCCGCAGCATTTTGTCTGCCAGAAGGTTTTGCCGGGCTGGCTCGACGCCGTCGAGGAGGCAACGGAAGGCCGTGTGGTTGGGAATATCCCGCCGAAATCCGTCGCGCCCCCACCGGAACAGCTGGCCTCGGTCGAAAAGGGCATCGTCGACGCCTCTGTCCAGTTCAACGGGTTGATCGGCAATCGCGTCAATGGCGCGCTGACAGCCATGCAGCCATTTTCAGGAAACATGAATGGCCCGGCGATGACTCAGGCCGCCTGGGAAACGCGCGAAAAATTCTATCCGGATGAATTCGACACGGTAGAGCTGCTGTCCCAGTGGGTCATCACCCCTGGACAATTGTTCTCCAACACAGACGCGCCCATCGTAACAGTCGACAACTTTAAGTCACGCAAGATGTGGGCCCTTCCAGGACCGCTCGCCAACATGGCCAAGGACATAGGCGCGGCCGTTGTCGCCACTCCAGCCGTAAAGTCGAACGAAGTCATCGCCAATGGTGTGGTTGATAGCCATATGGGACTTGGGGGCGACGCCATTCAGTCATTCCAGGTCATTCCCTACACCAAGTCCATGACGCGCTTCACGTCGCCGGTCTACACCACCACTTTCTCTTTCGTAATCAACAAGGACAAGTGGGCGGAAATATCGCCCGAGGATCGGGAAGCGATCCGTGCGCTTTCACAGGAGAAGGTCGGCATGGTGGCGACTGGTCTCTGGGATTCGGTCTCGGCCGATGTCTATTCCCGCTTCGACGATCTTGGCATCGAGGTTGTCGACGCCGATCCCGAGCTGGAAGCAACGCTGATCGAAGCAGCAGGCCCGACCACTCAGGCTTGGAAGGACAAGGCAAAGGCGGCGGGAATTGACGCGGATGCGGCGCTCGATTTCTATCGTGCACGTGTGAAAGAACTTTCGAAATGAACATGGCGCCCGCAAAGCAGGGCGCCGTCCGCACCATTCTCAACCGAATTGTCGCCACGCTTGAGACGATTTCAAGCGTGGTGATTTTCATCATGATGGTGCTGACCTTCGTCGACGTTGTCGGCCGCTATGTCTTTCACAAACCGATTTTCGGCGGAACAGAAATCATCTCGGCGCTGCTCGCGCTCACCATTTTTTCCGGCCTCGGCGTGATTAATGCGCGAGACGATCATATTACGGTGGAACTCTTCGAGGATATCTTTCGCCGGACACTTTCTCCAGTTGTTTACGAGGTCATCATCCAGGTATTTTCCGTACTGGTGATGACGCTCATCGCCGCCGTTCTGTTCGAGCATGCCTGGGAGAACTACCGGCTCGACAAGCTGACAGAAGTGCTGGAGATGCCGGTCTACTACATCTCCGGAACAGTGGCGATTTTTGCCGTGATCAGTGTTCTTTCCCAGATCGCCGGGGTTGTTCTGAAGGTTTTCGACCTTTCTAACGGCCAAAGGCGCGAAGAATCATGACGACTGCTCTCATCGGCTTCGCAATCCTTCTTGGCCTGTGCTTTTTTGGCTTTCGGGTGGGCTTTGCTACACTGGTCGTCGGATTCGTCGGTTTCGCACTGGAACGCGGATGGTTCGCCTCGCTGGCAATGGTGGCTCAGCAGGTCACGGAAGACGCACGGAATTACAATCTCTCTGTCATCCCACTGTTTATCCTTATGGGCGTCTTCATCTACCGCTCGGATATCAGCGCGGATCTTTACGATGCGGCCTACGCTGCGCTTGGCCGGTTCAAGGGCGGGTTAGCGCTGGCGACAGTACTGGCATGCGGCGGATTCTCGGCCGTTTGCGGTTCCACCCTGGCCACTGCAGCGACGATGTCGAAAGTCGCAATGCCTCAGATGAAGGCGCACAATTATTCGGACCGTCTGGCGGCCGGCACGATCGCGGCCGGCGGCACGCTCGGCATCATGATTCCACCCTCGGTTCCACTGGTCATCTACGGCATCATCGCCGAACAGGATATCGGACTCCTGTTCATTGCAGGGATCCTGCCCGGCATCATGCTGATGCTATTATTTCTGCTCGCCGTGGTGGTGATGGTCCGCATTGATCCCAGTGCTTCCCCGGATGCGTCCGATCTCGATGCCGAACGGAAGCGCAAGGCGATCCGCGGGACAACCCCGGTGCTAGCCCTGTTCGTTATCGTTCTCGGAGGCATCTATGGCGGCGTATTCACACCGACCGAAGCCTCAGGCATCGGGGCAAGTGGCGCCGCCGTAATTGCCCTGCTGCGCGGCCATCTTCGCACACTCGCAGAGTGGCGTTTCTGTCTGGTCGACGCAGCCATGACGACTGCAAAGATCTTCATCGTGCTTTTTGGCGCTGTTGTTTTCACCCAGTTTATCAACCTATCCGGAATGCCTTACGATCTCCTCGATACGGTCGATGAATGGAGTCTGAACGGCGGGCAACTGGTTATCTTCATTTGCATAATTGCCTTGCTCATGGGCATGGTCTTCGAGAGCATCGGCATCATCGTTCTGCTCGTCCCGGTCTTCCTTCCGGCTCTTTACGCCACTGAAGTCGATATGATCTGGTTTGGGATAATCGTTGTCCTCGTCACCGAGATCGGTCTGATAACACCGCCGATCGGAATGAACGTCTTCGTGGTGAAATCGGTTCTGCCGCAGGTCCGGCTTGGCGACATTTTTCACGGCGTCGTCTTCTACATCGCCGCGCTCGGCATCGGACTGATCGCCGTCTACCTGTTTCCGCAGATCGCGACTTTTCTCCCCTCAATTGCAAGGTAGGCCTCATGCCCGACATAAAGAACATTCTCTTCATTATGGCCGACCAACTCCGGTGGGATTATCTTTCGTGCTATGGTCACCCGCACTTGAAAACTCCAAATATCGACCGTTTGGCCGAACGCGGCGTCCTGTTCGATCGAGCGTATGTGCAATCGCCAGTGTGCGGTCCATCGCGCGCGTCATATTACACGGGTCGGACGGTGTTCAGTCATGGCGCCACCTGGAATCATGTGCCGCTGCCGATCGGCGAACTGACGATTGGGGACTATCTTCGCCCCCGGGGAGTGACGACGGCTGTCGTGGGCAAGACTCACATGATCGCCGACAAGGACGGCATGGCGCGCCTGGGTCTGAACGAGGGCACAGATATCGGTTGTCTCGTGGGCCAACCGGGCTTCGATCCCTATGAACGCGACGACGGGTTGCATCCCGACAGAGGACTTGCCCGTCGCGGCGGAAAACTTCGCTACAACGACTGGCTTCGCGAACTCGGATACGACAGCAAGAATCCGTGGAATGATTTTGCCAATGCCGGCGAAGGACCAGACGGCGAAATCCTTTCGGGCTGGTATCTGAAGAACTCTTATCTGCCAGCCCGGGTCAAGGAAGAGCATTCCGAAACCGCATACATGACGATGCGGGCGCAAGAGTTCATTACGGAGATGGGAGATGCGCCCTGGCTCTGCCATCTCAGTTTCATCAAACCGCACTGGCCCTACATTGCGCCTGCGCCCTATCACTCCATGTACGGACCCGAGACGTTTCTTTCTGTCGTGCGGAACGAGTGCGAGAAACGCGACCCCAATCCGGTCTTTGACGCATTCATGAAAATGGAAGTCAGTGAGACGTTTTCGAGACAGGGAGTGCGCGAAGTGGTGCTGCCGGCCTATATGGGCCTTATCCGCCAGATTGACGATCATCTTGGTCGGCTTTTCGACTGGCTTGAAAACACTGGCCAATTGGACGACACCATGATTGTATTCACGTCAGACCATGGCGACTATCTCGGCGATCACTGGATGGGCGAAAAGGAGCTGTTTCACGAGGTTTCCGTGCGGGCGCCGCTAATCATCTGCGACCCCAGATCAGAAGCCGACGCCACCCGCGGCGCGACGTGCAGCGATTTTGTCGAGGCGATCGATCTCGTGCCGACTTTCATCGAAGCAACCGGAGCAGCGCCGTCTCCGCATCGCCTCGAAGGCTGCTCCCTGATTCCGATACTGCATGGAAACACGCCGCATGAATGGCGCGATTGCGTATTTTCCGAGATCGATTACGCCTTCTATGCCGCGCGCGAAACACTTGATGTCGGACCTTCGGACGCACGCGGCTACATGATCCGGACGGAAAGATGGAAGTATGTCCATTTCAAAGGATACCCCCCACAACTTTTCGATCTTGAGACGGATCCGGACGAATTTGTCGATCTCGGTCGCAATTCGAACTATGAAAATATCCGGCGGGAACTGCACCGCAAATTGACCGACAGACTCATCGATCGGAAGAACCGCGTAACAATGTCCGACGAAGAAGTGCTGGCAATGCGAGCGGGTGAGAGTTCCAGCGGAATAGTCATCGGCCGTTGGGAAGAAACAAACACTTCTGTGTGACACAGGTTCGTAGTGAGAGCCTATAGGCTGGCCCCATCGCAACCCGAGCCAAAGGCGCTAACGATGAGAATTCCTATTCTATCGTCGCGTCATTCAACACGAACATGATGATGCATGGCTCGTCACCGCGGTTGGCCCAGGCGTGATTGGTGCCCTGCTGAATGACCACATCACCGGCTTTCAGGTGAACGTCTTCCTCATCCATAAGCATCCAGATCTCGCCTTGCAGAACAATCGAATAATCCAGCGAATCCGTCCGGTGCATATAGGGGTGACGGGCATTCTCAACCACGTTTTGGCTGGCGCCCATGGCTTCAAACGCCTTCTTTCCGTCAATCCTGGAAATCACTTCCGGATCTTCCGGGTCGAACTGCACGACGCGAAAGACGGCTCCGTTTTCCGGCGGATGAAGAACAAGCGGTCCTTCGACCGGATCATCATGACGCTCCATGGCAGCAGGTGAGCGATTGTGTTGCCAGAAATTTGTCAAGGTGACACCCGGTCGTGTCGGTCTCTGCAATACGCAGCTTGCGGTATCGTCGCGAATGACCTTCGCAACGCCTGCTTCATCATGTCCTGTCACCACCCGGCGGAATTTTCTCGCTTCGAACGCCATACTGCATTTATCTCCTTGATGGTTGCATTTTCTGTTGCGGTCTGAAGATCAGCCATGCGCCGATCAAAAGGCCGCAACCTGCCAAGTCGCTGACGAGCCCCTGATGCAGCAAGAGCAGACCCGCCATACCCATGACGAGCCTTCGATGCGGCGAAAGCGATTGCTGAAGGAAACCGACAACTGCCGATGCAACGCAGTACACGCCGATGGCGCCGCTGATCACAGCAAGCAAAACTTGAGGCGCCGAAGCCTCCATCAGCAATGCCGGACCGTAAAAGAACATGAAGGGCAGGATATAACAGGTAATGCCGTAGAAGAAAGCAGTCCAGCCGACCTTGTTGATGTCTGCTCTTGCAATTCCTGCAGCGACATAAGAGGCCAAGGCAACTGGAGGTGTGATGGTTGAGACGCAACCGAAGAAGAACACGAAAAGGTGAGCAGTCAATAGCGGCACGCCCATATTCGCAAGAGCCGGCGAAACCACAGTGGCGAGGATTAGATAGGCGGCCGTCGTTGGCAGTCCCATGCCGAGGACGATCGCCGTCAACATTGTGAACACCAATGCAAGGAACGTGAAGCCACCCGAAGCCGTAATGATCAGGCTGGAAATTTTCGAGCCAAGTCCAGTCACGCCGAGTGTGCCGGCGATAATTCCGGCTGCCGCGCAGGCGATCGCAATCGGGATCACCGCCTTCGTCCCATCGGTAATGGCCGCGGCGCTTTTTCGCAGCAGATCGAAATCAATCCTGCGGCTCCAGATAATATGGGTCGTCAGCAACAACACGATCGAATAGAAGGACGCCTTGAACGGCGAATACCCATTCACCATCAACAGGATCAAGGTCAGGAACGGAATAATGAACTGGCCGCCGCGGGCCAGAATGAGCCAGATGCTCTCCGTATCCGTCTCATCTGACGCAAGTGGCTCAATACCGTTTTTTCGCGCCTGGAGATGAACGACAAAGAAGAGCGACGTAAAGAACAGCAGCGCAGGAATGAGCGCAGCCTGCATGATGCTGGCATAGGGCACGCCGACTATCTCGGCCATTATAAATGCGGCTGCTCCCATGACCGGCGGCATGATCTGGCCTCCAGTCGAAACAACCGCCTCGATGGCTCCGGCCTGATGAGGCTGATAGCCCTCCCGCTTCATCATCGGAATGGTCAGGGTCCCGGTGACGGCGACGTTGCCGGCGGCGGATCCCGAGATCATGCCAAGCAGCGTCGAAAATATAACCGCCGTTTTGGCCCCTGCGGCCCGCATTCCCCGGGTCAAACGGTTCGCTAGAGTGAAAAAGAAATCTCCAGCCCCGAACCGGGATAGAAACGCGCCGTAAATCGAAAACAGGATAATGTAGGTGGCCGACACCCCGATGGGGATGCCGAATATGCCCTTGGAATCTATCGTCAGCAACTCAGAGACGCGACCGACAGTATATCCTCGCGCACCGAGCGCGCCGGGAAGATATTTCGAGAAGAACGGATAGGTGAAGAAGAACAGGCAGATCAGCGCGAGCATCAGGCCGACCCCGCGGCGCGCGCCTTCCAGAACCAACAGGATCAGCAAAAATCCCACCCATACATCGGTGGGGCCAGGGCTATCGAGACCGAACGCCAGCGTTTTCCAGCGCGAAAGCAGAAAGAGACAGGCGCCGAGCGCAGCCAGCGCCAGAACGATGCCGGCCAAACGGTCTGACACCGCCCCTCTCAACGATTCAAAAGCCGGGCGCGTCAGGAACAACAGCGTCAGCATCATCATCAGATGCAGGATGCGGATATCCTGAGTAGATACATTGTACAATCCCAGGCGCGCAGGGACGCCGGACACTTCCAGAATGTGGAAGAGCCCGAGCGCAAACGCCATGACATTGACCAGCCGGTCCATGAATATGTCAAAGCGGCTTTGCATGAATGATCCCGTCAACGCCGCGACGCGAGTACGCGGCCGGCAGACGCGTAACCGAACCGGCCAGGTCCGGCCGCACGATTGTCTATTTGGTTTCTTCGAAATACCTTTGAGAACCCGGATGCAGCGGCGTGTTCAGTAACATCGAACGCTCCGGATCGATCTGGTTCGCCAATGCATTTTCCGCACGGAATTCATTCAGGTTCCCGTAGATCGCCTTGGTGATTTCATAGGCCATGGTGTCGTCCATATCCGCATCCACTATCAGCATATTGTTGACGCCGAGTACGACGCCTTCCGCGTCGGTGCCGTATGTGTCGGCCGGCACCCTCACTTCGTTGTAGTTGGGATATTTTTCCAGCGCCGTTTCAAGTTGCTTTTGAGTGAGCGGAATGAATCTCAGCTTTTTGTTGGCCTGCGCCTGCATGACCGCGCCTGCGGGAAAGCCCGACAAGGCAAATGCCGCATCCACATTGCCATCGGCCAGTTGGCTGAAACCGTCTCCATAGGACAGGAAGCTTGGCGTAATATCCTCGATGGTCAACCCCGCAAGCCCAAGCACCTGCGTCAGAAACGGGATGGTGCCCCCGCCAGCCGGCCCGACCGCAACCCGCCTTCCCTTCAGATCGGCGATAGACTCGATGTCGGAACCATCCAACACCATCATATGGAGAATTGAATAATGCAGCGAACCGATCGCCCGCAAATCCATGGCTCCAGCGGCTTTGTAAGGCCCGACACCCTTGTTGGCGAGAACTGACAAATTGTTGTTGGTGATGGCGATATCGACTTCCCCGTTATTGACGAGACGGGGATTTTCCACCGATCCGCCTGTGACGATCGGCACCATAGTCAAACCGTCTGCATGCTTCGAGACAAGTGTCGAAATGGATTGACCCATGGGATAGAAGGCTCCGCCCTGACTGGCGGTGCCGATGCGTAGCTCCTCGGCGTTCGCCACAAGGGCGGCCAAAGAGATAATTGACCCGAGACCAATCGCGGTCAGGCTTCTCAACAGGTATCCTGCTTTTGCGGACATAAGCTCCTCCCAAAATTTCACCCCAGCTAGGGTTGAAGAGAACCTATTTCAGTTGCAAGATACGCGCAAGAATAATATCGATATTATTATGCCTTCAAACAAATCATGCTTATTTTTGTATTTTCAGATGATAGATCACAATGGAAAACCGTAGCGCAGGTGACGCAGGACGCCGTCCGACTTAGATCCTGACTGGACACGGTCCGACCTGTCAGACCAGGAAAACTCAAACGCTTAGATCGACATGCGCTAATGCATGAACTAAGTGGACGCGGCCTCGCCCATCGCACGGTAAGCGCGCTTCATGGCGTCAGGCCGCTTCGCGCGACAGTACGGCGTTTGCGATCTTCCTGAACTCGTCGTTGGTGAGAATGTCCTTCTTGCGAATTCCCGCTTGCTTCACCTCATCGAGGATTTCAGCATTTTGTTCGTCAGTCGCATCGCCCATTCCAAGCTCTTTCAGCTTATAGGTTATGGAGGCCTTGCCACTCTTCTTGCCGAGCACCACTTCGCCTTCGCGACCCGTGAATCCGGGATGCGTGCCGAACATCACGAGAGGGTCGTTCATAACGTACTGAATTCCAATGCCGGATTCACGTGTAAAATTACCCGATCCCAGCACCGGCTTGTTGCGATGGATCGGGACGTTGGCGACACGTGACACCAGTTCGGCCAGCTCCGGAAGCATTTCGAATTTGTAACCGGTTTCATAACCGTAGAGAAGATCCAAGGAAATCATCAGTTCTTCGAGCGCAGCATTACCTGTGCGTTCACCCAGTCCATTCGCACAGGAGTGGACGCACACTGCGCCTGCAGTAACAGCCGCAATTTCTGTCGCGACGCCCATGCCGAAATCATTGTGCGTGTGAATCTCCACTGGTAATCCCGTCATGCCTTTGACCCAGCGCACCATATACTTGATCGCTTCAGGCGTAGCGCAGCCCATGGTATCCACAATACCGATGGAATCCGGCACAGCTTCCGCCATAACACCCTTGCAAAGATTTTCCAGATCTTCCGGCAACGCCCGGGTCGTATCGTATGGGAAGAACACGGCATATAGCCCGTTTTCCCTTGCATAATTGATTACCGGCACGCTCTTTGCCAGAACATCCCTCCAAGTCCAGCCGAATTGTGTCTTGAGTTTCGGATAACCAATCGGAACCTCGATGATAACGCCGTTTGCACCGCACTCAAGCGCCATGTCGATGTCAGCTTTCATCGCGCGGGCAAATGTGAAGATCTTCGATTTCAAACCAAGTCGAGAAATTTCCTTGATAGCTTGCTGATCCTGTGGCGACACTGCCGGCATACCGGCTTCTATGCGCTCGATACCGATTTCGCTGAGCTTTGAGGCGATCGCGATTTTGTCGTCGACAGTCATGACGACGCCAGGCGTTTGTTCCCCATCCCGCAAGGTTGCGTCGTGAATCTCCACTTTTTCGGGCAATTCAAGCGACGCGCGCACTTCCGGAACGAAATTGTACGGGCTGACCCAGAACTTTCCTTCTTCGATATGATTATTGCGCATGGGTTCCTCCAATACTTGTCGAATTCCGGCCCGTGTGAGTGAGAAGCCGCCTTGGATACTGCCTACAAACATACGATAAAAATATCAATATTTTTCTTATAGCAATTGATGTTCAAGCGGAAAATTCTCAGAATTCCAGATTTATGAAACTATCTAACGGCAATCTTATAATATTGATTATTATACACAATTTAAACAATTCTACGGACACTCAGAGGATTCTCTCCTGTCAATCAAAATCCGTCTTGCTAAAAAAAATATCGATATTATTATTTTCTCATGTCTAACTCAGCGCCCTTCAGCCAATTCCTCTCTGTCATCGCTGTACGCGGTCGATCCATCATTGGGTTGAACCGCAGGAATTCGACCGAGAATACAAGCACAGGCATTGTAGAACTTTGCCACATGCTTCTGTCGAGCAGAGGCGATGCATCGGGAATAGCGCTATCAAATGAAATACTCACTCGATATGGGAGTTTGGACGAACAAGAAAAGCTGATATTTTTCCAACGCTTATATCGAGATTTTGCGCCAGACGCGGATGCATCACGCAAAATGGCTGAACACTATCTGGTCGAGCCATCTATTGAACATCTGGCCAAGCTGCATGCCGCTACCGAACCCCGGCGCCGACGGTTGATCATCAGGTTGAACCAGGCGCCAGACGCCACGTTGCAACTCATCCGCATGCGGAGTGATCTTCTTAAGCTTTCAAGTAGCCACCTGGAGTTGAAGGAGGTTGACAGAGATTTCGCCAAGCTTTTCGCTTCGTGGTTCAACGGCGGATTTCTGCAACTCGAGCGACTGGGATGGTCAAGTCCCGCCGCCATTCTGGAAAACATCATCAAATACGAGGCGGTCCACGGCATGGCGGACTGGAGAGATCTGCGCGCGCGATTAGATCCGCCCGACCGCAAGATATATGGTTTTTTTCATCCGCGGCTAGGACATGAACCCCTAATCTTCATTGAAGTGGCGCTGATGGCCGCCATGCCGACGAATATCCAGGACGTACTTACTGATGAACGGCAAAGGCTGCGCCCATCCGAAGCAACGACCGCCGTGTTCTACTCAATTTCGAACTGCCAGTACGGATTGCGTGGCGTCCCGCTCGGCAGTTTTTTGATCAAACGGGTGGTAGAGGATCTTCGATCCATCTTTCCGCACCTTTCGAAGTTCGTGACACTTTCGCCGGTTCCAGGTTTCTCCGACTGGCTCCGAGGCTGGATTGACGACGTCAATGAATGTGTATCGCCTGAAACAAGGCAGCGCGTATCGGACAGTCTTGCTTTGCTGCAAGATCCCGCTTCGGCTAGTGACAACACAACGAAACGGGAGGTGCGTGATTTGCATGCGTCGGCAGTTGGCCACTACCTGACCAACGTCAAGAGTGACGACGGATTGCCGCGGGATCCCGTTGCGCGTTTTCATCTCGGCAACGGAGCAAGACTGGAACAAATCAATTGGCCGGCGGATATCTCACCCAAAGGGATGGCAAAATCCTTTGGCGTAATGGTCAACTACCTCTATGATCTGGACGAAGTGGAGCGTTATCACGAAAATTTGGCGACGCATCGCAAGATTGCGGTTTCCAATCGGGTGTTACGCGACATCGGCAAAACATCTTTCTTCGCTGGCCCAGCGCCTGACACATTTTCAGAAGCCAGTTAAAAGGAATCGGCGGAGCCTGGATACGTTTGCAAACATGTAAATCGGAACAAACGAAGTAATGGACATCAAGAACGATACGGGTACGTTTCGCGACGATCTGGCGGAGGCGGCGGACGAGAATAAATCAAGTACCGGATCCATCACGAGACAGGCCTATGTCCGGCTACGCGACGACATTATTTCAGGAAAGTTGAAACCTGGCCAAAAACTCAAGATCGAGGAGTTGCGTAAAAGTTATAGTGTAGGTTCCAGCCCTATCCGAGAAGCTCTCAGCCTTCTGACTTCAAACTATTTCGTTGAACGAATTGACCAGCGCGGCTTCAAAGTTGCTGAAGTCAGCGCGGAGGAGTTCGACGAATTGCTCAAGACGCGTTGCTGGCTCGAGGGCACGGCTCTACGAGAATCAATACGCAACGGTCTGAGCAATTGGGAGGAGAAAGTCGTCTTGGCGGCTTACCGCCTGACACGTGTTCCGCGTTCCGATTCCGGCGATCATTTCATTGCAAACCAGGAATGGGAAAAGCGACATAAACATTTCCATATGACACTGATCTCTGCTTGCGGTTCCTCGTATCTCATGCAGTTTTGCGATCAGCTCTACGATCAGAACATACGCTATCGACAGCTTGCTGGAAAGATAGCTTACCCGTCACGCGACATCACAGCGGAGCATGGCGCTATCGTCGACGCAGCGCTAGCGCGCGATGAAGAACTGGCTACAAAGCTGCTGACCGCACATTACACCAATACCGGTGATTTTCTCAAAAATCAGTTCACACAGGCGGTACGCGAATAGCGGGCGTCAAAGCCGCCGCTTGAGGTTTCGAACCTCTATTCTCGGGCAAGGACGAAATCGAAATCAACAGTGAAAAAGGGCGACGTCAGTCGTTCCTTTGCCTTAAAATTGTCCTCGACCGAGTCGGGATTGTCCTCTTGCACATAGCGCATGATCAGATCCTCGCGCACGCCAAAGACCGGATCCTCATCGAGATACGGGTCATCGCTGGGGAAGACTTCCGTGACGAGATCGCGGTAGCCCGGGGCCATGACTGTGAAATGCAGATGCGAGGGGCGCCAAGGACGTCGACCAGTAGCGCGCAGGAGATCGCCAACCGGCCCATCATCCGGAACGGTGTAGGGCGCCGGGCGGATCGTGGTGAAGCCGTATTTTCCATCCTGATCTGCCTTCAACCGGGCTCTGAGATTGTATTCCGGCTGAGTCTCGTCTTGATTTGAATACAGTCCATTGTCTGCAGTCTGCCAGATTTCGATCTCGGCCTGTGGAACCGGATTACCTTCCATGTTCCTCACACGCCCTTTCACGACGACAGTCGCTCCGTCATTGTCCTGCTTAAGATCACCGCCATAATCCAGCGGAGGCGCTCCGAGTATATGAAATGGCCCTAGCACGCTCGATGGGGTTGCGCCAGGTACGGTCCCTACCATATCGACCAGCGAGGACAGCCCGAGCACGTCGGAAATGAGCACAAACTCATTGCGCTCCGGATCAGTGATCTCGCCGGCGCGGGTCAAAAACTCGATGGCGTATTGCCATTCGGCATGCGTCAGGCCGGTTTCACGGATAAAGGAGTGGGCATGGCTCGCAAGGCTGGTCAGAAGTTCACGTAAGCGGGGCGGCGTATCCGGACCGCAATACTCCAGAAAGGTCTGCGTAATATTGTCTTTGGTGACGTTTCTCATAATGCAACTCCCATAATCATTGCAGCAGCCAGATCGACAGTTCCGGGAAGCGAATCAGCAGGATAAGCACGACCAACATCACGCACGCAAAGGGGAAGGCTCCCAAGAACACATCCTTGAGGGAAATGCGATCGTCATTCAGCGTCGCCTTGATCACGAAGCATGAAATTCCGAGAGGCGGAGTCAGCAGACCGATTTCGGCGCCGATGACGGTAACAATTCCAAACCAGATCAAGCTCATGTTCAGCTCTTCGATGATGCCGATGAAGAGCGGAACAACGATAAGTATGATCGAGGCCGTGTCGAGCAGTGTCCCGAGAAACAGCATCAGGATCACGTATCCAACCATAATCCAGACAAAACTCAAGTCCTGCGCCTCCAGAAAGAAGCGCAGTTCGTTCGGCAGGTCGACATAGCCCAGCATGCGCGCATAAAGCGATGCCGTGGTGATGAGGAACAGGATTGCAGCGGTTATGTGCCCGGTCTCGAGCAATGCCTCCCAGAAGCCTCTCAGCGTCATGCGTCGACGTCCGGCGGCAATCGCTATCGCCATGGCTGAGCCGACCGCGCCCGCCTCCACAGGCGTCATCCATCCTGTGTAAATACCTCCGAGCACGACAAATATCAGGGCTCCGATCGGCAGCGTATAGGCTAGAAGTTGGGGAACGCCCAGCATTTCATGCTTGGGCGTTTCCAGCGTCCTGCCACCTACTGCGCCCGGGATGAAACGGCCCATCAATGCGATCTGGATGATAAAAGCGCCTGCAAGGATAACGCCGGGAATGATTCCTGCGATGAACATATGGCCAATGGAGACCTCGGCCACAAAGGAATAGATGATCAGCATGGCGCTTGGCGGGATAATCATGCCAAGCACGGAAGAGCCGGCGACAACGCCGACAGCAAAGCGACGATTGTAATCGAGTTTGAGCATCTCGGGCACCGAGACGCGTGCGAAGACGGAGGCGGAGGCAATTGATGACCCGGTCACCGCCGCGAAAACCGCGTTCGCCCCCACCGTCGCCATTCCAATGCCGCCTCTAATCGAGCGGAACAGCTGGTTCATCACCTGGTAGATGTCGGTCCCGATACCTGCTTTCGAGACCAGAAGTCCCATGAATGTAAAGAGCGGTATGGTCGCAAACTCATACTCGGTTACGCTATCGACAACCGCCGTACGAAGAAAGTTGACGGCGAGAATCGGCCTGTCGCTCACAAGCCAAATCGTCACGAAGGAAACACTCGCAAGGGCGACAGGAATGTAGACGCCGAGATAGATCAGGGCGACTATCGCGACAACTGACAGAGCGCCGATCTCGACCGGACTCATTGCCCGGCCTCGCGCTCTTTCTCGATCTGTTCATCAAGGCTGGAGTCCGATGTCGGATTCTCATGGCCGTCGCCGAACAGGGTCTTGAGGAAATACAGCGATGTGCACATGACAGCGCCAAAGGTTATCGCCAGATGTGCTGGCCACCAGGGCAGCGTGAAAACTCCCAACGTGCCAAAATAGTGACAGCGCGCGGTCGCCTCTCGCAGATCCGTAAACAGATTTCCGGTAGGCGGAGGTCCGAATTCCGGCTGGCTGAAATAGTGGCAAGATTCGAGGGATTCGACTAGCTCCGGCCAGACTGCATAGGTGATCATGCCCATGACGATCATAGCGAGAGCGTCTACAAGCCTTGAAAGAGCCCTAGCCAAGCCGGGATTTCTTCCGGCGAGGATGATCAGAAACCCATCTGATCGGGTAAGCCGGTTGACCCGCACGACATCCGGCAATTGCAGAAAAACGATCAGGATCATCGAAAAAACGACAATCTCGACAACGCCCGGATAGGGAGAATTGAATCCATTGCGCGCCACGACATCGAGGTTCATGGCGAATACGAGAAGCAGAACCATCAATGTACCGATCGCATTTGCGCCGATAGCAATGGAGCGCATAACCCCGGAAAGTGGCGGGGCAACCCTGTTATGGGAATTATTGATCATGGAAAGGGCTGCCCCGGAGCGATCTAGTTCTTTGTCCAGTCGCGCACCGGCACCGCGCCGGCGTCTTTCAGCTTCTGAACGTAGGACCCCAGCATCGCCGTACCTGGAGCGCCTTTTTTGTCGAGCGCCGCCGCCCACTCCTGGGCAATGTTCGGCATGGCGTCCGCCCATGCTGAACGCTGATCCTCGGCAATGACGGTGACTGTGCCGCCTGCAGCCTGGAAGGCCTCAAGTGATGACGCTGCTTCGTCCATTGCGACCTTTGCGACCTGGTCGCGATACTCGACAGCAACTGCCTGAAGAACGTCCTTCACCTCGTCCGGAAGCTTATCCCAGACGGCCTTGTTGATCGTCACCGTCTTTGTGTTGACGGCGCCTAGATCGACCTTGAGCATATTGGGCGCAACTTCGTGGATCTTGTATGTCATCGCCGCTTCAGGCCACAGCATGGCCGCCTGTACGACGCCGGTGTCGATCATGTTGTAAAAATTCGGCAGTCCGCCGCGAACGCCGGCGACACCGTCCAGTCCCTCCAGATATCGCAGATTGTATCCGGCTCCCGCGATCTTGAGGCCAGACAGCTGGTTGAGTGAAGTGACCGGATCCTTGGTAAAGATCTGATAGCTGTCGAGGACGACGCCGGTCGCCAGGTACACCTGGTCCTCGGCAGTAAACTCCGCCTGCATCTGCGGGTATTCCTTGGCAATCTCGTCGACCGCTTTTGCAACAATCCGCGCATCCGACGAAATCATCGGAGTCGCAGCCGATATCGCCTGGCTCGGAAGTGCGGAATTGTGGAAAATCGTCGTAACGATGCCAATATCGCCGAGGCCCAGCTTGATGCCTTCCAACACTCCGCGCGGCTTCACGATCTGGCCGCCATAAGCCTGCTGCCATTCGATCTTGTAATTGCCAGTGCGCGCCAGTTCCTCATCCACACGCGGGATGAAGAAATTGGCGAACTCCTGGACCCACATGGAACGTTCCGGATAACCGTCAATGGCAATCATCTTGATGGTTTCCGTCGCCGAGACGGATGAAATCGTCGCGGCTGACATCAACCCTCCAGCGGCAAACGCCGCCAACAGGGTTCTACGGTATAGTCTGCTCATAGCTTCCTCCACTATTGCGACCGGCCTCCTGCCGGCCCATCTTGTCAGACGGGCTGACGCTCCGTCCACGAAATATAACCGATGCTCCCCACCGCGTGATCGCGTCAAACCTGCTGCCTCGCGCGCGTCTCCATCCTTGGCGCATCGCATCATTCTCAGGCAAAGCTGCACACATCATCGAATTCAAAACGGGGCAAACGCTGAAACAGAGCGCTTTCGTCCGCGTGACCGATATTGACCAGAAAATTCGATCTCAGCGTTGTGCCTTCGAAGAACTCCTCATCGACAAACTTGTTGGAAAATCCTGACATCGCCCCGACATCCAGACCGATGGCCCTGGCAGCTATCATCAGATAGCCGCCTTGCAGCGTGGAATTCCGGTATGCGGTGTCCAGAGTATACTCAGGATATCCCTCGAAGAGATGCCTCCGGTCCTCATGAGGAAACAGCTTTGGCAACTCCTTCCAGAAATCCAAGTCGTACGCGACGATGACGGTGACCGGAGCTGCAAGAACTTTGGGTACATTCTTCGGCTTCAGCGATTTGACGAGACGTTCCTTGCCGGCTTCGCTACGAACCCAGACAAATCGGGCCGGACAGGAGTTCATGCTCGTCGAACCCATCTTGACGATTTCATACATCCGGTGAATTTGATCGTCGGTTACCGGCCTGTCTTTCCAGGCGTAATGCGAACGCGCTTTTGTCAGTATCAAATCGAGAGACTTCTGATCTAGCTGCGCTATTTGGGAACGCAAATCACTCACCTCCTCCTGCGCCTGCGTCCGCAGGTCCCCAAGCTTTTCAACAGTTGCGTTCGTCGTCATGCAGTGGAAATCCTCTTCGGCGCTATCCTGCGCCGTTGATTAGAAATACCCATATTTATGATGTTGCGTCAATAATTATCGATATTTATTTGCGATCGTTTCACACCCGCAGTATAGTCCCGACAGGAGGAGGAGATAGACCATGCCAAAATGGGCTGACTACAAACGCGAAGCTGCTGAACGCGGCTCCCTGGCGCTTGAGCTGTTTGTGATTTCCACTATTCCGTCGGATACACCGGAGGCAATGCGGAAGATTCTGCCAGACCATCTCGCCTACCAGACCAAACTCGAAACTGAAGGCGTACTATTTCTTGCTGGTCCGCTGTCGGATGAGGCAGGTGATGAGATGAGCGGCGCCGGACTGATTGTTTACCGAGCGAATTCTATTGAAGAAGCTCGGCAAATTGCTGAAGCTGATCCGATGCATGCCAAGGGAGGCCGAACATTTTCAGTTCGTCGCTGGCTGGTCAATGAAGGTTCCCCTCACATCGAGACCGGGCTGTCGACTGGAAAAGTAAAACTCCGCTAGTATCGAATTTGAGGAAATACATGGATATCACACTCTACCATTCTCCCGGCGCCTGCTCGACGGCAAGTTACATTTCGCTGCTGGAGGCTGGCGCGGATTTCGGAGTTGAAATCGTAAATTTGAAAACAGACGATCACTTGAGCGCTGAATATTCAGCACTCAATCCAAAGCAAAAAGTACCCTATTTGGTCTGTGACGCCAAAGGCCTGAGCGAGACTGTCGCCATCCAATACTGGATTGCCGAGACTTACCCGGAAGCAAGGCTGCTGCCGGCGGATCGCTGGGATCGCGCCACCGCAATATCGCACATGGGGTGGTTTGGTTCAGGCATACACCCGCACATTACGCGTCATTTCAAGACAGCAAAGTTTTGCGGAGTCGACAACGCTTTCCCAGACATCAGGGAAAAGGCGAAAGCCATGCTTTTTCAACAACTTTCCATTGTCGATGAAGTACTGGCGGATAGAATTTGGTTTTTCGATCATTACACCGCCTGCGACTCATATTTTTTCTGGGTGTTCGATCGAGCTCTGCGCGAAGGTTTCGCTCTTGAAAATTTCAAGAATTGCTATTCCCACAACGACCGTATGCGCGAACGGGCTTCAGTTCAGAAAGTTCTAGCTCACAAGGCGGTTTAGACTGGAGTGTCAAAGAGGCTATCCGTTCGGGAGTTATGACACGTCCGGAACGGGTGTATCTAGCCACTACGCCCGCCCCCTAAACCCCGAGCAGACGCGGTAGTGTGAGCGAAATTGCCGGAATGAATGTGATCATCATCATCGCCACGAGAATCGCCAGATAAAACGGCCAGATTGTCCGCACCGCCTTCTCCATCGGCAGTTTACCAACGGCACAGCCGACGAATAGGCATGTTCCCACGGGTAGCGCGCACAAACCGAGACCCAGATTCACCATGATCATGATCATGCCGAGCACGAGCAGCACCACATTGATCATCAGCAAGATGAGTATCGGATACTCGGTCAGACCAGTCATCAGGGTCACCGTTCGGCCCGGCTGTTGATTTTCACCGAGAACTGACCCGGTAGAGCCCGATTTTTCCACTGAGAACTGACCCATGTTCAAACCCACCCCTGCATGATTTCAGCGGGGGAATATGGAGTGTCAACAAATAAAATTGTATAATATATTGTTTTTGTTTCTACTTATAATTCATATTTGTTTTGAAACCATTTTGGTTACATTGTATGTGGTATGCAACCAATTTGGTTACAGCCTCCAACTCAAAGATCATGATGCTGACATGATTAAACGTGTACACATCATACTGCCAGCCGCAGGGATTCTCGCAACAATACATCTACCTGCTTATGCTGGCTCGGCGTCCTATTACTGCGAGCTGACCGGGATATTCGAAGTAGATCAGAACGGCAGTCTTGCACCATGGAGCCATCCTTGGTCCGATCAGGCAAAGGAAGGACAGTTCACTATCGACCGCGAGAGCGGAAAGGTGATCAATCCAGTCGTGAATACCAATGCATATGGTTCGGTGGAGGTGCTTGATCCTGGATCTGGTGCTCAGTGTCTGTCCAAGAATGGCCGGTTCGGTTTCGGGGGTTGAGTGAAGGGCGGCAATCAGATTCTTTGTATTTTGCGACAAATACGGAGAGATCGAATGGCCTGGACACCCTTCACCCGCCGTCACCATGACAGAAGCGGGCTGCGTTATGCAAGTGACCTGACTGACCGGGAATGGAGCATGATCGAGCCCTTCATGCCGCCCCAGCCACAGCGGGGTCGCAGGCGCAAGACGTCACTGCGCTCCGTAATGGACGCCATCTTCTATCTGCTGCAATCGGGTTGCCAATGGGCGTTGCTGCCGCACGATTTTCCGCCGAAAAGCACGGTCCATTACTATTTCAAACGGTTCTGCCGGGACGGGACGTGGCGGCGTATTCATGACGCGCTTTACCGCAGGACGCGG